>NZ_JAFEUC010000005.1:0-426416 GCF_016901255.1 Micromonospora humida
CCCCAAACTCAACACCCCCGCCACACACGCCGCCGCAATCTCACCCTGCGAATGCCCCACCACCACATCCGGCACCACCCCAAACACCCGCCACACCTCAGCCAACGACACCATCACCGCAAACAACACCGGCTGCACCACATCAACCCGATCCAAACCCACCCCACCCGACACCACCTCCAACAAATCCCACTCCACAAAAGGAGCCAACGCCACCGCACACTCACCCATACGCGCCGCAAAAACCGGCGACGACACCAACAACTCCGCCGCCATACCCACCCACTGCGAACCCTGACCCGGAAACACAAAAACCACACCCCGCCCACCACCACCCACAACACCAGACACCACATTGGCGCGGTTCACGTCCACCCCGTTGCCGGCCACCTCGACCAGACCCGAGCGCAGCTCGTCGCCCGTACCCACCACGACCGCCCGGACATCGAACACCGACCGCAACCCCAGCGAGAAGGCGACGTCCACGTCGGTCGAACCGCCGACCGAGTCCGCCAGCCCGCCCGCCACCGCGCGCAGCCCCGCCTCCGACCGGGCGGACAACACCCACGGAACCACCGCAGCGGTGGACACCACCGCGACGTCGGACGGCGTCGGCTCTGCCGGTTCCTCCGCCGGTGCCTCCAGGATCACGTGCGCGTTGGTCCCGCTGATCCCGAACGAGGAGACGGCGAACCGCCGTGGGCGGCCGGTGTCCGGCCAGGGGGTCGGTTCGCGCAGCAGCGCGACGCCGCCCGTCGTCCAGTCGATCCGGGGTGAGGGCACGTCGGCGTGCAGGGTCCGGGGCAGTGTGCCCCGGCCCATCGCGCCGATCATCTTGATGACGCCGCCGATGCCGGCGGCGGCCTGGGTGTGGCCGATGTTGGACTTCAGCGAGCCGAGCCACAGCGGCCGGTCGGGCGGCCGGTGCCGACCGTAGGTGGCCAGGAGGGCCTCGGCCTCGATCGGGTCGCCGAGCCGGGTGCCGGTGCCGTGGGCCTCCACGGCGTCGACGTCCTGCGCCGTGAGGCCGGCGACGTCGAGCGTCCGCCGGATGAGGGCTTCCTGGGCGGCACCGTTGGGGGCGGTCAACCCGTTGCTGGCCCCGTCGGAGTTGATCGCCGAACCGCGGAGCACGGCGAGCGGCCGGTGTCCGTTGCGACGGGCGTCGGAGAGTCGCTCCAGCACCAGCACGCCGGCCCCCTCGGCCCAGGCGGTGCCGTCGGCGTCGGCGCCGAACGCCTTGCACCGGCCGTCGGGGGCGAGGCCGCGCTGCCGGCTGAACTCGACGAACATGCCCGGGCCGGCCATCACGGTCACGCCGCCGGCCAGCGCGAGGGTGCATTCCCCCTGCCGCAGGGACTGGGCGGCGAGGTGCATGGCGACCAACGACGACGAGCAGGCCGTGTCGACGGTGACGGCGGGTCCGGCGAGACCCAGGGCGTAGGCGATCCGGCCGGAGACGACACTCACCGTGCCACCGGTCAGCCGGTAGCCGTCCGAGCCCTCGCCGGTGGCGTCGAGGCGGGGTCCGTACTCCTGGTCGGTGGCGCCGACGAAGACACCCACGCGGCTGTCGGTGAGGCTGAGGGGGTCGATGCCTGCGCGTTCGATGCCTTCCCAGGACACCTCCAGCAGGAGGCGCTGCTGGGGGTCCATCGCCGCGGCTTCGCGGGGGCTGATGCCGAAGAACTCGGCGTCGAAGGCCGCCGCGTCGTGCAGGAAGCCGCCGTGGCGGGCGTAGGAGGTGCCGGGCCGGTCCGGGTCGGGGTCGAAGAGGCGTTCCAGGTCCCATCCCCGGTCGGTCGGCAGCGGGGTGATGGCGTCGGTGCCCTCGTCGACCAGCCGCCACAGGTCCTCCGGGGACCGGACGCCGCCGGGGTAACGGCAGGCCATGCCGACCACCACGACCGGGTCGTCCGTGGTCGGTGCCGTGACCGGTGGCGGTGGTGGCGCAGCGGAATCGCCGGTGGGTTCCGCGCGCAGGAACTCCGCGAGGTCGGCGGGGGTGGGGTACCGGAACGTCAGGCCGGTGGCGAGTTGCCGGCCGGTGGCGGTGCTCAGCCGGGCGGTGAGGCTGGTGACGCCCATCGAGTCGAGCCCGAGATCCTCGAAGGTGCGGTGCGGGTCGACCGCGTCACCTGTCGCGTGTCCGAGTTCCGCCGCCACGGTGGCACGGACCAGGTCGAGGGTATCCGGGGCCGGGCCGCCCGGCGCGGTCGGCGCGGGGACCTCCCCCACCCAGTACCGCTCGCGGGTGAACGCGTAGGTGGGCAGGTCGACGTATCCGGCCGGGTCGGGTTGCAGGTCGGACAGCCAGGCGGTGCCGGTGTCGGTGTCGGCGCGACCGGCGGCGATCGCGGCCAGCGCGTCCCGGCGTCCGGCGGCCTCCGGTGCGTCGATGACGGCGTGGTGGGCGAACCGTGTCCTGGTCAGGGCAAGGGAGCGGCCGACCGCGTCGGGGTCCGCGTCGGGGTGTTCCTGGAGCCAGGTGATCAGGGCTGCGGCCTGGGCCCGCAGGGCCTGCGGCGTCGGGGCCGAGATCAGCCAGGGCACGGGCGGGCCGGGCCGCGCCGACGGCCGGCGGGAGGCCGACGGGGGCGGGTCGGTGAGGACGAGGTGGCAGTTCACCCCGCCCATGCCGAAGGAACTCACACCGCCGAGCAGCCGCCCGTCGGCCGGCCACGGTTGCAGGGTGGTCTGTACCCGCAGCCGCAGGTCGTCGAGCGGGATCTCAGGGTTCGGCCGGGTGAAGTTGAGGCTCGGCGGCAGTTGGCGGTGCCGCAGGCTCAGCACGAGCTTGAGCAGCCCGACCACGCCGGCCGCACCCTCGAGGTGTCCGACGTTGGTCTTGGCCGAACCCACCAGCAGCGGCCGGTCGGCCGGGTGGTGGCGGCCGACGGCCGCGCCGAGCGCCCGGGCCTCGACCGGGTCACCGACCCTGGTGCCGGTGCCGTGCAGTTCGACGTACTGCACGTCGGCGGGGTCGACGCCGGCCTGTCGGTGGGCCTGTTCGATGACCTCCCGTTGGGCGTCCGGGCTGGGCACGGTGAACTGGTGGTCGCCGCCGTCGTGGTTGACCGCGCCGCCGAGGATGACGGCGTGGATCCGGTCGCCGTCCGCGGCCGCCCGGGACAGCAGTTTGAGCACCACGACGACGCCGCCTTCGCCGCGGACGTAGCCGTTGGCCCGTTCGTCGAAGGTGTGGCAGCGCCCGTCGGGCGACAGGCCGCCGAAGCGGGCCGCGCCGAGGGTGGTCTCGGCTCGGATGGCGATGTTGACGCCGCCGGCGATGGCCGCAGTGGACTCACCCCGGCGCAGGCCCTCGCACGCCTGGTACACGGCGACGAGGGAGGACGACTGGGCGCTGTCGACCGTCGTGCTGGGTCCGCGCAGGCCGAGGAAGTGTGACACGCGGTTGGCGATGATGCCGCGGCCGGTGCCGGCGAGGGCGTGCTGGTCGACGGCCTCCGGGTCGGCCTGCAGCACCAGCGTCGCGTAGTCGTCCCACATCGCTCCGACGTGGACGCTGGTGGCGGTGTCGCGGAGCCGGGCGGGCGGGATCCTGGCGTCCTCCAGGGCCTCCCAGCTCAGTTCGAGCAGCAGCCGCTGCTGCGGGTCCATGGCCGCGGCGGCGCGGGGCGGGATGCCGAAGAAGTCGGCGTCGAAGGTGTCGATCGTGTCGAGGAACGCTCCGAAGCGGTGCGGCAGCGGGGGGCCGGGCCAGCGTCCGGGTGGTGCCTCGCCGACCGCGTCGAGCCCGTCGGTGAGCAGACGCCAGAAGTGGCGGGGGGTCGGGGCCTTCGGCAGGCGGCAGGCCACCCCGATGACGGCGACGGGTTCATCCGCCGTGCTGCCCGTACCGGCGGTCATCACGGTGCCTGTCGGGTCGGGTCGGCGGTCGCCGGTTGCGCCGGGCGCAGCGGTGGGGGCGCCGACATGTGCACCGTCCGGTGGGCGATGCGCCAGCGTGTCCCCTCGCGGCGGAGCCGGTCCACGTAGTTGCCCAGCCGGCGCAGTCCGAACTGCCCGTCGGTGTAGAGGCCGGTCACCGTGACGATCGAGTACACCTCGGCGGTGGTCGGTCCGAGTGCGGTGATCAGGAGGTTGGACGTCACGTGCCGGAACATCACGCCGACCTCGTCGCGGGCGTGGTTCCACTGGTAGCTGAAGCCCATCATGATCTGCTCCGGGGTGGTGAGCACGCTGGGGTAGCCCTCCGGGGGTGGGTCCATCTGGAAGATGGCGTCGGCGGTGTAGAGGGTCCGGAGCGTGTCGAAGTCGCCGGCGTCCAGCAGCAGTCCGGCGGCGACCACCACGTCCTGGATGGCGGCCCGGTCCCGCAGCGCCCGGGCGTCGAGGAGTTCGGTCTCGCCCGGGTCCAGCCAGTCTGATCTGCTCATGACGTCCCTCCCGTGGCGCTGACGCGCCGGATTCCGTCCAGCCATGTCCACATGGCGGCAGCGGTGCTGTCGGCGTACTCGCCGACCATCGTGCAGTGGTCTCCCGGCACCTCACCGGCCTCGTGGTCGCCCGGCCACCGGGAGCGCCAGTCGCCGGTGACGGGAGGCTCGTCCGGCGATCCGGGTACCGGCTGGAGGGGGCGCAGGAGCAGGGTGCGGGTCCGCACCGGTTCGGGTCGCCAGCCGCGGAACATGCGGCGGTAGCTGCCGAACGTGGTGAGGGACGTGAAGTCCGGGGTGGCGAAGGTCGCCCGGCGGACGACCAGTTCGTAGTTCATGGCGCGCCGCAGGGCCGGGGACATGCCGTCGGGCGGATAGGTGTCCAGCAGGACCAGGGCCAGCGGTGGTGTCCCCGCCTGCTCCAGGGCGTGCGTCACCGCGTGGGCGAGCCATCCTCCCGAGGAGTAGCCGAGCAGGACGGGCGCCTGGTCACCGGGACGTCCGAGGACGTAGCGGGTGAGCACTCCGACCAGTGCCTCGACGGTCGTGGCCAGGGGGTCGCCGGTGCGGAACCCGGGTACCGGCAGCACCGAGAGGTTCGTGCGGCCCTGGAGGTAGTCGGCCAGCCGGGCGAACTGGATGGCCGCTTCGACGGGCGCGAACGGCGGCACGGCGAACACCGTCGGTCCCTGCCCGCCACGGGCCAGGTCGACGAGGGCCGCGTCGGGGCCGAAGTCAGCGGCGGAGTCGAACGTCTCGCGCAGCGCGGCCGCGCCCACGCACAGCGATTCGATCGCGTTCATGTCGCCCCGCAGGGCGAGCCGCCGGTAGATGTCGTGCAGACCGCCGTCGGCGGGTGCGGTGGCGTTCGCGGCGTCACCGCGCAGCAGTGCCAGCAGGTGGTCGGCCAGGGCCAGCGGGGTTTCGTGGTCGTAGATCAGGCCGGCGGGCAGCGGCAGGTCGGTCACCTTGGTCAGTCGGTCGCGTAGCGCGACGGCGCGTAGCGAGTCGAAGCCGAGTTCCCGCAGCGGGCGGTGCGGTTCGACGGAGTCCGGTGAGGGGTGGCCCAGTTCGGTGGCGATCTCCGCGCGGACGGTCCGCAGCAGCAGGTCGGTCTGCTGCTGGCCGGACCGGGCGGCCAGGCGGGTGCGCAGATCCGTCCGAGCGGGCCGGTCGGTGGTTTCCGACGGTGGCGGTGCCAGTTCGGTGATCAGGGGGCGGGGGCGGGCGGCGGTGTAGGTGGCGGCGAAGCGGGGCCAGTCGATGTCGGCGATGACCGGGACCGGGTTCGTGGTCGCGACCGCGCGGGACATCGCGTGGAGGGCGGTGTCGGGCCGCATCGACCGTACGCCCCGCACGGCGTAGTGGTCGCCGGCCCGTTCGGCCATGCCCGGGCCGGCCCATGCTCCCCAGGCGATCGAGGTGGCGGCCTGCCCCCGTGCCCGTCGACGCTGGGCGATGGCGTCGAGGGCGGCGTTGGCGGCGCTGTACCCGGCCTGGGAGCCGCTGCCCCAGATCCCCGCCGCGGAGGAGAACAGCACGAACGCGTCGAGGTCGTCGTCGCCGGTCAGCGCGTCCAGTACGGCGGCGCCGGCCACTTTGGCGTCGAGTGCCCCGGCGAGGTCGGTCACTGCGGTCTCGGTGACCGTCGCGGGCGGCTGGGGGGTCGCGGCGGTGTGGATGACGGCCCGCAGCGGTCGTCCGGTGGCCCGTAGTCGCGCCAGCAGGGCGGCCATCGCGGCCCGGTCCCGCACGTCGGCCGCCACCACGGTGGTCTCGACGCCGGTCGCGGCGAGGTCGTCGAGCAGGGCCGCGACGCCGGGTGCCCGGGGTCCCCGCCGGGACAGGAGGACCAGGTGTTCGGCGCCGGCGGTGGCGAGCCAGCGGGCGACCTGGCCGCCGAGGCCGCCGGTGCCGCCGGTGACCAGCACGGTTCCGTTCGGCCGCCACGGTGTCGCGGCGGCCGGGGCACTCGCCCGGACGAGCCGGCGGACGTGGCGTCCGCCGGGGCGCAGGGCGATCTGGTCCTCACCCGGGTCGAGCGCCAGCAGGCCGGGCAGCGCGGCGAGGTCGGCGTCCGACGGTGCGGCGGGCAGGTCGATCAGGCCACCCCAGCGATCCGGCTGTTCGAGGCCGATCACCCGGCCCAGGGCGGCGACCGCCGCGCCGGCGACGGTGGTGACGGGTTCACCGGCGACGGACGTCGCACCTGCCGTCACGTACCACACGGGTGCGGGGATGCCGGCGTCGGTGAGGGCCTGGGCGAGGGTCACCGACCTGGTCAGTGCCGCCAGTTCGGTGTCCGCGCCGTCCGGGAGCCACAGGATGCCCGCCGGCTCGGTGGGCAGGGCTGAAAGCCGGGCCGCCAGGGCCTGTCGTGTCGCGCCGTCGTCGGTCAGCCAGGTGACGGTCATCCCGGCCGTGCCGCAGGCGGTCGACACTCGGTCGGCCAGTTCCGCGTCGGCGGCGACGAGCAGCCAGGTGCCGTCGGGGCCATGGGTCGGCTGCGGGGTGGTCAGGGGTTCCCAGCGGATCTCGTAGTGCCAGTCGTGCCCGGCGGCGGTGGGGCGCGGGGTGGACGCCGGCGTCGGTTCGGGCCAGTAGCGGCGTCGTTGGAAGGCGTAGGTGGGCAGTTCGGCCGGGGTGCCGGCCAGGTGCGGTGGGACGACGGCCACCACCGGCCCGCCGTGGACGAACAGGTCCGCCATGGCCTGGTCGACGGTGGCGGCCTGGTCGGTGTCGCGGCGTTGGAGGGGCACGACCGCGCGGCGCGGGGACGGCGGCAGGCACTCCCGGACCAGCGTGGACAGCACCGCGTCGGGGCCGGCCTCGACGTAGGTGGTGACGCCGGCGGCGTCCAGTGAGCGCAGGGCGTCGGCGAAGCGGACGGTGCGGCGTACGTTGTCCAGCCAGTACCGGGGGGTGGCGAGTTCCGTGCCGGAGGTGATCCGGCCGGTGGTGGCGGAGACGAAGGCGATGGCGGGCTGGCCGAACGTGACGCCGGACAGCACGTCGGCGTACCGGTCGAGCATGGGGTCGATCGCGGCCGAGTGGAACGCGTGGGTGACCGTCAGCCGGGTGGTCCGCCAGCCGCGGGCGGTGAACACCTGCTCGGCGGCGCTCACGTCGGCGTCGGTGCCGGACACCACCACCGACGACGGGGCGTTGACGGCGGCGACGTCGACGGGCCGGTCGAGGGTGCCCAGTGCGGTGAGCACGTCGACCTCCCCGGCGCGGACCGCGCTCATGACGCCGCCGGGTGGTAGTTGCTGCATGAGGGAGCCGCGGGCGGCCACCAGGGTGGCCGCGTCCGGGAGGGAGAGCACTCCGGCGACGTGGGCGGCGGTGATCTCGCCGAGGGAGTGGCCGAGCACGTAGTCGGCGGTGTGGCCGAACGACTCGTACAGCCGGAACAGCGCGACCTCGACGGCGAACAGCGCGGGCTGGGCGTAGCTGCTGGTGTCCAGCTCAGCGGCGTGGGGGGTGGCCGGGGCCGCGAACACGACGTCGCGCAGGGGGATCGCCAGCGTACTGTCGAAGTGCCGGCACACCGCGTCGAACGCCTGGGCGAAGGCGGGGAACCGCTCGTACAGGTCGCGGCCCATGCCGGGTCGTTGCGCGCCCTGCCCGGTGAACAGCACGGCGGCGCGGACGGTGCCGCGACGTCCGACGTGGACGGCGGGGGTGGGTTCCCCTGCGGCCAGGGACCGTAGCGCGGCGAGCCGGTGCTCGCGGTCCTGGCCGGTGACGACGGCCCGGTGGTCGAACAGTGTCCGGTGGGCCGCCAGCGTGTGGGCCACGGCGGGGTCTCTCAGGTGCGGGTGGGTGGTGAGGTGGGCGTGCAGCGTCGCGGCCTGGGCGCGCAGTGCGGCGGTGCCCTTGGCGGACAGGATCCACGGGTGGTGGCCTGCCGGTTCGTCGGTGTCGGCGGGCGGGTCGGTCGCCTGTTCGAGGACGACGTGGGCGTTGGTGCCGCCGATGCCGAAGGAGGACACGGCGGCGCGGCGGGGCCGGCCGGTGTCGGGCCAGTCCCGGTGGTCGTGCAGGAGTTCGACCGCGCCCTGCGTCCAGTCGACGTGTGACGACGGTGGTGTCGCGTGCAGGGTCGCCGGGAGCTGGCCGTACCGCATGGCCTGGACCATCTTGATGACGCCGGCCACACCGGCCGCGGCCTGGGTGTGGCCGATGTTCGACTTCACCGAGCCCAGGTAGAGCGGCCGGTCGGGGGGTCGGTGCCGGCCGTAGGTGGACAGCAGCGCCCGGGCCTCGATCGGGTCGCCGAGGCCGGTTCCGGTGCCGTGTGCCTCGACGACGTCCACGTCGGCCGGGGAGATTCCGGCGTTGGCCAGTGCCTGGACGATGACCGCCCGTTGGGCGGCGCCGTTGGGTGCGGTGATGCCGTTCGACGCGCCGTCCTGGTTGGTCGCGCTGCCGCGTACCAGGGCCAGCACCGGGTGACCGAGCCGGTGCGCGTCGGACAGGCGTTCCACCAGCAGCAGGCCGGCGCCTTCCCCCCAGCCGATGCCGTCGGCGTCGTCGGCGAACGCCTTGCAGCGTCCGTCGGCGGCGAGGCCGCCCTGGCGGGCGAACTCCCGCAGCGGGGCGGTGGTGCCCATCACGGTGACGCCGCCGACGAGGGCCAGGTCGCACTCGTGGGCGCGCAGCGCGCGGACGCCGAGGTGCAGTGCCACCAGGGAGGAGGAGCAGGCCGTGTCCACGGTGACCGCCGCTCCGGTCAGGCCGAGGGTGTAGGCGATCCGACCGGACAGCACGGACAACGAACTGCCGGTGACCGCGTCTCCTTCGCGGACGCCGTCGGCGCCGGTGGCGCTGGGGGCGTAGCCGGTGAACGCGGCTCCGACGATGACGTCGGTGCGGCTGCCGCGCAGCGTGGTCGGGTCGATGCCGGCCCGTTCGACGGCCTCCCACGCCGATTCGAGCAGCAGGCGCTGCTGCGGGTCCATGGCCAGCGCCTCGTTCGGTGAGATGCCGAAGAACTCGGCGTCGAATCCGCTCGCGTCGTGCAGGAATCCACCCAGGTTGGGTCCGACGTCCAGCGGGGCCCATCCCCGGTCGGTGGGCAGGGTGGTGACGGCGTCCGTGCCGGCGGCGACCAGGTTCCACAGCGCGTCCGGGGAGTCGACGCCGCCGGGGTAGCGGCAGGCCATGCCGACGATCGCCACCGGCTCCAGGGACCGGGCCTCGACCTCGGCGAGCCGCTGGCGGGTGTGCTGGAGCTGGGTGGCGGTCTCGCGGAGGAAGTGGCGGAGTCGCTCGGAGTTGGTCACGGACCCTCCTCGGCTGGTGACGGTCGGCCGGCTCACGAGATCCCGAAGTTCTCCTGGAGGTAGGAGAACATCTCGTCGTCGCTGGCGGTGTCGGACAGCGATCCGTTCGCCGCCGCGCCGGCCGTCCAGTTCGCTGTCAGTTCGGACAGCCGGGCGGTCACCCGGGCCCGGGCCTCGGCGGTGAAGGCGGTGGTGTGCAGGTTGGCCTCCAGCCGGTCGAGGTCGGCGAAGATCGCGTGCGACGGCGGGGGTTCGTTCTCGGGCAGCAGCGCGTGGCGTATCTGTCGTGCCAGCAGCTGCGGGGTCGGGTGGTCGAACACCACGGTGGTCGCCAGCCGCAGGCCGGTGGCGGCGTTGAGCCGGTTGCGCAGTTCGACGGCCAGCAGGGAGTCGAAGCCCAGTTCCCGGAACGGCCGGTCGATGTCGATCGCCTGCGGCTGGGCGTGGCGCAGCACCCCGGCGGCGCGTTCCCGCACCAGCTCGGCCAGGAGGTGTTCCTGGTGCGCCGGTTCGTGGGCCGCGAGCCGTTCCCGTAGTCGGGCCGCGCGGTCCGCGCCGTCGCGGTCGTCGTCGGCTTCGACGAAGTTCTCCACGAACGTGCTCGGGCGCAGTGAGGTGTAGGCGGAGATGAACAGCGACCAGTCCAGGTCGGCCACGACCACGGTGGTGTCGCCGCCGGCGACGGCCCGGCCCATCGCGGTGATCGCCGGCTGCGGGGCCATGGCGCGGACCCCGACGAGGTCGAACAGGTCGCGTAGTTCGTCGGGGGTCGCGGTCAGTCCGGTCTCGGTCCAGCCACCCCAGGCGATGGCCGTCGCGGTCCGGCCGCCGGCACGACGGCGGCAGGCCAGGGCGTCGAGGTGGGCGTTGGCGGCGCTGTAGGCGGCGTGTCCGGCGCCGCCGAGCACGCCGGACAGCGACGTCATCAGCACGAACGCGTCCAGGTCCGCGTCGGCGAGCAGGGAGTCGAGGTGTTCGGCGCCGCGTACCTTACCGGCGACCACCTCGGCGAACTGGGCGGTGGTGAGGTCGGTGGTGAGGGTGTGGCCGCCGCTGACGCCGGCCGCGTGGACGACGGCGCGCAGCGGGAGGTCGTCCGGGACGCGGCTGAGGGCAGCGGCGAGGGCCGTCCGGTCGGCGGTGTCGCACGCCTCGAAGGCCACGGTGACGCCGCAGGCGCGCAGCTCCTCGGCGAGGCTGTCGGCTCCCGGCGCGGTGGCACCCCGGCGGCTGAGCAGGACGAGGTGCCGGGCACCGTTGCGGGCGGCCCACCGGGCGATCCGGGAGCCCAGGGCGCCCGTGCCGCCGGTCACCACGACGGTGTCCCTCGGCTGCCACCGGAGACCGTCGGGGCCGGGTGCCGGTGCCCGTACCAGGCGGCGGGCCAGCACCCGGGAGTCGTCCACCGCGACCTGGTCCTCGCCGGTGCGACCGGACAGCACGGTGGGAAGGTGGGCCAGGGCGGCTGCCTGCGGCAGTGGGGGCAGGTCGGCCAGGCCGGCCAGCAGTCGCGGGTGTTCCTGGGCCACGGCGAGGCCGAGACCCCACAGTTGGGCCTGTGCGGGGTCCGGTGTGCCGGTGGTCGCCGTGGTCGCGCCCCAGGTGAGGCACCACAGTTTCGCCGCCAGCGTCACCTGGGTGAGCGCCTGGACCAGGGCCAGGGTCAGGGCGACGCCGCCGGGGACGTCGGGCTGGTCCGGGTCGGTGTGCCGGGTCAGGGCCAGCAGCGACACCACGCCGACCACGGCCGGGGCGTCACGCACCCCGTCGCGCAGCCGTTCGGCCACCCGCCCGCCGCTCGCGTCCTGTGGTGACAGGGTGACCGTGCGCAGGTACGCGCCGCTGTCCTGGAGCCGGGCGAGGACCCCCTGCAGGCGGTCGTCCCGGTCGTGGTCCGCCGGCTGGACCACCACCCAGGTCCCGAGCAGGCCGGCCGTCGGCTGTGGTGGCAGCGGTGTCCACGAGACGTGGTAGCGCCAGGAGTCGGCGAGCGTGGTCTCGGTCGACTGCTGACGCCAGCGGGCGATCGCCGGCAGCGCCGCCCGCAGGGTGGTGTCGTCCGGTATACCGATGAGGTGGGAGAGCCCGGCCGGGTCGGTGCGTTCCACGGCGTCCCAGAACCGTTGGTCCGCGACGCCGGTGCGGGTGGCCGGGGTGCCGGGTCGGCGGCCGTCTGCGCCGTCGGCCTCGGGGAGCCAGTAGCGGTCGCGTTGGAAGGCGTAGGTTGGCAGGTCGACGACGGTCGCGTCGGTGAACGCCGCCCGCCAGTCGACGTCGACGCCACGGGTGTACGCGTCGGCGACGGTGGCCAGGAACTGGCGTCGGTCGCCGCGGCCACGCCGCAGGGTGCCGATGATCGTGGCGTCGGTGCCGGACTCGTCGATCAGGTCCTGGACGCCCATGGTGAGCACGGGTTGGGGGCTGACCTCCACGAAGAGGCTGTGCCCGGCGTCGAGCAGGGCCCGTACCGTGGCGTCGAGGGCCACCGGCTCGCGCAGGTTGCGGTACCAGTAGGTGGCGTCGAGGCCGCGGGTGTCGAGGTGGGTGCCGGTGACGGTGGAGTAGAAGGGGACGTCCGACGGTCGCGGGGTGAGGCCCGTCAGTTCCGACTCGATCTCGTCGCGGATCTGCTCCACCTGGCCGGAGTGTGCCGCGAAGTCGACGCCTTCGATGCGCCAGCGCAGCATGCCACGGGCCGACAGTTCGCGTTCCAGGGCGGTGAGGGCGGCGTCGTCACCGGAGACGGTGACGGCGGCCGGTCCGTTGACGGCGGCGATCCACAGCCGGTCCTGCCAGGGTGCCAGGAGTTCCCGGACGTCGGCGACCGGGGCGAGGGTCGAGAGCATCGCGCCGGCGCCGCGTAACCGTCGCAGGGCCCTGCTGCGCAGGGCGACGACCTTCGCGGCATCGGGGAGGGAGAGGGCACCGGCGACGTACGCGGCGGCGATCTCGCCCTGGGAGTGTCCGGCCACCGCGGCGGGGCGGACGCCGTAGGACGCCCACAGTTCGGCCAGCGCCACCATCGTGGCGAACAGGACCGGCTGGACGACGTCGACCCGGTCCAGGGTCGGCGCGCCGGGTGTTCCCCGGACGACGTCGAGCACCGGCCAGTCGAGCCAGGTGGCGAGGGCCTGCGCGCACTCGGTCATGGTGCGGGCGAAGACGGGTTCGGTGTCCAGCAGGTCGCGTGCCATGCCGTCCCAGTGGGTGCCCTGGCCGGAGAAGAGCAGCACCGGTTGCCGGGCGGTGTCGGTGCGGCGTCCGGTGACGGTGGCCGGGTCGGGCCGGTCCGCGGCGAGTGCTTCGAGGCTGTCGAGGAGGGTGGAGCGGTCGGTTCCGGTCACGACGGCGGTGTGTTCCAGGGTGCTGCGGGTGGTGGCCAGCGAGTAGCCGACGTCGGCGGCGTCCAGGTCGTGTTCGTCGACATGGGCGCGCAGGCGTCGGGCCTGGGCGCGCAGCGCCTCGGGAGTGCGGGCGGACAGCACCCACGGCAGGAGCACGGCCGGTGCGGGCCGGGGGTCGGTGGTGGCGGCGGGTACCTGTTCGAGGACGACGTGGGCGTTGGTGCCGCTCATGCCGAAGGACGACACGGCGGCGCGGCGGGGGCGGTCGACGGTGGGCCAGGGCCGCTGTCGGGTGGTCAGGCGTACGGTGCCGGTGGACCAGTCGACCCGGGTGCTGGGCTGTTGGGCGTGCAGGGTGGCGGGGAGGACGCCGTGCCGCAGCGCCAGTACCATTTTGATCACTCCGGCGATGCCGGCTGCGGCCTGGGTGTGTCCCAGGTTGGACTTGACGGAGCCGAGCCACAGCGGTTGTCCGGCCGGTCGGTTCCGGCCGTAGGTGGCCAGCAGCGCCTGCGCCTCGATCGTGTCACCGAGCCGGGTGCCGGAGCCGTGTCCCTCGACCGCGTCCACGTCGCCGCCGGTCAGCCCGGCGGCGGTCAGCGCGGCCTCGATCACCTGCTGCTGTGCGGTGCCGTTGGGCGCGGTCAGGCCGTTGGAGGCACCGTCGGAGTTGACGGATGATCCGCGCAGCACGGCCAGGACGGGGTGGCCGTGTCGGTGCGCGTCGGACAGTCGTTCCACCAGCAGCACACCGATCCCCTCGCCCCAGCCGGTGCCGTCGGCGGCGTCGGCGTACGACTTGCACCGGCCGTCCGGGGCGAGGCCGCCGTGTTGGGCGAAGGCGACGAAGCTGGCCGGGGTGGCCATGACGGCCGCGCCCGCGACCAGGGCGAGGTCGCACTCGCCGCTACGCAGGCAGTGGGCGGCCAGGTGCAGGGCGACCAGTGAGGACGAGCAGGCGGTGTCGACCGTCAGGGAGGGCCCGCGCAGGCCGTAGGTGTAGGAGAGCCGGCCGGAGCCGACGCTGCCGGACACTCCGGTGAGCAGGTGCCCTTCGAGCCCGGCCGGGGGTGGGACGGCGGTGAAGGCGTAGTCGGTGTTGCCCATGCCGACGACGACGCCGGTGCGGCTGCCGCGCAGGGACCGGGGGTCGACGCCGGCCCGTTCGAAGGCTTCCCAACTGGTTTCCAGCAGCAGCCGGTGCTGCGGGTCCATCGCCAGGGCTTCGCGTGGGGCGATGCCGAAGAAGCCGGCGTCGAAGTCGGCGGCGTCGGTGAGGAAGCCGCCGTTGCGTACGGGCGGGGGGCCGGCGGCTTCGGTGCCGTCGTGGGCGACGGTGGACGGTGGTGGCCAGTCACGGTCGTCGGGGAAGCCGGTGATGGCGTCCGTGCCGGCGGTCAGCAGCGCCCAGAGGTCCTCGGGTGAGGTCACGCCTCCGGGGAAGCGGCAACTCATCCCGATGATGGCGATCGGCTCCCGCTGGCGTTCCTCCTCCACGCGGAGCCGATGGGTGGTTCTGTCCAGCTCAGCGGTGACTCGTTTGAGGTAATCCAGCAGTTCGTCGTCGCTCACCAAGATCGAGGCTCCTCAATTGTCAGAACACCTGATCTATGTACCCGAGTCGGACCACGTGAATCTTCCGTAATCTGACTCGCGTGACGCAGACCACAGGACACGACGCCGGCGCCTGTTCGAGCACGCCCTGCTCAACCGGCCTTCGCGTGGGGTGCGGGTCGCACCGGAGGTCGAACGGAATCCATTTCCGGGTTTTCCCGGCAATGGCGGGACACGCGATTTCGCGCACCCGCTAAATGGACGGAGGAGTCATCTGACCTATGTCCGGAAATTTGTCGGGTGCTAGCCTCGCTCGCGGTGGAGCCGGACGGCGGGAACCGGTCGGCCGGGTCCCGGAGTCCGCCATGTCAGCAGCGGACCCGCATCGGGGCTGCGCGCCGCCGGAAGTCCGCTCGGGGCGAGGATCGTCGAGGGTCGGGGGCACACGTATGGGAGTCGGGTCCGACAGCCGGCCGGTCGCCGTGGTGGGCGCCGGGGTGATGGGAACGGGCATCGCCACGACCGTGCTCGGCAGTGGACGCCCGGTGGTGCTGGTCGACAACGACCCGGCGGCGCTCGACCGGGCCACCCACACGATTCCCCTCCAACTGCGCCATGCCCGGCTGATGAACGCGGCACCGGCCGACGGGCAACCCGGCCGGCTGGTGACGGCCACCGCCGTACGGGAACTGGGTGGGGTCTCGGCCGTGATCGAGGCGGTCAGCGAACACCTCACCGTCAAGACCGCGATCCTCGTCGAGGTGGCCGGGGCCGTCGGCGCGGACGTCCCGCTCGTCACCAACACCTCGGGCATCCCGATCGACGAGTTGGCCGGGGCCCTGCCCCGACCGCACCAGCTGGTCGGCACGCACTTCATGAACCCCGCGTACCTGATCGACCTGGTCGAGGTGATCCGCGGGCCGCGTACCGGCGAGGCGACCGTGGCCGCGCTCATGGCCCTGCTGGCGGGCCTGCGCCGACGCGCCGTGCAGGTGCGTGACTCGCCGGGTTTCGTCACCAGCCGGCTGCTGCACCCGATGCTCAACGACGCGGCCCGCCTCGTGGGGGACGGCATCGCCACGGCCGACGAGGTCGACGCCCTCATGCAGGGCTGCCTCGGACACCGGACCGGCCCGCTGCGCACCGCCGACCTCATCGGTCTGGACAACCTGGTGGACTCGCTGGCGGCGCTGTACGAACGCACGGGCGAGCAGCGGTACCGGCCCTGCGAACAGTTGACGGCGAAGGTGCGCGACGGCCATCTCGGCCGCAAGTCGGGCCGCGGTTTCTACGACTACACGGAGGTACTGTCGTGACGGTGGAGCAGAGCGCGGAGATCCTCGACCCCGAGGAGACGTTGCGGTCGTACCTCGCCGACCGGCTCAGGACCACCGTCGAGGTCGGCCAGGACCTGTTCGACAGCGGGCTGGTCAACTCGCTGTTCGCGATGGAGCTGGTGGTCCACCTCGAACAGACCTTCCAGATCGCCGTGCTGGGTGCGGACCTGCGGTTGGACAACTTCCGCTCGGTGCGGTCGATGGCGGCCCTGGTGCGGCGGCTGCGTGACGACCATGGCCGGTGAACGCCGCACCACCGCCCGCGACCTGACCAGCACGCTCATCGGCGACCGGGCCGGCGGCTGGGACCTCGCCGGTGAACTGCCCGTCGCGGTGTTACGGGAGCTGGGCCGGCAGGGGGCGCTGTGCGCCCAGGTTCCGGTGGAGTTCGGCGGGCTCGGTCTGAGCAGCGCGGACAACGGTGAGCTGACCGCACACACCGGCGGCCTGTGCAGCTCGGTGCGTAGCGTGCAGACCTCCCAGGGCATGGCGGCCTGGAGCATCGGCCGGTTCGGCGACCCGGGCCAGCGGCGGCACTACCTGCCCCGGCTCACCGGCGGGCAACTCGCTGCGGTGGCGTTCAGCGAAGCCGACGCCGGCAGTGATCTGGGCGCGATGACCACCCGCATCGAGATCGTCGACGGCGAGGCCGTGGTCACCGGGGAGAAGGTGTGGACCACGGCGGCCACCTACGCCGACCTCATCCTCGTCGTCGGCCGGTTCGGGTCGGGGGCGGCCGTCGCGGTCGTCCCCCGCGACCGTCCGGGGGTCCGGCTGACGCGGGTCCCGCATCCGTCGGGGTGCCGCGCGGCGGGCCACGCCGACGTCCGTCTCGACGCCGTCCGCCTCCCCGCCTCCGCGATCCTCGGCGGCGGTGGGCACGACCTGTCGATGCTGGTGACCGCGATGCTGCTCTACGGGCGGATGTCCGTCGCCTGGGGGTGCGTGGGCATCCTGCGCGAGTGTCTGCGGGTGTCGGCCACCCACGTGCGTGCCCGCTCCCAGTTCGGCACCGAGCTGGCCCGCCACCAGCTCGTGTCCCGGCACCTCGCCGAACTCCTCGTCGCCGAGCAGGTGGCCAGCCGTGCCTGCGAGCACGCCAGCAGGTGCTGGGACGACGGTGATCCGGGGCTGGTCGCCGCCGTGGTGCTGGCCAAGCAGGTCAGTTCGCGCAACGCGGCGCGGGGCGCGGCGACGGCCGTGCAGTTGCTGGCCTCCCGGGCCGCCCACGACGGGAGCCCGGTGGCCCGGGCCTACCGGGACGCCAAGCTGATGGAGATCATCGAGGGCACCACCGAGATCTGTCAGCTCATCCTCGCCGACCACGCGCTGGCCACGGTGGGGAGGGCCGATGCCTGACCAGCCGGTGAAGTGTCTCGTCTGGGACCTGGACAACACGCTCTGGCGGGGCACCCTGCTGGAGGGCGACGACCTCCGGCTGCCCGACGAGGTACGTGAGGTGATCACCACCCTGGACGCGCGGGGCATCCTGCAGTCGGTCGCCAGCAAGAACGACCACGCCCTCGCGTGGCGGCAACTGGAACGGTGGGACGTCGCGGAGTACTTCCTCCTGCCGGAGATCGGGTGGGGCCCCAAGTCCGAGTCGGTGCGCCGGATCGCCGACGGTCTGCGGTTCGCGTACTCCGCTGTGGCCTTCGTCGACGACCAGCCCACCGAACGCGCCGAGGTCGCGTTCCACCTGCCCGACGTGCGCTGCTACAGCCACGAGGAGGTGCCCGGACTGCCGCGCCGGCCGGAGTTCACCCCGGCGGTGGTCACCGAGGACGCCCGGCAACGACGCCGCATGTACCAGGCGAACGTCCGACGTACCGCCGTGCAACGCGACTTCGCGGGGCCGGACCAGGAGTTCCTCCGCTCGCTGGACCTCCAGATGCGGATCGACCGGGCGACCGACCGGGACCTCGCCCGGGTCGAGGAGCTGACCCGGCGGACCAGCCAGATGAACGCGACGGGCGTGCACTACTCCGATGCGGCGCTGCGGCGGCTGCTCGACGATGCGGGCCACGAGGTCCTGGTGACCACCATGGCCGACCGGTTCGGTCCGCACGGGGCCGTGGGCGTCGTGCTGCTGGCGCGTCAGGAGGGTGTCTGGCAGGTGAAGCTCCTGGCCACGTCGTGCCGGGTGGTGCAGTTCGGGGCGGGGGCGGTGATCCTGAACTGGCTCGTGGACCGGGCCTTCGCGGCCGGCGTCCACCTGGTGGCCGACTTCCGCCCGACGGAGCGCAACCGGATGATGGAGATCGCCTACCGGTTCGCCGGTTTCACCACCGATCCCTGTGCCTGCACGACCGGGTGCGACCGCCCGGAGGAGCCGGACACCCAGCATCTGCATCTCGTGCCGACCCCCCGGGACGCGCCCGGCACGATCCGGGTCACCGCCACCGACCTGTTCCCAGCGCGCTGAACCCACCGGGATGTGGACCGCCCCCGGGGCCGGGCCGACAGATTCGATCGACAGTGACCACTGGAGGCCGTAGGTGACATCGACAGCAGACGACAACGCCACCCGGGTCGCGGAGATGTACGACGGTTTCGTCGGGGCGCAGATGCCGGCGAACCTGCACTTCGGCTACTGGTCGGACGACGGCGACCAGGTCGACCTGATCGCCGCGTCCGAACGGCTCACCGCCCGGCTGATCGAGCGGCTGACGCCCGCCTCGGGTCAGCGCATCCTCGATCTGGGGTGCGGGGTGGGTGGTCCGGCGCTCGAACTGGCCCGCTCGTACGACGTGGAGGTCGTCGGCATCACGGTCAGCGACGGTCAGGTGGCGGAGGCCACGGCACGGGCGCAGCGGGGCGGGTTGGCCGACCGGGTGCGTTTCGAGCTCGCCGATGCGATGGAGCTGCCCTTTGACGACGCGTCGTTCGACGGTGCGTGGTTCTTCGAGTCGCTGCTGCACATGCCGGACAAGCAGCGGGCGTTGTCCGAGGCGGCCCGGGTGCTCAGGCCGGGCTCGCGGCTGGCCCTGGCCGACTGCTTCCGCCGGCCCGGTTACGACGAGCCGACGGAGGTCGTCAACCTCATCGACATCGACGACTACGCACCGCTGCTGCGGGAGGCGGGGTTCACGGTGCTCGACATCCGGGACGTCACGGAGCACGCGGTCTTCCCTCCCCCGGCGCAGGAGCAGCTTCGGGAGTACATCCGGCTGCACCCTGACATCGCACGGCTGTACGGCACGAGCATCACCAACTGGCTGTTCCGGGACGAGGAGGGTGCGCACGAGCGTGGTCCGGGCGGTTTTCCGGGGTACGTCCTGATCACGGCACAGCGTCGTTGACGGCAGCGGGTCCTGGCGACCGCCGGCCGGGTCGGGCGGCGCGCGGCGTGGTGGCGACCACCGTCCGTTGAGCCACGCCGTCCGCGATCCGGGACCGCGGTCGCGGGTCCGGCTGCGGTTCCGCAGGTGGCGGTGACCGTAGATAGCGAAACGATGACCCTTCGTAACAGGAGGATCGCCGGGTGGACGGTCGGGGTGGTCTGCTCGCTAGGCCTGGTCGGCCTCGGCGCGGCGTTCGCCCGCGTGGGCGTGACGGAGGCCGACAAGTGGGCCAGCACGCTCGGGATCTTCGCCACCATGCCGGGGCTGGCGCTGACCGCCTACACCGCGGCAGCGCCCCGCAGGTCCGCGTCGCACGCCGGGCCGTTCGACCCCGATGCGCACCGGGCCGAAATGCTCCTGACGGACCTGGCCCGCGCCCACCTCGTCGAGGCCGGCCCCGGTTGGGAGCGATGGCGGATGCACGACCTGGTCCGGCTCTACGCGCAGGAGCAGGCGGCCGACGCCGATGCTCCGGACCCCGCCCGCGCCAGGCTGTTCACCTACTACGTCGGGGCCACCGCCGCCGCCAGTGCTCATCTGCAGCCTCCGCCGGTCGCCGCCGCGCTCACCGCCAACTCCGTCCCGCAGGAGGCGCTGGCCTGGCTGGAGACCGAACGGGCCAATCTGGTCGCCGTCTGTACGACCGCGGGCGTCCACGGGCACCGCACGGCCAGCATCGGGCTGGCTTCCCTTCTGCACATATTCCTGTCGTTCCGTCGGTACCTGTCCGAGCTGATCACGTCACCGACAGCTTCCGGGCCATGGTGTGGCGACACCTTGCGACTCGTCTGCACAGGATCGGCGTCGCCGGGTCGGTCCAGGCACGTCGGCGGCTGCCCCCACGCGGCGTGGGGGCAGCCGCCGACTCAGCGCCGGAGGGCCGCGTTACCGAGGTTGGCGGATTCGGTCTCACCACCGGCTGTGCTCGGGATGCCCGGGAGCGTCGCGGGCGGGCCACCCCGGGCCCGCCCGCGACCGGTACGGCGGCTACCTGGTGCAGGTGACGCCGTTGAGGGTGAATGCCGCCGGTGCGGCGGCGTCGCCGGTGTGGTTGGCCTGGAAGCCGATGCTGACCGAGGCGCCGGGGGCGATGGTGGGGTTGTAGCTGACGTTGCGGGCGGTGACCTGGCCGGAGGCGGGCGTGTAGGTGGCGTTCCATCCGGAGGTGATGCTCTGCCCGCCGGGCAGGGTGAAGGCGAGCGACCAGCCGTTGACCGGGGTGCTGCCGGTGTTGGTGACGGTGAGGTCCTCGGTCAGGCCGGTGCTCCACGCGTTGACCGTCGCGGTGACCGCGCAGCCCCCGCCGGCCGGCGGCGGGGTGGTCGGCGCGGGTGTGGTCGGGCCGGGCGTGGTCGGTGCGGGGGTCGTCGGACCGGGGGTGGTGGGCGCGGGCGTGGTCGACGCGAACTGGGTGAAGAACCGCCACGTCTCGGCCGGCAGCCAGGTGCGGGTGCCGCTGTCACCGGGTGCGCCGTCCTGCGGAGCGGCGATGTGCCCCTCGTCGAAGGCCGCCCACACCACCGGGTACCCGGCCCGGCAGCCCGAGTAGGTGGTGCTGCGGTGGGTCAGGCTGCCCTGGCTCGGCTCGGGTGGGTTCTGCGCGGTGCAGCCGTTGTTGCGGACGAACCGGTCGCGTAGCGTTCGTCCGCCGGCGATGTTCAGGACGCCGTCGCGGATGCCGTGCGCGCCGAAGTAGGCGATCGGTTGGGTGCCGCCGCTGCATCCGCTGAGCTGCCCGCCGGAGTAGACCGCCACGGCCCGGAAGACGGTGGGCCGTGCGCAGGCGACGGCGTAGCTCATCGCGCCGCCGTAGCTGAAGCCGAGGGCGAACCGCTGGGTGGTGTCCACGCACAGCCCGGCCTCGACCCGGCTGAGGATGTTGTCGACGAAGGTGATGTCCTCCCCGCCGGCGTTGCCCCAGCCGTTGTTCAGGCCCTGGGGCGCGATGAAGATGGTGCTGTTGTTCGCCAGTCGTTGCAGGCCGTAGTAGGACCACACGTCGCGCTGCACGGTCTGGCCGGTGGCGACGTCGGTGGCGGTGCCGCCGACCCAGTGGAAGCCGAGCACCAGCCGGTACTGCCGGTTGGCGTCGTAGCCGTCGGGCACCCGCAGGATGAAGCTGCGGTTCTTGCCGTTGCTGGTGATGGTGTGGGTGCCGCTGGCCAGCGTCGGGGCCTTCCCACAGCCGGCCGTCGCGGCCGTCGTCGCGACGTCCGCAGCGCGGGCGGAAGCGCCCAGTCCGCCGCTGACCATCGTGGTACCCAGGCCCAGGGCCAGCAGCATCGTCGCGGCTACCGACCCGAGTCTCGATCTGCGTCCTGTCATCAGGTGTCTCCTCGTGCGTGAGGGGTGGAGGTGGTCGACGCCAGCCACGGTGGGACGGGCGGCCGGGGTGGGACGGGCGGCCGGGGCGGCGCAGGGCGTCAGCGGAACTGCCACCAGTTGACGTTGAAGAGGTTGCCGCTGCCCCCGGCGAACCTGAGGTACACGTCCTGGGTGCCGGTGAGGCCGCTGACCGGGCAGGTGACGGTGGTCCAGGTCTGCCAGCCGCCGGTCACCGGGACGGTGCAGGTGCCCACGGTGGTGCCGGTGACGCCGCCGAGCCGTACCTCGATGCGGCCACCGGTGGTCGCCGACGCGACCCGGGCGGTGAACGAGGTGGCACCGGCCCCGAAGGCGGCCCCCTTGACCTTGATGTAGTCGCCGTTGTTGAGCCAGCCGACGTTCATCCCGCCCTCGCTGGACGGCTCGGTCTCCACCCCGACAGACCAGGCGATCGTCTCTGCCTCTTGGCGGACGTACGGGTTGAGCGTGCCGACCTGCGGTGCCCCGGAGGTGGTCATGGTGATCGTCGGGATGGTGCCGTCGGCGCGGTAGGCGAACCTCTCCACCGCGACCGAGCGGGTGAAACCACCGCCGCCGGGCAACGCGCCGTTGTGGTAGAAGAAGTACGAGCCGCCGTTGAAGTCGACGACGGCGGCGTGGTTGGTGAAGCTGGCCCCCTGCCGGGGCATGATCGTCCCCCGGTAGGTCCACGGCCCGGTCGGGCCGGGCGCGGTGGAGTACGCGATGAACTCCGAGCAGCACTCGGCCGCGAACACGTTGTAGTAGAGGCCGTTACGCTTGTAGACCCAGGGTGCCTCCTCGTACAGCGTGGGGCGGCTCGGGTTGCCGCTGCGGGCGCCGAAGCCGGCGGTGGTCAGCGGGATCTGGGTCGGGCCGCCGGAGAACGAGACCATGTCGGTGTTGAGCCGCACGTACCACAGGTTGGGGTTGCCCCAGTACAGGTACGCCTGTCCGGTGTCGTCGACGAAGGCGTGCGGGTCGATCTCACCGTTCTCCACCAGTGGCCGGCCGATGGCGTCGCGGAACGGGCCGGTGGGGCTGTCGGCGACCGCGACGCCGATCGCCATCCGTCCGGTCGCCCGGTTCTTGACCGGGACGTACCAGTAGAAGCGGCCGTTGCGGTAGACGGTCTGGCCGGCCCACGCGTCGGTGCTGGCCCAACTGAAGGTGGCCAGGCTCATCGGGGAGCCGTGGTCGGTCCAGTTGACCATGTCCGCCGACGAGTAGACGCGCCAGTCCTTCATCGTGAAGTACGTAGAGCCGTCCTCGTCGTGGCCGGTGTAGAGGTAGACCCGACCGTTGTGTACCAGCGCCGCCGGGTCGGCCGTGTAGATGGTCTGCACGACGGGGTTGTCCGCGTGGCCGGCGACCGGGCTCAGCACGACCACGCAGAGCAGACTCGCGAGCAGTGCCGCACCGCGGCGCAGCAGGGTCCTCGTCATGGTGTCCTCCTCGGTCAGGGCGTGATGCGGAAGGTGGCGTCCTGCCTGTCGTTCAGGGCCGAACCGGCGCTGAGCGGGTCGATCCGCAGCAGGTTCCCGGCGTGCCGCAGGTACCGGTCGGGGAAGTTGGCGGAGCGGAACGACGTCCACGCCGCGTCGGCCAGGCCGGTGGTGCGGTGGAAGGTGGCGTCGGCGCGGAACGTCGCCGACCCGTCGTTCGGGTCGAGCCGGATGGCGTAGTTGCTGTGCCGCAGGAAGTTGCCCGGCCGGTTCACCGACTCGAACGAGACACCCGCGGCGTCGGACAGTCCGGCCACCATCCGCCACAACTGGTCCTGGTACGGGTCGAACGGGAACGGGTCGATCCGGCCGACGCCGTTGCTGTGCCGTACGACGTAGTCCGGCAGGTTCGACGACTTGAGGCGGACCCAGTTCGGGGTGCCCCACCGGGACACCATCGCGTTGTACTCGGCGTCGCTGATCCCGACGACCGAGCCGTGCTTGGCGTTCAACGGCGGGGTGTAGTCCCGCTGGTTGAGTGCCGTCCACGAGTTGCCGGCGATGTTGGAGGTGGACCAGATGTAGTAGTCGGCGTTGACCGGGCTGAACGAGTCACCCCACAGCCGCCAGCCGCCGCCGTCGTTGTTCTTGACCAGCAGCGGAGCCTCGATGGCGTTGCCCATCCGTAGCCCGCTGGTGTAGGTGGTG
Source organism: Micromonospora humida (assembly GCF_016901255.1). Classification (NCBI taxonomy): domain Bacteria; kingdom Bacillati; phylum Actinomycetota; class Actinomycetes; order Micromonosporales; family Micromonosporaceae; genus Micromonospora; species Micromonospora humida. Next base: position 23,764 of record NZ_JAFEUC010000005.1, read on the forward strand.
AAGCTGTTCGGTGCCCCAGTCGAGGAGCGCGCGCCGTGCAGCAGGCCGGTCGAGAGGTTCTTGTAATACAGGTAGGTGGTGCCGCCGTCCACGACGACGTCGCCGTCGAGCACGCCGAACCCGGGGCTGAAGAACACCTGCTGGGGGCCGATGTTGACGAAGTCGCTGGTGTAGTTGACCATCAGCACGTCGCCGCCGCTGTTGCAGGAGTACACGATGGCGTACTGGCCGCGGGCGGCGTCCCAGAACGCGGTCGGCGCCCAGGTGTGCGAGTTGGGCAGGGTGTGCATCCTGATCCGGCGGTAGCCGGTGAAGTTCGTCAGGTTGGTCGAGTCCCACACGTGCAGGTACTGGCTGTTCAGGCCGAAGTTAGTGCCCTTGAGGTCAGTGGCCAGCACCACGAAGGTGCCGTCCTGCTTGCGGAACACGAACGGGTCCCGTAGGCCTAGTTGCCCCTGGGTGGGGGTGACGACAGGGTTGTTCTGGTTGAGCGGCATCCAGTTGAGACCGTCGCGGCTCACCGCCAGGTGCAGGCCGTAGTCCGCGCCCTGGAAGCTCGGCGTCTCGGTGAAGTAGGTCATGGCGTACGCGGTGTTCGCCGCCCACGCGACGCCGGGTAGCCCGGCCACCGATGCTGCGGTGAGCGCGCCGGATGCTGCCACGGCCTTGATGAGTGCTCGTCGGCTGATCGCCACGGTGCGAACCCCTTCTGTCGGCGTGCTTGTCGGTTGACTTGGTCGGGAAGTGCAGTAGGTCAGGGGCAGGCGTGCGTCGGCGAGTTGCCTGCGGTCTCTCAGGTCGCGGTGCAGGTGAGGGCGGGCGTCGTCACCGAGCCGTTGCCCAGGGTGGGGGCCTGCCGCATCCTGCAGTCGCGGCCGGCGGGCTGACCTCGGCGGCCGACGCGGTGCCGGGGCTACCGCTCAGTGCAGCGCCGGCCAGCGCGGCGACGGGCCCGGCCGCGGTGGCCAGCGCACCGGCGATGGACGAACGTCGGGTCATGAGGTGGCTCCTGTGTCGGTCTGCTCGGGCGTCGTCGTGCGGGAAACCGTGTGGTTGGGCAGGGCGGGTGACGCCGTCCGCGGCGTGGACGCGTCGCTTGCGGGGTGGGTGGAACGAAGCAGGACGAGGTCGACCGCGAGCCCGGCTCGGTCGGCGGGGGGAAGCTGGACGTGGGTCGACGTCGCCCATCGTCAGCAGCCCGGGTGGACATCGGCGTCGACCGTTCACCCTGAGAGCGTTAACAGGTGCTGCCCGAATATCTTCACCTGCATCTTTGCTGACTCGTCAGCCGCCGATCGCACGCGGCGCCGCCCACATGGACTCTCGTGGATGGAAGCGGTCCCCGTCAAGATGTGACAAGAAATTTCTCGAAACTTCTGAACCCTCGATTTTTGACCGGTTCCGGCGCACATCCCACCCCTTTAGAAGCGCTATAACACGGGTTCACCTGGCATTAAGCGGCCGAAGCCGCTCAGGCTTCGGCCGATGGGCTGACCTATGTTTGCGTTAACAGTTTCGGACAAAGACGGGGTACCAGCGCGTTCTGGAGCCGCCCGACGGCGGTAAACGGGCCAGCCGGGGGTGCTCCTGGCCCACCCGGAAGCACACCGGGCGCTCCGGCGGGGCTGGATCCGTCCGCCCGATCCGCCGCCGGAACCCCACGCCACCGCTCGCGCCTCCTGCCGATTTCGCCTGATCAACTCCCGGCAAGAATGCCACGGCCCTGCCATTTTACCTGGTGAGAGCGCTTTTGATGGCCACCCCGGTCGGCTCGGGCAGGGGTGCACCACAGTCGACACAACCATTGACACGCTCTTATGTGAACGTTAACTTGCTCCTCAGTGCAGTAGCTGGGTCACACCCTCTGCCGCCGACTCGGCTGGTTAGTGCCCCCGGCGTCCGGGGCCGCCAGCCCCGACGGGCACCGACCGGCGGACTCACCGGGCTGCACGGTCACCTCACGTCTGCCGGAGTTCGGGCCCGACAGGCGGCGAACCGGATGGACCCATCCCGGTGGGCCCGTGAACTCTCGTCCACATCTGGAGGATTCGATGAAACGTGGCACTGTCCGGCGTGGGGCGTCGGGGTCGGTCGCGGCCCTGGCCACGCTGGTGCTCATCGGCAGCGGCATAGTCGGTACGCCCCAGGCGTCCGCGGTGGCCGCCGGCTGCCAGGTCACCTACACGGTCAGTTCACAGTGGCCCGGCGGCTTCGGCGCGGGCGTCACCATCACCAACCTGGGCGACCCGGTCAGCAGTTGGCGGCTCACCTGGAGCTTCGACGCCGGCCAGACCGTCACCCAGCTCTGGAACGGCTCCTACACCCAGTCGGGTGCCCAGGTCACCGTCACCAACGTGTCCTACAACGGCAGCATCCCCACCGCAGGCAGCACCTCGTTCGGTTTCAACGGCGCGGCGACCGGCAGCAACCCGGCACCCACCACGTTCACGCTGAACGGCACGACCTGCACCGGCGGCGTCACCCCCACTACACCGCCGCCGACCACGCCACCGCCCACCACGCCACCGCCGGGCACCCGCCTGCCCTGCGACCTCTACGCCGCCGGCAACACCCCCTGCGTGGCGGCGCACAGCACCACCCGGGCCCTGTACGCCGCGTACACCGGCAACCTCTACCAGGTCCGTCGCGCCTCGGACAACACCACCCGTAACATCACCCCCCTGGCCGCCGGCGGAGTCGCCAACGCCGCCGCCCAGGACACCTTCTGCGCCAACACCACCTGCCTGATCACCGTCATCTACGACCAGAGCGGTCGCGGAAACCACCTCACCCAGGCGCCCCCAGGCGGCTTCCCCGGCCCTGCCCCCGGCGGATACGACAACCTCGCCAACGCCACCGCCGCCCCCACCACGCTCAACGGCCAGAAGGCGTACGGGGTGTTCGTCGCCCCCGGCACCGGCTACCGGAACAACACCACCAACGGCATCGCCGAGGGCGACCAACCCGAGGGGATGTACGCCATCCTCGACGGCACCCACTACAACGGCGGCTGCTGCTTCGACTACGGCAACGCCGAGACCAACAGCCGGGACAACGGCAACGGCACCATGGAGGCCATCTACTTCGGCAACAACAAGGTCTGGGGCTACGGCGCCGGCAACGGCCCGTGGATCATGGCCGACCTCGAGAACGGTCTGTTCTCCGGGGTCAACCAGAAATACAACGCCAACGACCCCAGCATCAGCCACCGCTACCTCACCGCCATCATCAAGGGCGAGCCCAACCACTGGGCCATCCGCGGCGGCAACGCCCAGTCCGGCAGTCTGTCGACCTTCTACAACGGCGTACGGCCCAACGTGCCTGGCTACAACCCGATGAAGAAGGAAGGCGCGATCATCCTCGGCATCGGCGGCGACAACAGCCACGGCGCGGCCGGCACCTTCTACGAGGGCGTGATGACCGCTGGCTACCCCACCGACGCCACCGAGAACGCCGTCCAGGCGAACATCGTCGCCGCCGGCTACCGGTGACACCTTCCGCGGCAGGTCATCCCACCACCGTTCGACCAGGAGAGCGTCCAATGTCCTCGTCCCCCCTCCGACTGACCCGCCGCGGACTGCTCGTCGCGGGCGGTGCCACCGGTATCGCCGCCGCCACCGGCCTGCTCGGCGTCCGCAACGCCCTGGCCACCGCGGGGCCGCAGAGCTACACGCCCACCTGGGCGTCGGTCGATCAGCACCCGCCGGCCGCCGAGTGGTTCCAGGACGGCAAGTTCGGCATCTACTACCACTGGGGTGCGTTCACCGTCCCCGCGTTCGGCAACGAGTGGTATCCGCGCAACATGTACAACAACGGCTCGTACGAGAACAACCATCACAAGAGCGTGTACGGCGATCCGGCGGCCTGGCCGTACCACAACTTCATCAACGGAGCCCGCGACAAGGCCGGCAACTGGGTGCAGTTCGCGCCGAAGCTCAGATCCGCCGGCGGCAACTGGGACCCCAACGAGTGGGCCCAATTGTTCGTCGACGCCGGGGCGAGGTTCGCCGGGCCGGTGGCCGAGCACCACGACGGCTACTCGATGTGGAACAGCAGGGTCAACGAGTGGAACTCCGTGGCGACCGGCCCGAAGCTGGACCTGCTGCGGCTGCACGCCGACGCCATCCGCGCCAAGGGTCTCAAGCTGTTCGTCTCGCTGCACCACCAGTGGAACTTCGGCGGCTACTACCAGTACGTGCCGCAGCAGTCCAGCACTACCCTGCGCAAGCTCTACGGTCAGCTCGACAACGCCACCGAGCAGCAGTTGTGGACCGACAAGCTGCGGGAGGTCATCGACGGCTACCAGCCCGACCTCATCTGGCAGGACCTCTACCTCGGCCGCATCGACGAGGCACGGCGGCTCGACTTCCTGGCGTACTACTACAACAAGGCCGTCGCGTGGAACCGGGACGTGGTGGCCACCTACAAGGACGGGTTCAACAACCGCGGTGAGGTCTACGACTACGAACGCGGCGGCCCGGCGGGCATCCAGACGCCGTACTGGCTCACCGACGACAGCGTCTCCAGCAGCAGCTGGTGCTACACCCAGGGCATCGGCTACTACTCGACCACCGCCCTGCTGCACGCATTGATCGATCGGGTCAGCAAGAACGGCACCATGGTCCTCAACGTCGCGCCGACGGCCGACGGTGTCATACCGTCCGGGCAGCAGACGATCCTGCGCGGTATCGGCGACCATCTCAAGCGGTTCGGCGAGTCGATCTACGGCACCCGGGCCTGGTCCGTCTACGGCGAAGGACCCACCCAGATGGGCGGCGGGTCCTTCGTCACCCCACGCGCGGGCACCAACCGGGACATCCGGTTCACCCGCAACAAGAACAACACCGTCCTGTACGCGACGGTGCTGGGCTGGCCGGGCAGCACCCTGACCATCTCGACGATGACGTCGAGCCGGGTGAACCTGGGCAACCTGACCGGCGTGCAGCTGCTCGGCTCCACCGCCGGCACGTACGTCAACCTGCCCCGGCCCACCCAGGACGGGTCCGGCCTGCACGTCACCATGCCCTCGGCGAGCGCTCCGTACAGCGCGCTCGCGTACGTGGTCAAGCTGACCTTTGTCGGCGCGACCCCCACCGCGACACCGTCCCCCACCCCCACCGCGACGCCGACCGGCACGACCGCGCCACCGGCCGGCCAGGCGACGGCGAGGTACACCATCACCAACTCCTGGGCCGGGGGCTTCCAGGCCGACGTCACGGTCACCGCCGGCGCGACGCCGATCAACGGGTGGAAGGTCTCCTGGAGTTTCCCCGACGGCCAGGTGATCACCCAGATCTGGAACGGCAGCCACACCCAGAGCGGGGCGAGCGTTACGGTCGCCAACGTCGCCTACAACGGTGCGCTCGCCGCAGGCGCCTCCACCACGTTCGGTTTCACCGCGACGTGGAACGGCACCAACAACCCGCCGGCCAGCATCACCTGCACCACCAGCTAGGCCTGACGGGCGGCGACCTCCGGCGCGGGGCCGGTGGATTGGCGGGGCAGGAGGCGGTGGAGGTCGGACGGGTTCGGCAGGCTCGGTGGCTCCTCGCCACGCAGGAGGGCGAGGAGCCGCCGCATCGCCTCCCGGCCCTGCCGTTCCCGGTCGACGCTGACTGTCGACAGGGTGGGACGTGTGTAGTGGCCGATCTCGTCGTCGTCCCAGCCGAAGACGCTGATCTGGCCGGGGACGTCGATGCCCAGGCTCTGGAGTCCCTGGAGGATCCCGAAGGCGACCCGATCGTTGGCGGCCAGCACGGCGGTGGCTCCGCAGCGGGGCAGCACCGTGGTGGCCGCCTCCCAGCCGGATCGCACGGTCCAGTCGCCGTCGACGACCGCGCAGGACGTGAGGCCGCGTTGCGCCACTGTCGTCTCGTAGACCCGGCGGCGGTTGCGCGCGGATGCCCACAGGTCGGAGCCGGCGACGTGGGCGAAGCGTCGGTGTCCGTCGGCGGCGAGCCGGCCGACGATCTCGACTACCGGCGAGGCGTCCGCGAGTACGCCCTGGGCCCGCATGTTGTCGTCGTACTCGCCGTCGACCAGGACAGGCACGGGGAAGGACGTCAGGTCGAGGTCTGCTGTCCGGGTGGCGAGCGGGGTGAAGGACAACACGGCGTCCACGTTCTCGGGGGACAGCAGGGTGCGCATCCGCTCGGCTCGGGCCGCGGCGTCGCCTTCGAGCCCTACGACGTCGAGTAGGTATCCGGCTTCGTGGGCTGCGTCGGTGGCACCGCTGAGCAGCCGGGTCGGCACGAAGTCGGTGGTCTCGGGCAGTACGACGGTGATCCGGCCTGATCGCCGGGTGCGCATCGATCTGGCGGCGAGGTTCGGCCGGTAGTTGAGCCGTTCGATGGCCTGGGTGACTTTCTCCAGGGTCTGGGGTTTGAGTCCGCCCTGGCCCCTGAGGTACCGGGAGACCGTCTGGTGGGAGACGCCGGCGGCGCGGGCGACCTCATGGATCGTGGCGGCCTTGCCGGCGCGGCCGGCTGGTTCTGGTTGCCCGGTTGCCATTTTTCTCATTCCCCCTGGTGGGCAGTGGTGGTCGAAGGGCGTTGACAGAAAAGTGATCGATCACTATCGTAACCGTGACGCATCGATGTCAATCTAATTAACTGCCAGTTTCCCGGGTACCCGCACCGGTCGGCCGGCGATGCCGTCCACCGGCAGACCACCCATGCGATGTCGAGGCGTACCCCCGGGTCCGCACAGTGCCCGTCGCCACCGATGACCACCGGAGCCGGCCCGAGTGGGATGCGGTGTCCCTCCACCGCTTCGTCGTGCCCGGCCGCGCAACAGGTGACCGCCGCCCGCGCCGGCCTCCGCAACGCTACGACCAGGAGAATCGTCGATGAGGAGATCCCGTCCCGCCGTTGTGGTGACAGTCGTCGCCCTCGCGGTCGCGATCACCGGCTGCGCCGCCCCGGGGCGCGCTCCGGTCGCGGCACCGCCGACCACCGTGCCGGACCTGCCGACCAGGCCGGTCGTGCTGCGCATCCTGGACGTCTCCGGCGTCCTCGCCCTGACCAAGCCGATCATCGAACGCTTCGCCCAGGAACATCCGCAGTTCGTGTCGTCAGTACGGTACGAGAGCGGCACACCCACCGATGTCGTCGGCAAACTCTACGCCCAGCAGCAGTCGGGCAATGTCACCGACGACCTGGTGCTCACCGGCACCGAAGGGCTCTCCTTACTGGCCAAGCAGCAGACCGTGGTGCCGCTGCTACCGGGCTACGCAGCCGCCCTGCCCGACCCGGCCGACGTGATGACTCCGGCGGCGCGGCAGTTGCAGGATGCCCTCGACGGCAACGGAATGATCATCTCGGGCCAGCCGGACGGCCCGGTTCTCGCGTACAACACGCGGACTGTCGCCCATCCACCGCGTACCCCACAAGAGCTGCTGGACTGGGCGAAGGAGCATCCGGGGCGGTTCGGGTTCGCGGCCGTGCCCACAGGTAGCGGGCCGGCCAACCAGTTCATCGACGCGCTGCCCCACATGCTTGGTGACCCGACTCCGGCCGACCCTGCCAGCTGGACGAAGACCTGGGCTTATCTGGCGGAGCTGAACAGATACACGGCGTCGTACGCCACCAAGACCGTCGACACCTTCGACGCGCTCGCCAAGGGGTCGCTCGACATCGTGCTGAGCGAGACCGGCTTCGACGTGCAGATGAAGGCCAAGGGCGTGCTCGGCGACCAGTTCGCGCTCCAGGCGTTCGATGACCCGGTCACCATCGAGGTCGCCCAGTGGGCCGCCGTGCCGAGGGGGGTGGCCCCGGACCGGCTCGCCGTCAACCTGGCCCTGGTCACGTACCTGCTGGAGCCCCGGCAACAGGCGATGACGATCCCGTTCCGCGCCGCCTTCCCCGTCCACGGTGTCGACCTGTCCATGGCCCCCGCCGACGCCCAGGCGCGCTACCAGCGGTACGGAAGCCCGGACTTCAACCGCCGACTGCTGGCAACCGCGCAGGTGAGGAACCCGGTGGTGGGCGATCACGTGCAGGTGAAGTACGACATCTGGAACAGGTCGATCGGATCGAAGAAGTGACCGGCCAGGGCTGCGGAGGCGCGCTGCGTATCGATGCCCTGCGTCGGCAGTTCGGCTCCTTCACCGCGCTGGAGGGCCTCGACCTCGACGTGCCCGCAGGTGATTTCGTGGCGTTGCTGGGTCCGTCCGGCTGCGGCAAGTCGACGGCGTTGAACCTGTTGGCCGGGCTGCTCGATCCGACGGCCGGCACGATCTGCCTGGATGGGCGGCGCATCGACCGGCTGCCGCCGGAGCAGCGTGGTATCGGGATGGTCTTCCAGAACTACGCGCTCTTCCCACACCTGACCGTCGCCGACAACATCGCCTTCGGCCTACGGATGCGGGGGTGCCCGAAGCCCGAGCGGGCCGAGCGGGTGCGGCGGGCCCTCGATCTCGTCCGGTTGCGGGCGCAGGCCGACCGGTATCCCCGCCAGCTCTCCGGTGGCCAGCAGCAACGGGTGGCGATCGCCCGCGCCGTCGTGGTCGAGCCCCGCCTGGTTCTGATGGACGAGCCCCTGTCCAACCTCGATGCGAGCCTACGGTTGGACCTGCGTACCGAGATCCGGGCGCTGCACCAGCAGCTCGGCCTTACCACCATCTATGTGACGCACGATCAGACCGAGGCGTTGTCCCTCGCCGACCGGATAATGGTGCTCCGCGACGGCGCGGTCCAGCAGGTCGGCACGCCCGCCGAGGTGTACGAGCGGCCCGCCAACGCGTTCGTGGCCGGGTTCGTCGGCTACCGCAACAGTCTGCCGGGGACGCTTGCAGGCGGGGTGTTCGACGCCGGCGCCCTGGTGCTGCGGGTCGGTGGGCACGGCGCCGACAGGCCCGCCCCGGGCCCAGCCGTCGCGATGATCAGGCCCGAGGATCTGCTGCTCGTCCGGCAACCGACCGCCAACTCCGGCAACGAGGTGCCGCTCGACGTACGGGTGTGCGAGTACCAGGGTCGGGGTTTCGCCATCGAGGGCAGCGGACCCGGTGGCCATCTCCTGCACTGCCGGTCGGAGCAGTCGTTCCGGCCCGGCGAACAGGCGGTCGCCGTCGTCGCGCCGAACCGGGTACGGCTGTTCGCTCGGCCACAGGCGGAGATGCCGACACCGGACCGTGCCCTGCTGGTTGGCGGGCAGTCGTCGTGAGCGCGGGCAGGACCGTCGGGGATCACCTACTGCGGTGGCGGGACCGGACCGGTCGGCGGGGCGTCCCGTCGACGGTGTGGCTGGTCGTGCCCGGTGTGCTGTTCATGGTCGTGTTCTTCGTCTATCCGGTGTGCTACGGCATCGGGCTGTCCTTCCAGGGCGCTCAGGGCTGGTCTTCGGCCTATCGTGACTTCTTCGCCGACCGGCTGGTCAACAACCATGGCAGCCGCAGGTCGATCCTGATCACGCTTGCGCTGGCGCTCACCGCCTCGGTGATCAACGTGGTGCTGGCGGTGCCGATCGCCTACGGATGCGGGGCCGGGTTCGGGCCAAACGCGCCCTCATCGCTGTCGTTCTGGTCCCCATGACCCTGGGCACCGTGTTCGTCGCCTCGGCGATGAAGGAGTTCCTCGGCCCGTCCGGCTGGCTCAACCGGGCGTTGCTCGGCGTCGGGGCCATCGACCGGCCGCTGCCCCTGGTCGGAAACGTCACCGGGGTGCTGCTGTCGCTGGTGTTCACCGGACTTCCCTTCGCATTCCTGCTGATGGTCGGCTACACCTCAGGCATCGACCCCGGCCTGGAGAAGGCCGCTGCGGTCTGCGGTGCGCGGCCCGCCCAGCGGTTCTGGCTGGTGATCTTCCCGCTGCTGCTGCCCGGGATGACGATCACGTTCTGTCTCTCCTTCGTGCTGGCGTTCGGGGTGTTCCCTTCCGCCACCCTGGTGGGCAACGACGCCGGTCCCACCCGTGTGTTGTCGAAGATCGCCTACACCGAGTACAGCTACGGGCACTACCCCACCGCGTCCGCGGCCGCCGTGGTGATGGCGGTCGTCCAGTTGGCGGTCCTCGGCCTCGTGCTGTGGGCACGCGGGTTGCTGCACCGCGGGCCCACCACCGGAGGCAAGGGATGACCGACATGGCCGCCACGTCCACCGGGGAGACCGCCCTGCCCCCCGCCGGGGCCGGACGCCGCCCGGTCGGGTACACCCTCACCGGCGCGGTCACCTGGGGCGGGCTGTGGGTATTCGTCGGGGGCCTGCTGCTGGCCGTGGCCAGCGTCCTGCTCGCCTCGCTCACCACGCAGCTTGCCGACGGCTGGTTACCGCGCGGCTACACCGGCCGCTGGTACGCGCAGTCGTGGACCACCTTCGGTCTCGGACGGCTGCTGGTGACCACCGTCGAGGTCGGGGTGACCGTCGTGGCGGTGACGCTGGCGATGGCGCTGCCGACCGCCTACGTGCTGGCCCGGTTGACCTTCCCGGGTCGCCGGTTGCTCCTGGTCCTGTTCCTCGTGCCGCAGGTGCTGCCCGTCATGACCTACGCCGTGCCGCTGGCGACCCTGGTCTACCGGCTGCGACTCAACGACACGCTGGCCGGGATCGTGCTGGTGAACCTCGTCCCGGCCATCCCCTTCGCGGTTCTGGTGCTCATCCCGTTCGTGGAGCAGATCGATCCCCGCGTCGAGCAGGCGGCCCGGGTCTGCGGCGCCACCAGTCGTCGGGTCTTCGTTCACATCCTCAGTCCGCTCCTGGTCCCCGGCCTGCTCGCAGCCGGTGTCCTGACCCTGGTACGGGTCGTCGGTCAGTTCGAACTGACCTTCCTCGTCTCGGGTCCGGACAGTCAGACCCTCGTCGTCGCGTTGTACGGCGCGGCGGTCCAGGCCGGGGAACTCGCCTCTCAAGAGATCAACGCCATGGCGACCGTCTACATGTCGACCACCCTCGCATTGCTGCTCGTCGCCCTGCGGCTGGTCGATCCGACAGCGGTGGCCGCGCGGGACGGACGGTCTGACCGATGAACCGCACCAGCGTGAAGGAGCGCACCGCATGACAGGTCGGGACGAGCGCATCCGGGTGGCCGTCGTAGGGACCGGCGGCATCGCCACCGGCAGTCACCTGCCCACGATCCAGGCTCACCGGGACCGGGTCGAACTGGTCGCCGCGGTTGACGTGGACCCCGGCCGGGTCGCGCAGTTCTGCGCCCGCGCCGACATCACGGCCGGGTACACCGACGTCGACGAGATGCTCGCCGCGCAACGACCGGACCTGGTGCACGTGTGCACACCGCCGGCCGAGCACATCGGGCAGCTCGAATCGGTCCTGGCGGCCGGCAGTTGGGCCTGGGTGGAGAAGCCGCCGTGTCGCACACTTGCCGAGTTCGACCGGATCACCGCCGCCGAGCAGGCCAGTGGGGCCTATGCCGCGGTGGTGTTCCAGCACCGGTTCGGCTCCGCCGGAATGCACGCCGCCGACCTGATAGCCGCCGGTGAGCTGGGCCGTCCACTGTTGGCACAGTGTACGACCACCTGGTACCGCCCGCCCGCCTACTTCACCGTCCCCTGGCGCGGTAGCTGGGCGTCCGAGGGCGGCGGCCCGACCATGGGACACGGCATCCACCAAATGGACCTGCTGTTGACCCTGCTCGGCCCCTGGGAGGAGGTGACCGCGCTGGCCGGGCGGCTGGACCGCGACGTCGAGACCGAGGACGTGTCGTTGGCACTCGTGCGGTTCACCAACGGCGCGCTGGCGAGCGTCACCAACAGCATCCTGTCGCCTCGTGAGGAGAGCTATCTACGGATCGACCTGTCCGACGCGACAGTCGAACTGACCCACCTGTACGGCTACCGCGACAGCGACTGGACGTACACCGCCGCCCCGCACGTGCCCGAACAGCGCCGCCAGCGGTGGCGCACGCCGACGCCCGACGTACCCAGCTCGCACGCCGCCCAGTTTCCGCTGCTGCTGGCGGCGTTGCGGGCGGGTACGCGTCCACCGGCCAGCGGAGCGGGTGTCCGGAGCACTCTCGAACTCGTCACCGCGCTATACCAGTCAGCCCTTACCGGTCGGTCGGTGCGGCGCACCGAACTCGTCCCACAGAACCCCTTCTACCACGCCCTGCATGGCGACACGGTCGGCTGGGCGCCGGCAAGGAGCAACGCATGAACCGCAGATTCCCGGCCGGTGAGGCCCTGCGCGTCCGGCACGACGTCGGCACGGCCGTCACCGTCAGCCTCCGCGACCAGGATCTGGTGTCCTACGTGTACGGTGCCGAGACCGACCCGTGGGAGTGCCCGGCGCCCTTCTTCCACCCGGTGCTCACCACCGCCGGCAATCTCGTCTCGGCGCACCGTCCCCACGACCACCGCTGGCACAAGGGTGTCGCGATGACGATCTCCCATCTGTCGGGGCAGAACTTCTGGGGCGGCTACAGCTACGTCCGAGATGAGAGCTACCAGCGGCTCGACAACGTCGGGTCACTGCGCCACCAGGCGTTCTCCCGGTTCGACGTCGGCGTCGACCGACTCGACCTCACCGAGCGGGTGCACTGGCACAGCGCCAGGGGCCGGCCCTGGATCGAGGAACACCGGGACATCTCCGTACACGACGTCGACGAGGTGGCCGGCACGTGGGAACTCACCATCGCCAGCGCGCTGACCAATGTGAGCGGGAAGGGGCTGGAAATTGGCAGTCCCACCGTCTTCGGCCGCGAGGCGGCCGGCTACAGCGGCCTGTTCTGGCGTGGGCCAAGGGATCTGACCGGCGGGACCATCCTCGCCGCCGGTGGCCTGGAGGGACCCGGTGTGATGGGGCAACGGGCGGCGTGGCTCGCGTACACCAGTCCGCACGATGTCGTGGACGCGGCCTCGACCCTGGTCGTTGTCCCCGACCCGTCCGCCGAGGACAGCCCGCCCGTCTGGTTCGTGCGCAACGAGCCCTTCGCGGCGGTCAATCCGTCGTTGGCGTTCGCGGAGGAGGTGGTCCTCCCGGCCGGGACGACCCTGCGGCGACGGTACCGCGTCGTCGTCGCCGACGGTGTCTGGAATGCCGGTCGCGTCGAGCGGTACCTGGAGGACAACCCGTGGTGAACCTCCCCAACGGCATCGGTGTCTCCGGGCTCGAGGTCTATCCCTGGGCGGCATCCGACGGCTGCCACGGCGGCTCACCGCACCTGCACACGGCGTGTACCGAGGCGTACGTGGTGGTCGGCGGCCGCGGCGAACTGCACACCCTGACCCTCGCCGGTCCCGCCACCACCCCGCTGCTGCCGGGCACCGTCGTCTGTTTCACCCCGGGCACCGTGCACCGGGCGGTCAATTTCGGCGACCTCAGGGTGGTGGTCATCATGGAGAACTGCGGGCTGCCGGAGGCAGGGGACGCCGTACTCACATTTCCGCCGGAGGTCCTCGCCGACCCGGCCGCCTACGCCGAGGCTGCCGATCTCGGACCGGAGCCGACCCACTCCCCCGCGGCGGGGCATCGCGCCCGCCGTCGCCGCGATCTCGCGGTGCAGGGCTACCTCGGGATCCAGCGAGACCTGGCTCGCGGTGACACCTCGTCGCTGCGGGCACTGTACGACGCCGCGGTGTCCCTGACCGGTGCCCGGACCGCCCAGTGGCATCGCATTCTCGACGCCGGCCCGGCCGCCTCCCTCGCGGAGGTACGGCGCCGCCTGCGCTCGCTGGCCGAGGGCTCGGGCTTCCATCTGGCCGAGGCCAGGGTCCATTCGCAGGCAGCGCCCGCGCCCGACCGGCGTCCGTTCGGCATGTGTGGCCGGCTCAGCCCCTACCGGTGACGTGAACGCCGGGGCCGGGCACCGGTCAGCCGCTCCACCACCGGTGCGGCTTTCCGGCCGAACCACACACCGCGCACCGCGCACCGCCGCACGGTGCGAGTTCCGACCGCCCGCCGGGCCTCCGGCGGGCACCTCCCGTCCCCGGATCTCGTCAGGAGAAGACCGATGATCTTTCCCCGTACAGGACGATCGGTGGCCGCTGTGGCCGTCGGTGTTCTGGTGGCCGCCGGCGTGGTAACGGCCACCACTGACGCCGTGTCGGCGGCGGCCACCACCACGATCACCGTCGACTACGGTTCCGACCGAGGAGCGGCCACCCAGATCGCCAGTGGCTTCCTGCACGGCATCTCGGCGTCCTCGCCCGCGCAGTATCTCGTCGACGGTGTCAAGGTCAGGTCGCAGCGCGGTGCCGACTACCACCCGAACCTGCCGAGCCTCTACGACCCCGCCACATACCGGCGGGTCTCGGCGACCGGCGCGAACCTGCGGGTCGGCCTCTACTACTACTCGGCGAACCCGAACAGCCCGTACCGCAACTACCGTCCGGGTGACAACGGCAACTTCAGCACGTGGACGACCATCGTCAACGGTGTCATGTCCGAGGCGGAGCAGAAGGGCTACCGGGTCAACGCCTGGATCCCCTGGAACGAGCCGGAAGCGCAGTGGGGAAACCTCTACACCACCACCTACTTCCAGGCACACAAGGTGGCCTACGACGCGGTGAAGGCCCGCAACTCGTCGTACCGGGTCGAGGCACCGGAGCTCAGCGCCTACAACTTCACCAAGCTCCAGCAGTTCCTCACCTACTGTCGCGACAACCGCTGCCTGCCCGACGTCCTGTCCTGGCACGAGCTGAACCCGACCCCGACGGATGTGCCCGGTCACACCGCACAGATCAGAAGCTGGATGCAGGCCAACGGCATCACCCCGATGCCGATCGCGATCACCGAGTACCAGGGCAGCAGCTACGGTAACGCGGATGCCTGGGCGGCGGGGCCGAACGTCCGGTGGCTGGCACAGTTCGAGCGCAGCGTCCCCAACGGTCTGGAAGACGCTTTGGCCTCGGACTGGGACTACATCGGCAGCGACGGCAACTTCATCGCGACCTTGGGCAACTCCGCCGACAAGGCGACCGGCACGCTACCCAAGGGTGTCTGGTGGAACTACAACACCTACAAGACGATGACCGGCCGGATGGTCGACGTCACCTCATCGTCTGCGACCACTGTCGACGCGCTGGGGTCGTTGGACACCGGCCAGCGTCGCGGTGTCCTGCTCATCGGCAATCAGACCAGCGGTGACCAGGGGGTCTCGCTACGGCTGAACAACGCGTCGGCGCTGGCGTCGTCCGACGTGGTGCACGTGCGGGCGGAGCGGGTGGCCAACACGCCGACGCTGTCCACGCCGACGGTTGTGCTCGACGCGGACGTGGCGCTGTCCTTGGGAGGCGTCACCCTCGCGCTCGGCACGCTGCCCGGCAGCGCCGTGTACAAGGTGCTCGTCACCCCGGCAACGGCGAGCGCGCCGGTCACCAGGTACGAGGCGGAGTCGCTGTCGACCGCCGCCTCTCCCGGCCAGACCGGCCGGGTCTTCACCGAGGCCGGCGCCAGCGGCGGCGCGGCCACCGCCTTGGACGGGACCGCGGCGGGTCAGTATCTCCAGTTCACGCTGCCGGTGAGTACATCCGGGGTGTACCACCTGCGTGCGCTCCTCAAGAGCAACATCAACCGGGCGTTCCAGGCCCTCTACGTCGACGGTGTCATGGTCGGTCCGCCGCAGGACGAGTACGGGAATGCCGCCTACTATGCGGCCGACTACGGCACCCTGTCGTTGTCCGCGGGCAACCACACTCTGCGGGCCGTGGCGGTGGGCAGGAACCCGGGTTCCAGCGGTTACAGCATGGTGTACGACCGGTTCGACCTGGTGCGGGTCGGCTGAGACCGCGACGGCCGGCGGGAGGCCACGCCGTCAGTCGTGGCAGGTCCGGGCCTGGTGCCGGCGGTTCCTGTGCCGTCGGGACCAGGCCCGTGCGTGGCGGCCGTGGTACATCGTGCCGTGGGGTGGTGGGGCGGACCGGGTCCAGGTGGAGACTGCGGGGTCGAGCTGGTGCCGGCCGGCGGGTAGGTCGTCCGGTTGGTCTCCAGCAGGCGGCGGCCCTCTGCCTGGCGGGTCACGTCACGCGGAGAGGGTTCGTACGGTTGGAGCTCTCCGGGTCTCCGCAGAGGGACCGGACATCGAGGAGAGCGCGGGGGCTGAATACCAGATCCTCCGCTTGCGCGGAGGTCCCGAATCGAACGGAACAGCAGGAAGCACCCGCATGGCCTCGACTGTCACAGCTTACCCGGGGATCAACTCGTTGAGTCGGCCCAGGGTGAACGCCTCCGATCCGTCCGGCAGGTTCTCCGGCGCCTCGATGCCGACGAAGGTGACCGGCTCGTCCGGCAGCCGGCCGTCCCACGTCGTCACCTCGGCCCGCGTGCGCCACCGGTCGACGAGGTAGGACACGGTGAGGTACCGCCGCTCCATCAGTGCCCGTACCCGGTCGGCCGTGGTGAAGGTGTTCTCCTCCACCCGGTTGAACGACGGCCGTCCCGGCAGGTACAGGTGCAGCCACACCGCCTGCCAGCCGCCCTCGTTCCTGGCGAACACCATCGGCAGCGCCACCCGACCCTGGCCGCGTAGCTGCGACCGCGCCCGCACCGTCCGGGCGTCGAACGGCGCACCGCGCTGGTCCCGCGCCCGGGTCTGGTACCCGAACATCGACTCGGCGACCTCGTCGAACGACTCGCCCGCATAGATGTTGACCTGCGGAACGACGTACCGTCCGCCGACGGTCAGCGGGACGTCGATGAACTCGGTCGCGCCGTCGCGCGCGTCGGTGACGTCGCCGGAGTGCACCACGCCGTCGTGCCGGTAGTTCGTCCAGGACACCTGACCGGCACCGTGGAAGTCGTCGTCGAGCAGCAGCAGCGACAGGTCGTAGTCGGTGCGGCGGCTGGTCTGCCGCCAGTAGGTGAAGAAGCGCAGCAGCTCACCGGAGACCGACGCCCGCGAGCCCCTGGGCATGACGGCGAAGCCCCCCTCGGCGGCCTTGCCGGACAGCGGCAGGGCGACGTCGAGCACCTGCGGATCCACCAGCAGCGGTCGGTGCCACTGCGGCAGTCGGGCGGTGATCTCGGCGTCGAGCAGCGACGACAGCTCGGCCACCAGCCCGGCCGGCAGCGGCGGCCGCTCGTCGGGGCCGACCCACGCGGTGCGGGAGCGGCTCGCATACATCCGGGCCGAGGCGGGGGTCAGTCGGTTGTCGACGTGCTCCCGCAGCGAGAGCAGCACCCGGCCCGATGCCGAGCCGAGCGCGCCGGTGACCGCGTCGACGACCGTGGTCCGCTCCGACGCCGACGCCAACCGCAGCAGCCGGTCGGCGGAGCGCAGGAGCAGGCCCGGCGCAGCCGACAGCACCGATGCGGCCGGACCGATGGCACCGGCGCGGATCGCCGTCTCGGCCCGGCCGGCGAGGTTGTGCACCCTCCGCTCGCCACGCGCGACCGTGAACACCGCCTGCGCGTGCGGCCACTGGTCGTACTCGTGCGGGTGCAGCCGCTCCCCGAGCCGCTTCCAGCGCTCCGCGTAGCGCGCGACGTCACCGAGCTTGTCCGGGTGCGCGGCGACGACCTCGTTCAGCGCGGCCAGCAGCATCCGCCGCTCCGGGCGGCGGAAGGCACGAAACCGGGTGGGTGCCGCCAGCGAGACGTCCCCGCCGGAGACCTGGCAGGCGAGGCGCAGCACGTCGGTCGTGGTGTCCACGCCGACCAGCGGCCGGCCGAGGACGAGGCGGATCCCGTTGAGGACGGCCCGGTTCTCCCGTACCGGGATCTCGGCGGGCTGCGCGCCGTCCGCGCAGGCCACCGCCAGCTCGCCGAGGATCGCGAGGTCGGCCTCGCCGTGCGGCGTCGGGCTGCCGGCCATGGCCAGGTAGAGCCGTTCCGCCTCCACCTCGACGGTGTCACCGAGATGCAGCAGGGTCACCCGGTCACCGGCCGCGGTGACCAGCGTGTCGTGTGCGGCCAGCAGCTCCGCGTAGGTGTGCTGGTAGGTGCCGTAGGCCGGCAGGTCGAGCAGGTTCACCCCGCCCGCGAGGGCGGCGTCGCGCAGCTGCGCGTCGGTCGCCGTGCCCCCACCGGCGAGCACGGCCGCCCGCAGCCGGTCGACCCAGAACTCGACGGTGTCCGGCACGTCGTGCGGGAAACCGATGAAGTATGCGTTGTGCTGGACGTGGTCGCCGACCAGCTCGCGTACCGCCGAGACGACCGTGGCGGCGAGATCCAGCGCCGGCCCGGGGGCCAGGCCGCCGACGTGCTCCAGCAGGGCCCGCGAGGCCGAGAACCCGACGCCGAGCAGCGCCGCGTCCAGCTGTCGGGCCACCGGCGTGCCGTCACCGGGCCCGGCCGTGCTCGCCGGCACGCGCAGGGTCTTCTGGATGATCAGCTTCTCGATCACGTGCTCCTCCGTTCCGGTCGGCTCTGGCGGGTGGTGGCGCCCGGTGGCGCAGTGGGTCGCCGGGGACTCGAACCCCGAACCTTCCGATCCAACAGGGAGAAGGAAGCGCACCCATCGCCGCACGAGCGGAGGGCGGACGCGCTACTCAGTCGGATGCTCTAGCCAGTTGAGCTAACGACCCAGATGTCGATCATCCATCAGCCGGGTCGACATGGCCACCGGGATTCGCGGTCGCCGCCCGGGGCCGGCCGGGGCGCGCCGCGTCCACCCCGGCTACAGACCGGCGCGACGCAGGGTGGGGCGGGACAGGAACGCGGCGGTGGCGGTGGTCGCGACCGCCGCGTGCACCAGCAGGGCCGTGGCGAGGCCGAGATGCGCGAACAGGACACCGATCAGCAGATTGCCCAGCGGAATCGCGGCGAACGCCACCAGTGCCAGCACCGCCAGCACCCTGCCCCGGTACTCCGGTTCACACCAGGTCTGCAGCAGCGACGTCCCCAGGCTCGCGGTCACGCCGAGCAGGGTGCCGAGCGCGACGAAGATGGTCACCACCAGGCCGAGGGAGGCCGCCGTCGCCAGTGCCGCGAGCACCAACTCCCCGTCGCCGTGCTGTGCGAGCCACCTCCGTGTGTCGTCCTCATCCCCTGGTTCCGGGACACCGAACCATGTTCTCGCCCGGCTTTGTCGGGTCCCCATGCGACAGCACCCGCCCAAGATTGCATATCCCACAGGAGACAATTGCGTCGGCGTAATGGCTTCCCGACAGGGCTGATGGAATCCGGTTTCCGACAGCACGGCCTCCACCGGGTGGACCGGCCAGGCTCGTCATTCATCAACGCCAAAGCGTAATGTGATGAATGACTCGTTGCGCGCATGTGACCGTCCTGGATCGAAGGAGTCCGCACATGTCCGAGCAGTACTCGCGGCGCTCCTTCCTCAGCGGGGTGCTGACCTGCGGTGCGCTGAGCGCCTCGGCGGTCTACCTGCTGCCCGGCGGGCACCGCCCGCCGCCGGTCGAGCTTCGGCTCGCCACCGGCGCCGACCCCACCGGTGCCCGCAAGCTCCTGCTGGCCATGTGGAACCAGGCCAACCCCGACACTCCGGCCCGGCTGACCGACGAGATCGAGGGCGGATCCGGTGACGAACGCACGAGGCTGTTGACCGCAGCCCGCAATGGCAGTGCCGACATCCTCAACCTGGACGTCGTCGACATTCCCGAGTTCGCCGCACAGAAGCTGATCACCCCGATCCGGCTGGCCGACCGGAACTTCCTGACCTCGGTGAAGGACCTGCACCAGGTCGCGGACGCCCCGGACAGCTACTGGGCCGCACCGCTGAACACCGACGTCGGCATGCTGTTCTGGCGCAACCCCGGGACCGCCCAGCCCGGCCCGGTGACGTTGTCGAGCGTGCTCGACAACGCCGACACAGCCTCGTTCGTCGGCCAACTGAGCCCCAACTCATCGAACTACAACGAGGGTTTCCTGGTCAACATCCTGGAACACGCCCTGTCCGTGGACCCTGACCTGCTCAGCCCGACCGGTGAGATCCTGTTCGAGCTGAAACCCTGGCAGAAAGCGCTGCAACCATTACAGGAGGCTATTGAGGCCGGAAAGATCACCCGCTCCAGCGACGAGAACGCCAGCCTGGACACGTTCGTGGAGAAGAAGCCGACGTTCATGCGCAACTGGCCGGTGAAGTACCGCGAACTCCAGCAGCGCAAGGACGCTGACCTGCTGGCCGGGAAGATCCAGGTGCGCCCGCTGGCCTACGGGGTGCTCGGCGGCCAGAGCCTCGCGCTGGTGCGCACCTGTCCCCACCCCGAGCAGGCCATCCGGTTCATCAACTTCATGACCGGCACGGCAGCCCAGAAGGTCCTCGCCGGGCACGGCTTCGCCCCGACCCTCGCCGAGGCGTACAACGACCCGAACCTCCGGGCGGTCATCCCGCATCTGGAAGCAGTACGGGGTGCGGTGGAGAATGCCCGACCCCGACCGATGCACCCGGGGTACCGCACGTTCGCCGAGGTTTTCGTCGACCACACCGCCCGCCTGGTGCGCAGTGATCCCGTATCCACCTCGGAACTGACCTCGGAGTTCATCGCCGCCATGAAGGCGGCGCTCGCATGACCGAAGTGGAGGAGGTTCCGTGAAGGTCGAGCCGTGGCAGGTGCCGATCCTGGTAATGGCCGGCATCATCCTGGCGGAGCTGGCGACCAGGGTGATCCCGCGCCGCTGGACGGCGCACCTGGCCCGACAACAGGTCCGTACCGTCGCGCTCGGCGGGCTGGCGGTCCTGGTCATCGTCGTCGGGGTGTTGGCGCTCGGACCGGACCTCGCCGACCAGATCGCCAGCGTGGCGGCGTCCATCGCCGGGCTGGTCGCACTCTGGCTTACCTACCGGTCGTACCAGTTGCAGACCACCGCGACCCCGGACGCCGCGACCCCGGTCGGGGCGGCGCGGGACGCCACCGAGCCGGAGGCCGCGGACAGCACCGGTCAGCCGCCCGGTCGCTGAGCGCCACGTACGGGAGGCAGGCGTGCGGCTTCTTCTCACCTCCGCGGGTGTCACGAACCCGAGCATCCACGGTGCGCTGGTCGACCTGCTGGGCAAGCCGGTCGCCGATTCCAACGCTCTGTGCGTCCCCACGGCGCTGTACGGCAATCCCATGTCCGGGCCCGCCTCGGCCTGGCGGTTCGTAACCGGTCAGACGCCACTGCCCATGTGCGGCCTGGGTTGGAAGTCGCTGGGTGTGCTCGAGCTGACGGCGCTGCCCAGCATCGGCGAGCAGCGTTGGATCCCCTGGGTCCGGGAGACCGACGTCATCCTCGTGGCCGGCGGCGATGCGGCGTACCTGTGCCACTGGATGCGGCAGTCCGGGCTGGCGGATCTCCTGCCGTCGCTGCGGGACACCGTGTGGGTGGGGCTGAGCGCGGGGAGTATGGTGCTGGCCCCCCGGATCGGTGCCACCTTCGTCGAGTGGCAGTCCGCACCCGACGATCACACGCTGGGGGTCGTCGACTTCTCGATCTTCCCGCACCTGGGTCTCGAACCGGACAACACCATGGCGGATGCCGAGAGTTGGGCGGCCGAGATCGCGGGTCCCGCGTACGCGATCGACGACCAGACGGCCATCACGGTGACCGACGGCACCGTCGAGGTCATCTCCGAAGGGCGGTGGAGGCACTTCCCCGCGTAGCCGCGGCCAGCGTGACGGGCACGTTCAGCAGGCCGTGTCGTGCTCCGGCAGGTGCCCGTGCACCAGGTACGCGGTGACCGCGCCCGTCAGGCAGGTGTCGGCCGGGCCGTTGAGGACCGGCGCATGGGTCCGCCTGTCCACGGTGACCAGCCGGGATCCGGTGATGGCCCGGGCGGTTGCGATCGAGTTGGCCGGTGGCACCGAGGCGTCGCGGAGTGCGGCGACGACGAGCGCCGCCGGTGCCCGGTTGCCGGCGAGCGGCGGCGTGTTGTCTCGGCTGACCGGCCAGAAGGCGCAGGGGTTGAGGTTGGCGATCGACGGGCCGAAGACGGGATAGCGGGTGCCGAGTCGGGCCAGGTCGCGGCGGTAGGTCGCCGGGTCGCGCGGCCACGCGTCGTCGCCGCAGCGGAATGCCGTGTTGACCGCGGTGTGGTTGTCCGCCGGCACACCCGGGGTGCCGGGCAGCGGGGCCGGTCGCGGGTCGAGCGGGATCGGTGGCGGGCGGTGGGCGAGGATGGCGGCGAGGTCGGTCGCGACCACCGGCCACAGATGCTCGAAGTACGTCGCGATGACCGTCAGGGAGCCCAGTTCGCCGGCGGTCCAGGCGTGGTCTCCGGCCACGATCGGCTCGGTCGCCGCCCCGGCGAAGGCCCGGCTGAGGGTTGCCGCGACCTCGGTCGGCGTCGCGCCGAGTCCGAACGTTGCGCTGTTGTCGGCGAGGTATCCGGTGAAGGCGGCGTAGTTCTCCTCGAAGGCCGGGATCCGGGCCAGCTCGTAGGGACGCCAGGCGAGGTCGTAGTTGACCGGGCTGTCCAGCACGAACCGGTCCGCCCGGTGCGGGAACAGGGTGCCGTACGCGACGCCGAGCATCGCCGCGTACGAACCTCCGAGGAAGGACAGTTTCCGCTCGCCGAGCGCTGTCCGGATGGTGTCCATGTCGCGGGCGGCCTGTGCGGTCGTGGCGAACGGCAGCGCCCAACCGGCGTGCCGGGCGCAGGCGCGGGCGTACGCGCGGGCCTGCGCGGCGGTGTCCGCCAGGGACTGGTACGTCGCGGTGCGGACCCAGTAGCCGCCCGGTTCCTCCTCCGGCTGGCCGCAGGTGATCGGGGTGCTGCGCTCGACGAAGCGCATGTCGAACCCGACGATGTCGTAGCGGGCGAGCACTGCGGGGTCGACGACGGCGGCGAGGTTCAGCGGCTCGGGGACGCCGGCGCCGCCCGGCCCGCCACCGGTGGTGACCAGTACGCCGCGGCGCAGCGCCGGGTCGGTCGCGGGGAGCCGGGAGATCGTGATGTCGATCGTCGGGCCGGCCGGCCGCGCGTGGTCGAGCGGCACCTGGACGGTGGCGCAGCGCAGGCGTCTGTCGTCGACACCGGGGCAGGAACGCCAGGCGAGGGTCGCCCCGCTGGCCGGCGCGGCCGGGGCGACGGCCACGGTGAGGCAGGCGACCACGACAGCGGCCATCGCACGCATACACGTCCCCCGACAGTCGATCCGCACAGGTCTATGTCGGACACGGTAGGGCGGATGGTCCCCGCGTCGCAACGTGGCTTTTCGGCACCGCTGCCTGTCCTGCGCCTTCACCGGAGTCCTCGGCGCGGCCGCCGCCCTCCCCCGCACCGTGTCGACCGGCCCTGCGGGAGCGGCGGTCAGGAGGAGCAGGTGTTGAGCATGCTCTGCAGGGCGGACTTCTCCGACGATTGCAGCCGTAGGCCCCAGGTGTACTTCACGGTGATCCACATCTTGCTGTAGGTGCACCGGTACGACGACAGCGGTGGCTGCCACGTCGACGGGTCCTGGTCGCTCTTGGCCTGGTTGACGTTGTCGGTCACCGCGATCAGTTGAGGGCCGGACAGGTCGTTGGCGAAGCTCTGCCGGCGGCTGGTCGTCCATGAACTCGCGCCCGAGCGCCATGCCTCGGCGAGGGGGACCATGTGGTCGATGTCGACGTCGGATGCGGCGGTCCAGGTGGCTCCGTCGTAGGGGCTGTACCAGCGCCCCGACGTGGCCTGGCAGGAGGAGTTCACCACCACCGAGGTGCCGTCACGCTTGAGGACCTGCTCACGGGTGTCGCAGCTGCCGCTGACGGTGATCCAGTGCGGGAACAGGTCCCGGGAGTAGCCGCTGGTGGAACCCTCGGCGGCGACGGTGAGGGCGTTGAGCTGCGACTGCGCGGTCGCCTTCGACGGGATCCCCGGCGGCGTCGCCGCCGCCGTCCCCGCGATGCCGGCCGAGAGGGCCGCGCCGACGAACGTGGCGAGCGCCAGCGTCACGGCGCGCACCCGGGGCCGCGCGAGTCCGGGCGTCTTCGTGGTCGGTCGTGCCATGCCGTGC
This sequence comes from Micromonospora humida, assembly GCF_016901255.1. Taxonomy (NCBI): domain Bacteria; kingdom Bacillati; phylum Actinomycetota; class Actinomycetes; order Micromonosporales; family Micromonosporaceae; genus Micromonospora; species Micromonospora humida. The sequence continues at coordinate 47,527 of NZ_JAFEUC010000005.1, forward strand.
CTCCTGGTCGCCATCGAGAGCAGATGCAGTCACCATCTTCGATGAAAGTGACGGCTGGATGGCATCATCGTGAAGAGCCGCAGAGATCGGGAGCAACGCCTACTCACCGCTGGGCCGATCCGACCACGGGGCCGGCCGCCCCAAGACCGGTACCGCCGACGGCGGACGCCGTGAACCTCGGCGGCCTGCCGGGCGACTGTAGGGGTGTGGCAGGCGATACGGGCGGAGACGATGTGGATCGGGTCAGACGCGACGCACTACTCGTCGTGCGGGCGCAGCTGGGAGACCGACGGTCGCTGGCCGAGCTGGTCGGGTACTGGCACGAGCCGGTGTGGCGCTATGTGCGGCGCATGCTCGACCGGGCCGGCCTGGCCGACGATGTGAGCCAGGAGGTGTGGGCTGGCGTGCTGAAGGCGCTGCCGGCGCTCAAGGAGCCGGACCGGTTCGCGCCCTGGCTTTTCACGATCGCCCGGCGTTCGGTGATGGATCACCTGCGGGACACGTACCGCCGGGCCGATCCGCCCGACAGTGAGCAGGCGGGGGACGACGACGTCGCCGCGGTGTTGGACCAGGCGCAGGTCATCGAAGGCCTGGCGGGGTTGCCCGTCTGCGAGCGCGAGGTGCTGATCTTGTTCTATCTGTACGACCTGGCACTGGAGGAGTGTGCGCAGGTGCTGGCAGTCCCGGTGGGGACGGTGAAGTCCCGGTTGTTCCGCGCGCGCCGGATGCTGCGTGACCACATGCTTGAGAAGGGGTATTCAGGATGACCGAGCGTCCCTCGTACGGCCCTGACGACGTCATGCGGGGGCTGTCGCTGCCGCGACGGGTCGGCCTCCTCGTGGTGGGGCTCGGCGGCCTGACGGCAGCCGTGACCATCGGCCTGCTGCTGGCCACCGAACCCGGCGCGCTGCCGCTACGAACCAGGATCGCGTTCGTCGCGATGATCGGTGTCGGGATGGCATGGGCCGGGTTCGCGGGCTGGGCGTTGGCCCGTCGCCCGCTGTTCGCTGTCGACCGGGTGATCGCCGCCCGGCTCGCGGTCACCTTCAGCGTCCTGATGACGGTCGGCATGGTGACGGTCGCCGTCATGCGTGCCGGGCCCGTGGGCGTCCTCACTGTCGGCGGTCTCGGCGTGGCCCTGACCGTCGTGGCGGGCGTACTGCTCGCCCGGGCCCGGGCCTACCGCAGGACACTGCTCGCCCGCTGGCACGAGCTCGAACGCCAGAACGGTTGAGCGGTCCGCCCGATCCATCGGCCGTGACGGCGCGTACGGGCCGGTGGAGGACGGGTCCGGGCGGTCAGCCCGCGCCGACGGACGCCGGGCCGGCCAGGTCGGGGGCGGTCAGGTGGAACGTCGAGGGAGCGGGTTGCCGGCGGGCCATCAGGTGTAGTCGCTGGACGGCGCGGTCGGCGTCGACGGCGATGCGGTCCCGGCAGGCGCAGCGCTCCTCGTCGAAGCCGGCGAACCGGTAGGCGACCTCCATCATCCGGTTGCGGTCGTTGGGCCGGAAGTCGGCGATCAGGTGTACCCCGGCGCGGGCGGCCTGGTCCACCAGCCAGGTCAGCAGGACCGTGCCGGTGCCGAAGGACACCACCCGGCATGAGGTGGCGAGCAGCCGCAGATGCCACACCTCGGGGTGCTTCTCCAGGACCAGCACGCCGACCGCGCCATGCGGCCCGAAGCGGTCGGTCAGCGTCGTGACCAGGACCTCGTAGCGGGGGTCGGCCATCAGGGTCCGCAGCGTCCGGTCCGGGTAGTGCACGCCTGTCGCGTTCATCTGGCTGGTTCGCAGGGTCAGCTCCTCGACCCGGGACAGGGTCGCGGCGTCGGCCCGCCGGATGTGCATCGCCAGGTCCAGTGAGCGGAGGAAGTCCTCTGCGGGGCCGGTGAACCGGGCCTGCTCGTCCGCCCGCCGCTGACCGGCCTGGTACATCTGCCGGCGACGGCGGGCGTCCACGGTCACCGACGTCGGGGTGAACTCGGGGCGGTCGAGCAGGGTGGTGGCCAGGCCGGCGTCGTAGCAGCGCACCTGCGGAAGGTGGTAGGCGACCTCGGCCCGTTCGGCGGGCTGGTCGTCGATGAAGGCGATGGTGCCGAGCGCGAAGCCGAGCTGGTCGGCGATGCGTCGGACGGCGTCGGACTTGCGCCCCCAGCCGATCTGCGGTGCCACGAAGTACTCGGCGACGCCCAGCGCGCGCAGCCGGTCCCAGGCCGGCTCGTGGTCGTTGCGGCTGCACACCGACTGGAGGATGCCCCGGGCGTCGAGGCCGGTGATCACCGCCCGGATCGGGTCGGGGAGCACGACCTGCTCGTCTTCGAGCAGGACGCCCTGCCAGAGGGTGTCGTCGAGGTCCCAGACCAGGCACTTCACGGTCACGGGTGGCGCGAGCCGGGCCTCACCGGTCACGGCGGCTCCTTCGCGGGTTGTCGCTCGCGGGCCGTCCGGGCGGGTGACGGGCGTGGCGGCCCGGGCGGGCGCGTCGGTGGTGGGGTCAGGCACCGTGGTCTCCGGATTCGCCGGTGCGGAGCCGGTCGACCAGGGCGACCATTCGGCGTACGGTCCGGAAGTTGTCCAGCCGCAGGTCGGTGCCGCGCACGGTGACCCCGTACGTCTGCTCCAGGTGCACCACCAGTTCCATCGCGAACAGGGACGACAGCCCGCCGGCGGCGAACAGGTCCGTGTCCGGTGGCCAGGACCGCCCGGTACGCGCCGTCAGGAAGCGCGCCAGCTCCGGTGCGAGGGTGTCGGCACGGTTGCCGGTGTGCGACACGTCCTGGTCGGATGGCACAGTCATCACAGGTCTCCCTCGTAGTGGTAGAACCCCTGCCCGCTCTTACGGCCGAGGTGTCCGGCCCGGACCTTGGTCAGCAACAGCTCGCAGGGGCGGCACTCCTCGTGTTGATCAGCGGGCCACGCCGGGCACGGTCACACCTCGGAGTGGTCCGCCTTCCGCCCCTCGACGGACGATCCGTTGACGGACCGGGATCCGTTGACGGCCGGTGAGCCGTTGGCGGTGGACGCGTCGGTGGCGGTGCCGTCGGTGGGGACGCCGGGGTCGGTGTAGAACTGCCGTGCCCACTGCCGGTACCGACCGATGGGGCCGTCTCCCCGGGCGAGCTTCGGCTGTTCGACGTGCTCCTGGTGGTGCCACATCAGCAGGTCCGCGCCGGTGTCGACCGAGGCCACCCGTTGGGCGATGACGCTGAGCAGCCGGGCGACGGGCATCGCCGTGGCCCGGGCGGCCCGCTCGGGCAGGAACGGCAGGCCGGCCAGTTCCAGTTTGGTGCCCATCCGCAGGTGGATCCGACCCGGGGTGGTGGGGGTGGCGTGCAGCATGACGTGCAGGTCGCCCGCGCCGTTGGGCAGCCGGGTGCGGGCCGCGATGGTGGCCAGTCCGATCACAGTGAGGGTGTAGGACTGGCGGATCCGGCGCATGACGGTGCCCCGGGCGGTCGCGGTGACGGTGCTGACCGGCTCCCCCATCACCGGTGTCCCCTCGATGACCAGGTCCCGCAGTCCGTGCAGCGCCGGGAGGTGACCCCAGTCGAAGGCGTTCTCGATGACGTCCTGCGGGTGCCCGGCGATGTCGAAGGTGTTGTGGCTGAACGGTTGCCGATCGTCCATGCCGAAGGTCGGCACCTGCCACTGCGGTGCGAGGCCGAGGGCGTGCCACCACACGTAGACCGATCCGTTGGCCTCGCAGACCGGGAACTGGCTCAGGGTCGCCTTGGGTGGCGGCAGGTCGTAGCCGGTGCGGACGCAGGCCCCGGCGGGGTCGAAGGCGAACCGGTGGAACGGGCAGACGATCTCCTCTCCGTCGAGGGTGCTGCCGACGCCCAGGTGTGCCCCGAGGTGGGGGCAGCGGGGGCGGACCGCACGCAGCAGTCCGCGGGGGGTCCGGTAGAGGACCACCTCGCCGCCCATGATCGGGCGGGTGGTGATGGTTCCGGGGCGGACCTCGTCGGAGAAGGCCACGCAGAACCACCCGTTCGGGTCGGGGCGGGTGGGCCGGTGGAGCCGGTCGGCTGGCGCGGCGGTGTGCCGGCGGATCTCGTGGTCGCGGAGCAGTTGTTTGACCAGTGGTTTCATGGTTGTTCTCCTAGTGGGCGACCGGGCAGGTGCCGGGGCCCGATCCGACGGTCGGCGGCACGGGCTGCGACGTGGTGACCGGTGGCGCGTGGGTTGCGGTGGTCTCCGTCCGGCGCTGCCGCAGCCGCAGGCGCAGCCCGCGCGAGCTGAGGCTGGTTTCCACCTTGGGCCGGAAGGGTTCGTCGCTGACCGGGGTCAGTTCCCAGCGGGCCGTCACGGCGGTGAGGGCGAGGATCGCCTCGGTGAGGGCGAACTGGTCTCCGATGCACTTGCGTGCGCCGGCGCCGAACGGGACGTAGCCGGCCCGGTCGGGTGAGGTGTCGAGCCAGCGGTCCGGGTCGAAGCGGGTCGGTTCGGCGTACAGGTCGGGTCGGCGGTGGATCAGGTAGGGGCTGAGCACGAGGGTGTCGCCGCGGCGTAGCCGTACCCCGTCGAGTTCGGCTTCACCGGTGACGGTCCGGGTCATCATCCAGGCGGGCGGGTAGAGCCGGAGGGTTTCGGTGACCACCCGGGCCGCCAGGTCGAGTCGGGGCAGATGCTCGGGGCCGGGGAGCGCGCCGTCCAGGACGGTGTCGGTCTCGGCGTGGAGTCGGCGTTGGATGTCCGGGTGGGTGGCTATCAGATACAGGGCCCAGGCCAGGGTGATGGCGGTGGTTTCCATGCCGCCGAGGAAGAAGGTGAGGGCCTGGTCGGCCAGTTCGGAGTCGCTGAGTTGCCGCTCGTGGTCGCGGCTTTCCACGTCGACCGCGGCGACGAGTGCGGAGAGCAGGTCGGCGTGGTCGGTGGGGTCGGCGCGGCGGGCGGCGACGATGTCGGTGATGGTGGCGAACAGCCGGGCGCGGGCCTGGTCGTAGCGTCGTTTGGCGGGGGTCGGTATCCGGCGGAGCAGGGCCGGGGTCATCATGCGGCGGAAGAACGCGCTCACCACGGTGTTGGTGTCGGCCAGGGCCCGGCGGAGGGTTTCTGCGGGGAGGGACCCGCTGAACATCGTCTCCATGGTGGCCTGGGTGGTGAGGGTCATCATTTCCCGGGTGACGTCGAGTACCTGGCCGTCGTGCCAGGAACCGGCGGTGGCGTCGGAGGCCCGGCCGAACACTGCCGCGTAGCCGTGCAGGCGTCGGGGGTGGAACGACGGTTGGCACAGCCGCCGTTGTCGCCGGTGCAGCGGGTACGGGCAGGTGGACAAGCCGTCGCCGATGACCTCCCGGATCCGGTCGTAGATCGGGCCGCCCTTGTCGAAGGTGCGGTCGTTGACGAAGACGTGCCGGGTCAGGGTCGGGTCGCAGATGAGCAGTGCGGTGGTCGGGCCCAACCGGACCCGCACCATCGTCGGATATCCGGCCAGGGAACGGATGAAGGCCAGCGGGTCCCGCAGCAGGGGCAACGCGTGCCCGAGCAGGGGTAGTGCGCCGGGTGCCAGGGGTACCGACACGGTGGTCGTCGTGTGCGTCGCGGTCATGGGTCACCTCGTTTTCCGATCCGCCGTCGTCGCGCCGGGCGGCGGGCGGGTGATCTCGAGCAGGGCGGTGGTCCAGCGGAAGCCGAGGCCGAAGCTGACGACGAGGATGCGTTCGCCGACCCGTAGTGCGCCGGTGCGGAACATCCGGTCGAGGGCGAGCAGGACGTCGCACGGGCCGGCGTGGCCCAGGTGGCGGCCGAAGGTCCAGTTGGTGTCGGTGGCGCGGCGGTGCAGCGGGGGGCCGGAGAGCACCAGGTCGAGCACGGCCGAGCCGATGGCGATGGCCACCACGTGGGAGATGTCGGCGGCGGTCAGGCCGGTCTCGTCGAGGACGGTGTCGACGCAGTGGCGGGTGCGGCGTTGCAGGGTGTCGATGTGGGGTAGGAGCCCGGTCTGTTCGGCGAGGAAGCGTCGTCCGGGGCCGGCGGCGTCGTCGGGTGCACCGGCGCGGGTCAGCACCTCCAGTTGCGGTTCGGTGGCCTGGGCGGTGGCCAGTAGTCGGGCGAAGCCGGTGCCGCGGGTGAGCACGGCGGCTGCTCCGGCGTCGCCGGCGACGTAGCCGATGTCGCGGACGTGGGCCCACCGCTGGTGGGGGAAGCGGGCGGCGGCGGTGACCAGGGCCGCCGGGGCGGTGGGTTGGGCGGTCAGGTGTTCGGCGGCGGTCACCAGGGCGGCCGCGCCGCCGTCGCTGGCCGCGCCGACCTCGATGCCGGTGCTGCAGGTGGCTCCGAGGACCCGCAGCAGGTAGGGCGCGGGTGTGTAGTGGTCCTCGTCCTGGAAGGTGGCGTGGGCCAGCAGGCTCACGTCGGTGCTGGGGACGTTCGCGTGGCGTAGCGCCAGCAGGGCGGCCCGGGCGGCCATCTGGGTCGCGGTCTGCGCGGTCGAGACCGCTGCGGAGGTGAATCCGTTGGCGGCGGCCATGGACGGCCGACCGGGCGGGGTGCCGTCCCACGGGTCGTGTTCGGGTCGGATCGGGGGTATCCAGGAGCCGGTTCCGGCGATCGTGATGTCGTGCCACAGCACCGTTGTCTCCTCGGCGGTCAGGGAAGGGCCGGTTGGGGGGTGTCGGCGTGCGGCCGGATCAGCCTTCCGCTGTGGTCGGTGGCGTGCGCGCTGACCCCGGTGACGCGGGCCAGGACGTGGCCGTCGGGGGTGGATGCGGTCAGCGTGCCGTCGGCGAAGCGGCAGTGCAGGCGGATCGTCGGGTGGGCGGCGCTGAGCTGGCAGTCGTTGCCGGGTCCGCCGAGGTCCACGGTTTCGATGCCGGCCATCGGGCCGACGAGGGGTGGCCGGTCGCCGTGGGGTGGCAGGAGCAGCAGGTGCACCATGGCGTCCAGCAGGATCGCCGGTACGGTCATCCCGGCCAGGGCCGGGCCCCATGCCTGGTGGTCGAGGCGGAAGGTGGCGCTCGTGCCGTGGGGGCCGCGGGCGTACTCGCCGGTTCCGGCGAACGGGCCGCTGAGGGTGATCGGCAGGTCGGCGGAGTAGACCGGCATCGTGAAGTCCGGTTCGGGGCGGTGTGCCTTCTGGTCGGTCGGCGCGGGCAGTGCGGAGTGCCGGTCGGCGAGCACGACGGTCGTCTCGCAGAGCAGGTCGTTGAAGCGCAGGACCTTGCCGTTGCGGCCGATCCGGTTGGTGGTGATCCGGACCGCCACCACGGCCCGGTCCGGGGACCGGTCGGTGAGCCGGGCCTCCACCGTGATGGTGCGGGGTGGGCCGGCGGACCTGACGGTCACCGACGTGTGGCAGGCCAGGTCACGGAATCCGGTGACGGTGAGGTCGGAGCAGAGGTGTGCGGCGGCGCCGGCGGCGGCTTCGAGGGCGAAGGTGCCGGGCAGGACGTACTCTCCGTTGACGCGGTGGTGGCGCATCCACCGGCCGTCCTGCTCGGCGAGGGTGTGTGGTTCCCAGGTCTTGGTGAACACCGCCCAGCGGTGGCCACGCAGCAGGACACCGTCGAGCAGCGGCGTGGCCAGGGTCGGGTCGGGTGGGGTGGGTGGCGGCGCGTCCGGTACGGGCAGCGGCAGCGGGCCGCCGGTGGTGTCGGTGTCGATCCCCCGCTGTCCCAGCAGGACGCGTTCCTCGTCGCGGATGAAGAAGACCGCCGCCCCGTTGCCGGGTCGGGTCACCGCGTCGAGGAACTGGGCGGCGCCCTGTCTGCTGCTGATGTAGGCGTCCATCCGGTTGCGGCGCAGGGTCTCCTGCATGGCGGTGCTGCTGGCGACGCCGACCTCCCGCCAGCCGCTCCAGAGGATGGCGAGTTCGCGGTGTCCGTCGGGTGCGGTGCGGTCGGCCCAGGCGCTCGCGTAGGCCAGGTACTCGTTGACGGCGCAGTAGTCGACGTCTCCGGGGGCGGGGGCGAGGGTGGCCAGGGTGCTGAAGTTGCACCAGATGCGGGGGGGCCGGCCGGTCAGGGCCCGTTTGAGGTTGCGGTAGCCGGTGGCCTTGGTGGCCCGTACCGCCCGGAAGTCGGTCAGGGTCTTCGCGTGCAGGGCCCGGGAGCGTAGGTCGAGGACGGTGTTGATGAGCAGGTCGATGCGTCCGTGCCGGTCCATGATCTCGTCGAGGACGGCGGTGGTCCGGTCCGCGTCGAGGACGTCGCCGACGCGGTGGTGGACCCGGTCGGGTCCGCACAGTTCGGTAAGCCGGTGCACGGTCCGGCGTACCTCCAGGCGGGCCTGGGCACGTTCGTAGGCGTTCCTGAGGTCCCGCAGCGACGCGTCGGGGTGTTCGCGGCGTCCGGCGGCGATGTACGCGGCCTGGGACGGCAGTTCGTCGTCGGTGTCCGGTAGCGGGGTGCGGCCGATGACGTACAGGTGGGGCCGGTCGGTGGTGCGGGCCACGGCGTCGAGGAGTTCGGGGGTGATGCCCCGGGCCCCGCCGAAGGCGACCACGACCGCGCCGGGGGGCAGGGCGGGTTGCGGTGTCCGGTGCGGGGGCTCGTCGTCGGCGACGGCGAGTTCGTACCAGGTCTGTCCGCGGCAGGCGAGGGTGTGCGTCGGTACGCGGGCGGTCGCGGCCCGGGCCAGTTGTGCCAGTGCGGTCGGGGCGTGTGACGTGTCGGTGATCAGGGAGTTTCCGCCGCACTGCGGGACTTCGGCCCGTACGGAGCGGACGAGTCCGGTGAACAGCCCGGCGAGGGGGTGGGTCGTTGCCTGCGGTAGTGCGGTGAGCAGCACGGCGGCGAGTGATCCACCGGCCCGCAGGGCGGGCAGCGCGGCCTGGATGGTGGTGAACGCCAGGTCCTGGAGGTCCTCCAGGCGGGCGGCTTCGGTGTCGTCGGTGTCGTCGGCGGGGGTTTCGAGTCGGGTGAGGATCCGGATGTGGCGTGGCACGAACGGTAGGCCGGCCAGGGCGTCGGCGGTAGCGTCGGGCGGTACGTGGGTGGCGGCGTCGACTCCCGGCCCCGGTGACCAGATGGCGATATCGGGGCCGGTGACGGCGGCGGCGAGGTCCGGGGCGTCGGTGACCACGATGCTTCCGGCCGGGATCGCGGGTCCGTCGGGGTCCGGTGGGGTCAGCCGCCGCAGGTGGAGGGTCTGCCGGCGGCCGATGGGCTGCTCGGCGGGTTCCGGGACGGCCCCCTCGGGGTCGGGGCCGGTCGGTCCGGTGAACCGGATCGTGGGTGATCCGGGGGCGGCCGGTGACACGACGGTGCCGGTGCCGGTGACGACGCCCCGCAGCACCGCCAGCAGGGCGTCGAGGGCCAGGTAGGTGCGGTCGGTGCCGGCGGCGGCGGGCAGGGCGTGGGGCGGGTCGTCGGCGGTGCGTTCGGGTGTCGTGGTGAGGGTGCCCAGGATGGGTAGGCCGTGGTCCCGGGCGGTGCGGCGGCGGGCGACGGCGACGACGGCGGCGCCTTCGGCGACGGTGCGGCCCGCCGGTACGAGGGTGTCCAGGTGCGCGTCCCATCCGCTGATCGGTCGCAGGCTCACCGCGCCGACGAGGGCCAGGTCGCAGGCGCGGTGGCGGAGCTGGCGCAGGGCCAGGTCGAGGGCGCAGTGGGTGGAGTCGCGGTGGGCGTAGACGCTGGTGCCGAAGCCCCGGAAGTCGTAGTAGTTGGCGGCCCGGCCGGACAGGATGCAGGAGACGGCGCCGGTGAAGTCGTCCTCGTTGAGTTCGTCGGGAACGACGTCGCCGGCGTCGGCGAGGGCCTTGGCGAGGTACTCCCGCAGTGTCTGGGCCTGCCCGGGGTCGGGGAGCAGGTCGAATGTGGCGGCGCACTCCTGCGCGTGGACCCGCAGCGCGGCGCGGGCGTTGTGCGTCGTCGGCAGGCTCGCCCCGACCAGGATCGCGGTGCTGGGCCGCAGCGTGGTTCCCGGTTCGCCGAGGTCGGTCAGGAGCGGTCCGAGGGCTTGGAGCATCATCAGGTGGGCGGGGTCCATGTGCCGCATCGTGCGGGGTGGGATCCGCACGTCGAGGGGGGACGGCAGCGGGTAGGGGCTGCCGAAGCCGGGCTGCGGGGTGGGGCCGTCGCCGACGAGCCAGGCGGGCACCCGGTCGCGGTCAAGGCCGGGCAGGTGGGTGTTCCAGCCGACGACGACGAGGTCATCGGCGTCGGCGGTGCGGTCGATCACCGGCGGTCGGTGGGCGGGTCGGGCCGTCGGTATCCGGTCGGCGAGCACCACATGGGCGTCGGCTCCGCCGAGACCGAACGAGGACACCCCGACCATCCGCGGGCGGGCCTCGTCGACCGGCCAGGGTGCGTCGGTGACCGGGACCGTGAGTCGGGTGCCGTCGCCCAGCAGCGGGTGGGGGTCGGTGACGACGGTGTGGCCGGGGATCGTGCGGTGGGCGAGGGCGACCAGCGCGTGCGCCACCGACACGAGTCCGGCCAGGACACCGGTGTGGCCGAAGACCTGCTTGTTCGACGTCAGCAGGCACGGCCGGTCCCGCTCGCCGAGTCGTGCCAGCAGGGAGCGCAGTTCGACCTCGTCGCCGACGGGGGTGCCGGTGCCGTGGGCCACCACCCAGTCGACGTCTGCGGCGTCGACGCCGGCGTCGGCCCAGGCCCGGCTGATCGCCAGTTCCTGTCCCCGGGTGGCGGGCGCGTGGATGCCCTTGCCCCGGCCGTCGGCGGCGAGTCCGGTGCCGAGGACGACGCCGTGGATGTGGTCTCCGTCGGCAACCGCGCGGGCGTACGGTTTCAGGGCGAGCATGACGGCGCCCTCACCGATCAGTGTCCCGTCGGCCGCCTGGTCGAAGGGGCGGATCCGGCCACTGGCGGTGATGCCCTGGGCCCGGCAGAAGAGGGTGAAGCCGATCGGTTCGATCACCGAGGTGCCGCCGACGAGCGCCACGTCGCAGCTTCCCTCCCGGAGGGCTTTGACGGCGGCGTCGAGGCAGAACAGTCCGGTGGCGCAGGCCGCGTCGAGGGTCAGGTGCTGGGCGTCGGGCGGGATCAGGCCGCGCAGCGCGTTACGGGACACCGAGGCGGGCAGGTAGGCCAGGGGGTTGCCGCCGTCGCCGCCGTAGTGGGCGCTGATGGCGTGGTCGGCGAGTTCGGCCAGCCAGTCGTCGTCGCCGCTGCGCTGGATGGCGTCACGGATGAGGCGTCGGTACTCGTCGCCGAGGACGATGCCCTGCGTGCCGAGTCCGGTCTGGTCGTGGATGCCGGTGGTCGCGGCGAGCCACCGGTCGCCGGGCCGGCGGTGTACTCCGGTCAGGGCCTGGACGGTGCAGTGGCGCAGCCACCGGGTGGTGCGTGGCCAGCCGGGGTGTCCCAGGAACCCGTCGGGTTCGGCGACGGAGGCGGGGTCGGGAACGAACCCCTGCACGTAGCCGGCTTCCCGGATGTAGAAGCTGTCGGTGTCCGTCGCGCTGGCCGACCAGAAGTGCCGCAGGTCGAAGGCGGACGGTTCGCTGGCCAGCAGGGCGCCTTCGCGGAGCCGGTCGTAGAGGTCGGCGGGGTTGTTGGTGCCGGGTAGGACCACCCCGAGGCCGACCACCGCGATGGCGTCCGGGTCGTGTTCGGGGCCGGCCTGTGGGCTGTGCGGCTGCGGGTGACGGACCGGGCGTGGGGTCGCGGGGGCCGGTTGCGGTTCGGCGACGGCTCCGGTGGTCGACGGGGGTGGTTCGGTGCTGTTCCCGGTGGTCGACGGGGGCGGTTCGGGTACGACGGCGGCTGCGGTGGGGGGAGGCGACGGGGTTCGGGTGGGTACGCCGACCTGCGCGGCGAGTTTGCTGTGCAGTCGTAGGCCCTGCATGCCGCCGATGCTGATGCCGCCGTCGGCCACGAGAGTCTGCCCGGTGATGAATCCGGTGTCCGGGTGCAGGAGGTGGACGAGCAGCCGGGCCGCTTCGGGGGTGGAGATGGTACGACGTGTCAGGTCGCTGGCGCGTGGCGAGTCTCCGAGCGCGGCGGCCGGGTCGTCGAGGTTGACGACGATCTCGCTGGCCACGGAGCCCAGCAGGACGGTGTTGACCCGGATGTCGTGGTCGGCCAGTTCCAGCGCCAGGTACCGGACGAGGGACTCCAGGGCGGCTTTGGTGACGCCGCCGGGACCGTAGCCGGGGACCGGCTGGTGGGCGCCGACGCTGGACAGGCAGAGAATGGCTGCTCCCGGGCGGCCGACCATCAGCTCGGCGGCCCGGCGGGAGCAGTGGTAGGCGCCCATGACGTTGGTGGACCAGGCCCGCTGCCAGTAGGTGTCGTCGACGTCGAACAGGGGCAGGAACGCGCCGCCGGCCGCGTTGTTGACGAGGAAGTCGAGGCCGCCGTGCCGCTGCCGGATCAGGTCGAACATCCGGTCGATCTCGCCGCGTTTGGCCACCGAGGCCCGGATGAACTCCGCGCTGAGGCCGGCCTCGGCCAGTTCTGTGCGCAGCAGCTCGGCCTGGTCGACGGAGTGGAAGTAGTTGACGACGACGTGTGCGCCGCAGGCGGCCAGCCGACGGACGATGTCCGCGCCGAGGCTCTTGGCCGCGCCGGTCACCAACGCGACCCGGCCGTGCAGGTCTGATGTGTCGGTCATCGGGCGGTCGCCTCCGCCTGCGCCTGGACGACGGCCTGCGCGATCCGCCGCAGGGTGCCGACGGTCAGCAGGGAGGTGTTGGCGCGCAGGTCCGGCAGGCCGTACCGGTCGGCGACCCGGCCGAGCAGGGCGACCTGCTTGAGCGACTCCACGCCCAGGTCGGATTCCAGGGCGTCGTCGTCGCCGAGCAGCTCCGGCGGGTAGCCCAGGTAGTCGCCGTACAGGGCGCGGATCTCGGCCAGGACCGTCGCGTACCGCCGGTCGGCGTCCGGCGCGGGCCGGGGTGGGTCGACCGTTACCGGGGAGGCCGGGGTCACCGGCGTCGGCGGCGTCAGGACGGACGGCGCAGCCGGGACGACCGGGGTGGTGGTCGCTACGGGTGGCGGTGCCACCACGGCGAGGGCCGGGACAGGTGACGCAGGCGCCACGGGTGGCGGGGACGCCGGGACACGCAGGGGTGCCGGCGTCCGCACCGGGGGTGGGGCGGTGTCGGTGCGGCTGGCGACCAGCGCCCGGACGGCCGCGACCGGGTCGTGTTCGCTCAGCGGTACGACCGCCTGGACGCCCGGGACCGACGCCTCGACGAACCGGGTGACGACCGGCCACTCCCCGCATTCGATGAACGTGTCCGCGCCGGCGGCGTGCAGGGCGCGGACCGTGTGCAGCATCCGGACCTGGGCGGTGAGTGCGCCGGCCACCAGCTCGACCGGGTCCTCGTCGCCGATGTCCCGGCCGAGCCATGGTGAGGACACCCGCCACCGTCCGCCGCCGTAGGAGACGCGGGGCGCGGAGGCCCGCAGGTCCCGGGCGGCCTGCGCGACCGCCGGGGTGTGGGTGGGGTGCGGGACGTCGAGGCGGACGCTGGGCCAGCCGAGCGCCTCGGCCACCCGTTCGGCCTCGTCGATCTGTTGTCTCGGTCCGCTGAGGACACTCTGTCGGGGGGTGTTTTCGCAGGCCAACACCAGGTGTGGGTGGCCGATCAGCCCGGCGAGTGACTCCGCCCGGCGGCCGTCGACCCCGACGGCGAGCATCGTGCCCGGCCATGCCTGCCGGGTCAGTGCCCGGGACCGGGCCACCGCCAGGCGTGCGGCGTCGCCCACCGAGACGTGTCCGGCGACGGCCAGGGCCCACAGTTCGCCGATGCTCTGTCCCACGATCGCCACCGGTTCGACGCCCTCGGCGACGAGCAGGTGGTACGTGGCGAGGCTGACCGCGAAGATCTCCAGGTAGTGCACCTCGGGGCTGTAGGGGCGTTCGCCGGCGGCGTCCTCGATCAGGCGGGTGCTGATGTCGGGCAGCCCCAACTCGCGGGCCGCCTTGTCGATCAGGGTCAGCGCCTCACGGACCGCTTCGTAGCGGTTGTGCAGGTCGCGCAGGGTGCCCGTACGGGGGGCAGCCACCGTGCCGGGCATGACGAAGACAGAATCCACCATGTGCGTCACCCTCGTTTCCATCCCGGTGGTCGGGCTGTGGTGCGCCGTGCCGGCGCAGGACAATCGACGACGTGCGAGGCGGTCCGGGTGCGGTCTCCCCCGGCCCGCGCCGCCCGGCCGGGGCAGGTTCCCCGCCGGTTACTCGGCGATGCGGGACCGGTACGCCCAGCGGAAGACGAGCGGCTCGGTGTCGCTGTCGTCGGGGCGTTCGAAGTGCTCGTAGCCACCGTTGTGCGGGATCTTCACCTTCGGCGCGTCCGGTGAGATCCACTGGCTGCGTAGCTCGGGTGGCAGGCTCGCCGGGCCGCCTTCGAGTGCGATCTGGATGGTGGCGTGGGGGGCTGTGGTGTCGTCCGGCTGGGCGGGGACGGTCATGCGGATAGCTTCCCCGGGCCGGACGAATGAGACATGCGTCAGCTGACGCAGAAAACCGCCTGAAGGTCGGCGAGTCATCCGTCATCGGGCGCCGGCGTTGCGCAGCACCTCCCGGGCGATCTGGTTGCGGCTTTGCAGCCCGAGCTTGTGCAGGGCGCGGGAGATGTGCGTCTGGACCGTGCGGCGGGTCAGGAGCATCGTGGCGGCGATCTCCGGCGTGGAGCGGCCCTCGGCGACGAGCACGGCGACGCGCCGTTCGGTGGCGGTGAGTGCCGCCCAGCCCGACACCGGCCGGGGCGCGCGGGGGCCGCTGACTCCCCGGCGTACTCCCCTGCCCCGTAGCCGCGCCTCGGTGCGACGGACGTCCCAGGTCGCGCCCATGCGGCTGTACAGGCCGATCGCCTCGGTGGCGGCCGCCCGGCACTCGTCGGTCGCGCCGTGGCCGGCCAGCACCACCGCGAGGTCTTCGAGGGTCGCCGCCAACTCGGTCCTGGGGCCGGCTGACCGGTAGTGCTGCACGGCTGTGCGCAGCGGCCCAGGGTCCTCGGTGGCCAGGCCCATGCAGCGTTGCCGCATGGTTGCGGCCCGCCCCGGTGTCTTCTCGGCCTCGGTCCACAGGCGCGTCAGGTCGAGGGTGGCCGTCACGGTCGAGGTGTCCGTGCAGGCCGACGCCATCCGGATGAGGTCCGCGAACCACGGGTGGTGGGGGCCTGTTCCGGTGTCGGGGCGGTGCTGCAGCATGGTGGCGAGCAGTGCGGCACCCCGTTCCGGTTCGCCCTGCTGTTCGGCGCGTACGGCCCGGGCCGCGAGGAGGAACCCCTCGCCGTCCTCGTCGGTGCTGCGGTCGGCCGGCACGTCCGGGTGGGAGTGCAGATGGGTTTCGGCGAGCGCGCGGTCGTCGCGCCGGACGGCGATCAACGCGGTGACGCCCCGTCGTAGCAGTGCGGGTCCCCCCCGGTGCAGGCCCGGATAGAACGGGCCGCAGGGGTCGTCCGCGACCGGGGTCAGCGCCGTCAGTGCCTCGTCCCAGCGGCCGACCCAGTAGTGCAGCATCGCCTGGGTGACGCCGATGGACCCGGCGGCGATGTCGTGGGCCCGGCGGCGGATTTCCCGGGACAGTCGCAGCACCCTTTCGGCTTCGCGCCACCGGGCCATGTTCTGCAGGCTCACGACGCGGCAGTGCAGGGCGAACATCTCCAGCTCCGGGTGGCCGGGGTGACCGACGAGGGCGGTGAGCGCCTGTTCGGCGTGCCGGAGTGCGGCCGGGTGGTCACGCCGGTCGGAGCGGGTGAGGGAGAGCACGACGCTGGCGCCGGCGATCGCGCAGTCGTCGCCGCAGCGGCGGCCGGCGTCGAGGGCCTCGCCGGCGAGGGTCTCGGCTTCGTCCGGCCCGCCGGTGCCGGCCCGGCTGATCAGGGCCAGGGTGCCCAGGAGGCGTCCGCGCCACGGTTCGGGTATCGCCGCCGGTCGGGTGAGCGCCTGTCGCAGGATCAGTTCGGCCTCGTCGGTCTTCCCGCTGTTGTTGAGCGCGCGGATCAGCAGCCAGTGCAGTTCGCCGTGCGCGTCCAGTCCGGTGGACGACGCGAGGGCCTCGCGGGCGCGGTCGGCGGCCTCCTCCCACCGGCCGAGCAGTTGCAGCGCGCGGGCCAGTGCGACGCTCAGCGCGGCCCGGTGCGGGTCGTCTGCGGGAAGCTGTCCGAGCTGGGTGCGCAGCAGCCGGACCGTGAGTGCCGGGTCGGCGTGCGTCAACGCGGGGGCGGATCTCTGGAGCCAGTCGGGCACCCACCGGTTCTCGACGCCGCCCGCCGCTTCCAGTTGGTGTGCCACGGTGAGCGGTTCGGCGGCTGCGGCGGCCAGCTCCCGGGCCAGGTCGAGGTGCAGCGCCCGGCGTAGCGGCAGCGCGACAGCGTCGTGCAGGGCTTGGCGGATCAACGGGTGGCAGAAGGTCATCCGCTGTCCGGAGCCGGCGAGGATGCGGGCTGCGACGGCTCTTTGCACCACGTCGGCGAGGGCCCGCACCGGGCGGCCCAGCACGACGCTGAGGTCGGTGACGGTGAACTCGGTGCCGAGCAGTGCGGCGGTCCGCAACACGTCCCCGGCGTCCGGTACCAGACCGAACCGGCTGGTCAACGCGGCGGTGAGGGCCGGGGGTATCCGCTCGTCGTCGTCACGCAGGTCCGCGTGTCCGGCCACGACCTGGACCAGGTCCTCCCGGGCCAGGACGGCGGCCAGCTCGTGCAGGTAGAGCGGGTTGCCGACCGCTGCGCCCGACCACCGGCTGAGGGTCGGGCCGGGTGGCGCTCCGAGTAGCCCGGTCAGCAGCTGCGCGACCTGCGTTTCGTCAAGCGGTGTGAGGCTCAGCAGGTGCTCGTGGCCCCGGCCGGCGCTGACCGGGGTGCGGGTGGGACGGGAGGGGTCCTGACGGTGTGCGGCGACCAGAAGCAGGGGCAGATGTTCGGCGCTGGCGGCCAGCCGCCGCCAGACCACGGTCGACGGCTCGTCCATCCAGTGTGCGTCGTCGACGATCAGGACGGTCGGGCCCGCCGCGCAGAGGTCGTCGACGAGGGAGACCAGCATGTCGGCCACGGCGGCCAGGGCCGATCCGGTGGCGGGGAAGACCGGCGGTCGGCCGAGCAGGGTCTGGGTGATGTCCGCCCGGGACGGATCGTCCGGCCGTTGGCGGACGCCGAGACAGGCGAGCAGGACGCTCAGTGGTGACTGATGGGAGAGTTGGTCGGCGACGGCGTGGAACACCTGGTGGCCGCGATCGGCCGCGGCTTGGGCGATGATGGTGAGCAGCGAGGTCTTGCCGATGCCCGGCTCACCGACCAGCCGGACCACCCCGCCGGTCCCCCGCGCCAGCCGGGTCAACGCTGTCTGCGTGAGGCTCAGCTCACGCTCTCGCCCGACCCATACCTCGGACCCGGATTCCGGGCCTATTCTCAGCATTCCCATCGGAGGTGAATTGCCGCCGAAGGTCTCTGCGGCGACGGACATCCTTTTTCCGGCCGAGCCGAAATCCATCACGTCGTATCGGCCGGCAATGCTCTATGGTGGCCGCTGGACCACGCCACAATGCACCGGCAGGCGAGCTGGACCGCCCTCCGCCAGATCAAATAAATGCCTGATATTGCGACTGAAAAACCGTATGATGAGCCATCCTCATGGGAAATGGTCGAAAAATCAAGGGAGGTTCGCCGGGTTCACCGCAGGCCACTGCACAGCGTCATCACCAGGGGGAGCACCGGATCGCACAATACGTTTCGGGCAGGTTAATTTATGTTGTTCGGTAGGCGCCTCGACGGCGGACAGACACAGCCACGCCACCGGGCAGGCCGTCATAGCGCCCGAAGGACGCGAGGTTCACGGGGTGAATTCACATCGTCATCGCCGAGGGGATTGCCGAATTCCTGCCCGCCTTCGCATCGAGTCCGGCGAGGTCGCCGAATCAGCACGCCGATCACCCTCGAAAGAGACTTGATCTCCCAAGGTCGAGTTCGATGCTACAGCGCCGCCCATCACATCCGATAGCCCTGAGTGAATCTTCACGCACCTTCGGTAACGAGTCCGGTGACGGCCCGGGTGCCGCACCGCCCGGGCGTCGAGGAACGCGGCCGGTGCGGACGGCAGGCGGTCAGGAGGTGCAGAACGGTGCCGGCCGGGTCAGGCCGAGTTCCCTACACTCCCATTCGGTGCCCTGTTCCTGGTACCGCCACCCCGCCTCGGCCGTGTAGTGGAACAGGTAACGGATGTCGCCGCCCGCCGGCCGCTTCACCTCGGCTGCCGCCCACGTCTGCACGCACTGCACACCGGTGGACGCGAAGGACCAGCCAGTCGGCAGTTCGACCAGGTCCCCGAGGGTGTCGATCGATGGACAGTCGGGTTGCCCGGGGTCGGCTACGGGAGGTGCCGACGGTCCGGGCCGGTGGTTGACGGCGAAGGCGACCGTACCGCCGACGGCGAACACCAACGCTGCGGCTGCGGCGCCGGTGGTGATGGTCGCCCGCCGTCGCAACTGCCGGGACCTGCGCAGGGTCCCCTCGTACAGGTCGGCGCTGCCGCCGTGCTCGCTCAGCTCGGACAGGGCCTGACGCAGCGGCCCGAGGTCGTCGGTCATCAGGCCTCCTCCATCACGGCCGAGAGCAGCTCGGGCGCGATCTCCCGCATCCGGGCCAACGCCTTGCTGGTCTGACTCTTGATCGTGCCGACCGAGCACTGCAACAGCTGCGCGGCCTCGGCCTCGCTGCGGTCCTCGAAGAAGCGGATCACCAGCACCGCCCGCTGGCGTGGGGTGAGCCGCGCGAGCGCCTGGTGCAGGGCGAGCTTGAGATCGGTACGGCCGGCGTGGTCACTGCCGGGCTGGGCCACGTCGGCCAGTTCCCCGGGAAGGGACTCGGCCACCCTGCGCCGCCGCCACCAGCTCACCTGCTGGTGGTACATCGCGGTACGGGTGTACGCCTCGAAGTGCCCCGGGTCGTGCAGCCGCCGCCGGCCCCGGTGGGTCCGGGCCAGTGCGTCCTGCACGAGATCCTCGGCGAGGTGCCGGTCGCCGGTCAGCAGGAACGCCGTCCGGAGCAGAGCCGGCGAGCGGGTCCGGACGAACTCCCGGAACTGGTCGTCGATCGAGTCCGCCATGCCCCGCTCGCATCCCCCGACGTGCCGGCACAGGTTGTCAGGGCACGACGGCGTCGGTGCGGCCGGCTGACTGTGGCGCACACCGTAGCCAGCGTGCGCCACAGCACGCAAACCCGGCCCCTGCGGTCAGCCGGAGATGCAGAACGGCGCCGGCTCGGTGAGGCCGAGGTCCCTGCAGTCGTATCCGCTGCCCTCGCCGTAGTACTTCCAGCCCGTACCGGCCGTGTGGTGGAACAGGTAGACGCCGTCACCGGTCTTCGGGCCCTGCGGGACGGCTCCCGCCCAGCCCTTCACACACTCGACGCGGCCGAAGGTCATCCCCTTCGGCAGCTCGATCAGCTTCTGCAGGTCGGTCCCTGAGGGACAGTCGGCGCTCGCGACACCCCCGGCCGCCTTGGCGGTGACGGTGGGCCTGGTGGCGGGGGCGCCGTCCGTCGGGGCAGCCGTGGCCGGCGCGGACACGGTCGAGCTGGCGCTGGGTGCCGCCGTGGCAGTCGCAGCGGGCGCGGATGCGGTCGCGTCGGCCCGGGGCGCCTCCGTGGCGGAACAGGCGGGTACGAACAGGACGGCGGCAGCGGGAAGCAGCAGGAAGCGACGTGCAGACATCTCCGGACCCCTATGGATCGTGGTGATCGTTGCGTACATCCGGGTACATGCGATCCACCGCCGGCAGGTTGCCGTCGATCGGAACTTTTTGTCGGGAGACGTCGGTGACGGTGCGTCGACCGTTGATCTTGCTCTCGCTGTCGTAGCCGCAGGAGCCACGGTGCAGGGTGTCCGTGTCCGCAGCCCCGCCGGGTGATGATCCGGCAGCGGCTCGCGCGGCAGTCACGCGCCCGGCCTCCGCCCAGCGATACGCTGGCGATCGTGTGCGATCAGGGTCTGCAGGACAGCGGCGTGGTGGAGACCTGGCACCCGGACGAAGGTTGGGGAACCATCGCCCTCGATCACACTGAGCTGATCGTCTGGGTGCACTTCAGCCACATCGTCGCGGGGCCCACGGAATACCGAAGCCTGACGCCGGGTCAGCGAGTGCGTTGCCGCTACGAAGTCCCAGGCCAGGACGGCTACCCCGCCCGGGCTGTCGACGTCGCCACCCGCTGAGCCGGCGCGACGTGCCAGCAGGGCTACCGGAACGACCTGTCGGTAACGCCGGCAGCCCCAGGATGGCGTCCACCGCCACTCGTCAGTCGGCCCAAGCCGGCCGGACGGCCGGTCACGGCAGCGGGTCCGACCTGATCCTGCGCGTCCACCGACGCGCCGCCGGTGCGCCACCCTGAGCACGGTCCGCGACAGATCCAGTTTTCGATGCGCGGTACCCCATTGTGCAAGGACGTTCGGGATGTCGCTGTCGGCCCGGCCCCTGCCGGTGGTCCGGCAACCCTCCGATGAATCCTGACAGCGACGGTCGAGCCGCCAGAACTTACACCGGTCGATAATCGATCTCAACTGATCCGGTCTTTGGACGGGATAAACTGTGTCGTCACAGGCGACCGTCAAAGCACCCGGTGCCGCGGAGGACACGATGACACCTCGACCGTGTACGGACGGCACGTTCCAACATCTGTCGGTGGATCTCGCTCTCGAACGCGCCGGGGAATACGGGTCTCGGGGGTTCACGCTTTGTTCGACTCCGGGGCGTCCGGTCTGGGGACATGACCAGTGCGCGATCGACCTCGCCTACGAGATGTACCGCAGCGACACGCACGTGAACATCACCGCGTTGCCGTCGTGTGTGGAGTGCCTGCGGGTGGCGGAGTTGTTGAAGGATCCCGATTCGGCACCGCCGCTGCATCGGAGGCCTCCCCCACCGGACTTTGCTTCGGGGTTCACCGGCGACGAGATCCGGATCGCCCTGCGCACCGACATCGCCACCGGTGCCTCGCCCGGCCAGGGGGCCGCCGTACATCTGCTGACCTTCACCGCGCTCCCCGACCAGCCGGGCTTCGGCGACCTCGTGCGGATCCTGGATCTGTTGTGGGACGACGAGGTCGTGCGGATGGGACGGGTCACCGATTGGGCGGCAGTGGTCGGATTCGCGGCGACCGCCGCCGTGCCGGACCGTGACCGGCAGATGGCCGCCGTTGCCGCGAGCCTCGCCGGCGGGCCACCGGCCGACCTCGGAGCCGCCACCAGCTCCGTCGACGACCCGACGGCGGCCCGTCGGATGGTCGAGGCGATCGCGATCGCCACGGGCCACGGCGACCGGTGGAGGCTCACAGAGGTACCCGCCCCGAGCGCCTACGCTTAACCACTGTCGGATGCCCTGCGGGCCGTCACGGAAGGCGTCGGGTGGCTGCCGCACAGGCAGGGTTCCCTCATCCGATCGCCCACCGCCAGGCGAAGGGGCCCCGTGGAGGCCTCCGCCGTGCTTCGACCCGGCCATGCACGCCGACCGCAACGTCGTCGGGCGCCACTTCAGTGAGCGCAGCTGAGTACGCCGACTCATGCCTGGTCGGGTCGGGCCGTCCACGCTGGACCGCATGACGTCTGACGGGGTCGGCTCGGGTCGGCGGGGTGGCCCGATCGTAGGCCTGGTGGTCCTGCTCTGGGTCGGCGGGCTGATCGCGGCAGTCGCCTGGTGGGTGAGCATCGGTCTGGAGTAGTGGAACGTCAGCAACGGCGACCAGCCCGGCACGCTCGCTGACCTCAGATACCGGGCGAGTCTGGCCCTGTTCGTCGCCATGGTGCTGGCGGTCGCCGGGCCGGCGGTCATCGCGCCCGTCGCGTACCGGCTACGGCTGGTCCGCACCGCTGTCGTCTTCCTGGTGCTGGCTGTCGTGATCGCCGTGCCCGTCCTGCCGTTCGCCGTGCGCGTCGGCCATGACCTCACTCCGGTGCCGAGAACGACGCCCGTCGCGCCGGAGCACTGTGTGGAATACAGCGGGGGCGACAACCGCTGTCCGGGCGGCTGACGGGAGCGGTTGCGTCGGACCGTCATGCCATGATGCCGTTCACCTCGACGGCATGGAACACGGCGGGATGGTCACGGTGACGGTTCGGGATGACACAACGATGGGCGGGGCTGCCGGTCGGTGGCCGTTGGCCTGCCCGCCCGGGCTCACCGTGCGGCGGTTCACCCCATGACCGGTTGGGCGCGACTGCACGTCAGCTACTGCCAGTACGAGGTGGTCACCCTGCCCGGCGGGGACGGCATGCCCATCTACACCGTCGGCGACGACCTCCTGCACGTGGGCGGGCCGCATCACGTCACCGGTTTCTGCGGTATCCACACGGGTGAGATCGAGGCACGCCTGCGGGTGCTGTCCGGCCCGCCGACGGAGGTCGACGCGGGTTGGGACGCGATCAGTGAGGCGACCCTCTGGAGTCCCAGCGGCCGGTTGTCGGTGGTCGGCCTGATGAGCGGCTCCGCGGAGAACCTCGACGACGTCGCCGTGCCGCGCGGGCTGATCCGCGTACGGGTGCACGCCCGCCGCCGCCTGCACGAGGGGGTACGCACCGACGACGATCTACCCGAGCAGCACGAGCTGCACGTGTGGGCGGTGGGCGAGCAGACGCCGTACCGCACGGTGCTGGCCGACCCGACGGCACGCCGTTGGGAGCAGAAGCCGGCGGAGGCGGCCGAGTGGGCGATGCTGTCCCTGGTGCCGCGTCCGTCCACCCGGCCGGCGGGGATGCCGCCACGTCCACCCGACCCGTACGAGGACGACACCGGACTCGCCCGGGTGACGGTGGTCCGCCACCGGCCCGCACCGGTGACCCTGCCGGTGGGCGTGCTGCCCGTCGGTGACCTGGAGGTGCGCCTGGACCGGGTCGACGCGGAAACCCTCAGGTGGTCGTGGGCGACCGCCGAGTCACCGATCTTCCCCGACCCGCTGACCACCGTGCCGGACAACGAGCCCAGCACGGTACGGCTGACCACCGGGCCCGACGGCGTCACGCTGCGGCATGAGGGGGTACGGGGCCGGCACGCCGTCGCCCTCGGCCTGATCTGGGACCACCTGCTCGACGGCACCGGGACACTCCCCTGGACGGAGACCCTGCGGGGACAGGCCGCCGAGGCGACCGCACAGGCCGAGAAGCTCCGCCGGCTCCGGGCCGAACGGGAGGCCGAACGTTGGGGAGGTGCTCCCCCGTCGGATCGTGTCCGCAGGCTCCTCGGACACGCGCAGTCACTGGCACGGATCGACCGCCGGTTGCTCGACCGCATCGAGGCGCTGCCCGCCGATCGCCAGCGGGAGATGGCCTGCTGGGCGGCCCGCCGCGCGATGCGGGTGGCCGGGCTGGAGCAGATCGGCTGGATCGCCGATGCTCTCGCCGCCGCCGAGGCCGGTCGTCCACTGCCCCGCGCCTTCACCGAGCAGCACGGTGCCGCCGCGTCCCGCCGTCTGTTGTCGGACCCTGAGGTGCCCCGTACCATCATTCCCTTCGCACCGAGCCCGGCGGCGTACGGCCGTCTCGGCATCACCGGGATGCTCAGACAGGCTGTCGCGTTCCCCGCCCTGGTCGCGTTGGCCCAGCACGACCCGCTGGCCGCCGCGATCGACGCCGTCCGCGACGCGGCGATCGCCCACGGCGAAGACCTCGACCGCTTCCTCACCGAGGCCCACGCCGCTCTACCCTGAAGCGACCCACAGACATGTGGTCGACCGGCGCGGAACGACGTGATGAGCGATCGGGAATCCACCGTACCCAGTAGGTTCGGCAGATGCTGACGGCGGGAATCGATCTTGCAGCGGAGGACACCAACACCGCCGTGGCCTGGATTCGCTGGACCGGGACCACAGCGGTGCTGGAGGAACTGGTTATCGGGGCCGACGATGACGAGCTTCTCCGGGCGGCGTCGACGGCCGACAAGGTGGGGATCGACTGTCCGTTGGGGTGGCCTGCGCCGTTCGTGGAGTTCATCGTCGCCCACCACCGTGGCGAGATGGTCACCCCCACCGATCTGATCGGGCGCGACTGGCGCCGCAGCCTGGCCTGGCGTCACACCGACCTGGTGACCCGGGAGGTGACGGGTCGCAACCCACTCAGCGTCGCAGCGGACCGGATCGCACACACGGCGATGCGATGTGCCGGTCTCCTGGCGCGGCTCGCCGCAGCTGGGCAACCCGTGGACCGCAGCGGCTGCGGAACGGTCATCGAGGTCTACCCGGCAGCGTCGCTGAGGCACTGGGAGCTGCCGAACCAGCGGTACAAGGGACGACGCAACAACGGTGCGCTGAACGATCTGATGGACCAACTGGTGGCCGCTACGCCGTGGCTGCAGCTCGGCGAGTTCGAATCGGCGTGCCGGCACAGCGACCACGCAGTGGACGCTGTCGTCGCTGCCCTCACCGCGCGTGCGGCTGCCATCGGGCACGCCACCCGCCCCGGTCCCGCCGAACTGGCGAGCGCCGTCACCGAGGGTTGGATCGCGCTACCGACCGCACCGCTGACCGACCTCGTCACCGCAAGCGCGACGGATTGACGGCAGCGCGGCCAAGGTCCAGTCCAGCCCCGGCCCTGTTCCGTCACTGGTGAGCGAGCACCTGCGGCGTTGGTACCACTACCCAGCACCCGGTGTTGGTGCACGTCGACGACGCCGCTGCGCCACTTCCTCTAAATCGTCCTAGGACATTGCTTTGCGGCGGGGTGTTCCCGTTGCGGCTGTCGAGGGTGAGGATCTGCGTCATCGGCGATCAGGTGGGTGAGGCCCGGCCCGGTCAGGTCTGGTAGCGGGCGCACATGGTGTTGACCGCTTCCCGCACAGCGTGTTCGATCGCGGTCCGCTGCGGTGCCCAGTCGGTGAGCAGGAGCGTGGGCCAGAAGACGAAATTGGAGATCATCCCGAGGAACTGGGTCGCGGCGAGATCAGGGTCGTCGACCTTTGCCGAGCCGGCCCTGTCGGCGGCGACGAGGTAGCGGCTGACCGACTCGAAGTAGGGCATCTTTCCTCGGCTGAACTGCGCCTCGCCGAGTTCGGGGAAACGCGGCAACTCTGCGATGACGATGCGGAACAGCGCGGTCATCCCCGGGCGGGTGAGCAGTTCGACGTACCGGTGACCGATCGTGGCCAGGCCGGCCTCCAGGTCCTCGGCCGACGGCTCCGGTGCGTCGGCGTCCTCGACCTGCCAGGACTCCGTCACGATCGCGTCGAAAAGCGCCGCTTTCGTCGGGAACTGCTTGAAGAGCGTGGCCTTGGAGACCCCGGCCGCCTCCGCGATTCTGGCGAGGGAGGTTCCGTCATAGCCGGAGGCCAGAAACAGGCCGGTGGCGGCCGTGAGGATGGCCGCGCGCTTCTCCTCGGCGACGCGCCTGTGGTACGCCGACGGCTCGGTGCTCATGGATCCCAGTATGCCCGAAGGCGAGGTGAGTCACTTGACTCATCTTACCGTCGGCCGTAGCGTCGGGTGGTGAGGTGAGCCGGTCAGCTCACCAAATTCACTCCTCGAAGGACATGCCATGTCACGGTTCACCAACCAGACCGCACTGATCACCGGCGGCACCGGAGGACTCGGCGAAAGCCACGTCCGGACCTACCACGCCGAGGGCGCGAACGTCGTCATCGGCAGTACGGCGGGAAGCCTGGGCAGGGCCACCGACCTCGCCGCGGAGCTGGGCGAACGGGCCGTCGCGGTCCGCCTGGACGTCGCCCGTGAAGACGACTGGACAACCGCCGTCGCCGCGGCCGAGCACACCTTCGGCACGCTGACGATCCTGGTGAACAACGCGGGTACCCAGAACCCCGCCACCACGATCGAGTCCACCGACCGCGCCCTCTGGGACCGCACCTTCGCGATCAACGTGACCGGGCAGTACCTCGGCATCAAAGCCGTCACCCCGGCGATGCGACGAGCCGGCGGCGGCGTGATCGTGAACATCGGTTCGACGATGGCGTACGGCGGCACCGCCCGCTACGCCTCCTACGTCGCGAGCAAATGGGCGATCCGGGGCCTGACCCTGAGCGCCGCACTCGAACTGGGTCGGGACAACATCCGGGTGAACGTCATCCACCCCGGAGTCGTCTCGACCAACCTCATCCACGAACCAGCCGCGCCCGGCGAACGGCCGATCTCCGACTTCTACGACCCGGGGCCCTACGCGATCCCCCGCCTCGGCGACCCCGCAGACGTCAGCGCGGCGCTGCTCTACCTCACCTCACCGGACGCGTCGTTCGCGACCGGAACCGAACTGGTACTCGACGGCGGCCTGCTGCTGGGTCCCGCCCTCCCGATCGGCGTGGCCTGACTGGAGCGCGCCCACGAACGTGGTGGGTTCCTGAGCCGCCGGTCGCGACGAACGTCCCGCGATCGCGCCCACGGTCTCGACGCTTCGGGCACGGCAGCATGTGTCGGACTCCTGCTGCTGTCTCTGGTGGCCGTGGAGTGCCTTCGGTAGCGTCGGGTGCACCCGTTCGCCGTTCTCGATTGGGGATGCCGCTTCGATGTCAGCCGTTGAGAGAATCACTGGTGAGCTGCGCGCCCTGATGGCCGGCGTCGAGCGGGCCCAGGGGTTGACCGCCGCCGCCGACCGGCAGGCGCAGGAGGTGGCGCTGCGTGCCGCGGGCGCCGGCTTCCTCGCCGTCGCCGCAGGGGTGGCCCGGGTGCGAAGCGCCCTCACCGATGCCCAGGGCGGTCTGGGGCGGCTCGAAGGTTCGATCGGTGAGGCGACGAAGGCCGTCGCCGCCGTACCCGAGCAGGCCACCCCGCAGGAGACGATCGCCGCGCTGACGCCCGTGCAGAGCGCCGTCGGCACCGCCCGCGACGCGGCCGGCGGTGCCATCACCCGGATCGGTGAGACGCAGCAGCTCGTCACCACGGTCCTGCAGGGTGGCCAACCCGGACCGCTGCTACAGGCCCTGGACGGCATCAAGCAGGTCCTGATGCAGGTCGTCGCCCGCACCAACGGCGCACGGCAGGCCGTCGAGGAGGCGATCGCCGAGGCGCAACGGGTGGGATCAGCGGGTAACTGATCACCCCGGCAAGGGCCGGCATGGTCGAACCACTACGGCGTGGTCGACCTCGCCGGGCTGCTGAAGGCGCCGGCTCGGGCGGCGGTGGCCGCGCCGCGGGCGACACGGTCGGGAAGGTCCGCCTCCGTCGTCGCCCGCAGAAGCAGGAGCTCGTGGTACAGCGGGGCGGTGGTGGCGATGAGCAGCTGGCGCGCATCGGTGTCCGGCGGAACCTCACCCCGTTCGACGGCGCGGCGGGTGATATCGGCGCAGCGGTCGTACCGGCCGGCCCAGAAGGCGCTCAGGGCCCGGGCGGCCCGCTCGGACCGGAACGACGCGGCGATCAGCGCGACGGTCACCGGGTCGGTGGTCAGTGCGGTGTAGACCTCGTGGTTGACCGCGACCAGGTCACCTTCGAGCGATCCCGTGTCGGGCGGACACCAGGCGTCGGCCCCCGCCTCGTCGAGGACGTCGGCCAGCAGGCCACCGACGTCCCGCCAGCGCCGGTAGACCGTCGTGCGGTGGACACCCGAGCGTTCGGCGACCACCTCGATGCTCAGGGAGTCGTAGCCGTGCTGCACCAACTGGGCGAGCGCGGCGTCGAGGACGCGGCGGCGGACCGCCGCGCTGCGCCCGCCGGGTCGACGCGTGGGGGCGGTCACCGTCTCGTCAGGATGATCGCTTGTCGGTGGGGGCGACGCCATGCCACGATGTTATCGCTACATCCGTAGTCTTAACGAGCGAGGTTCCCCATGACGCCCGACCCGACGGCCCTTCACCCCGTGGCGGCGCATCCCCGTGTGGTGTTCCTCAAGCCGCTGGTCACCTCCCCCAAAATCGTCGTCGGGGACTACACGTACTACGACGATCCCGACGATCCGACCGGCTTCGAGCAGCGCAACGTGCTCTACCACTACGGACCGGAACAGCTCATCATCGGCCGGTTCTGCGCGATAGCGGCAGGAACCCGGTTCCTGATGGCCGGCGGCGACCACCCGGTCGTCGGCCCGTCCACCTTCCCGTTCACCCTCTTCGGCGGCGAGTGGGCCGAGCGGACCCTCGACGTCGTGCTCACCCTGCCCAGCCGGGGCGACACCGTCGTCGGCAACGACGTGTGGTTCGGTCACCGCGCCACGGTCATGCCGGGCGTACACATCGGCGACGGGGCGATCATCGCGGCCGGCGCGGTGGTCACCACCGACGTCGCGCCCTACACGATCGTCGGCGGGAATCCGGCGCGACCGATCCGGCAACGCTTCAGCGACGACGACGTCCACCGGCTCCGACGGGCCGCGTGGTGGGGCTGGCCCGCCGACCTGATCACCCGGCACTCCCGCACCCTGATGACCGGCACGCCCGCCGAGATCGAACGCACCGCCATCGAGTACGGACTGGAGCGAACCCGGTGACCTCCGTCCTCATCGAGGAACACCCCGTGACCGACGCCGGCAGCGGCCTGTACGGCGTCACCACCGGACCCGACGACGCGCTGTGGTTCACCCTCGCCCACAACGGCCGGGTCGGACGGATGGTCCCGGGCGCGCCACCGACCACCTACCTCGTCGATCCCGCCGGGCAGCCCACGATCATCGTCGCCGGGCCCGACGGCGCGCTGTGGTTCACCGAGTCGCGGGCCCACCGGATCAGCCGGATCACCACCGACGGCGACACCACCAGGTTCCCCGTACCCAGCCGTGGCGGCGGCCCGTACGGGATCGCCCCCGGGCCCGACGGCGCCCTGTGGTTCACCGAGATGAACGCCGACCGCATCGGCCGGATCACCACCGACGGCGCGGCCAGCGAATTCCCGCTCCCGGTCACCGGCGCCTATCCGTCGGCCATCACGGCCGGCCCCGACGGCGCCATGTGGTTCACGATGAACCAGGCGAACGCGATCGGCCGGATCGACATGGCCGGCACCGTCACCGTGCATCCGCTGCCCACCGACGCCGCCGCCCCCGTGGGGATCACCGCCGGCCCGGACGGAGCCGTCTGGTTCGTCGAGATCGCTGCCGGCCAGATCGGCCGGATCACCCCCGACGGCACGATCGACGAGTTTGCGCTACCGGACCGCGCCGCCCGCCCCCACGCCGTCACCACCGGTGGCGGCGGCGACCTGTGGTTCACCGAGTGGGCGGGCAACCGGGTCGGCTCCATCACCACCGACGGGACGATCGAGGTCCATGACCTGCCCACCCCGCGCTCCGAGCCGCACGGCATCGCCCTCGGACCCGACGGCGCCCTGTGGACGGCCCTGGAGAACGGCACCCTGGCCCGGATCAGCCCCGCAGGTCGTTCCCGCGCGGTGTGAGGTCATCGACGGTGACTGTTCATCGCCCTGGCGGCTGGTCCCGCACATGCAGGCTGAAACCGCTGCGGCCGGCCGTCTCCAGGCCCTCCTTCAACCGCAGTGACGGCACCTCGTAGTCACCGAAGTTCTGCCGCCGGAACGCGATGGGCGCGGTGGTCTCCAGCGTCAACAGTCGTTGCTTCCACCTTGTCGCGGCGTCCGCGAACGTGTCTTCGGAGATCCTGTCGGCGCCGTACAGCACGAACGGCGGCAGCACCTCCAGGCCCGGGTAGAAGAGGATCCCGTGGTGGATCGGGAACAACAGGTCCTCGATCGGGCCGTTGATCCCGCGATCGGTGTAGTGCGACTGCGGGCCGCCAACGGTCACCGAGAGGATCGCCCGCCGGCCGAGCAGCGTCCCCTCACCGTAACGCTCGCCGTGGCGGGTCTCGTCGTGCACGCCCACTCCGTAGGCGAAGTGGAAGGAGAACACCCGGTCCACCCAGCCCTTGAGGATGGCCGGCATCGTGTACCACCACAGCGGGAACTGGAAGATCACCGTGTCGGCCCAGAGCAGTTTCTCCTGCTCTGCCGTCACGTCGGGGGTGAGCGCGCCGGCGTCGTACGCCCCACCCGAACTCCGTACCACCCGCAGCGGGCTGGTGGCGTACCCGCCGAAGTCGGCCGCGTCCACGGCGGCCTTCCAGTTCATCGCGTACAGGTCACGAACCTGTACCTCGTGACCGGCGGCCTCGAGGGTGGACACCGCGACATCCTTCAGCGAACCGTTCAGCGAACGCGGCTCCGGATGGGCGTACACGATGAGGGTATTCACGGCTGGTCCTTTCGACGGCGTGTGTCGCCACCCATGCTCGACGGCCGGGAGCGCGCCGTTCAGGGACGCGCGTTCCGTCGGACCGGACTTCCTGGTACTGGCAGGACCACCCGCCCGCCTGTCGTCGCAGCGATACTGGAGGTCATGGACGATCTCGCGGGCTTCCTGCGTAGCCGGCGCTCCCGGGTCGACCCGTCGGTCGCCGGCATCCCGACCGACGGCCGACGCCGCGTCGAGGGGTTGCGTCGCGAGGAGGTCGCCCACCTGTCCGGGGTGAGCGTCGACTACTACGTACGCCTGGAGCAGGGCCGCGCCACCCAACCGTCGGAACAGGTCCTCGACGCGCTCGCCCGGGTCCTCGGACTCGACGAGACCGAACGCGGCCACCTGCACCGGCTGGCCCGGCAGCGCCGCCGTCGCGACAGGTCACCCGGCGGTCGCCCCCGGGCGGAGCTGCTGCGCGTACTCGACCTGATCATCGACGCGCCGGCCCTGATCATGGACCACCGGATGGACGTGGTGGCCGGGAACCGCCTCGCCGGACTTCTCTACGGCCGCACCCCGACGGGCCTGAACACCGCCCGGCACATCTTCCTCGAGGAAGCCGAGCGTGGTCTCTACGCGGAATGGGAGAAGTGCACCCTCGACGTGGTCGGGCACCTTCGGCTGGCCGCCGGCAAGCACCCCGGCGATCCGCGCCTGGCCTCGCTCATCGGCGAACTGTCCATGGGCAGCGAACGCTTCCGCCGGCTCTGGGCCCGCGCGGACGTGCGCGCCCGCACCCATGGCCGCAAGGCCTTCCGGCACCCGCTGGTCGGACTGCTGGAACTGCACCAGGAGAACTTCGCCCTGCCCGACGGATCGGGCACGGAACTGATAGTCATGTCGGCGCCGCCGGAGAGCTCCGCCGAGGACGGGCTACGCCTGCTGGCAGCACTCGACGACGGCGGACACCCCCGGGGGAACGGACTGCGGGTCACCAGTTCGACATGAACCGCGCGCCCATCCCGTCCCACAACGCCCAGGTGGGTCGTACCGGCCCGAGCTGCCCTGTCGTCGGTGCGGTGGTCGGTGGTCGCCGTTACCGGAGCGGTCATGACGTCGCGGTCGCCTGAGGTGTGCCAGGATTCTGCTGTGGTGACGATCGAGGTGGTGCTGGGCGACATCACGCGGGAGAACGTGGACGTCATCGTCACGGCCGCGAACGAGTCGCTGCTGGGTGGCGGTGGTGTCGACGGGGTGATCCACCGCGCCGCCGGTCCTCGGCTGGCCCGGGCCGGGGGCGCGATCGGCCCCTGCGAGCCGGGTGATGCGATGCCGACGCCGGCGTTCGACCTCGACCCGCCGGTGCGGCACATCATCCACACGGTCGGACCGGTCTGGGAGGGCGGCGGCCACGGCGAGGACGAAGTCCTGGCCTCCTGCTACCGCAGGAGCCTGCAGGTCGCCGACGAGCTCAACGCCCGGACCGTGGCCTTCCCGGCGATCGCCACCGGAGTGTACGGCTTCCCTCCCGAACGGGCCGCGCAGATCGCCGTGGCGACGATCAGGTCAACACCCACGAACGTGCGACGGGTACGCCTCGTCGCCTTCGACGACGACACCAGTGACCACCTGCACGCGGCGATGGCTGGCACCGCCGGCTGACCCGTGGGGCAGGAAGCGTTCCGGCGGTCGCCGCCCTCTCCGCTGCGCTCGACGGCCGACGTCGTCTGCGCCTGAAGATCAGGACCACGGTGCATCCCCGACAGGGGCGTCAGTCGTCGGCGATGTGTCCGGTGCCGGGGTCGACCATGCCCAGGAAGCCACGGATGTTCCTGACGTGCTCGTCGGGCGACAGGTCAGCCGTCGGGCTCACACCGAAGCCGTAGCCGGGATCCGGCCCGCTGAGCCAGGTGTAGTCGGTGCCGCCGAACCCGTTGGCACGGAGGGCGAAGGTCTCCCCGTCGACCTCGACCGTGCGGGACGTGTCGCCGGCGGAGCCTTCGGTTCCGGGGTGCAGACCGGGCACGGCCGCAGGGTCCGCCGCTCGACCGCCGTCGCCGTCAGGGTAGATCGCCTTCACACCGTCATCATGGCGGGTCCGCTGCCGCGACGTACGCGTTCACGCCGCAGAACCGCGCCCCGACCGGCTGCGGGACCGCCCGCCCGGGGATGGTCGGCAGGTCCGGCCGCCGGCACCCGGTCGGGGTGACTCACCATGGTTTGCGGGTGTCTCCGCAGGTGGACCTATCCGAGCACGGCAGCCGCCGCTGCCAGGGTGACCAGCGACAGCGTCGTGGTCAGGACCACCGCCCGGCTGGTCACCGCCTCGCCGAGGCCGTACTCCTGGCCGAAGATGAACGTGTTCTGCGCTGTGGGCAGGCCCGCGCACACCACCACGGCGAGCAGCTGCGGCGCGGGCAGGTGCAGGGCCAGACCCGCGACGTACGCGACGACCGGCTGCCCGACGAGCTTCAGCGCCGTGACCACGGCCAGCTCGCCCCGTCCGGCCCATTGCGCCGGCACGGCCCGATGGTCCCGCGACGGCGTACCGCGGTGCAACGACGCGCCGAGCGCGACCAGAGCGGCCGGAGCCGCGGCGCCCGACAGCAGGGTGAGCGTCGCGTCGGCCGTCGCCGGCAGCCGCAGGCCGGCAGCCGAGCAGGCGACACCGAGCAGGGACGCCAGGATCACCGGGTTACGTACCGGCAGGGAGGCGATCCGGCGCATCCGTACCCGCCCGGCGGGGTCGCCGTGCCGGTCCAGGGCGACCAGGATCACGGGTGCCACCACGAGCACCT
Organism: Micromonospora humida; assembly: GCF_016901255.1. Lineage (NCBI taxonomy): Bacteria > Bacillati > Actinomycetota > Actinomycetes > Micromonosporales > Micromonosporaceae > Micromonospora > Micromonospora humida. Next base: position 80,293 of record NZ_JAFEUC010000005.1, read on the forward strand.
GCAGCAGCACCACCTGCGCCAGGAACGCCACGTCACCGAGGACCTGGGTAGCGATCGGGATGCCGAGGTTCGCCGAGTTGACGTACCCGGCGGCCATGCCCCAGAGGGGTCGTTCCCCAGGCTCGCGACCGAACAGCCGGCTCGCACCGAACCACCCGAACCCGACCACGGCAGCCGTGCTCATCGCGAAGGCGAGCAGCGGGCGGCTCGCGAACCCGGACAGCGGCATCCGGGACAGTGCCAGGAACAGGGCGGCCGGCATCGCCAGCTGGAACACGAACCGGCCGAGTACCGCCGCCCCGGCCTCGCCCAGCAGACCCCACCGAGATGCCGCGTAGCCGACCACGGTGAGAATCCAGATCGGTACGAACGCCGACACCAGGCTCATCCGGGGGTCACCGACGGCCGGACGAGGGATCGCTGCGCCCGAGGGCCGGTGTCCCCATGCGCCAGGTCATCAGTATCGCCTCGATCCGCGTCACCCCTGGACGACCGCCCGGAGACCCTGCCACCGGCCGGCCCGTGTCTCGTCTCCCGCTACCGTACGGACGTGGCGCGGGTACTGGTGACCGGCATGTCGGGCGCGGGAAAGACGACGGTCCTCGACGAGCTTCGCCGGCGGGGTTTCCGCACCGTCGATACGGACTACGGCGGCTGGGAACTGCCCGACGGGACCTGGGACGAGCCGGGGATGAACCGGTTGCTCGACCGGCACCGTGATCTGGTCGTGTCCGGGACGGTGGAGAACCAGGTCCGCTTCTACCACCGCTTTCACCACGTCGTTCTGCTCAGCGCACCGTTGGAGGTTCTTCTCCACCGGGTCACCCGCCGAACGAACCCCTACGGAAGGACTCCCGCACAACGGGCGGAGATCGCCCGTTACGTCCTGACCGTCGAACCACTGCTCAGGCGTGGAGCCACCGTCGAACTCGACGGACGTCGGGGGGTTTCCGAACTGGCGGACACCATCGAAGCGCTGGTCGGGAAGGAGCGCTGATCGTCAACTGCATGTCGCGCTCGGGCCGTGGCCGCCCCGGCACTAGACTCGCCGGCCATGGGCCTGCTCACCTTTAGCCTCAACATCACCCTGGACGGTTGCGTAGACCACCAGGAGGGGATCGTCGACGACGACACGCACGCCTTCTTCACCCGGCTCATGGACGAGAGCGGGGCGATGCTGTGGGGTCGTGTCACCTACGAGATGATGGAGAGCGCCTGGCCGGCCGTCGCCCGCGGCGACCAGGAGGCGTCGCCTGCCATGCAGAAGTGGGCGGCCACGCTGGAGACCAAACCCAAGTACGTGGTGTCGACGACGCGCACGGACTTCCCGTGGAGCAACAGCCACCACATCGCCGGTGACCTGCGTGAGGGCGTGCAGAAGCTCAAGGAGGCGACCCCGGCCGGGGTCCTGCTCGGCAGCGGCAACCTCGCGACCGAGCTGGACCGACTGGACCTGATCGACGAGTACCGGATGGTCGTCCATCCTCGGATCGCCGGTCACGGCCCGACCCTCTACCAGGGCGGGCTGCCCAGCACACGCCGACTTGAGCTGATCTCGGCGAAGCCGTTCCGCAACGGTGCGCTGGCGCTGCACTACCGCCGCGCCGACTGATCACCGGAGTCCGACGTGAAGATCCCGGAGTCCGGCCGCCTCGCGCGGATCACGGACCGGTGCAGGCGTCGGTGATGGTCGAGGTCCACACCTCGGGGTGGGTGAACCAGAAGTCGTGCGGTACATCCGCAACGGTGGCGAACCGTCCGTGTGGCACGAGTGCGGCGAGCTGCGCCAGGGGCCAGGAAGGACGGATGTCGTCGCCAGCGGCGATGAAGTACATCGGCACCCCGCAGGTGGCGAGCCCGCGCCACAGGTCGGCCCGGTGGGTCCATTCGGTGAACGAGTCGCCGAGTGCCGCGTGGACCTCGGGTACGTGGTCGATATCCACCACCGGCTGTGTCGCCCTGCCGGCCTTGTACGCCTCGGACCAGGTCTGGTCGCGTTGCGGTCCCCTACCGGCGATGCTGACCACCGCGGCCACCGCCTCCGGATGGTCGACGGCGTAGCGCACCGCGAGATCACCACCCCAGGAGTGACCGGCGACGATCCAGGTGACGACACCGACTGCGGCACGGATGGCTTCGAGGTCGGCGACGGCTTGTTCCATGGTGTGCGGGCCACCGGTCGAGCGGCCGACGCCGCGCGGCTCGGGGTACCAGGCACGGTGACCCCGTGGCGCAAGTTCATCGTGTTCCAGGTACTGCACGCATCCCGGGCCGCCGCTCAGGACGACGACGTCAGGCCCCTGCCCGGTGACGCCCACGTGCAGTGTGGCGGTTCCCACCTGAACCGTCCGGGATTCCATGTCCGGGGACGCTATCAGCCCTGTTCGTGGCGAGCAGAGGGGTGCCGCGGGCCGGGGTCGTCAGTTCACAGCTCGACCAGGGCCAGCGTCCACTGGCCGTGAGCGTCCTCCCAGAGGGTGACGATCTCGCCGACCGGGACCGAGTTGTACTCGTGCCGCTCGTCTTCCTCGTAGTAGTCGCCATCCTCCTCGGCCGCCGCGACGATGCGCAGGGCGTCCTCGCGGGTGCCGTCGGTGGCTGCGCGGATGCGGGAGACCCGCCACGGGACACCGCTGAGGTCGCGGCCGACGAGCGCACTGCCGGGCACGAGGTTCTTGTCGTCGTCATCGATCTCGAAGAGAGTGCCGGGACCGTCGACCAGCAGCGTGTCGGTGTCGCCGATCATCAGGCTGTCGTCGACGACCTGTCGTTCGCCGCGGAGCACCGCCGGGTCGAGCCAGGCCGGCCGCCGGTCGAGTCCGACCTCCCTGATGAAGTTTCCCCAGGCGTAGAGCGCATACATGCGCGCATGCTATCGAGCAGCAGGATCCTCGTTTGTTCGGGAGGAGCGGTCCTGCCGGCGCGTAGCACGACAGGTGAACCAGACGCCGACGGCGAGCATCACCAGCACGGCGCTGACGATGATCGGGCCTTGCACGCCGAGGGCCTCGATGGCGAGACCGCCGGCGACGGGTCCCGTGACGGCACCGATGTTCAACGCGACGGTCGCGAAGGAGCCACCCATCGTGGGTGCGTCGCGCACGGTGGCGATGATCCGGGCGATGAGCGTGCTGCCCAACGCGAAGGACAACGCGCCCTGGGTCAGGGCGAGGAACCACAGCGCCACAGGGCTGGCAACGGTGAACGCCAGCAGCACCCAGCCCGCCGTGAGCAGCGGCCCGGTGACGGTGATCAGCGGTCGCCAGTGCCGGTCACCGACCCGCCCGGCCATGGTGACACCGAGGAACGCGCCAATTCCGAAGACGGCGAGCAGCAACGGTACGGTGCGCTCGGTGAGCCCGGCCGATCCGGTGGCGATCGCCGCCAGGTAGGTGAAGGTGCCGAACGTCGCGGCGTTGACCAGCACGGCCAGCACGATGTTGCACTGTGCCGGACGTAGTCGCAGACTTGCCAACTCGCGGCCGATGCTGCTCGTGGCGCTCGTTTCCGCGGTCTCCCCCGGGTGGGTCGGCGTGGCCGCCAGAACCGCGGCCAGCGCAGGCAGGCACAGCAGCGCGATCGCCCACAGGGTGGCGCGCCAGCCCAGCACGTCGCCGACGAGGGCACCGGCGGGCACCCCGGCGATCAGCGCGAGGGTGGTGCCGCCGAGGATGACTGCCAGCGCGCGGGTGTGCCGCTCGGCCGGCACGATGCGCGTCACGGTCGAGAGTGCGACGGCGAGGAACCCGGCATTGGCCAACGCGGCCCCGATCCGTGAGGCCACCAGGATGGCGAAACCGTCGGTGACCGCGCCGATGACGTGCGCGGCGATGAACAGGGTCAGGAAGCCGGCCAGGGTCCAGCGGGGGTGGGAGCCGGCGGGCAGCGGCGGCCATCGTCGGCGCGCCGATGACCATTCCCAGGGCGAAACCGGCGGTGAGAAGCCCGGCCCGGCCGAGCGGAACCGCCAGGTCGGTGGCGATGCCGGGAAGGATGCCGGCGAGGACGAACTCCGAGGTTCCCTGGGCGAAGACCGCGACGGCGAGCAGATAGAGGAGGACGGGCATGAGCGGACCTTCCGAAGCAAGGACGTGATGGGTGGCAGGTGGGTGGCACTGCCGGTGCTTCGGATGCGCAGGAACTCGTGCGACGTCGCCGCCGACCGGGTCGGCGCGGCTCGTCAGCGCAGGGACTGGGGCATCTGGGGCTACCGGGAGGCCGGCAGCCCTGACCAGTCCGCTTGGGGAGAACTCACCTCGCGAGGCTACCAAACGGGCCCGTCGTCGCTGGTGAGCGCGCATCGACAACACGCGCAGGTCATCTGGGCCGTCCGTCCCGCCGTCCCGCCGGTCAGGGTGCCCCACCGATAGGCCTCCACCACCACCCGGCGGTCGCGCCGCCTGCCACCCGCACCGCGACGGGTTGATCGACAACCATCTCCGGCGACCCCTGGACACCCCTTCAACACGCAGTTCAACAGGCTCGTCACCGCATGCCACCCTTGGGAACAGCGTCGCAAAACGACCCTGTTCCGCTGCCAAACCTTGAACGTCGACCGTTGCGAGGTGCTCCTCGCCCGCCGTGCACCGTCCGGTCTGCGAGGATCATCCCTGAGCTTCAGCGCAGGACCACTCCGATCACTGTCGACCCGGCCAGGTCAGGGGCGGCCACGGCGGGTACCACCCGATCGGGTGCGCCGCTGCCAGGTGCCGACTTTCGAGGGGCGTGTGGTCGAGCGGCGAAGCCGGCACCCCGGATCGCTGATCTCCAAGGTGCCGGCTTCGCCGCCGACCGTCGGTCTCGCCGTAACCGCACCGGGCAGGCTCGGAGGTCCGCCGGGACAGACCGGACGCATCACCTCGAACGCGTCCCTGCTTCCTCAGCGAGGTCCGGGGCCGCCCGATGGATCCGGTTCTCCGCTCGCTGTTTGCCGGGTCGTGCGAGGCGGCAGGTCAGTACTGGGCCACCCGTACGTACTGCCGCGCCTGGGCGATCGTGGAGATGACGTGGGTGGAGTTGCCGCCGAGCCGCACGGTGTAGGTGTTGGTCGCGCCGTAACTCCATCCCAGAATGGCGCTGGAAATCGCACTCCACTGATTCTCCAGCTCAGCATGCCGAAGGGTGATGGGAGCATTGTTGTAGCTCCGCATCCCCTGCCGGAAGATGCCCTCGATGTCGTTGAAGCGGGCACCCTCCGAGACGAACCCGATCAGGGTTTGCAACGACCTGGCCGCCTCCTGCTGCCGGCCACCGGGGTTGGCGGTGGGGTTCTCCATGCGGGCCAGCGATCCGATCGAGCCGGCGACGTCCTGGAAATTGGCGAGCATCGCCGTCCGGCTGCGGTTGGCAGCTCCCTCGATGCTGCCGTAGTTGCTGGTGAAGTAGAGCGTCTGCACGTTGGTGTCGACTCCGTACCAGCTACTGTTGGTCGTCCGGCTGAACCTGTCCCGCAGGGTGCCCGCCTGATCGGAGAACGCGTAGGTGGTGCCCCGCTGGGTGGAGAAGCCCAGGACGTAGAGGTTCTGCGGGTCGATCCACAGATCGACGTCCTGCGCCGCGTACTCGAGCGTGACCCGCAGCAGGGCCCGGTTCGTCTGGGTCACCAGTCCGCCCCGACTGTCGGCCCAGTCCGACACGGCATTCCGTACCGCCGCGAGAAAACTGGAGTACCTGATCATCTGATTGTCGCCGGGGCCGTATTCCATGATGAAGTAGACCTGCCTCAGCTGGTCCGTCGGAATGCTGGCCGACGCCGGACCGCTGCTGACCGCGGCTCCGCCGGCGGCCATGACCAGCGCTACGGCAGAGCCGACGACCGCGCGCACGAGACGGTGCATTGTCCTCATTGTTTCGCTCTTTCCTCTTCGACGATTCGCCGCCCGGTGGTATTCCGGGCGTGGAATCCCGCCGGTCGTCGGCGGCTCCCCCGAAAAGCTACATAGGACGTGTTTATTCCTACTGATCTGCTTGTGGAACGGCATCGACGATGCTGGCCCGTTCCGCGCGGGTAGCACCTGTCGGTCCCCGTGCGCCCGGTGACTGTCCGATGGCCGCCGTCGTGGGTGGCGGGTCCGCTATCGCGGCAGACCCTGGTAGTCGGCCGGTCCGGCGATCTGCCCACCGTCGCCGGCCACTTCGCTGCCCGTGACGAACGTCGAGTCGTCGCTGGCGAAGAACAGGACGATTCGCGCGATGTCGTCCGGCTCACCGACCCGGCCGAGCGCGACGTTGGCCGTGTCGAAGACGACGCCGTCGGTCATCGGCGTCCGGATCTGGCCGGGGTGGACGGCGTTCACGCGGATCCCGTGGACGCCCAACTCCAGCGCGGCGGTCCGGGTCAGGCCGCGCACGCCCCACTTGGACACCACGTAACCGGACATTCTCGGCACACCCTGTAGGGCGCCGACGGAGCCGATGTTGACGATCGATCCGCCACCGGCGCGCTTCATCGCCGGGACCGCAGCCTGGATGCCGTTGAAGACGCCGATCAGGTTCACGTCCAGCGTGCGCTGCAACCGCGCGGCGTCCCACTGCTCCAGCGGAGCTGGATCGGCGATGCCCGCGTTGTTGACCAGGATGTCCAGTGAGCCGAAGCGCGCCTCCGTCCGTACGACCAGGGCGGCCCACTGGTCCGCCGACCGGACGTCGAGTTCCTCGGCGACGGCCCGCTGCCCGAGTTCGACGGCGAGAGCCTGCGCCGCCGCGAGGTTCACATCGGCGACGACCACGTTCGCGCCCTCGGTCACGAACCGCCGAACGGTGGCGGCACCCATGCCCATCGCGCCGCCCGTGACCACCGCCGTCTTTCCCGCCAACCGTGCCATGGTGGCTCCTCTCTGCCGTACCGTGACGGCCCTTTCTGTAGTTCCCGGCCGCTCGACGCGGTCGGGTGCCGGTGGCGGCCGAACGGTCAGGCGGCACGCCCGGACTTCAGGGCCCGCGCGATCCGGACGACCCGTTCGGCCTGGTGGCGGGCGGAGTTGCGGGTGGCGTCGTCGATCGAGCCGAGGTCGGGGCCGAACGCGGCGTGGTGCGACGTGCCGTAGGGGTTGCCGTCGACGAACTTGACCGCGTCGGTGTATCCGGGCGGCACGATGATCCCGCCGAAGTGGTGGATGCTGTTGTACATGGCGAGCAGGGTCGACTCGTGCCCGCCGTGCCGGGTGCCGGTCGAGGTGAAGCCGCTGTAGACCTTGTCGGCCAGCCCACCGGCCTGCCACACCGGCGACAGGGTGTCGAAGAACTGCTTCAACTGGGCCGCGATGTTGCCGAAGCGGGTGGGTGAGCCGAAGATGACCGCGTCGGCCCAGGTGAGGTCGTCGGGGGTCGGGGTGGGCACGTCGGCAGTGGCCGCGTGGTGGGCGGCCCAGACAGGATTCGCCTCGATCGCGGCCTGCGGCGCGAGCTCGGCGACCTTGCGGACCCGCACCTGCGCCCCGGCGGCCTGCGCCGCGTCCGCCATCGTGTTGGCGATCTCGGTGCCGGTGCCGGTCGACGAGTAGTAGATCAGGGCGAGTGTGACGACGTCGGACATGGCTGTGGTCTTCTCCTCGGTTGCGGGACCTTGGCGGCCCCGGCGGGATACGGGCGACTTGCCTCGACCGACCGTAGCCACTTTTAGATGACACGTCATCGCCTTGTGTCTGGTGACACATCACCTTTAAGGGCCCAGGAGCCGACCAATTATCGGATCAAAAGGGGCATAACACCACTATTACTGCAGCATTCCCGCCGGCGCCACCGCCAAGTCCGGGTGACTTATCACCTACCTGGCCTGCGGTTGATCAGTCCTCGAAGGCGTCGCTCTCGAGGTTGTCCAGCACGGTTTCGGAGACCACGGCGAGGGTGTCGAGCTGTCGAGGGCTGAGCAGGTCGAGAAATATCTGACGCACGTACCGCAGATGCAGGGGCGTCGCCTTGTCGATCACCGCACGCCCCTCATCGGTCAGGGCGATGCGTGTGCCACGTCGATCCTCGACGCAGGTCTGACGTTCCAGCAGCCCCCGTCGAATCATGCGCGACGTCTGGTGGATCACCCGGGTCTTCTCCCACCGGAGAGCCTCCCGCAGCTCGAAGACCCGCATCGGACCGTCCGGGGACATGCGCAGGACGCTCAGCACGGCGAAGTCCGCCACCGAGATATCCGCGTCCCGGAGCAACTGGCGATTCAGGTGACGCCGGACGTCCTCCTGCATCGTCAGGAACCCGAACCACGCACGGCGTTCACGGTCGCTCAACCGCCCAGACTCACTCACCCATCCACGCTACCGCCGAAGGACGCGCCCGACCGGTTGGCCGACCGTCGTGCGCGGTGACTGCGGTGCCGCTGTCTGCTGCGACCGACGCCGTCGGGACCGGTGTTCGGGCGTCGGTGGCCTACCGCACGCTGTTCGGGGAAGGTCCAGCCGAAGCGAACGGCGGACAGCCGCACGGACGTCGTCACGACGACGCAGGCGAGCCCCGCGATCAGGGTCGGCGTGCCGGATGCGGTCAGCAGGACGAGCGTCCCGGTGCCGGCCCCGGCGGCGACGGCGTAGAGGGTGCCGACCTGCAGAATGGAGATCGGCAGTCCCAGGATCACGTCGCGCAGGATGCCGCCGCCGATGGCTCCGATGACCCCCACGACCAGCGCCCCGGCTCCGCCGACGCCGACCGACAACGCCTTCGAGGCCGCGATCGCGCCGAACACTCCCATCACCACCGCGTCCAACCCGGTGATCAGCCAGGCCACCCGGACGATCACCGGTTGCAGCAGCATGCCCAGGACCGCCGAGGCGCCGGCCACCGGCAGGTACCAGTTCCGCCAGACCACGACGGGCGGTTGATTGAGCAGCATGTCGCGAAGCAGGCTCCCCCCGAGCGACACGGCGAGTCCGATGACGACGACGCCGAACACGTCGATGCGGCGCCGTCGCTCTCCCGCCGCGAACAGCGCGCCCTGAAGACCGCCCAGCCCTGCGGCGAGCAGTTCGATCCAGAGAGCCACCTGGAACAGGGTGGACATGTGGTCATCCTCCGCAGGGCTCGGGCCGGCCCACCGGGGTGAGCCGGCCCCGGATCAGTGGTGCTCGGGGGTCAGCGAACGCCGGTGGCGGCGCTGCGTGTGGCGGTGACGATCACGTCGGAGACGACACCGGGCTGGGTCGCGAACAGTGCGTGACTGGCCGACACGTTGGTGACCTCCGCGTTGATCCGCTTGGCCATGTGCTGCAGCATCGCCTGGTCGAACGCCTTGTCCTCGGTGGCGATGACGGCCCAGCTCGGCTTGTCACGCCAGGCGGCGTTGGTCACCACCGCCGAGAACACCGCCATGTTGACGGGCACCTGCGAGTCGCGCAGGAACGCGGCGTCGGCGTCGCTGGCATCTGCGGCGAACCCGGCCCTGAACGTGTCGGGGTTGAGGTAGCCGTATCCCTGCACGACGTCGATGACGAATTCCGGAGTCGGGGCGAAACCCTCGTACTGCTGGGCGGAGGTCTCGCCGGCGTCGGGCACCAGTGCCGACACGTAGACCAGCCCGGCGACGTTCGGGTGCACTCCCGCCTCGGTGATGACCGTGCCGCCCCAGGAGTGACCGACGAGAATCGTCGGACCGTCCTGTCGGTCGAGCACCCGCACGGTCGCCGCGACATCGTCCTCGAGCGAGGTGAGCGGGTTCTGGACGATGGTGACCCGGTATCCCCGGGATGTCAGGTTGTCGTACACGCCGCGCCAGCCCGAACCATCGGCGAACGCGCCGTGCACGAGTACGACGTTGCGGATCTCTCGATCGGTGGTGCTCATGGCATTCTTCCTTTCGTTGCCGCGCCGGTCGTTCCCGGGCGGAGTCCTCGGTACCCCGACGGCCACCGTCGGTGACGTGCAGCGCGTGCAGGCTCGGTGATCAGCTCTGTTCGGCCGGATACGGCCGCCCATGCCGGCGCGGACCCGGGGGTGCCGACCGCCCGCAGGCACGCCCGCGCCCCCGTCGCGCGGTCGAGCCGCCAGCCGTCGCGCTGACCCGGCGCAGCGCCGCTTTCCTGGCCTCGGCGTCCTCGTTGAGGTGGACCAACTCCCGGGCGTAGGCCCGCACCAGGGCGTGCATGGTGAAGCGGCCCGGCGCGTGTTCGGCGATCAGCCCGGTCCCGACCAGTTCGTCGCAGAGCAGCCGCGCCTCGGCCACGGCCACACCGGCGAGGCCGGCCATCGCGAGGACCGTGAGGTCCGACCCGGGATGACGTGACGCCAGCCGGAACAGGCGGGCCGCGCGATCACCGAGCATCCGGTACGACCACGCGAAGGTCGCCCGGAGGTCGCGGCCCGCATCGGCGAAGCCGTCCAGCGTGCCCCGGGCGTCGCGCAGTTCACCGGCGACAGCGGTCAGCGAGTGCCCCGCAGCGGACAGGGCCCGACCCGCGACCACGGCCAGTGCCAGGGGAAGCCCACCGCAACGCTCGGTGACCTCGTCGAGGGCCGCCGGATCCGCAGCGGTCCGCGCCGCGCCGATCCGGGCGGTCAGGAAGCGTCGCGCGTCCTGGTGCGGCAGCACGCCGAGCGTCATCAGGTGGGCGCCGTGTGCCGTCGCCAGCCCGGACAGACGCCGACGACTGGTGACCAGCACCAGGCAGCCGGGTGCACCCGGCAGCAGGTGCCGGACCTGCTCGACGCTGTGGGCGTTGTCCAGTACGACCAGGACGCGGCGACCGGCCAGCAGACTGCGGTACAGGCCGGACCGGGCATGCCCACCGGCCGGCAGCTCGGCGTCAGCGACGCCGAGGGCGTTGAGGAAGCCCTGTAGGACGTCGGTGGGGTGCAGCGGGGACTGGTCGGGGTCGAAGCCCTGGAGATCGACGTAGAGCTGCCCGTCGGGGTACGCGCCGGCCACCCGGTGGGCCAGCTGGATGACGAGGGACGTCTTGCCGATGCCAGGCATCCCGTCGATGGCGAGCACCGGCATCGACACCCGCGTCGTCAGGTGCTCGTCGACCAGGCGGCAGGCACGTCGCAGCGCCTCGTCCCGCCCGGTGAAGTACGCAGGGCTGGCCGGCAACTGGGCGGGCAGCACCTCGGTGCGGTACGGCAACCCGGCGAGGTGCAGCCGGCCCGGGTGCGGATCCGGCGACGGGGACTCGGCGCTTCCGGTCGCCACGGATCCTGCCGGGTCCCGCCGCAGCACCTGCTGGTAGGCCTCGCGGAGCTCCCTGCCCGGGTCCACCCCCAGTTCGTCGGCGAGCCGGTGACGGACGCTGTGGAACAACGCGATGGCCTCGGCCTGCTGGCCATCGGCGGACAACGCGAGCAGCAGCTGGGACTGTAGTGCCTCGTCCCACGGGCGGTGCTCCGCCACGCGCCGCAGCACGGGCAGGACGGATCGGGCCCGCTCCAGGCGCAACGCCAGTGCGGTGGCCTCGCGGGCCAGGTCGGCGCACTCGTGGTCCACGGCGCCGAACGCCAGGTGGTCGTTCGCGCCGAGCTGCGCGGCCCCGCCGCACGGGCCCCGCCACAGGCCGAGGGCGTCCTCGTAGGCCGACGCGGCCTCCGCGAACCGGCCGGCGCCCTCGGCCGACCGGGCCCGTGCGGCCAGCGCGCGTAGTCTCAACAGGTCCAGGTCGTCGGGGTGGACCTGCATCCGGTATCCGCCGGCGTCGCCCCGCAGCCACCGTCCGGCGGATCTCGCCGCAAGGCCGGGCTCGAACAGACGTCGTAGCGCACCCACGTACCGGTGCACGACGTTCACGGCGCTCTGCGGTGGCTGCCGGCCCCACACCACCTCGAGGATCTCGCCGACCCCGACGGGCTGTCCGGCGTTGACCAGCAGCAGACCGAGGATCAGCCGTTGCTGGCGGGGCCCGAGATCCACCGGTACGCCCCGACGCCAGATCCGTACGGGCCCGAGCACACCGAACCACAGCGGCGTCTCGTCGTCATGGTTGACGGACACGATCCCCACCCTCCTGCGTCCACCGGGAACTGTCGTGAGTCTGTTGATGCCGCCCCGGCCTGAACGGCGGCCGAGGAAGCCGGCATGCCGGGGCGGCTGACGGGGCCGGTCAACGGGTGGTGGCGCGGGCGGCCTCGTCGATGAGATCCGCCACCGCCTCCGGCTCGGAGACCGTCACGGCGTGCGAGGCGTCGATCTCGACGGTGCGGGACTTGGCCCGCCTGGCCATGAACCGCATCGACTCGGCCGGGATCGCCAGGTCCTGCCGGGTCACCAGGAACCACGAGCGGATCGACCTCCACGCGGTCCTCGTGGCCGGCTCGTCGAGCGCCGCGCTCGTGATCGGCCGCTGGGTGGCCGCCATCAGGTCGGTCACCTGCCGCGGCACGTCAGCGGCGAACACCCGGCGGAACTGGTCCTGCTCGATGTAGAGGTCCGTGCCCGCCCCGGCGCCCGCAATGGTCACCGGCACGCTCACCAACGCCGGACCCAGCTGCCCGCCCGGATACTTCGCGGCCAGCCCCGAGGTGCTCTCCCCCCGGTCCGGGGCGAAGCTGGCGATGTAGACGAGCGCCCTGACGTCCCGGTCCCCGTCGGCGGCCTCGCTGATCACCGAACCGCCGTAGGAGTGACCGGCCAGCACGACCGGCCCCTGGACGCTGTCCAGCACGCTGCGCACGTACTCGGCATCCGAGTGCAGCCCCCGCAACGGGTTCGCCGCGGCGACCACCGGATAGCCGTCCCGTTTGAGGTCCCTGACCACGGCGTTCCAGCTCGACGAGTCGGCGAACGCGCCGTGCACCAGCACCACCGTGGGCTTGGCCCACGGGCGTTGTCCCGGCACCGCGTGCGCGGATCCGGCGACGAGTGCGGCGGTCAGGACACCCGCGACGACGGCTGCCCCGCCGACCAGCGGCCTCGACATCCGGGGGAAGGGGAGGTTCATGGGATCGTCCTTTCGATTCCGGGACGGCCCGACCGACTCGGGTCATCCGTCAGGAGTTGGTGGAGGCCGGTCGACGACGGGCCTGCCGGCGCAGCGTCAGACCGCGGCCGCGGCGCGGAGGATGACGTCGGCAACCGCCTGCGGCTGCGACGCCGGCAGGGCGTGGGACGCGCCGGCCACCTCGACCGACTCGCGCGCGTTGGCACGCCCGGCCATGAAGCGGAACGTTCCCCGCGGGATGGTCAGGTCCTGCTCCGGAAAGACGAACCAGGACGGGACCGTCTTCCAGGCCGGCTCGCCGGACGCCTCGGCGAGGGCGTTGCTGTTCAACGGCCGCTGGGTCGCCACGGCAAGATCGGCCTGGTCGAAGGGCAGGTCGGCGGCGAAGAACTCGTGGTAGCAGTCCGGCCGGACGTAGAGGTCGGCGGTGCCGTCGGCCAGCGGCACCTCGTAGAGGTGGGGGCTGAGGGTGGCACCGGGGAACCCGCCGGTCAGGTCCGGCACGGTCTCACCCCGGTCCGGAGCCAGGGCGGCGACGTAGACGAGGGCCTTGACGTTGTCGTTGCCGACGGCGGCACCGGAGACGACGAAACCGCCGTACGAGTGACCGACCAGCACGATCGGACCCGCTGTCGTGCCGAGCAGGCTGGACACGGCGGCGGCGTCCGCGGTCGGACCGCGCAGCGGATTTCCGGCCGCGACGGTGCGGTGACCGGCGGCCTGAAGCCGGCGGATGACGCCGTTCCAGCTGGCGGACTCCGCGAAGGCCCCATGGACCAGGACAATTGTGGGTTTCATGTGAGCGCTGCTTTCCGATGTTCGGTGCGATCTGACGGCGGGCCGCCGGTGAACCCAGAGTCGCCTCCCGCACGGCGCACCGAATCAGTCATTCGCCTGCGGTCAGGCACGGTCGGCCACCCCGCTCGGGACAGAATTTTGCCCTAGATGTCCGGATCGCCCTGGTTGCCGGGGTCGGTACCGGCCACCGCCACGGAGCACGGACGATCGGTGCCGGCGGACGTCCCGGTTAGGTCATTCGACAGATGGGCCGGCAGCCGCCCGCCCTGCTACGCCCGTGCGTCGTCGGCGCGGTGGCCCAGCTTCGCCAGGCGACGCCGGATCCCCGCCTCCTGGTCCGGGTCCGCGTCGTTGCCCACGGCGAGAGCCGCCAGCCAGGCCGTCCGTGCGGCGGACCGGTCGCCCATCGCATAGGCGGTGTCCCCCAGGCCCAGCTTCGCCCGGACCATGCGCACGCGATGGTTGATGGCGGTGGCCAGCTCGTCGGCTGCGGTCCAGTCCGCCAGCGACTCGGCGTACCGTCGCTCGCGGAGATACAGGTTGGCCCGCCGGAGATGGCATTCGCTGCGCCGGCCATCGTGGTCGAGCTGCTCGCTCATGGCGAGAGCCCGCCCGATGGTCTCGAAACTCGACGTACGCTCGCCCAGTTCGTACTGGGTGTCGGCGAGTCGGCAGAGCACATCCAGTTGCGTCATCTGCTCCCCGAGCGACTCCGCGATGCGCAGCGCCCGGTGATGGCAGGCGACAGAGCGGTCGTAATCGCCGACCGCGAAGCTCACCTCGCCGATGTTGCGCAGCGTCAGCGCTTCCCGGGACGCGTTGCCCAGCTCGGTGAAGATCACGAGGGCACGTTCGAGCAGAGCCAGTGCGGACGTGCTGTCGCCGAGGTAGAAACGGGCACCGGCCAGACTGCGCAGCATCTCCGCCGCTCCGGCCGAGTCGCCGGCGTCGACGGCGGCGTCCAGGCACTCACCTACGACGGTCGCCCACTCCTGCCACCAGCCGGCCCGCTGGTAGTACCCCTGTACCGTGAGCTCCAGCTGCCAGGCGTCGTACACCCGGCCGCTGTCGTTCGCCTGACGCATGACGGCCTTGAGCACCTCGCGTTCGGCGGCGAACCAGTCGGCGGCCGCCCTGTCGGTGTCCGGGCTCTCGACGACGACCCCGTCGTGGATCGCGGGCGGATCCGCGTCGATCTCGGGGTTGATGTGACGATTGGCCGCGTAGGCGGCCTGCCGGTAGTACCCGAGCAACCGGTCCACGGCCGCGTCCCGCTCCGCGGCGGTGTCGGTGTCGAGCAACAGCTCCCGCGCGTACGCGGCGATCAGGTCGTGGGAACCGTAGCGACCGGGCTGGCGTTCCGTGACCAGTCTGCTGCGCACCAGCTCGCCGAACACGCTGCGGGCGGTGCGCGCGGGCAGGCCGCCCAGGCTCGCCGCGGCCGGGAGCGTGACGTCCGGTCCCGGATGCAGTGCCAGCAGCCGGAAGAGGCGGGCCGCCGAAGCAGTGAGCCCACGGTAGGACCAGGAGAAGATGGCGCGCAGGTCGGTGTCCGGATCGTCGACGCCGAACCCGTCGAGGCTGCCCCGGGTGTCGTGCAGCTCACGGGCCACGGCCGGCAGCCCACCGCCGGGGCGGGCCAGGGTCCGGGCCGCCACCACGGCGAGGGCCAGCGGAAGGCCTCCACACAGGCTGACGATGTCGTCCAACGCCTGCCGGTCCGCCGGGGCACGTACCGGCCCGAGGCGTGAGACCAGCAGGTCACGTGCCTCGTCGTTCGGCAGAACGTCGAGTGTGAACACGTCAGCCCCGTGCGTCGCGGCGAGACCGGCCAGGCGGTACCGGCTCGTGACCAGCACGAGGCTTCCCGGGGCACCTGGGAGCAGCGGCCGGACCTGTTCGGCGTCGCGGGCGTTGTCCAGAACGATGAGCACCCGGCGCTCCGCCAGGACACTGCGGTAGAGCCCGGACCGGGCCAGGTCGTTCACCGGGATGTCCGGGCCACGAACGCCCAGCGCGTGCAGAAACGCCTGCAGCACCTCTCCCGGCGCCAACGCGGCGTCCGGGTCCAGGCCCCTGAGGTCGGCATAGAGCTGGCCGTCGGGGAACTCGTCGGCCACCCGGTAGGCGAGGTGGGTCGCCAGGGTGGTCTTTCCGACACCGGGGATGCCCTCGATGACCACGATCCGCAGCGCGCCGGCCGTGGCGCGGCCGTGGATGAGCGCACCTGCCCGACGCAGGCTCTCCTCCCGGCCGGCGAAGTGCGGCAGGTCGGGCGGGAGCTGGGCCGCAACGACGAGGGGGCCGCCCGCCGTCGGGGCTTCGTCGCGTAGCGGATCCGCCGGCGGCCCGGCGCTGCCCGGAGCGCCGCGTCGCAGCACCTGCCCGTAGGCCTCCTGGAGCTCCCGGCCCGGATCGATCCCGAGGTCACCGGAGAGCCGGCCGCGGAGTTCCTGGTACCGGGCTACCGCCTCGGCCTGTTGCCCGGTCGCGGACAATGCCAGCAGCAGTCTCGCCTGCACGGCCTCGTCCAGCGGACGCTGCGTGGCGACGCGCCGCAGCATGGGCAGCACCACACGTGCCGCTGCGGCGCGCAGTGCCAGATCGGTGGCCTCGCCCACCAGGTCGGCGTACTCGTTGTCCACCGCCTCGAAATCGGGGACCGGACGGCTGATCAGATCCGGTGCGCCGGCGCACGGCCCGCGCGACAGTTCCAGCGCCCGGACGTAGACCCCCAACGCCTCGGCGGGGTCGTCGAGCGTACGCGCCCGTCGTACCAGGTCGCGGAACCGCAGCAGGTCCAGCCCGTCCGCGTCGACCATCATGCGGTATCCGGCCGGGTCGCCCACCAGCCACCGGCCGGACGCGCGGGGCCGCAGGCCGGGTTCGAACAGTCGCCGGAGGCTGCCCAGGTGCAGGTGCACGATGTTCACGGCGCTGCGGGGCGGCCGCTCGTCCCACAACAGCGTGACGAAATCCGCGATGCCGACCGGCCGGCCCGCCCGCGCCAGCAGCAGCGCCAGGATCAGCCGCTGCTGGCGCGGGCCCGGATCGAGTTCCTCGCCGTCACGCCACACCCGCACCGGGCCCAGCACGGCGAAGCGTACCGGCGGGCCCTCGCCCGGTGTGCCGGGCGCCGTCAGCATGGCGAGCGGTCGACGATCACGGCTCCCAGCTTAGAGTCCGTCCGGCGGGGGCCACTGAACCCACGCGGTCCGAACGCGTAGTGCCAGGTGTGACGGCATCCCGCGAACTGCTGGTCGGACGCGACGTGGAACTGGCGCGTATCGGTCGTTTCCTGGAGTCAGTGCGGCATGACGGGAACGTGCGGATGGTCCGTGGCGAACCCGGTGTCGGCAAGTCGGCGCTGCTCGCCGCCGCGGCGGACATGGCCGAGGCCGCCGATTTCCGGGTGTTGCGCGGGTCCGGTTCCGAGTTCGAGGCGGACGTCAGTTACTCGTTGCTCAACCAACTGTTACTGCCGCTGTACGGCGAGACACAGCGGCTGCCTCCGGCGCTGCGCGACGCGCTCACCGTGGCGCTCGGCTTCGGCCCCGGCCCGGCACCCGCGGCACTGCTGGTCTGCAACGCCGCCCTGTCCCTGCTCACCACCGTGGCCAGGAAGGCGCCCGTGCTGCTGATCGTGGATGACGTGCAGTGGGCCGACCGGGCCAGCGCGGTGGTGCTCGGCTTCATCGCCCGACGGGTTCCGAGATCACCCGTCGGGGTCATCGCCGCCCGGAGAACCGGCACCGAGAGCTTCCTCGACCATCGCGGCCTCACCGGGGTCACCGTCGAGCCCCTGAGCACCGAGGCGTCGGCCCGACTGGTCGATGTCCGCTTCCCCACCATGACTGCGCGCGCCCGGCAACGCCTGCTCGACCTCGCCCAGGGCAACCCCCTGGCCCTGGTCGAACTGCCGGCCACCCTGGCCGGTCCCCCGTGTCCCGCGAACGTCTCGGACGTGGTGCCCCTCAGCGACCGGTTGCAGGCCAGCTTCGCCCACCGCATCGCCGGCCTGCCCGACCCCACCCGCCTGCTGCTGCTGCTCGCCACGTTCGAAGGCAGCGGCGACGTGCGCACCCTGCGCGGCATGACCGACCTCACCGCGCTGGCACCGGCCGAACGAGCCCAACTGGTACGGGTCGACGACACGACCGGTCGCCTCACCTTCCGGCACCCCCTCATCCAGTCGACGATCGTCGCGATGTCCACGCACGAGGAGCGCCGCCGGGCGCACCTGGGCATCGCCGAGGCCCTGCCGGGCGATCTGGAACGTCGGAGCTGGCATCTCGCCGCGGCCACCGCCGGGCCGGACGAGGCGGTCGCGGCGGAACTTGAGCGTGCCTCCCACCGAGTCCTGCAACGGGGTGACGCCCTGGCCGCCATCGCTGCCCTGATGCGCGCGGCGAACCTCAGCGGCACCCGGGAGGATGCCGCACGACGGCTCGCGGAGGCGGCGTACATCGGCGCGGAGGCCGGCGGCTCGGGGGACGCCACCACCCTGCTCGCCCGGTCCCGGGAGATGAGCGTCGACGCGGCCGGCACCCTGCACGCGGCCGGCGCCGCGGCCCTCTTGATGATCAATGGTGACGGTGACGTGCACACCGCCCACCGCCTTCTCGCCGGTGCGATCGAGACGGGCGCGCACGGCTGGCGCGCGGACGACCCCGCACTCGACGAGGCCATGCACACGCTGCTGTTGCTGTCCTGGTACGCCGGCAGTCCCGGTCATTGGGTCACCTTCCACCGGCTCCTGGGCATGCTCCGGCCGGGCCCCGGCGACCTCCTGTCGGTGATGAGCAGGACCTTCCCCGATCCGGTACGCACCGGTGCCCCGGCGCTGCCCGACCTGAAGGCGCTGATCACCACGTTGCCCGAGGAGGCGGACCTGACCCGGGTCATGCGGATCGGCACCGCCTCGATCTATCTCGACCGGCTGGGCGAGAACCGCGAGTACTCGTGGCGACTCGTGCGGCAGGGGCGGGAGGGAGGGGCGCCGCGGCGGCAGTTGTCCGCGATGATGCATCTCTGCCTGGACGGCTTCCTCACCGGCCGGTGGGACGAGTCCGAAGCCCTGGCCGTCGAAGCGCAGCAGGTCTGCGGCGACAGCGGCCTCACCTTCCTGAGGTGGTACTTCCTCTACACCCGCGCGATCGTCGCGGCCGGCCGCGGCCGGTCCGATGAAGCGTACGAGCTGGCCGACGAGATCACCCACTGGGCGCTGCCGCGCGGAGTCGCCGGAGCGGCGGCCATCGCCCACCACCCGCGTGCGCTGGCCGCCGCCGCGACGGGCGATTTCGAGTCGGCCTTCCGGCACGCTGCCGCGTCCAGTCCCGCCGGCGTCCTCGCCGCGAACGTGCCGAACTGCACGTGGTTGATGTTCGACCTGGTCGAAGCCGCGTTGCGCACCGGACGTACGGCCGAGGCCCGGGCGCACGCCGACGCCATGCGGGAGGCGGACGTGGCCGCCCTGTCCTCCCGCATGAGACTGCTTCAGCACGGCGTCGACGCGCTCGTGCTCGACAGCGACGCCGCCGGCACACGGCTCGAACAGACCCTGGAGGACCCGGCCTCCGAGCGCTGGCTGTTCGAGGCGTCGCGGATCCGGCTCGCCTTCGCCGAGAAGCTGCGCCGCCGACGGAACCTCTCGGCCGCCCGCACCCACCTGCTCGCCGCACGCAGCGGCTTCGCCGCGATGGGCGCCGACCCGTGGCTGGTCCGCGCCACCGCGGAGCTGCGGGCCACCGGCTATCAGCCCGCCGTCGCCGAGCAACCGGCCGCGGGCCTCACCGGCCAGGAGCTCGAAATCGCCGGCCTGGCCGCCAGCGGCCTGACCAACAAACAGATCGCCGAGCGCCTCTACATTTCGCACCGCACGGTCGGCGCCCACCTTTACCGAATTTTCCCGAAGCTCGGCGTCTCGGCACGGGCTGGGCTACGTGACGCCCTTTCGGCCCATTCGGCAGAGCTTCCGAACGACTGAGTACGCGCTAATTAACTGGCAATAGAGTAGGAATTTACCGGCGGCCCCCTACGCTCTCGGCACCGCGCTGGACAACGAGGGGAAACATGATGCCGACAGCCACCGCCGTCGACGCCCGCATGCGGGAACTCCACCGCGACAACGGCGGCGCGCTGTTGCACTACCTCCGGCGGCTGACGCCACCGGCCTCCCCCTGCACCGCCGAGGATCTGCTACAGGAGACGATGCTGAGGGCCTGGCGCAGCCGGGATCGGCTCCCCGCAGGCGGGGAGCCGCAACGGCGCTGGCTGTTCACAGTCGCCCGACACCTCGCAGTCGACGCGTACCGCAAACGACAGCGGCGGCCTGTCGAGGTCGACCTCGCCGAGTCGGACCTGCCCCCGTCGGCCCACGCCACGGCAGATTCGGCGATCGCCGCGCTCACCCTGCGACGCGCCATCGGCGAACTCGGCGATGCACATCGGTCGGTCCTGCTGCAGCTGTACGTCAAAGGGCTCTCCGTCGACGAGGTGGCCACCCTGCTCGACATTCCTGCCGGCACCGTCAAATCGCGCGCCTACTACGCCGTACGACATCTACGCAACGCGCTGACGGGCAGCTGAACAACGCGAGGTGGCGCCCGGCAGCGGCACCGCCTAAGGCGTGCTGCTGCGCTGGTCCAGCCACCTCAGAATCACCTCGGTCGTTTCCTGCGGCTTCTCCTGCTGGATCCAGTGACCGCAGTCCAGACTGACCACCTCCACGTTCGGCACGAACTCCGTCAGCCTTTCCGCCTTCGCGACCGGGTCGCGGTCGCCGTAGATCATGAGGGCGGGCTGTCGGATGATCGGGTCCACGTCGGCCAGCAGACGCCAGTTGCGGTCCAGGTTCCGGTACCAGTTGATCCCGCCCGTGAACCCTGCCGACTCGAAGGCGGAGACGAATACGGCCAGGTCGCTGTCACTCATGACGGGCTCCCCTGGCGGGGTTTGCGCCCTGGCGAGGTTGATCAGCGCATTGCCCGGCTGAGGCGCTGCGAGGGGCACGTTCCTGCGGTACAGGTTCCGCAGAAACCGGAACGTGTCCTGCTCGAACACGGCGTCCGCGACGCCCGGCCGCCGGTTGAAGTGCACGAAGTAGAAGTCGTCGCCGAGCGCGGCCGCCATGGCCTCGATCCAGGGCGTTTCGCCGCGCTCCTGGTAGGGCACGCTCAGCGCCACCACGCCGTTGACCCGGTCCGGGTGCAGCAGGGTCAGGCCCCAGACGACGAATGCGCCCCAGTCGTGGCCGACGAAGGTGGCATCGGCGTAGCCGTAGTGGTCGAGGAGGGCGACGAGGTCGCCCGACAGGTGTGCGATGTCGTACTCCGTCACGTCGGTGGGCCGGGACGAGGTGCCGTAACCCCGCTGGTTCGGGACGATGACGTGGTAGCCCGCCGCAGCGAGCGCCGGCACCTGGTAGCGCCAGGAGTACGCGTGCTCCGGCCAGCCGTGGCAGAGCACGACGGGATTGCCCACGTTCTGCCGGCCGGCTTCGAAGACTTCGAGGTGCACGCCGTTGACCGGAATACGGGTGGGCTCGGGAAAGTCGATTGTCATGCGGACATCCTGCGGACCGATACCGGTCACCTCCTGACCGGTTTCCGTGGCAGTGTCGTCCGGGTGCGAGCCGACCGGTTGATGGCCCTGCTCCTGCTGCTGCAACAGCGCGGCCGGGTGACCGCGGCGGAGGTCGCCCGGGAGTTGGAGGTCTCCGAACGCACCGCCCGCCGCGACCTCGACGCCCTGGGCATGGCCGGCGTGCCGGTGTACTCCGTGCAGGGCCGGGGCGGCGGCTGGCGTCTCGTGGGCGGCGCCCGTACCGACCTGTCCGGGTTGACCGCGGGTGAGGCCCGCGCCCTGTTCCTGGTCGCCGGCCCGGCCTCGTCCGTCACGCCCGCCGCGAAAGCGGCGCTGCGCAAGCTCGTCCGTGCCCTGCCGGAGCCGTTCCGGGAGCAGGCCGAAGCGGCGGCGGCGGCGCTCGTCACGGACCCGCGAGGCTGGGGGGCGAGCCAGGTCGAGCCCCGACCGCCGCGGTTCCTCGACGAACTCCAGGACCCGGTGATCCGCGGCGTCCAGGTCCGGCTCGGCTACGTCGACCGTGACGGTGCCGCTACCGGGCGAACGGTCCACCCGCTGGGCATCGTCGCCAAGGGCCCGGCGTGGTATCTCGTCGCCGGCACCGAGGCCGGCCGGCGGACCTTCCGGATCGACCGGGTGTCGTCCGTCGACCCGACCGTCGATCCCGTGCACCGGCCGGAGGACTTCGACCTGGCCTGGAGCTGGCGCGAGATCGCCGACGAGGTCGAACGCAGGCGAATGCCCGTCGAGGCGCACGCGACGTGCGCGCCCCACGGGATAGGCGTGCTCCGGATGGGGTTCGGCACCCGCCTCGAGGTGGGAGGTGCCACGATCGACGGCCGCGTCGAGGTCGTGATCCGCGGTAACGACGAGCACAAACTTGCCGGTGAGCTTGCCGGATTGGTCGACTACCTGGAGGTGACCGGCCCTACGGGGGTGCTGGGCCACCTGGCCGCGATCGGCACCGTGCTCGTCGAACGATACGGCCCACAGCGGCAGGGAACCCGTACGGCAGAACGGTGATCGAGGTCGGCGCTGGCGCTGCACGGTCGGGGCCGCTACCGCGACGGCAATTCCGTCAATCCATTGAACTAATCCGGGTGCAGGACGTAGGGTCGGGTCCCGCCGAGCTACGGAGGCACCGCCATGGGTGGCGCGAGGACTCTCGTCGCCGGGGTCGACTCGTCGACCCAGTCGACCAAGGTCGTGGTCTGCGACGCCAAGACCGGCGAGGTGCTCCGCGCGGGCCGCGCCCCGCACCCCGACGGCACCGAGGTCGATCCGCGGGCGTGGTGGGCCGCGTACGAGCAGGCCAGCGCCGGTCTGCTGGACGGTGTGGCCGCGATCGGCGTCGCCGGACAGCAGCAGGGCATGATCTGCCTCGACGAGGCCGGCGAGGTGCTGCGGCCCGCCATCCTCTGGAACGACACCCGCTCGGCGCGCGCCGCCGCCGACCTGACCGCCGAGTTCGGCGGCCCGACGGCGTGGGCCGACGCCGTCGGGCTGGTGCCGGTGGCCAGCTTCACCGTCACCAAGCTGCGCTGGTTCTCCCGTGCCGAGCCCGAACTCGCGGACCGCACGAGCACGGTGCTGCTGCCGCACGACTGGCTCACCCACCGGCTGCGCGCGGACGGCGGTGAGCCGACGACCGACCGGGGCGAGGCGTCCGGCACCGGCTACTGGTCACCGGCCGCCGGCGTGTACCGGCAGGATCTGGTGCGGCTCGCCTTCGGTCGGGACGTGGCACTCCCCCGGGTCGCCGGGCCGGCCGAGGTGGTCGGGGAGACCGCCTCCGGCGCGCTGCTGTCGGCCGGCACCGGTGACACGATGGGCGGGGCGCTCGGCGTCGGCCTGCGACCGGGCGACGTGGTGGTCTCGCTGGGCACCTCGGGGTGCGTGTACGGCCTCAGTGACGTGCCGACCGCCGACGCGAGCGGCCTGGTGGCCGGGTACGCCGACGCGACCGGCCGGTTCCTGCCGCTGGTGTGCACGCTCAATGCGGCCCGGGTGCTCGTCGCGGTCGCCGACCTGCTCGGCCGGTCACTGGCCGAGCTGGACGAGCTGGCACTCTCGGCGCAGCCCGGCGCGGGCGGGTTGACGCTGCTGCCGTACCTGGACGGGGAACGCACCCCCGATCTGCCCGACGCACGCGGTCTGCTCGCCGGCCTGACCCGGGCGAACGCGTCGGCGGCGAACCTGGCGCGGGCCGCGGTGGAGGGCATGCTCGGCGGCATCGCCGACGCCCTGCACGCGCTGCGCGCCCAGGACGTCCCGGTCGACCGGGTGCTGCTGATCGGCGGCGCGGCCCGGTCGGGGGCGGTGCGGGCGGTCGCGCCGGCGTTGTTCGGCGCGCCGGTGAGCGTGCCGCGCCCCGCCGAGTACGTGGCGCTCGGCGCGGCGCGGCAGGCGGCCTGGGCGCTGTCCGGAGACCCCGAACCGCCGCCGTGGCCGGTGGAGGTCGAGGAGGTCACCGCCGCCGACACCCCCGAGGTGTACGAGCGCTACGTCGACGTCCGCCAGCGGGCGCTACCGCTGCTGACGTGACACCGGCGGCGTCCGGGTCCCCTCGTGCGTTCCTGCCGGGTGGTCGCGGACGCCGCAGGGGTCGCATCCCGCCCGGTGCGGCGCAGCGGGGCACCCGCCCGATGGCGGGTGCCCCGCTGGGACGCGACGCGTCCGGAGTGACTACCGGAAGATGACGTCACTCCTGTTGACCTTGCAGTTGGCGTCGTTCCAGCCCTCACCGAGGTAGCTGGGTTCGCTGCCCTTGGGCACACCCTTGTACTTGCCGCAGATGGTGGCCGAGCCGATCACGACCACGCGGGTGATCGTCGCGGTGTCGTTCCAGTTGCTGTTGATGCCGGCGAGCATGTCGATGTCGTCGACCAGGACGTTGTCGATACGCACGTGCCGGGTGTACGAGGTGGTGCAGTTGCCGCAGCCGCGGTACAGCTTGCCGGACCCCCGCAGGTAGAAGCCGGAGATGTTGACCGTGCCGTTGCCGTTGTGCTGGAAGGTCTTGTCGCTGCCGCTGCGCGCGCCGCCACCGATGACGTACGAGGTGCCGCCGTTGGTCTGCTTGAAGGTGGCGGCGTCCTCACCGATGTCGTTCCACCACACGTTGCGCAGGGTGCAGGTGCCTTCGCAGTGCACGCCGTCACCGGCGGGCGAACCGAGGATGACGTTCTGCAGCGTGCCCCCGTTGGCGATCTTGAACATCGGGTCCTGCGACTCGCTCTGCCCGCCGTCGCCGATGCAGCAGTAGGTCTTCATGCCGCCGTCGAAGGTGCCGGAGACGTTGACCGTGCCGGAGATGCTGACCGAGCCGGCCGACGACGGCCACGCGCCGGTCGGCGTGCCCGGGTTGCTGGTCGGGCCGGACGTCGGACCGCTGGTGGGGCCGGAGGTCGGACCGGTGGTCGGGTTCGACCCGCCACTGGAGTACGTCTCGAACTCGGCGATCCGCGGGGTGCCGGACGCGCTGGTGATGACGAAGGAGATCTTCTTCAGCGACGTCGAGGAGAAGGTGATGGTGCTCGGGGCGCTGCTGCCGCTGGCCAGGACCGCGCTCGTGTCGTTGTTCCTGAGCTGCCAGCCGCTGATCGACCCGCCACCGGAGGCCTGCACGATGACGGCCGAGGACACCGTGGTGGTGCTGCCCCACTTGACGGAGATCGTGCCGGTCGAGCCGCTCGGCGACCAGTAGGTGCCGGTGTTGCCGTCGACGACGTTGCCGTAGCTGGTGCCGCTGGCCTTGCTGGAGCCGTCGGCACCGGCGCCGAGACTCAGGTTGGTGGCGGCCGAGGCGCTGGGGATCTGTAGTGCCAGTGCGACGACGGCACCTGCGACCACGGTGACACCGCCGGCCAGCCACCGCGAGGCGACTTTGCGTCTCATCTGATTTCACCCTTCGAGCATGAGCACTGGGGACGGGAAAGCGCTTTCCATCCAACGATAGGGATCGATTGATAATGAGGCAAGGGTCACACCACCTTCGTCTGCATTGTCCGTCAATGACGGGTAGGTCCTACCGGCGGAAGGAAAGGTGGCGAAAAGGGGGCGCGGCCACCGCGCGACGACGGTGGTCGTCGCGCGATGACCGCGGGGCGGGTGCGGGATCAGGCCGCGATGGTTTGCAGGTAGGCGAGCCCTCCACACGAAACCGTGCTGAGGTTCTTGAACCACATCGCGATCTGGCGCTGGGAGGAGCCGTCACTGTTGATGCGCTGGACGTAGACCACGCGCGTGACCTCGAACTGGCAGTAGGTGGGGGCGCTGCCCTGGGGCGACGGGCCGATCACGTAGGCCGAGGTGACAGGATTCGCGTTGTTCCAGGTCGTGGACCAGGTGCCGCCGCCGCCCACGGTTCCGATGGTGAACTGCGACCCGATGGTGGTGGAGCCGAGCCGGATGTCGGTCTGACAGGTGACGGTCCCCACGTTCTTGACCTCCACCCAGATCTGCCGGAGCGAACTGCCCGGCTGCACGGTCCAGATGCGCGTCACCTGGAACTGGCAGGCCGCTGAGCTCGTGGCGCCGCTCGGGTTGAGACCGGCCACCCAGATGGTGTTCCAGGGGACGTTCCACAGGTGCGTCTGGGTGCCACCGGGGTTGACGCCGCCGGTCGACACCAGGGACGTGCTGGTCACCGCCGCGAGTTGCACCGTCGCACCACAGGCGATCGAGCCGACGTTCTTGAGGGTGAACTGGAACTGCCGCTCCCCACTGAACAGTTGGACGTACCGGCTGCCGATCGTCTCGAACTGGCAGGTGGCCGAGGTGGTGGCACCGGCCGGGTTGTAGCCGACCACGTAGGCGGCGTCGGCCGGGGCGTTGGTCCAGGTCCAGCCCTGGGTGCCGCCGGCCGCGACGGTGCCGGTGAACCACGCTGCGGCGGTGCCGATCCCGCCCTTAGCGGCGGGGCCCAGTCCGTTCGACGCCGCTGCGGCGGCCCGTGCGTCGCGCAGTGACGGCTGCGACGGTTGCGGCGACGCGCCGGCCTGCGCGACCCCGGACGATGCGACGACCATGCTGAGCGCCGTCACCGCGAGGAGAACCGCGCGGATTCTTCGTCCCATTGAAGCTCCTTTATCTCGGAATCCGGGCCGTCCGCCCGGCTCCATCAGGCTGTGCGGCCCCGCTTGCCATCGGCTAGCCGTCCGATAGCCGACCTGGTGGCAACGCCTAGAATCACGATCGATACATCGATGTGGGGGCTGGATGACGTGGCGCTTGCTCGGCCCGGTCGAGGCCGTGGTGCGGGGCGAGCGAGTGCCGCTGGGGCGACCCCAACAACGCGCTGTGCTGGCGTATCTGTTGCTCAATCCCAACGTGGTGGTGTCGGCGGAACAGTTGGCCGAGGCGCTGTGGGGCGGAGCTCTCCCCACCCGCGCACGGGCGCAGGTCCAGGTCTGCGTCTCCCGCTTGCGACAACTGACCCGGGCGGCCGGTATACCCGAGACGATCCATTCGGATTCCGGCGGGTACCGCCTTGAGTTGGCTGGCGACGACCTGGATGTGGTGGTCTTCTCCGGGCTGACGGAAACCGCACGCCGGTACGCCGACTCCGGCCGACACGAGCGGGCCGCGACCCTGTTGCGACAGGCGCTGGCGTTATGGCGGGGGCCGGCACTCGCCGGCGCGTCCGCCGCGTTCGTACCGGCGGCCGCCGCCGGCCTGCACGACAAGCGGCTCGCCGCGTCCGAGGACCTGTCCGACGCCGAGTTCGCGCTCGGCAGGCACGCCGCCGCGGTGGCGCCGTTACGCGAGCTGGTCACCGCGAACCCGTGGCACGAGGGACTCGCCGCGCGGCTGATGACGGCGCTGGCCGCTTCGGGTCACCAGGCCGAGGCGCTGCGGGTGTTCGAGCGGGTCCGTCGCCTCCTCGCCGACGAGCTGGGCATCGAGCCGGGCCCGCGGCTCGCGGAGGCCCACGTGCGGGTGCTGCGGCAACAGTTCCCGCCGGGCAGGCCCGCGCCGCCGGTCCCACAGACCGGATCCGGTCCGCGTCCCGCACAGCTGCCCCCCGGGCTGACCACCTTCACCGGGCGTGGAAACGCACTCACCGCCATGGACACGATGCTGAGCCGGGCGCGGGAGAACGGCGCCCTGGCGGTCGTCGCGATCGTCGGGACGGCCGGGGTGGGCAAGACGGCGCTGGCGATCCGCTGGGCCCACCGGGTACGGCCACTCTTCGACGACGGGCAGCTGTTCCTGGACCTGCGCGGTTACTCCCCCGGAACGGCGACAGCGCCACTGGACGCGTTGTCGCGCTGCCTTCGCGCGCTCGGTGTGCCGCCCACCCGGGTGCCGGACGACGTCGACGAGGCGACGGATCTCTACCGCAGCGTGCTCGCCGACCGGCGGGTGCTGATCCTGCTCGACAACGCCCGCGACACCGCGCACGTACGGCCCCTGTTGCCCGGCGGCGCCGGCTGCCTGGTGATCGTGACCAGCCGGAACGGCCTCGGTGGGCTGGCCGCCCGGCACGACGCGCAGCGACTGTCGTTGGACGTGCTCGCGTCACAGGAGGCCACCGAGCTGTTGACCCGCGTCATCGGCGCGGAACGGGTCGCCGGGCAGCGGGAGGTTCTCGCGGATCTGGCCCGTGACTGCGCGCACCTGCCGCTGGCCCTGCGGATCGCCGCGGCGGACCTGCACGGCCGGCCACGCGAGACGATCAGTGGGTATCTGGCGCGACTTCGGGCGGGCGACCCGCTGACCATGCTGACCGTCCGTGACGATGAACAGGTCGCGGTGCGTTCGGCGTTCGCCGCTTCGTACCAGACTCTGCCACCGCGACTCCAGCGGCTCTTCCGGCTGTTCGGCCTGGTGCCCGGCTGCGACGTGACGGCGGAGTCGGCCGCCGCGATGCTCCGCTGCACAGCCGGCGAGGCGGCGGACATGCTCTCCCGGATCGCCGACGCGCACCTGGCACAGGAGCGGACGCCTGGTCACTTCGGCACGCACGACCTGCTCGGCCGGTACGTCACCGAGCTGGCGGCGGTGGAGGACAACCGGGAGACACTCGTCGACCTGCTGTCGTGGTACCTGTTCAGCGTGTACGCCGCAGCCGACCGGCTGTATCCACAGGTGCTACGCGTGCCCACGCAGCCACCCGCGCCCGCTGGGCCACCGATGCGGTTCGCCGCCCACGTCGACGCCCTCGCCTGGCTCGACGCGCACCGGCACAACCTCGTCGCCGTGACCCGCCACGCGGCACACCAGGGGCTGCACGCCTTCGCCTGGTCGCTGGCGGACGCGTTGCGCGGATACCTGTGGCTGGGAATGCACACCACGCAATGGTCCGAGGTGGCAGGGATCGGTCTTGCCGCGGCCCGGGCCGACCGGCACGAGCAGGCCGAGGCGGCGGCCCGGCTGAGTCTCGCCGCCCTGCACTGGCGGCTGGAACGCTTCCCCGAGGCGATCGACGACTATCAGCTGGCGCTACGCTGCGCGAGCCGCTCGGCATGGCACGACGGCGAGGCCGCCGCGCTGGGCAACCTGGGTCCGGTGTTCCGGATGACCGGTCAGCCGGGTGAGGCCCTGCGGGTCATGGAGCAGGCGCTGGAGTTCAACAGGCGCAACGGCCGGACCGCAGGCGTCGCCGTCAACCACAACAATCTCGGACTGGTCTGCGCCGACCTCGGGCGGCTCCGTGACGCCGCGGACCATCACCACGCGGCGCTCACCCTGGCGCACCAGGGCGGGGCGACCTCCAGCCGGGCGCTCATCCTGAGCAACCTGGGCGTCGTCCACCACCTTCTCGGCCGGTCCGACGATGCGCTACGGACGCTGACCGAGGCTCTGGAACTCCATGAGCAGACGGGCAGCCGGGGCCGTGCCACGACCCTGTGTGCGCTGGCTCGGGTCCACTGCGACCGTGGTGACCATGAGCAGGCGGCCCGCCTCGCCCGGCAGGCGCTCGACATGGCGCGCGCGCCGGTCGAGCCCCGGGTCGAAGCACTCGCTCTCCACGTCATGGGTATCGTCGAGGGCGGAACAGGCACCCTGTTGGATGCCCTGCGGACCGCGCGCTCGACCGCGGACCGCTACATCGAGGCCGATGTCACCGTCAGCCTCGCCGAGATCGACGAGCCCGCGGCACCGTCCTGGTGTCATGCGGCGCTGTCCATCACCCGGCAGTGCGGCTACCTGCTGCTTGAAGGCCGGGCGCTCGCCGCCCGTGCCGCGGCCGAGTACCGCTCTGGTGACGTGGCCGCCGCCCGGCGCAGCGCTCGACTGGCGGCCCGGTCGCACGCCCTGACCGGCCACCAGCCGGGCACGGAACGCATCGAGAAGCTGCTCGCCCTCCTCGCGGCGGAGTCCTCACCGGACACCGCATGCGGGCTCGGTCAGCCGTGAGATGTGGGCGAACGTCCGCCAGAATTCCATCAGGACCTGGTCGCCGGTGGCGGCGTTGATGCGCGAGATGCCGTTCATGAACAGCAGGCCGGGCCGGTCACGCGGCGTCGGAGTCAGATTCGCGTGACGTGCCGGGTGGTCACCGGGGAAGTTCGAAGCCGGTCGTACTGGATCAGCTCCAGCAGCCGGTGGTGGTCCGACGCGTCGCGTCGGACCACCACCATGCGGGCGGCTGTGGTGGCGCGGCGGTCGAGAGTCCGCCCGGCGGGTGCGCGGCTATGCGGTGGGGATGTCCGGTGCCTGCCCGTGCCGGTATGGTTCGGCGGCGTTCCAGACGGTGGTGAACTGCTCGTAGAAGTAGTCGAACCATTCGCCGTCTCGTTGGCGGATCAGCCGGAAGGTGGGTCGTAGTTCGTGCCGGCCGCCGACGGAGCCGAGGCGAAGCTCCATCGATCCGTCGTCCAGGCCGGGGTCGTAGGCGTAGAGCGTGTACGGGGGCAGGTAGTCGACCAGGCGTACCTCCAGGCCGTCGCCTTGAGTGAGTCGCCGGTCGAGCAGCCCGAGGTTGATGGCCAGTCGTTCCTCCAGGGTCTGCCGGCCCCATGCGGGCCCGGCCCGGAAGGCGAGCATGGACATCGCCGCGCCGCCGGGGTTGATCAGCAGGACCTTGACCCGGACGTCGCGGGCCAGTGCCTGACCGAGGTAGATGTCGAGGTAGGGGATGTGCATCGACAGGGTCGTCCCCCACAGCCACACCTCGTCCTGGGCCTGCTGGATGAGGTGGGAGATCTCGATCAGGTCGTCCTGCTCGGCGAAGAACCGGTTGGCGGACACGGGTTGGGTCAGGTCACCGAGGCGTCGCTGGCGGGTCTGGATCGACTTCGACTTGTGGATCCGGTCGAGGGCGTCGAGCCAGGCGGAGACCTCCCGGTCGTCGTGCACCTCGCAGGCGGCGAGGAGGTTGAGCAGGAGTTGGCGGCTGGGTGGCCGAGCTCCGGAGCGTGCCTCACCGAGCGACGTGCGCGGCATCGGCCGGTTGTAGGCGATCCCCCACGACTCCAGCTCTCGCAGGGACAGGTTCCCGTGGCGGGACAACAGGCTCCGGATGCACCCCGCCAGCCCTTCCGCCGTCTGCACCGACGACAGATCAGATGCCAAGCTGTGGTCAGACATTGTTCCTCCCCGGCAGTCTTCGATGCGGCGAGTATTGATGACCGCTGGTGCGTCCGGCACCGGACGGCGCGTCCGACCGGACACTCTCGACGGTCTGATGTCCGACCGGGCCCAGGCGGATCATCGGACAGCACCGGCGTCCCAGAACGATGGTTGATCTTGCTGGACGGGTGGCTGTGAGCGCCTGCTGGTGACATGCCCTCCGACATGCCTCCCCCGCCGAGCACCTGCCGACACGACGCACACCCCGAGACCGACAGCGACCACACCCGTAGCCTGCGGGCCAGGATCATCCCGATGGTGACCGCCGGTATCGCCTCCGGCATCGCCCGAGCAGTCACCGCATGGTTCCTCGACCACCTCGGCCTCTAGCCGGCCGCTGGTGAGCGTGTGTGGGCGGCAGGTGTTCGCCACGGCCCACACGACCCGGTTCGGGGGTGCGTGCGGGACCCCTCCGAGCGGCACCGCTGCTGGATGGTTCCACTCGACGTCGCTCGTCTGCTGCCGAATTCGTAGCGGGCGGATCTGAGACGACCGTTAATGCGCCGCTCAGGTCGGGTGGCCGAACCGGATACCGGACGCACGCACCGGCGCGGTGGTGTCCAGGTCCCCTCAGGTGGGCAGGACCCGCTCGACGCAGTCGTCGGACCGGGTCAGCAACGTGTCGACGTCGACGAGATCCCGCGGGCCGGGGTGTGCACCCTGAGCCGCTCCGGGGCGGCACCTCGGTTGCTACGACCCGGCGGGAGGGATCAGTTCGTCGGGTGGGGGTCGGCGGTGAACGCTGCGGCGTGGTCGGCAACCCACTGTCGGAACGTTCGTGGTGGCGTTCCGAGGATGTCGGCCACACTGGGGGTGAGGTACGCCGGCTGTCCCAGCGCGGCGTTCCATGCGTTCAGGAGCATGTCCACCGCCGGGCGCACGGCTTCCGGGGTCCCCCGCCGGAACTCGTCGGGTGACAGTTCCTCGAACGCGATCGGGCGGCCCAGGACGTCACCGATGATGCCCACCTGCTCGGCCTGGCTGAGGGACTCGGGGCCGGTCAGCACGTGGTCGCCACCGACGTGTCCCTCCTCGGTCAGCGTCCGCGCGACGACCGCCGCCACGTCGCGGTCGTCGACGGGTGCCGTCTCGGCCGCCCCGTACGGCCACCGGACCGGGCTGTCGGCACGGATCGCGGCGGCCCACCAGAGCAGGGCGTTCGACGCGAACATTCCCGGCCGGACGACCGTCAGGCCGAGTCCGGTGCCGGTGATGAGCCGCTCGACCTCGGCGTGCAGCGCCGCCATCGGGTTCGGTTGCTGGAAGAACGGGTGCGGGGTCCGGTGCGGCGCGGACAGGTAGACGACGCGCTGTGCGCGGGCGGCCAGCCGGTCGACGACGGCCGCCGCGGTCTGCGGTGGGGCGGTCCAGACCAGGAAGACCGTGCTGACGGCGTGCAGCGCGGCGTCGAGGGATGCGGGCACGGTGAGGTCGCCGGTGACGACCTCGACGGTGGCGGGCAGCGTCGCCGCCGACTCGGAGCGGCGCACGAGGGCACGGACCGGCACGCCCGCGTCGGTCAGCAGGTCGATCACGCATCGTCCGACCCGGCCGGTCGCCCCGGTGACGAGCACGGGCGGCCGGTCGACCGGTGCCGTGGCAACCGGGCCGTCGGCGGCGGGGGTGCGGGGGGTGTCTACCTGCCTCATGACCCCATGAAAGCGTTACCGGGTTAAAAATGCAACCCGGTAACGAATGTTACCCTGACAGAATGATCGAACGGGTCGGGCTGCGGGCGCGCAAGAAGGCGCGGACCCGGGACGCGATCGCCGACGTGGCGATCTCGCTGTTCCTGACGCACGGCTTCGACCGGGTGTCGGTGTCCGACGTCGCCGCGACGGCCGAGGTGTCGAAGCCGACCCTGTTCCGCTACTTCGCGACGAAGGAAGACCTGATCCTGCACCGGTTCGCCGACCACCAGGGCGAGGCCGCACGGGTGGTACGCGACCGTCGGCCCGACGTGACGCCGATGGCGGCGTTGCACCGGCACTTCCGGGCCGGCCTCGACCGCTTCGAGCCGGTCACCGGCCTCAACGATCAACCCGAGGTGGTGACGTTCCACCGGCTGGTGTTCACCACACCGAGCCTGGCGGGACGACTCGTGCAGTACACGCTCGACGACGAGGACGCGCTGGCCGACGCCCTCGACCGGGGCATCGAGGGCCGACTCCAGGCCGCCCAGGTGATCGCGGTCCACCGCGTACTGGCCCGGACCAACTGGCGCAAGATCGCCGACGGGCGGACCGCACGCGACGTCCAACCCGAGGCGGTGGCCGACGCCGACCGGGCCTTCAGCCAACTGCGCCACGGAACGGACGACTCCTAGCCCCGCTCGCG
This sequence comes from Micromonospora humida, assembly GCF_016901255.1. Lineage (NCBI taxonomy): Bacteria > Bacillati > Actinomycetota > Actinomycetes > Micromonosporales > Micromonosporaceae > Micromonospora > Micromonospora humida. The sequence goes on from NZ_JAFEUC010000005.1 coordinate 113,457, forward strand.
GTCGTCACGCCGTCGTCGGCCCGACCGCCGCAGGACTGGCGGGGACCACCTGACCGGCATGGCGCAGGCACCAGAGGCGACGGGCGAGCGCGACCGCCCCCAGCACACAGCTGACGAGGGACAGCAGCGGCAGCAGTGGCAGCAGCCAGGCGAAGACGATCCAGTACCCGACGTCGAAGGTCGCGCCGAAGAGCAGGATCGGCAGCACCGCGGGCAGTGTCGCGCCCAGCACCGTCGCCAGGGTCAGGGGCACGAGCCGCAGGATCAGCAGCGGTCGTCGCGTCGTACGGCGTCGGACGGCCCAGCGGCGCGCCCGGACGGCCGCGGTGACCAGCAGCGCCGCCAGCACCACCGTGAGCCCGAGCAGGACCGCGTTCACGGTGTCGAGCGGATTGCTCATCGGCCGTGTCGGCGTCCCGATCCGTTCGGCGAGAAGGTTGGCCGACAGCTCGCCGGGCGCACCGACACTGTTGGTCAGGACGACGGCGGCCCTGCCCGTGGTGGGCGAGAAGACCATGTCCCCGGTCCACGTCGCCAGGGTCCCGCCGTGGCCGATCATCGGCGGGGTGCCGGCGGCGGCCGGACGGGCCTGCCAACCCAGGGCGTAGTCGCCGGCCCCGGGCTGGACGGTGTGCAGCTCGGTCAGGGCGGCGGTGCTGAGCAGGCCGGCGCCGGGGCCGCCCTGGTTGAACCGCAGCCACCGCACCATGTCGTCCAGGGTCGAGATCACCCCGCCGTTGCCGGCGCACGTCCCCGGCATCTCCGGCACCGCGACGGCGAACCCGAGCACGACCTCGTACCCGGACGGCAGCACCTCGGCGCGATCGGAACACCCCGGCGTCGAGCGGGTGTGGGTCATCCCCAGCGGGGTGAACGGCTCGGCACGCAGGAACTCGTCGAAGGGCTCACCCGACACCACCTCGACGATCCTCGCCGCGATCGTGAAGTTGGTGTTGTGGTAGACCGACTTGCTGCCCGGACCGGCGGCCAGGGTCTCGTCGGCCAGCCGGGCCACGGCCTGCCGCGCGTCGTGCGGAGGCGGAAACACGTACTCGTTGTTCGTGCTGGCCGACAGGCCCGAGGTGTGGCTGAGGAGGTGCCGCACGGTGATCGCGGTGAAGCGCGGATCGGCCATCCGGAAGTCGGGAAGGACCGTGACGACCGGGTCGTCCAGCACGACGCGGCCCCGGTCGACCAGCAGCATGACCGCTGTCGCCGTCATCGACTTGCTCATCGACGCGATCCGGAACGGCGTCCCCGTCGTCACCGCGTTGCCGTCCCCGTCCCGGCCGCGGACGGTCGTCTCGACCGACGAGCCGTCGATCACGGCCGCCGCGACCCCCGGCGTCGCGTAGGCGGAACGGTAGTCGTCGACCAGCCCCCTGCCGGTGGCGTGGGCCGGCGTCGCCGAGGCGAGCAGTACGGCGACGAGCACAGCGGCGACGGCGGACAGGCAGGTCACCCGGGGAGAACACAGACGGTGGAGAGGCACGACGTCGAACCTAGGCAGACCGTCACCGACGGTCATCACACCACGGGGTGAGCCGGCACCCCCCGGCAGAGTGAAATGTCAGTCGGGCAGGTCGTGCCGACCGACCAGCCCGTTCTCGTACGCGTGGATCACCACGTGCACGCGGTCGCGCAGGTCCAGCTTCTGCAGCACGGCCCGGACGTGCGACTTCACCGTGTTCTCGCTCAGCACCAGTTCCGCGCAGATCTCGCCGTTGGACCTGCCCCGGGCGAGCAGGCCGAAGATCTCGACCTCGCGCGGGGTGAGGCCGTCCAGCGCCCCCGTCCGGCGCGTCGGCACCTGCCGGACGAGATCGAGCACCGTCGCCGCCACCCCCGGGGCCAGCGCCGACGTCCCGGCAGCCACGTCACACACGGCCTGCGCCAGGACCGCGGGCCGGACATCCTTGGTCAGGTAGCCGCTCGCGCCGGCCCGGATGGCGGCCACGACCAGGTCGTCGTCATCGAACGTCGTCAGCATGAGCACCCGGGTCGCCGGTGCGATCCGGACGATCTCCGCCGTGGCGGCCACCCCGTCCATGCGCGGCATGCGGATGTCCATCAGCACCACGTCAAGACGGTGCCGCCGGACGACCTCGACCGCGTCCCCGCCGTTGGGGACGTCGTGGGTGACCTCGATGCGTTCGTCGGCCGACAGGACCGTACGCAACGAGGTCCGCAACAGTTCCTGATCGTCCACCAGCATCACCCGGATCCTGGTCATGCCCCCTCCTTCGTGGGCAGCAGCGCTCGCAGCACCCATCCGTCGTCCCCCTGCGTCACCGACAGGGTGCCCCCGGCGGCGCGCACGCGTTCCCCGACACCCAGCAGGCCGGTGCCGCGGCTTCCGGGGGCGCGGAGCGTCGAGCCGCCGGGGACGCGGAGCGCCGAGCCGCCGTCGTCGCGTACCTCCACCTCCAGCCCGGCCGGACCCCACCGGAGCTGAACGGTCACCTCGACCGGCGGTTCGAGGTGCCGCAGCGCGTTGGTGACGCCCTCCTGCACGGTACGGAACGCCGCCACCTCGGCGCTCAGGCTCAACGGCCGCCGCGGGCCCACCTCCGCGAACGTCACCGCGTGCAGCGGGCTGGCCGCCGAGGCCACCAGGTCGGCGATGGCGTCCAGCGAGATCGGCACCCGGTCGCGCCCGGCACCGGCGCGCGGTGCCGTGGTGGGCGGCCCCAGGGTGGCCAGCATCGCCCGCAGACCCTGGTGGGCGTCCCGGCCCGCCTCGGCGATGTCGCCGAGTTCACGGCGGGTCGCCGGATCCGTCGTCGTCACCGCCGCGGCCTCGATCCGCGCGACCATCACGGTGACCGTGTGGGCGATCACGTCGTGCAGGTCACGGCGGATGCTGGCCCGCTCGTCCGCGACGGCCGCGGCCAGCCGTCCGCTCTCGGCCCGCCGGTCCGCCTCGCGCCGCCGACGCAGCAGCAGGGCCGCACTCCACACCCCACCGACCACGAGCATCAGCAGCCCGCCCTCGACAACGAGGGTCCATCCGGGGATCTCGGTGGGCAGCCGGTCCCAGGCCACCAGCTCGGTGAGGACGATCCCGAGCACGGCAACCGCCAGCGCGGCCACCGAGAACCTGACCGGGACGAGGCCGGTCAGCCGCCACAACGTGACGGGGAACCACAGGGCCGACGGCAGCAGGATCGCCGACCAGCTCGGAAAGGAGATCGTCGCCAGGACGAGCATGCCCAGCGCGGCGGTCGCGTACCCCGGCCACGGCCGGCGGCGGGACACCACGGCCGCCCCGTGGAGCAGGACGGCGGCACCCGCCGCGGCGAGGACCTGCCACCCGGCCGCGCCGTGGTACCGGTTGCCCGCGAGCGCGAGCACCGTCAGCACAGCCAGGACCCCGTGCGCGGTCACCGTCACCGGCCGGGCGTCCTGGCGTGGGGTGGCTGTCACGGTGGTCGCCTTCTGGTGGGTTCCTGGTGCGAGCCGCGCAGGTCACGACGTGCCACAGAATAGCCAGGCAGGTGGCACCCCGCGTCGGTTCCCACGCACCCGTGGCACCCGTACGTCCCCACCTGGTCAGGGCAGCGCGGCGACGGCCGCGTACAGCCAGGTGGACGCCGGGGCGTGCACGACGGGCTGCGGTGTGCCGTTGATGGTGGCGGTCAGCGCGTGGTACCTGCCGAGCAGCGCGACGTGCCGGGCCACCTGCGGCCCGGGGTCGGCGGCGACGATCTGCCGGCGTACCTCGGTCAGATCCCGCTCACCGCAGCGGCTGGCGGTCAGCGCCACCCACCGCGTCGCCACCTGCCGGGCCTCGCGGGAGTCGACAGGTACGCCGGCCTCGGCCGCGGCCCTGGCCCGCGCGAGGAGCTCGACCTGTTCCGCGATCTGCGCCTGCGTCGACGGGTCGTCCCGCCCGTGGTCCGCCGCGTCGGCGAAGGTCTCACCGAAGTAGTCGCGGACCGCCCGCCGGAACCCGGCGTCACGCACCATGTCGGCCAGCTCGATCCACGCGTCGAGCTGCTCGCCGGTGGGGTCCTCCGGCAGCAGGGGCCGCCACGGGCGCAGGTGGTCGACGAACTCCTCCTGCCGCACCACCGCCCGCAACCCGGCACGCCGGGTACGCAACCGCCCCAGCTGCCGCTCGACGAGCGCCAGATGGGCGGCCGCGAGATCCCGCACCGTGATCTCCTCGGCCAGCAACCGACGGATCTCGTCCAGCCCCGCGCCCAGGTCCCGCAGCGTACGCACCAGTTCGAGAGCAGCCACGCCCCGCGCGTCCTAGGCCGTGTTTCGTAGGGCGCGGAGCCATTTGGTTGATGGCGGCGATGGTGAGGGCGGCTTCGTAGCGCACGGCGAGTTTGTCGTAGCGGGTGGCCATGGCGCGGTGTTGTTTGAGCTGGTTGATGCCGCACTCCACGGCGTTACGCAGGCGGTAGGCCTCGGGGTCGAAGGCGGGCGGGCGTCCGCCTTTGGACCCCTTGGCCTTGCGGTGTGCGTCCTGGTCGGTCTTGCTCGGGATGCATGCTCGGATGCCGCGGGATCGGAGGTGGGAGCGGTTGGCTTTGGACGTGTACGCCTTGTCGGCCAGCACCATGTCGGGGCGGGTCCGGGGCCGGCCGCCACTGGCACGCATGACGCGGATCTTGGCCAGCACGGGGATGAACTGTGGGCTGTCACCGCGTTGTCCGGCGGTCACCACCATGGCCATCAGTTTGCGGCCTTGCTCGCAGGCCAGATGGGTCTTCGTGGTCCAGCCGCCCCGCGATCGGCCGAGCCCATGATCGGCCGGTTCGGCCTGCACACCACCGGGCGGCTCCTTCTGCGCCTGCCCATCCCGGCGGGCCCCAGCGGCGTGCTGGTGGGCGCGGCTGATGGTCGAGTCCACGCTCACCGTCCAGCCGATCAACCCCGCCGCGTCCGCCAGGGCCTGCAACGAAGTGAGAATCTGAGACCAGACGCCGTCACGCTGCCAGCGCCGAAACCACCGGTACAAGGTCTGCCACGGCGGGTAGTACGCGGGGACGTCCCGCCATGGTGATCCGGTCCGGACCCGCCACCGGATCCCGTCGATGATCACTCTCATGGTCCATCTGCGCGGCCGAGCATGACCCGTTCCCGCAGGCAGCAACGGCTCGAGTACCGCCCACTGCACGTCGGTCAGATCATGTCGCCTCGCTGCCGCTACGCTCGGCACGAGGTCTCCGGTGTGAAGTTCTAGCTTGGTCGCTGAACCAACTACCGGAGACCTCTCCCATTAGCGACCACCGCCACGCCCCAACAAAGCCGCCCTACGAAACACGGCCTAGCACCGGTACCCGGCCCCGGTGTACCCGGCCGGCGCGACGATGCCCTCGTCGACGTAGAACCGGATGGCGCTGACACTCAGGCCCGTACGCCGGGCCACCTCACCGATCGACAACCACTCGTCCATGGCCACCACCCTGACGTCTCAAGCCGCTGGAGAGTCAACAGCGGATCCAACCAACCAGCGGCCCCGACGACGCCTGCCGCGTCGGCCATGGCGTCTCACGGCCCCTGTCGGCCAGCCGCCGCAGGTCGTCGACGTTCTCGCGGTCCCATGATCGCTCGTACGTCGGCGTGCATTGTGCCGGACCGACCGCGATAAGGACCGTCACCTCCGGTCCCCGCGCGATCGACCACCCGGAAGGACCGAGGTCACGCGTAGGCACGAGCCTGAAGGTGGTACAGCTCCGCGTAGAGGCCACCACTCGTGATGAGGTCCGCATGGGTGCCGACCTCTGAAACGCTGCCCTGTTCCAGGACCACGATCAGGTCGGCCATCCGCACGGTGGAGAAGCGGTGCGAAACCAGTACGGTGATCGCGCCGGTGTCCGCGCGGGTTTCCGTGACGAGGTCGGCGAAGCGCTCGAAGAGCGCTTGCTCGGCGGTCGCGTCCAGGGCGGAGGCGGGTTCGTCCAGGGCGACGAGAAGCGGGCCTCGGCGCAGCAGCGTGCGGGCCAGCCCGAGCTTCTGCCACTGGCCGCCTGAGAGTTCGGTGCCGTCGCCGTACCCCCGGCCGAGCAGACCGTCCAGACCATCGGGGACCAGCGCCCGGACGGGGCCCGCCTCGGCCCTGTCGATCGCCTGCTGCAGGGCCTGGTCGTCGTCGATCCGGTCGAGGTCGCCGATGCCGGTGTTGTCCCGCAGCCGCAGCTCCAGCCGGGCGAAGTCCTGGAAGAGGGTCGACACCCGGCGCTGCCACCCGGTGGGGGCGGTGGACGCGAGGTCGACGTCATCCACCAGAATTCTTCCCGAGGTCGGCCGGTACAGCCCGCACAGCAGTTTGACCAGGGTGCTCTTACCCGCCCCGTTCTCGCCCACCACGGCAAGCGCCGTGCCTGCCGGGATGTGGAGGGTGACGTCGTCGAGGACCTTCCGGTCGCTGTTCGGGTAGTGGAAGCTGACGTGGTCGAGACGGATGCCGCGGGTGAGGACTGCGGGCAGTTTCCCCGATCCGGGTACGGCAGATTCGGGCGACGCGGCGGCGACAGTGCGTAGTGTCCGGATCCGCTCCATCGTGCAACCCGCCGCCTGGACAGTCGTCAGCAGGCCGAGTCCATTGGACACCTGGAAGGAAATCTGGGCGGCCAGAGCGATCACCAGAATCACGTCGCCCAGCCCCGAGCCGCCCTGCAACGCCTGCCGAACCACCAGATAGATCGCACCGCCGTAGGCGGCGGCGAAGGTGAGCTGCCCCGCTGCACGCAGCAGGGCAGCTCGAGTCTGGGCCCTGCGTAGCGCGGTAGAGGTGGTAGCCCAGTCGCGCTGGTGGCGTTCGATCAGCATGGCCTCGGCACCCGACAGGCGGATCTCCTTGACCGACGCGAGCATGGTGGTGGTCTCCAGCAGGTGCCGGCCGAGACGCGTCAGCGCAGCGGTGTCCTCCTTCGCACGATCCACCAGACGCTGAGCCCGATTGCCTGCCAGGACGGGGATTGCTCCGGCGACGGGAAGAAGAAGCAGCCACGCGTTGAGTGAGCCGAGCAGGACCGCCGTCAGGCCCATCTGCAGGACCAAGCCCCCGAGCTGTAGAACGGCCTCCAGGGAGGCGCGGGTGCGTGGAAGTTCCTCACGGACCAACGCCAGGGTGTCGGCGTAGGCCGGAGTGTCCAGTTGTTCGAGATTGCCGACGCCGTGGGCGAGCGTGATTAGCTCGTTCTGGAATTCTACCTCGCTGAGGTCGCCCAGTTCGAAGTAGGAAAGGTGGGCAAAGTGGTTCATCATGAGCTCGAAGACCAGCAGTGCTGCCGTTATCAGCGCCAGCCGAGCGGCGGTGCCCGAGTCATGGTTGACCGCCGCGGTGGTGAGCGACTTGAGGCATAGCGCGATCAATGGGGTGGACAGGAATCCGGCGGCCAGCATCGCTGAGGCACGCGCGAGACGTCCTGGATCAGAGCGGAAGGCGAGCCACAGCAGGTGTCGGACCGCAAGGATCGTGGTCATCGGGCCGCTCCGTCGATCCTCGGCAGGAAGCGTTCAGTCGTCGACGGGTCGGCGGCTTCGTCCGCGGTGAAGCGTTCCGCCTGAATCCTGAAGAGCTCGGCATAACTTCCGTTGAGCTCCATCAACTGGTCGTGCGTGCCGGATTCGGCCACCCTGCCGTCGGCGAGCACGACGATGCGGTCGGCTTGGCGCACGCTGGAGAAGCGATGCGAGACGATAACACTGGTCACGCCCTTGGTCATGTCCAGAAAGCGCTCGAAGAACGCGGCTTCCGCACGGACGTCGAGTTGGGCGGTGGGCTCATCGAGCACCAGGAGGGACGCCCCGCACTCCAGTGCCAGCAGGGCTCTGGCCAGAGCGATCCGCTGCCACTGGCCGCCTGAAAGGTCGGTGCCACCTTCGTACTCGGCGCTGAGGACCGTGTCCACGCCGTGCGGGAGGCCGTCGATGATCTCCTGTGCGCCCGCGCGCCGGGCCGCAGTGAGGAGCGCGTTGCGGTCACCGAGGAGGTCCGGTCGGCCTAGCCAGATGTTCTCGGCCGCGGTGAGGTGTAAGCGGGTGAAGTCCTGGAAGATCACGGCGATGCGCCGGTGCCAGGCCGACGGCAAGATACCGGCGATGTCGGTCCCGCCAGCGGTGATCCGGCCACTGGTGGGTTCGTGCAATTTGGTCAGGAGCTTCACCAGCGTCGTCTTCCCTGCGCCGTTGAGGCCGACGATCGCCGTTGACGTCCCCGGTGCGAGTTCGAGGTCGAGCCGGTCGAGCACGGCGGGAGCACCGTCGTGGTAGCGGAAACCGACGCCCTCGAAGCGAACGGCCCCGGCCAGATCGAGGACGTGACCGGGGTCGTACTGCCGATCGTGGCCGCCCCCGTCCGCCGCGACCTGCTCCAGGCGGGTCAGTGCGTCGTGTGCGGCTAACCCGTAGAGCGTCTGCATGTCACTCTCGGGGAAGAAGACGCCGAAGCGCATGGGAATCAGCACGGCCTGAAGGGCAACAGACAGTTGGAGCAGCGTCAGCGAACCGTTCGTGCCGTCCTCGGCCAGGGCCGACAGCGCCGCGCCGCCACCGAGCAGGCCGAGCCCTGCCAGCGCGACGAAAGGCCAGAACAGCAGCCTGCGGCGGGTCGCCCACAGCGGCTCCAGGTAGCCGCGTGCCTCTGTGCCATGGCGTTGCCGGAGCCAGGGGACCAGGCCGAGCACCCGTGCCTCCTTGGCCAGCCCGGTTCCGGTCGCCGTGCGCCGCAGGTAGGACAGTCTCCGCCGCGGACCAGCCAGGGTCGCCCGTACCGCGCCGAAGCGGCTCAGCGAGCCGCGTTGGCCGAACCTGATCACGATCGCCGTTGCGGCCACAAGCACACCGGTGCCAGGTCCCAGTACCACGGACACCATCACCGCAGCCCCGACAAGTTGGGTGTAGCGGGCGATCAGAGCCAGGGTTCCGGCAGCGGCATCGCCCGGGGTGGGGACCACCCGCTCGAAGCCGTTACGGGCGTCCGAGAGCACATCGAGCACCTCCTGCCGTTCCAGGTCCGCGACCGGGAGATCATGTAACGCACACGCCATCAGTCGGGCGATGCACGCGCCGTCGACCTGACGGATCACCAGTTCAGCCAGCACCGACTGGAACGGGACAAGAATCTGTTGCAGCACGAAAGCGGCGACGGCCAGTATCAGCGCGAGACCGATCCGACCTATGCCACCATGGCCACCAAAACCTGACATGACATCAGGGATTCTCGATATAAGGGCACTCGTCGCGAGGATGAAGGCGATCGGGAGCAGGCCGACCGCAAGGTGGAGCGCACCCGCGCCGGCGATCAGTCCCGGGTGTGCGTAGCGCAGCAGCCGCACAGTGGCGAGCCATCGAACGGCGCGTCGTCGAAGCGGTCCGGCGCCCGGGTCGGGCGTCGTGGAAGGCATCAGGAACTCCCCCGCGTACGTCAGGGCATGCAGGACGAGCAAACGGCACAGGTGAAGGGCATCTAGCCGGGATCCGATTGCGATCGGAGAAGGAAACAGCGGACTCCCGAGAGCCCGGGAACGCCACTGTCGCCGGGGAAGCTCGCGGTCCAGAGTCTGGCTCAGACCTCGTGTGACGTCAAGAATTTCATTGATGGTCATCTAGTGTTTCTGTACAAGGGATCGGATCTCTGATCCGTCACACGGATCGGTCTAGACAGACCTGCGTCGATGTGGTTACCGTTGCACTCCGTGTTCGTCCGGCTCCGTATGTCCAGTCCGGGCCGCTTCGCACCCTTCGCGTTATCGGAGGTGATGCGCCGCGATACCGGGCTTGTTCGCTGACGTTTCTGCCCTACCCGGAGACAGTTCGTGCGCGAGCCCAGGGCCGCTCCGAGCCGGGCCTCAGTGTCGAGGCACCCCTCCCCCTTACCAACGCTTTTCTCGTCAGCGCCTGACCGGTATGCCAGATTCTCCGCGTTCCATGCGGCGCCGACCACTCGGCCGTCGTCGCGGCATCGCTCTTCCATCGTCTCGGCACCTCCACCCGCGTCGCCCTGGGCGATGCTTGACCTGAGGAATCTGACAATGCAGGACCCCGGCGCCCATTCGTTGACGTTCCAAGGAAAACGATCCGAAACCGCTCCTATGACGTGGGGTCAACGCGCCATCTGGAAGGCCATTCGCTGGCTCGGTGACGATGCTCACTACTTCAACATCCGCCGTGTCGCGAAGATCCCGGCCGGTATCTCCACCGAACAGGTCGAGACTGTGCTCAGCGCATTCGTCTCACGCCACGAAGTGCTGCGTACCCGCTTCCACGAAGAGGGCGACGGGCCCGTCCAGGAGGTCTGGGCGGAGGGCGCGCTGTCCCTGAAGGTGACGGACGCAGCATCCGCCTCGGCCGATGACGTTGCGGTCGAGCTGGCACGGGAGTTGGTGGGCCTGACCTTCCGCCACGCCGAGGAGTGGCCCTTCCGATGCGCGCTCGTCCTACAGGACGGACGTCCAGCCGTCGCCGTCTTGGTGTTCTCGCACCTGGCTGTCGATTTCTGGGGCGTACGCGAACTGGAGCGCGATCTGCAGCAGCTGCTCGACGGCAGCGGGCCGCCGGAACCGCAGTGGCAGCCGCTCGACCAGGCACGCTTTGAGGCGAAGGGTCCTGGCGCCGCCCGCGGTGCGGCCGCAGCGGAGTACTGGCGTCGAACGCTGCACACCGTGCCGCCGACGCTGTTTCGTACGGTCACCGGCGAGAGTAGACCCGAGCGCTTCGTCCGGCTGGCGATGGACTCCCCCGCCGTCGCGGTCGCCACGACCGTGCTTGCCGAACGATGCCAGGTCAGCACCGGCACCGTGCTGCTGGCCGCCACGGCGGCCGTACTCGGTGCCTACACCGGGCACGACACCGTGGCGCTGCAGCTCATCGCGGTCAACCGGCATGACGAGCGCAGCCGTCGGCTCGTGGCACCCATGGTGGAGAACGCGCTGTTCGCATTGAACGTCGACGACGACACCTTTGAACAGACGGTGCGCCGGACCTTCCTGACCGGAATGAACGCCTACCGTCATGCCCAGTACGACCCGTCGGTCGTCGACGAGATTCTCGACGAGGCGCGCGAACGCAGCCACGGCGCACTCAACCTTGGCTGCTTTTTCAACGACAAACGTATGCACGACCGTTGGGAAAACCTACCGCACACCGACGAGGGCCCGGACGGACTGCGTGCGCTCCTCTGCCGCACCACGGTCACCTTCGTGGGTTCGTGGGAGCGCCAGGACGCCACCTTCTTCCTGCACACCGGATACGCGCCCGACACCTGCCTGCTCTACCTGATGGCCGACACCGAACTGATCCCGCGCCACGACATCGACCTCCTGCTGCGCGCCTTCGAGATTCTCCTGGTCGACAGCGCCACAGGCACTCTCGAACTGGCGGGCTTCCGCTCGACGCGTGCGACGACCAGTACCGAGAAGAAGCTTGGAGAGATCGCCCGATGACCACGAACGCCACCATCTGGGACGACGAGGTAGCCCTCGCCGTCACTCGGCTCACCGCAGCGGCCGAGGACGAGTACTACAACCCCTACCAGACGTTCGAATGGCCCGAGAGCATCCCTGAGAGCGCGCTGTGGATGAGCGAGGATCTGGTGACGGTGTACGGCACCGCAGCCGCCGCAGAGTTGGACCGCGAGCAGTATCTCGCCCTGTCGAAGTGGGAGAGCATCAACTTCTACAGCCTCAACGTGCATGGGATCCGCGAGCTGATGCAAGAGGTGGTACAGCGGATCCACACCCCCGGTTTCGAGATTCCCACCCCGTTCTTCCATCACTTCCTTGGCGAAGAAAACGAGCACATGTGGTTCTTCGCCGAGTTCTGCCTACGCTACGGCGGAAAGCTGTTCACCAACCGGTCCATGGCTTTCCCCCAGGAGCAGCACTCCGCTCTGCTGGACAACTTCATCGTGTTCAGCCGGATCCTGATCTTCGAACAGATCGTCGATCACTTCAACAGCAGGATGGCTGCCGACACCGCCCTCCCGGAGACCATTCGCGCCATCAACCGGGTGCACCACCAGGACGAGTCCCGGCACATCGCCTTCGGTGCTCAACTGGTACGTGCCCTGTGGGTGCGACTGCGTGCGGACGGCGACAGCAAGGAGATCGCCGTGGCCCGTCAGTACGTGGAGAAGTACATCGCGAGTTCGTTACAACAGCTCTACAGCGTGGACGCCTACCGCAACGCGGGAATCCCCGATCCGTTCGCCTTCCGCAGCCGTGTCCTCGCCGACCCTTCCCGCAGCGCCGCCCACGACGCAGTCACGGCCCGCACCGACGCGTTCTACCGTCGGATCGGCCTGTTCAACCAGGCCGCAGCCTGAGCGACTCCGCCGCTCCCTGTCCCGCCCACCTCAACAGGAGCAGGTCACCCATGGCACTGCGCACACCACCCGCCGCCCCGGCCGGGAAACTCACCCTACTGAACCCCGGCCCCGGCCTGGTCGTCCTCGAACCACAGCGAGCCGCACTCCTGCTCGAACTCGACGCCCTGTTCACCGACATGGCCGACGAACTCGGCGCGTCCCCAGTGGTCGGGCCGCCACTTCTGCCCGCGGAGGGCCTGGCCCGGCTCGACTACTTCCGCAACTTCCCGCACCTCGGCGTGACCGCCGCCCGCTTTCCGGACGGTGCGGTCGAGGCCCTGGCGTCCGGGGGTCCGGTGGCGGAGCAGCCGGTTCGACCCACCGGCTACCTGCTGCCGTCGGCCACCTGCTACGGCCTGCTGCTCTCGTTGCAAAGCCAGGACGTCGGCCCAGGACTGAGGCTGACCTCGATCGGCCGCTGCTTCCGCAACGAGGACCACTACGACGGTCTGCGCCGCCTCTGGGGCTTCCATATGCGCGAGATCGTCTACTTCGGCACCGCCGAGGGAGCCCGCGAACACCTGGCCCGCTCGAAGGAGCTGCTGGAGACTCTGGCCGGCCGACTCGGCATCGAACTGTCGTACCAGCCCGCGAGCGACCCGTTCTACGACAAGAGCGGCTCGCGGGCCAAACTGATGGCCCTCGACCCCGTCAAGTATGAGTTCGTCGCCTCCGACGGCACCGCCATCGCGTCGGTGAACAGGCACCGCAACTTCTTCGGCGAACGGCTCGGTATCACCAGCGCCGGCGCTGTCGCACACAGCAGCTGCACTGCTTTCGGTGTCGAACGCTGGATACACGCGATGTTGCAGGCGCACGGCACGCCACAGAAGGCGCTACGGCAGGTCCATGATGTTCGTAGCTGACCTTCCCGATGTTCCGGCTGCGAGGGTGATGGCGGCGGCGGAGCGGGGGGCGCGAGCCCTCGGAGTCGAGTTTCCACTCATTCAGGCAGGCATGGGCGGCATCGCCGGACCGGCGCTTGCGGCAGCGGTCAGCGACAGCGGCGCGCTCGGCACCGTCGCCCTCTACAAGAGCAACCCGGAGCAGAGCGCCGCACTCGTGGTCGACACTGCCGCGCGCACGAGACACACCTTCGCGGTTAACGTGATCCCCGAGGTCGCCGGACGGCTGCTCACCGATCAGGTGGGCGCGCTGCTCGCCAATGCAGACCGGCCACTTCTTCTGAACAGCTACGGCCTGCTCCCCGAGCCGGAGGCGGCACGAGTGCTGGCCGCCGGACACCGCCTGCTGATCCAGGTGGGCACCGCCGCCGACGCCTCGGTCGCGGCCGGACTGGGCGCACACGGCGTGGTGCTCCAGGGCGTCGAGGCCGGCGGCCACCACCTCGGGACGCTGGGCATACGCGAACTGCTCGCCCAGTACGGCCAGGAGCCCGCGGCGTTCGTCGCCGGCGCGATAACCACCGGCACCGACCTGCTCGGTGCCCTGCGGGCCGGTGCGTCCGGCGCGCTGTGCGGCACCGCGTTCGTGGTCACTGCCGAGTCGGCCGCGCACCCCTCCTACAAGGCGGCGCTCCTGCAGGCCGGCCCCGAGGACACCGTCGTTACCGACCGCTTCTCGATCGGCTGGCCGGGACGTGCGCACCGGGTGCTGCGCAGCCCCGTCACCGACGCGCCGCAGCCGCTGCCCGCGACGCTGATCGCCTGGACCAGCGTGATGGGTGAACGCCGACCAGTCCCACGAGGTTCCGCCGCCGCACCCACAGAGGAGGCCGAGGGTCACGTCGAGCAGATGGCCCGGTACGCGGGCCTCGGGTGCGCCGCGCTCCGGACGGTACAGCCGGCCGCAGCCTACGTCGCCGGTTTCCGCGCGGAGTTCACCGCGGCCCTCGCCGCCCTACGCGGAGACGGGACGGCCGCGGCTGTCTTGGTCCCGACCGGGAGGTCGCGATGACCGGATCGCCGCTGCACGCGGCGCTGGAGCAGCCCGCCGGCGCACGCCGCGAATCCTTTCCCGGCCGCGCCGGGACGTCGACCGGGTCCCCGTCCCGTACGTGCGACGACTCGCCGCACCGCACGGCCCACGCGGGCTGGCCAACCATCGCAGCGAACCGGAACAGAGCGCACTGACCCCGTCCGCGGCGGTGCTGCGCCCCGAAGCGGCGTGCCGACGGCCAGCCCTGCGGAGAAGGTCCAGCGGCGTCGACAAGTGGCCACTGACCATCACCCCGGCCGGGGAAGTGAGCCGCCGCCGCTGGTGACCGAACTCCGACTCCTCAGATCCGTCATCCCACCGTTCGACAAACAACATGGAGCAGTCGTGAAGCGGATCGCCGAATGGATCCAGACCAAGAACCCCGAACTCGACCGCGAGCCCAGCCGGACGGAGGACCTGATCGAGGCGCGGCTCATCGACTCCCTGGACTTCCTGGAGTTCATCTACCTGCTCGAAGACCTCTCCGGAAGGCCCATCGACCTGCAAGAGGTGAGCGTCGACGATTTCCGCACCCTGGAACGTATCGAGCACCGCTTCCTGCGTCCCGACGCCGGACCCACGTCGTGACTGTCGCCCCGACGGACCCGGTCGTCAGGTTCGGCAGTTGCGACGCGGAGCACCGGTGGCGGCCCACCGGGTTGGCGCGGCTGCCAGCCCTCCGCGATCCACACGCCGAGCGATTGCTGCGGGGCATGGATGAGCTACAGGCCGTCCTCTGCCGACCCGATGACGTACTACTGACTCACTACCAGCCGCCCGCGGCCTTTGGCGAGGTGATGCGTGCCGCAGGTTTCGGTGCACGGCACCTGCCGGTTCCCGGCGATCTGGCGCTCCCCGTCGAGGAGCGCCTGGCTGTCGTCGGCCTGCCGGCATTCACCGGCGCGAGACCCGAACCGTATGCGGTGCTGCCGGGGACGACCGCTGCGGTCAGAAGCCTCGGACTGGACGCGGCGGTGCCCGACCTGAACGCTGTCCGGCGGGTCAACTCCAAGACCTGGTCGACGCGGCTGGGGCTACCAGGCTCCGGACGGGTCGTCACCTCGCTACAGGAACTGCGCGAGGCGGCGGTCTTGCCGTGCGTGGTCAAAGACCCCTACGGAGTGTCCGGGCAGGGCAATGTCATCCTCGACTCACCCGCGAGACTCGCGTTGGTCGAACGCAGCCTGCGTCGGCGACCTGCGGACAAGATCGAGTTGGTGGTCCAGCCGCTGTACGAACGGTCCGACGACTTCGCCGCGCATCTGACGATCGACCCGGAAGGGGAACTGGTGTGGCACGGCGTCCGCCAGATCCTCAACGTCGGTCACTCCTACCGGGGTTCGTCGTCTCCGACGCCGCACTTGATGCAGCGGCTCGACCGTGCGGAATACCGCGCATGCGTGGAGGCGGTGGCCCGGGCCGCAGCAGCGGAGGGCTACTACGGGCCATTGTCCGTCGACTCGATGACCACCGCGTCGGGGGAGCTGATCCCGGTGCTGGAGGTCAACGCCCGTCTCTCGCCCGGGATGATCGCCCAGCAGTTGGGCGTGCGGTTGCGTCTGGCGTTCGTCCGGGTCGGCGACGACGACTACTTCGAGCGACTGGTCCACCTGCTGGACGATGCGGGACGGCTCGCGACCAGTGGCCGTGACGGCATCCTTCCGCTGGCAGCCAGCACACTGGTTCCTCCTCGCGGTTGGCTCTTCTACGCTGTCTTCGGCGAGGCAGACGCGGAACTCGGGGAGATCACCGAGAGACTGTCCGGGCATTGAACGACACCTGTAGGCAGCACGTCGGATGTGGAGCACAGAGGGCAGACGGGCATGGCTGAGACACGCTACGACAGCGAGGCAGCCGCCGACTATCAGGCGGCTCGGGAGGTCCCACGGGAGGGTCTGGAGGCATGGCGTACCGCGGTGTCCGCAGCGGCCGGTCTCGCACCTGGCATGACGGTGCTCGACGTGGGTGCGGGGACCGGAGCGTTCGCGAGCGCATTCCACGCCTGGTTCGGAGTCCGGGTGCTGGCCGTCGAGCCGGCCGCAGCGATGCGGGCGCTGATTCCTGCGTCTGAGGAGATCCGGGCGCTCGACGGGAAGGCGGAGTCGCTGCCGGTCCCGGACGGCTGCGCGGACGCGGCATGGCTCGGCTCCGTGATCCACCATCTGGACGATCTGGAGGCATCGGCCCGCGAGCTACGCCGGGCACTCAAACCAGGCGCTCCGGTACTCATTCGCAACTCCTTCCCCGGCCGCTGCGACCGGGACCTGCGGGTGCGGTTCTTCCCCGAGACAGCGGAGCTGGTCGACAACTACCCCACCGTCGACCGGGTCTGCGCGGCCTTCGCCACGGCAGGCTTCGCCCAGGTCTCGCTCCGCCCGCTGCCGCAACGCAGCGCACCCACCCTGACTGCCTACGCCGACGGGCTCCGCCGCGCTGCGGACTCCAAGCTCCGCGCCCTCCCCGACGACGTCTACGCCCGCGGCCTCGTCCGACTCCGTGCCGCCGCCGAGGCTGACCCCGCCGAACCTGCCACCAGTTGGATGGACCTCCTCGTCCTGATCTGACCTCGTCGCCGGCCAGGAGAGCCGCGCCGCGGGCTTGGTACTGCTGGAGGATGCGGCGACCCACGACTGTGACGGGGCGCCTCCAGCGCCGAACCGGTCGTGGCCCCCCCAACCGGCGACATCGGGCGGTTGGCGATGGCCCGACCGACACCATGGACGGTCACCGACTCGCCGTGTCCCGGCTGCTGCCGCCAACCGGGCTGCCCCACGCGATTGTGTACCAGACCGCCATGGTGGCCGTCGGCAGTGGCACGTTCCTCAGCGGCAGCATTGTGTTCTTCACCGAGGTGTCCCGGCCCCACCCGGTGAAGAGCACGGTAAGACGGTTGAGGACGCGCGCGGCGAAGTGATCCGAGGCCGCGAGGTGATCGAGTACGCCTGTGGCATCCCGGAACTGCTCAGGGACACCTAGTCCGACCAGGTCTCCACCGGCGTGGACTCGTACTCCCTGCGGGCGCCACTCGGGGTGTGCGCGGGGGTCACACCGTTCAACTTCCCCGCCATGGTGCTACTTACCACTTTCAGCGTATGGAAGGCGTCATTCTTCGACGACACCCACATCCACGGTCCGGAGGGGTGCCATTCAACGCCCGGGGCACGGTCGTCACCAGTCGGTGGCCGGCCCAGGCCGAGACGTCTCCCTCGGACCTCCGCTTTCCTACCGCGACATGACGACGGCGCAGTGAGTCAATCGCTCGCACCGCGCTGTGGCCGGGTACAGCGATACGGCTTCACCGTCGTGTCCGGTGACCAGGAAAACCAGTTGGGCCCCGGCGAAGCCGCGAAGTTCGACACCGCGTCCCGCACCAGATCGGCTACGCCGGCCCTCAGGCCGCGGAACTGCTCACGCTCCTCAGCGCCCAGGGCGAACGCGCCCACCTTTCTCCTCCCCGACCTCGCCCGGGTGAACGACCTAGCTCGGGAGCAGACGCTTCACCCGAGCCGGGTCGAGGGTGGAAGCGTTCATCGCCGTCAGTGGGGCACGCCGGTCGGGAACTCCTCGACTCCCAGCACGCGCAGCAGCTCAAGCCGCTCCCGGGCTTCGGCGTCGGCCGGGGTCAGCACCAGCAGTTGCTGGCCGAGGTCGGGGGTGACCAGGGTTTCGCAGTCCATCGTGATGCGGCCCACGCGCGGGTGGATGAACGTCTTGCGGTCGGCCCGGCGTACCGCCACCTCGTGCTCGGCCCACAGCCGCCGGAAGTCCTCGCTGGCCGCCCGTAACCGGGAGATCAGGCCGGTCACGGTCGGGTCGCCGGCCCGCCGGCCGGCCACCGCGCGCAGGTCGGCGACCTGCTGGCGGGCGTGCCGCTGCCACTCCCCCGGGTCGTGCAGGTCGCGGACGGTCGGGTCGGTGAAGTAGCGGTAGGCGACGTAGCGGCGGTCGCCGGTCAGCCCGGTGTGGTCTCCGCTGAGCAGGACCGACATGCGGTTCTGCGCCAGGACCTCGCCGAGGTCGGACAGGACCATGGCGGGGGTGTCGCCCACCAGGTCGAGCAGCCGGACCAGGCCGGCCCGGGCCAGGCGGGCGGTGCCCTCGGCGGGCGGCGGCTGGTGGCCGGCCAGGTGGAACAGGTGGTTGCGCTCGTCGTCGGTCAGGCGCAGGGCGCGGGCCAGGGCACCGAGCAGCTGGGTGGACGGCTGGCTGCTGCGGCCCTGTTCGAGGCGGACGACGTAGTCGACGGACATGCCGGCGAGCATGGCGACCTCCTCGCGACGCAGGCCGGCGGTGCGGCGGCGGGGGCCGTCGGGGATGCCGACCTCTGCGGGGCGGATGGCCTCGCGCCGACGCCGCAGGAAGTCGGCGAGCTGCTCACGCTGCATGCCTCCATGCTGCCGCGGGGCCGGGCACCGAGCCAGGGATTGGCGCTCCCACGACAAGCGCTCCGCTGCCGGCGGGCCGGGAAGCGGAGCAGGGTGGGAGCCGGATCGACCGACGAGGGAGAGTTGCGATGCAGACACGCAGGTTGGGTGACACGGGTCCCACGGTTTCCGCGGTGGGGCTGGGGGCGATGAGCATGTCGGGCACGTACGGCCCGGCCGATCGTGGGGAGAGCATCGCCACCGTACGGGCCGCGCTGGACGCGGGGGTCACGCTGGTGGACACGGGCGACTTCTACGGCATGGGGCACAACGAGCTACTGTTGTCGGAGGCGTTGCGGGGACGCGACCGGGACAGCTACCTGCTGAGTGTGAAGTTCGGGCAGCAGGTGGGGCCGGGCATGCGGTTCGCCGGTCAGGACTCCCGCCCGGATTCGGTGCGCAACTTCCTGAACTACTCGCTGACCCGGCTCGGCGTCGACCACGTGGACATCTACCGCCCGGCCCGGCTCGACCGGTCGGTGCCGATCGAGGACACGGTCGGCGCGATCAAGGACATGATCGACGCCGGTTACGTGCGGTACGTGGGGCTGTCCGAGGTCGACGCGCAGACCGTCAGGCGGGCGCACGCCGTACACCCGGTTGCCGACCTCCAGATCGAGTACTCGCTGCTGTCGCGGGCGGTCGAGGCCGACGTGCTGCCCACGCTGCGGGAGCTGGGCATCGGGCTGACCGCGTACGGGGTGCTGGGACGTGGTCTGCTGTCGGGGAACTGGGTGCCGGGGCGGGCGGAAGATCCGCGTAACCATGCTCCCCGCTTCTCCGCTGAGAACGCGTCGCACAACCTCGCTCTGGTGGAGGCGTTGCGGCGGGTCGCCGACGCGAAGGGGTGCACGGTGGCCCAGTCGGCGATCGCGTGGGTGGCGGCGCAGGACCCGTCCATCGTCGCGCTGGTCGGTGCGCGTACCCGGCAGCGGCTGGCCGAGGCGTTGCCGGCGCTGGACGTGGAGCTGTCGGCCGGTGATCTCGAAGAGATCGAGAGGGCCGTGCCGAAGGGCGCGGCGCGCGGTGACCGCTACCCGGCGGGCTTCATGGCGAGCCTCGGCGTCGGCAACTGACGCCCCGACGTGCGGCCGTGACCGGGTAGGCCGGGGGTCCCGGGCGCTGGCGACGACCGGGGGCACGAGGCGGGCGGGGGCACCCGTCGACGGTCCCGACATTCTGAGATACGATACGACACGTGGCGTATCGAAATAATGAGTCGTCAGCGACCCGGGGCCGACCGCGCGACGCTGAGCTGGAGCGGCGGATCACCATGGCCGTTCTCGGGATCCTCGCCGAGGACGGGTACGAGGACGTGACCTTCGAGGCGGTGGCCCGCCGCTGCCAGACGTCGAAGGCCAGCCTGTACCGGCGATGGGGATCCAAGCGGGACATGGTGATCGCCGCGGTGAAGGCGGGACCCGCCCGGCACGCGACGTCCCCGCTGCCGCAGGGAGCCACCCTGCGCGAGGACCTGCTGACCCTGGCCCGGCGGCTGGATCGCACGATGGCCGCCGGCGACACCGGCACCGCGTTGATGCTGCTGCAGGCCGGGCTGAAGGACCCCGAACTGTGCGACGCCATCGAGAACTCCACGGGCCCCACGGGGGCCAGGCTGCCGCAGGCGGTCATCGACGCCGCCGTCGCCCGCGGCGAACTGCCCGCCGGCGCGAGCCCGTTCGCCTTCGAGGAGGTCGTCGGATCGGTGCTGCTGCTCCGGCACGCGAACGGGCTCGCGGTCGACGACGCCTACCTGTCCGCACTCGTGGACACCGTGATCATCCCGGCGCTCGTCGCCTCCGCTGACAGCGTCACCACGTTGCCCGCCGGCCTCTTCTCCGGCCATCCCGAAACCCGCACCACCGACCCGATCCAGGAGGAATCGTGACCACAGCATTCGTGATCGACAACGTCACCTACCGCACGCTCGCCGGCGCCGGCGGCGTGGAACTCAACGTCGCCGTCGGCGGCCGGGGGCCGGCCGTCGTGCTGCTCCACGGCTTCCCGCAGACCCACTACATGTGGCGTCACGTCGCCGGGAAGCTCGCGACCGACCACACCGTCATCGTTCCCGACCTGCGCGGTTACGGAGCCAGCGGCAAGCCCGTCGCCGACGACCCGGACACCTACTCCAAGCGCACGATGGGCAACGACGTGATCGCCATCACCCGTCAGCTCGGCTTCGACCACTTCGGGCTCATCGGCCACGACCGCGGTGCTCTCGTCGCCGTCCGCGCCGGCCTCGACCACCCCGAGGCGGTGCGCTACCTCGGCATCCTCGACGTCCTGCCGACCCTGGACACGTGGGCTGTCCTGCGCGGCGTCGACGCCAAGGTCGCCTGGCACCTCTACCTCATGGCCCAGCCGGCCGGCCTCCCCGAGAAGATGATCGCCGCCGTCGGTCCCGAGTTCTTCGGCTCCTTCCTCGACGCCTGGGACCCCACCGGCACCACCTTCACCCGCGACGAGCGCGACCACTACGTCGACAGCTCCGTCGCCGCCATCGACTCGATCGTGGCCGACTACCGCGCGACGGCCGGCATCGACCTCGACATGGACATCGCCGACCGGGAACGCGGCGCACACCTCACGATGCCCGTCGGTGTCATCTCCCAGGACTGGGGCGCCCAGCTCGGCTTCGACGCCTCCGCGCTCTGGCGCGCCTGGGCGCCGGACCTCACCTACCAGGCCACCACCAGCGGCCACTTCATGGCCGAGGAGAACCCTGACGAGATCGTCACGTTCATCACCGCGCTGGCCGGGCGCGCTCCTGCCACCGGGCACCGGACCGTGGGATGAGATTGGCGAGCCGCACGTCTGGCCGCGCGAGGAACGGCGCCTGCGCCCGCACCACTGCCACGGTCAGGCGTGCCGCGGTGTCCCGCCCCCGGGCGGCGGCCGACGGGTGGAACCCCTCGGCGGCCGGCGCGGGCGCGGCTCCGCCGGCGTCGGTGGTGTCTCAGTCGAGGTCGGCGAGGTCCAGCACGAAGCGGTAGCGGACGTCGCC
Organism: Micromonospora humida; assembly: GCF_016901255.1. Taxonomy (NCBI): domain Bacteria; kingdom Bacillati; phylum Actinomycetota; class Actinomycetes; order Micromonosporales; family Micromonosporaceae; genus Micromonospora; species Micromonospora humida. The sequence goes on from NZ_JAFEUC010000005.1 coordinate 135,151, forward strand.
GCGTTCGAGCCGGTCGAAGGCCTGCCGGATCTGGGCGGAGGGCAGCAGTTCGATGTCGGCGGTGATGCCGTGCTCGGCGGCGAAGGACAGCAGTTCGGTCGTGTGCCTGGTGCCGCCGGTGCCCGAGGAGCTGAGTTTCTTGCGACCGAAGCTCAGCTCCATGAGGTTCACCGGCGTCTGCATGGGGAAGCCCAGCACGCTGAGGGTGCCCTCCAGGGTCAGCAACCGCAGCAACGGCGACAGGTCGTGCGGGCCGCAGATGGTGTCCAGGATGAGGTCGAAGCGGCTGGCGGCCCGCGCGAGCTGGGCGTCGTCGGTGGTGACGAGCAGATCGACAGCGCCGAGCTCACGGGCGTCGTCGGCCTTGCCGGGGGTACGACTGAGCACCGTGACCGCCAAAGGCGCAGCCGCCGGCCGCCGCATCCTGGACGCCGCCGCCGAGTTCGCCGAACGAGGCATCGCCGGAGCCCGCATCGACCGCAACACGGCCACGGCCCGCACGAACAAGGCCCAGGTGTACGGCTACTTCGGCAACAAGGACGGCCTGTTCGACGCCGTCATCGCCGACCAGCTCATGAGTGCGGTCGCGTTCGATCTCCTGGCCGCGTGCGTCCGGGACGCGATCTCACCGGGCACCGCGCCGCCGGACTGACCCCGGCCACCCCGGTTCCCTGGTCAGCGGCCCGTCCAGCAGCTGAGTTCCATGCCGTCCTCGACCGGGAAGTCGACGCTGACGTAGCCGTTGTCCGGGTCGCGGACGTAGGCGACGTAGTCGCTCATCGATTCGAACGTGGAGTCGTCGCCGACAACCAGGGCACCCGGGGCGAGCCGCGCCTCGAGCAGACGCAGGACGGGCAGGCACATCTCCTTCCAGCCGTCGAGCAGCGCCAGGCCGATCGGACCGCCGACCGTGCCGAGGGTGGTCAGCGCGTCGCCCTCGAGCACGGTCACGACGTCGCTCAATCCGGCCTCCTCCAGGTTGGCGCGGGCCGCCTTCACCTTGGTCGCGCTGAGCTCGGTCGTCGTGACGTGCCCGACCCCGTTGTCGCGCACGGCTGCGGCGAGGTGGAGCGTCGAGATCCCGTACGAGGTGCCGAACTCGACCACCGTCTGCGGTCGGACCGCGCGGACCAGGGCGTAGAGCAGGTCACCGCCCCGGGCCGAGATCGGCATGTAGACGTCTTCGAGCAGATCGGCACGTTCCCGGGCGGTGGCCGTGGGTGCGGGCCGACCCGGCGAGCGCTCGTCGTCGCGCTCGGCCTCGGTGAACAGCCGGTCGATCAGGTCGCGGACCGCCGGGTCGTGCAGTGTCGTCGTCATGGAAGGTAGGTTAGACGCAACGTTGCGTCTAGGGAAGACGTGGGTCTTGTAGCGTCTCGGAAGACGTGGATCACCCGGGAGACACCTCACGGGAAAGGAGCGCTCGATGCATCGCGGCAACCGGCACGGCCGCAGCGAGGCGGCCCGCGAGGCCGTGCTCCAGGCGGCGGACGACCTCGTCGCCGAGATCGGCTACGCCAGGGTCACCATCGAGGGCATCGCCGCCCGGGCCGGCGTCGCCAAGCAGACGATCTACCGGTGGTGGCGCTCCAAGACCGACATCCTGGTCGACGCGTTCACCGCCGACAGCGCCCAGGAACTCACCCTGCCCGACACCGGCGCCTTCCGCACCGACCTGCGCGCCCACCTCGATGAGCTGGTCCGCTTCCTGGAGGTGTCCGACTCGGGCGCGGTGTTCCGGGCCCTGGCCGGTCAGGCCCAGCACGACCCCGAACTGGCCACCCGGCTACGTGCGGAGGTTCTGCCACGGCTGCGCGCCCGCGACCGCGTGCCGTTCGACCGGGCGGCCAGCCGGGGCGAACTGCCCGCCGACGCGGACGTCGACCTGCTCGTCGACCAGGTGGTCGGGCCGATCCACTTCCGGGTGCTCGTGACGGGCGAACCCGTGACACCCGCGCTGCTGGACGCGCTGGTCACCCTGGCGGCCCGGCAGCAGCCCGAGGCGTCAGCCCGCCCGGAGCAGCCGGGCGGGGCAGCCACCTAAGTCCGGGTCGGGGCCGGTCGTCCCCTGACCCACCGTCGGGTGTCCCGGCCTGTTCCCTGCGCCAGGTACCGCTAGGCCACGACGACGACCTCGCGGGAGCTGCACGACGTGGTGGCGCACCACATCGGCGGCATGGTGGTGCAGGCCCTGGCGACGCAGGCCGTGGCCGTACCCGATCCCGACGCGGGTGCTGCCGGTGGTCGAACGTGCCGGCGCGGACGCCCTGTCGCCGATGCGAGGGATGGTCGCCATGCTGGAGGAGGCCGACGGGGAACCGGCGACGCCGAGCGGGCCGGGTGCCCGGTGCGGGCTGGCAGGTGCTCGCGGACGCGCCGCTGCGGACGGAGCGAGTGGTGGAGGCGCCGCACACCGGTTGCCAGCGGATCTCCCCGACGCTAGGTTGACCCTCTATCGACAGATGTCTACGTAGTTGTCGGGGGTCGCATGTCCGCGTCGGTCACTCGCCGCACCGTCCTGGCCGGTGGCGCCGGCGCCGCCATCGGCCTCGCGCTGCCCGGCCCCGCCGCCCACGCCGCCAAGGGCCACCACCTGACCAGTGTCAGCTTCACCCTCGACGCGACGACGCTGGACGGCGGCGAACAGGTCACCTCGGTCACTCTCGACACCCGCCGGCTCGGGCCGATCGACCCCGCCGGGCTGCACCCCGACACGTTCACCGTGCATGCCCGGGCCACCAGCCCGATCCCCATCGCTCCGGGCGACCTGATCTTCAGCGAGTACGACCTGGACCGTACGGTGACCGCAGCCCGGCTCGACCGGCACGGGAACATCGTGCTCGACCTGAGCCACGGCGAGGGTCAACTCGGCGGTGGCACCCTCGGTTACATCCTGAGCAAGGGGCGCAACGTCCGGCTGGACCTCGTCTACACCATCACGCAGAACACCCCGCTCCTGCGGCGTCACGGCCCACCCGTCACCATCACCGGCTTCGTGCAGGGGCGGCTGTCGAACCCCGAGGTGGACGCCTTCAGCCACCACGTCTCGGGGTCGGGCATGAAGTACCGGTTGTACTCCCCGAAGCGTTCACCGGGTCGGGGCCGGCGACCGCTGATCCTCTGGCTGCACGGCGCCGGCGAGGGCGCCTCCCTGCCCGACGGCTACTACGACAACGAGACCACGCTGCGCGCCAACCGGGGCGCGTTGGGTTTCGCCACCCCGCAGGCCCAACGGATCTTCGCCGGCGCGTACGTCGTGGCCCCGCAGAGCACCTCCTACTGGATGGAGGACGGTCCCCGGTTCGCCCCGCTGATCCGCGACATCGTCGACGACCTCGTCCGTCGTGAGCACGTCGACCCCGACCGGATCCACGTGGTCGGCTGCAGCAACGGCGGCTACATGTCCCTGAAGATGACAGTCGCCTACCCCGACCTGTTCGCCGCGTCGGTGCCGATCTGCGGCGTCGTCGAGCCGCTCGGTGGCGAGGGTCCGCCGCTGGTCACCGACGCGGAGCTGGCGGCGATCGACACCCCGACCTGGCTGGTCACCTCGCGCGACGACGACACCGTGCCACCGGAGACCAACACGGTCCACGCCCACGACCTCATCCCGGGCTCACTGATCACCCTGTACGACCACGTCGTCTGGAACGGCTACCAGTTCCCCGGCCACTTCTCCTGGATCTACGTGGCCCGCAACGACCCGAGCGTCGACGGCACCCACCTCTGGCAGTGGATGTCCCGCCGCCACCGGTGATCGGCCACGTCCGCACCCGCCGACAGCGCGGGCACGTACGCGGCCTGATACCCAGGTCCTATTCCTCTCGGTCGGGGCGGAACACGTGACGCACGGCGGCACGCAGCCACTGGTGGGCACCGTCGACGCTGTGCCGCGGGTGCCAGGCCATGCCGATCGTCAGCGGTGGCAGCGGCAACGGAATGTCCAACAGGCGCAGCCCCAGCGTGTGCGCCGCGTCGCTGAGCCGTGACGAAGGTTCACCCGGCAGTGCGGTCGGCACCAGGCAGACCACGTCCTCGGCTGCGGCCAGCATCATCGCGGCCAGGTGTCCGGGCAGGACGGCGCCGACCCGCCGGCTGAGCCCCTGCGCGGCCAGGGCCGTGTCCAGCGGTCCGCTGAAGCGTCCGCGACGGCTGACCGCCACGTGCTCGGCCGCCGCGAGCCGGGCGGCCGTCAGGGTTCCCTCGGTGAGTGGGTGCCCGGCCCTGACACCGGCCGCCATCCGCAGGGTGACGAGTTCTTCGACGTGGGTCTCCGGGTCGACGTGGTCGATGGCCCCGACTTCCAGGTCGATCCGTCCGTCACGCAGCGCGGGGCCCGCCTCCCACTCCTCGGCCAGCACCCGCAGCGAAACGCCCGGCGCCCGCTGTCGGGCGAACCGGAGCAGCCCGGGCGCGACTGCGGCACCGACCAGGTCCGCGGCCTGGACGGTGAAGGTGCGCCGCAGTGCCGCGGGATCGATTCCGCCGCTCGGGGCGAGCAACGCCTCCAGCCGGCGTACCACCGCGGCGGCCTCGTCGCGCAGCGCCTCGGCGCGCGGCGTGGGCACCATCCGCTGTCCGGCCCGGACCAGGAGTGGATCCCGGAGTACCCGGCGCAACCGGGCCAGGGTACGGCTCATCGCCGCGGGGGAGGTCTGTAGCCGCGCGGCGGCGCGGGTGACGCTCTGCTCGGTCAGTAGGGCGTCGAGAGCGATGGCGAGGTTGGCATCGAGGCTCGGGGGTGGGCTGCTCACCGTAGTTATTCCACCTCAGGCAATGATTGGATGCTGAAGTTCCCATTGTGGCAATGCGGTGCCCGTCCGCACGATGAGTGGGTCCTGCCGATCCGACAATCGAGGTTTCATGATCGTGATTACCGGCCCCACCGGGAACATCGGGCGGCACCTGCTGTCGCTGCTGATCGAGGCCGCTCCCACAGGCCGCGAGGAGTTGCGTGTCGTCGTCCGGGATCCGGCCCGGCTACCCGAAGACGTCCGTGAACGGGTCGAGGTGGTCGTCGGCTCGCACGGCGACGCCGCGACCGTCGAACGTGCCTTCGCCGGTGCGGACGCCGTGTTCTGGCTGGTGCCCCCGGACGCCTCCGTCCCGCCCGACGAGGCCTACAGCGGCTTCACCCGCCCGGCCGCGCGTGCTTTCGCCGCCCACGGCGTCGGCCACGTTGTCGGCGTCTCGGCGCTCGGCCGTGGCACCCCGCAGGCCGCCCGGGCCGGGCTGGTCACCGCCTCCCTGGCCATGGACGACCTGATCGCCGGCTCCGGCGTCGCCTACCGTGCCCTGGCCTGCCCGTCCTTCTACGAGAACCTGCTGGAGGAGGTCGACGCGATCCGCGCCGACGGCGTCTTCACCGACACCGTCGCCCCGGACCGTCGCGCCCCCATGGTCGCCGTCGCCGACATCGCCGCCGCCGCGGCCACGCTGCTGCTGGAGCGCTCCTGGACCGGTGTGGGCGACGTCCCGGTGCTCGGCCCGCAGGACCTCTCGCCCGACGACCTGGCCCGCATCATGACCGAGGAACTGGGTCGTCCGGTCCGCTACCGGCGTCAGTCGCTCGACGACCTGCGCTCCACCATGCTCGGCTACGGCCTCAACGAGGCGTTCGTCGAGGCCATGGTCGACATGAAACGCGCCAAGGACGAGGGCCTGGACGCGGGCGTCGACCGCTCACCGCAGGCGGGGCCGGCCACCGCGTTCGCGCAGTGGTGCGCCCGGACGCTCCGGCCCGCCGTCCGCACCACGCCGGGGGCCGTCAATGTCCGCTGACCGAACCGGGCCGCCGGTCACCGCTTTCATGCTGGTCAAAACCACCCCCGAGTGGCTGGCGATGACCGTGGACGAACGCGTCCGGGCCTTCACCACCCACGTTCTGCCCGTCATCGAGGCCCGCACCCGCGGTGTCCGCTCGCGCTTCTACGACACGGAGTTCTACTCGGCGCGGGTCACCGACATCTGGGTCTGGGAGGCGGACGACCACGACGCCTACCGGCTGCTGATCGACGCCTTGCGCGAGACCCCCTTCTGGGACCGCTACTTCGAGGTCGTCGACCTGCTCGTGGGCACCGAGAACGGCTACGCCCGCACCTACGGCCTGAAGCCGCTGGCCACCGTCACCACCTGAGGGCCGCCGGAACGGCCGGTGCCGCCGTCGCCCGACGGCGGCACCGGCTCGGCGGACGACGATCCACCCGATACCTCCCGTTGCTGTTCAGCGGGCGGCCGCCAGCCGGGCCAGTTGGCCGTCGTCCAGCGGCACGTCCACCGCGTCGACGGCCTCGTCGAGCTGCGCGAGGCTGCTGACGCCGACGATGGGCCGGATGCCCTGCCGCAGCAGCCAGGCGAGCACCACCTGGTTGCGCGTCGCTCCCGTCTCGACGGTGATCTCGTCGAGCACACCGAGGACCCGGCTCGTCCCCGGGTGGTCGTACGCCTCGGGGAGGGGCTTGTCGGGGCGCACGTAACCACCGTTGATCAACGGGGTGTAGGCCCACACGTCCAGACCCTCGGTGTGCGCGTAGTCGAGGTCGTCGGCGGCGAGAAGTTTGTGACCCTGGTCGGGCAACGCGGCACCGGGTCGGGGTTGCGCCAGCGAGTGCCGCAGTTGCAGCGCCGACCACTGGGCCACCCCCTGGTTGCGGGCCAGGGCGCGGGCCTGCTCGATGCGCCACGAGGCGTGGTTGGCCGCCCCCACCCGGCGCACGGTCCCCCTGCTGACGAGCGCGCCGAAGGCGGTCACGGTCTCGGCGAGCGGCACGTTGCGGTCCTCGCCGTGTGCCCACAGCAGGTCGACCGTGTCGACGCCCAGCCGGGACAGGCTGCCGGCGACGCCCGCCTCGACCGCCCCGGCCGACAGTCCCTCGGCGGACTCGGGCCAGCGGTGCGCCACCAGTGGGTCGTACCGGACCTTCGTCGCGATCCGCACCCGGGCCCGCCCGTCCGGCCGGGCCCTCAGCCACGCCCCGATCACCCGCTCGCTCGCCCCGCCGAGACCGGTCGGGTCGGACCAGAACGCGTAACAGTTGGCCGTGTCGAGCCACTCCCCGCCCAGCTCCACGAACCTGTCCAGCAGCGCGAACGCGCGGTCCCGGTCCACGGTCGTGCCGTAGTTCATCGTCCCCAGCACCAGCCGGGCCGCTCCCCTGTCGCCTGCCATGGCGTCGACCCTGCCACCTGGAGCGCGCTCCAGGTCAAGCCGTCCGCGACGGATGCGGTACGCCCGGGTACGACGGGCGGCTACCGGTGGCGGCCGGGCAGCGGAATCTCGAAGTGGACGGTCTGGCAGGTGGCGTCGTGGCCGTCACGCGCGTCGTGGACCGGCGTCGCCAGGCTCCGCCAGAACGGTTCGGCACCGGCGACGCGGGTGTCGGTGTGTAGGTAGAGCGCACGGTAGCGGGGTTGCCGGGTGACGAAGTCGACGGCGAGGCCGACCAGTGCCCGGGCGAGACCGCACCGTCGGTGTCCGGGCCGCACGTAGACCCGGAACAGCTGCGCGGTGGTGTCGTCGGGGTAGCGCTCGGCGAGGAAACGTGGGTGGGGTGGGCTCTTGGGCGCGGCGGCGCGTACCGCGGTGGTGCCCACGACCTCGTCACCCTTGGTCGCGACGAACAGGGCGTGCCGGTCGGGGGTGAGGTAGGTGCCGTCGAGGTCGATGACGTCGGCGTGCCATTCGGGCCGGTAGCCGAAGCCGAAGTCGCGGTAGAAGGTGTCCAGCATGACGCTGCGCGCCCCGTCGACGTGCCGGGCGCCGGCGATCTGGACCTCGTACGGGCCGACGCGCTGTCGGTGGTGCGGCATGGTTCCTCCGGTCACGGATGGGTGGGTGCGGTGTCGTCCGCCGGGTGGGGGTGCAGCAGGGCGCGGGTCAGCGGGTGCTGCGCGTGGTGGAGCAGATCCTCGGCAAGGCCGTGGTCGACGACGGTTCCGTTGTCGAGAACGACGATGTGATCGGCGAGGTGCGCGACCACGTCCCGGTCGTGGCTGATCACCACGACGGTCAGCCGGAGGCTGTGCCGCAGTTCGTCGAGGAGGGTGAGGATGCCGTGCTGGGTGAGCCGGTCGAGCCCGGCGGTCGTCTCGTCGCAGATGAGCACCCGGGGCCGGCTGGCCAGGGCCCGGGCGAGTGCGGCGCGGTGCAGCTCGCCGCCGGAGAGCCGGTCGGGGCGTCGGGTGACCGTGGGTTCGGTGAGGCCCACCCGGGCGAGCAGGTCCAGGGCGGTGCGGCGGGCCTGCGCCGGTGGGGCGTCGTGGAGGCGTCGCGCGGGGGCGGCCGTCTGGTCGAGGACGGTCCGGTGGGGGTCGAAGCTGGCGCGGGCGTCCTGGAACACGTACTGGATGGCGGCGAGTTCGTCGGGGCGGCGGCGGTCAAGGTGCCCGGCGAGGGGTTGCCCGTCGAGGGTCACCAGGCCGGTGCGGGTGGGGTGCAGGCCGGCGAGGCAGCGGGCGAGGGTGGTCTTGCCGCTGCCGGAGCGGCCGACCACGGCCAGGCACCGCCCGGCGGGGACGGTCAGGGTGACGTCGTGGAGCACGTCACGTCGTCGGCCGCCGTCGCGGTGGGCGGCGATCAGACCGGCGACGTGCAGCAGCGGCCGGTCCTGCCGGGTCGCCGTCGACGGCGGGTGCGGTGGCGCGGCGAGCAGGTCCCGGGCGTGCCGGTGTCGGGGGGTGGCGAGGACGTCGGCGGCGGTGCCGTACTCGACGGCGGCTCCCCGGTGCAGCACGAGAATCTGGTCGGCGACGGCGCGCACGAGGTGCAGGTCGTGGCTGAGCAGGAGCACGGCGATGCCGTCGCGGGCGAGGGTGGTGAGTTCCCGGGCGACGTCGGTGCGGGTGAGGGCGTCCTGCCCGGTGGTGGGTTCGTCGGCGATGAGCAGGACGGCGTGGGCGAGCAGGGCGTGGGCGATGACGAGGCGTTGCTGCTGACCGCCGGAGAGCTGGTGCGGGAAACGGCGTAGGAACCGGCGGTCGGTGGGCAGGCTGACCCGGTCGAGGACGGCGGTCACGGCGCGTCGGCGGGCGCTGCGGCCGGTGCCGGGCGTGTGGTGCCGGGCGATCTCGTCGAGCACGGCACCGATGCGGCGTACCGGGTGCAGTGCGGCACCGGGTTGCTGGGGGACGTAGCCGACGCTGCCGGGCGGTGGCGGGGTGCGGGTGGTGACGGGCGCGCCGGCCAGGGTGACGGTGCCGGTGTGGACGACGTCGCCGAGCAGGGCCCGGCCGGTGGTGGTCTTGCCGCTGCCGGAGGCGCCGACGACGGCGAGGATCTTCCCGGCGGGCAGAGCGAAGGAGACGCCGTCGACCAGGCGGGTGTCGCCGCTGGTGACGGTCAGGTCCCGTACCTCAAGGAGGGTGCCGGGTGTCGGCGGGCGGGGGGCAGTCGTTCGGGGCGCGGGCCGGGGCGGGGGGTCGGTGCGGCGGCTGACCAGCATCTGATCAGTGGCCAGGTTGAGGCCGACGGCCAGGCAGATGAGCAGGGCGGCGGGGACGGCGACGGCCCAGGGTTGCAGGAACAGTCCGGCGCGGTTGCGGTCCACCATGACCGCCCAGTCGGCGGCGTCGGGTGCCACGCCGATGCCCAGGAAGCTGGCGGTGGCCACCAGGTACGTCGCGCCGACGAACCGGACGCCGACGTCGGCGAGCAGGACCCGGCGGATGCCGGTGGCGACATAGCCGGGGCCACGTCGCCACCAGGTCTCGCGGTACAGGCGCATCGCCTCCATGGCCGGCCCGTGGGCCAGCGGCAGCGCGGTTGCCCGGGTGATCCGGGTGATCTCCGGCAGCCCGATCAGCGCGACGATCCCGACCAGGGTGAGCGGTCCGGGCGGTGCGGTGGCGGCCAGCAGGATCAGCAGCAGCAGTGACGGCACGGCCAGCGCCAGGTCCAGTGGGCGCATGAGCAGTTCGTCGACCCACCGGCGGCGGGTCGACGCGGCCAGCAACCCGAGCGGCACCCCGACGAGGTACGCCAGCAGCGTCGCGGCGACGGCGACGGCGACCACGGACCGGCCGCCGAGCAGGACCTGCTGGCCGACGTCGCGGCCGACGAAGTCGGTGCCCAGCGGCCCGTCGTCGGTGAACGGAAACGTGCGGCCGGCCGGCTCCCCGGCCAGCAGCGGCCCGCCCACGGCCAGGCCGAGCGGCACGCTGAGCAGCGCCGCCACGGTCAGGGTGCGCAGCCGCCTCATCGGCCCACCGGGGTACGCGGGGCGAGGCGGAACGCCACCAGGTCGGCGGCCAGGTTCACCAGCACCGTGGTGACGGCGACGAGGACGCACAGTGCCTGCACGGTGGGCACGTCGCGGGTGGACACGGCGTCGACCAGGGCGGTGCCGAGTCCGGGGATGACGAACACCGCCTCGACGACGATGACCCCGCCGAGTAGCCAGTCGGTGGTGCGGGCGAGTTGCTGCACGACCGGTGCCAGGGCGTCGGGCAGGGCGTGGCGCAGCCAGAGCCGGCCGCCGGTGATGCCGAGGCGGCGGGCGTGGCGGAGGTGCTCGGCGCGTAGCGCGTCGAGCAGGCCGGCGCGGGTGAGTCGGCTGATGGTGCAGACCGGTCGGGCGAGCAGCACGAGCAGGGGCAGTACGAGCACCGACGGCTGGGCGAGCAGGTCGGCGCCGAACGCGGTGGGTGGCAGCCAGCCGAGGCGGACGCCGAACACGGCGACGAGCAGGATCGCCAGGGCGAACTCCGGCACCGCGTACAGGGCGACCGACACCGCGGACACCGTCCGGTCCAGTGGTCCCCCCTCCCGGCGGGCCGCCAGCATGCCCAGGGCGACGGCGAGCGGTACGAGCACGAGCAGGGTCACCGCCGCCAGCAGCAGGGTGACGCCTGCGCTGTCGGCGAGCCGGTCGACGATCGGTCGTCCCGAGATCAGTGACACGCCGAGGTCGCCGTGGAGCAGGTCGGTCAGCCAGTCGAGGTAGCGCTGCCAGGCCGGCCGGTCGAGGTCCAGCTGTTGCCGGACGGCCGCGATCCGGGCCGGGTCGGGCTGGTCGCCGGCGATCACCACGGCGGCGTCACCGGGCAGCGCCTCGGTGAGCACGAACACGATGGTGGTGATCCCGGCGACCTGCCCGAGGCCGAGCAGCAGCCGCCCGGCGGCGTAGCGGGGCAGGCTCACCCCAGCCAGACCTTGTCGAAGCGGGCCCAGTCGAGGGTGTTGGCCGGTGCCTGGGCGGACACGCCACCGACGCGGGGTGCGGTGGCGACGAGGAAGTCGGCGAAACCCCAGATCAGGAAGCCGCCCTCGGCGTGCAGGACGCGTTGCATGTCGCCGTACGCCTGCCGGCGGGTGGCCTCGTCGGTGCTGGAGACGGCCCGGGTGTAGAGGGTGTCGAAGTCGGGGCGGGTCCACCGGGTCGCGTTGGTGGTGGAGCTGGTCAGCAGCCGCTGGGAGATGTGCGTCTCGATGGGCATGGCGCCGGAGCGGTACGAGGCCAGCACTCCGGTGTCGAGGATGTCCTTCCAGTAGGTGTCCTTGTTGCCCAGCGCGGTGTCGATGACCAGGCCGGCCTGTCTGGCCTGGTCGGTGAGGATGCTGGCGGCCTCGACGAAGCCGCTGGCCACCGAGGCGGTGTCGAGGCGTATCCGCAGGCCCCGGGCGTCGGCCTTGTCGATCAGGAAGCGGGCCCGGTCGAGGTCGTGGGTGCGTTGGGGGATGTCGTCGGCGTAGTGCTGGTAGCCCTTGCCGAACAGGTCGTTGCCGATCTGCCCGGACCCGGCGAGGACGGTGTCGACGAGCTGTCGGCGGTCGGTGAGCAGGAACATGGCCTCGCGGAGGTCCCGGTTGTCGAACGGCGGCCGGTCGACCTTCATGGCGAAGGACTGCATGGTGCTGTTCGGCATCCGGGTGACGGTCAGCCGGGTGCTGCCGGCGTGGGTGCGGGCGGTGGTGGGGGTGATGTCGTGGGCGTACTCCACCTGCCCGGCGAGCAGGGCGTTGACCCGGGCCGACTCCTCATTGCTGATCAGGTATTCCAGCTCGTCGAGGTGGGCTGCGCCCTCCCAGTAACCGTCGTAGCGTTTGAGCAGCAGTGACCGGCCGGGCTGCCAGGAGTCGAAGGTGAACGGCCCGGATCCGACGGGCCGGGTGAAGCTGTCGGTGCCCTCGGGGACGATGTACGCGCCGAACGCGGCCAGGGCGTTGGGGAACTCGGCGAAGGGGCGGGTGAGGGCCAGTTCCACGGTCCGGTCGTCGATGGCGCGGCTGCGGCGCAGGTCGAGCAGGCCGAGGCTGGCCCTGGCCCGGTACGCCTTCTTCGGGTCGGTGATCCTGGCGTAGCTGTACAGCACGTCGGCGGCGCGGACCGGCCGCCCGTCGTGGAACGTCGCCTCCCGCAGGCTGATCCGCCAGCGGGTGAGGTCGCTGTCGGGTTCCCAGCGTTCGGCGAGGCGCGGCCGGATGGAGACGTCGGGGCCGTAGTCGGCGAGCTTGTCGAACATCGCCTTGGCCCGGGACGCCTCGTTGAACAGGTTGGCCAGGTGCGGGTCCAACGTCTCGTTGACGCCGCCGCCGGCGAACGCCGCCCGCAGCCGGCCGCCACGCCGGGGTCGCCCGACGGCGGGGGTGCTCGGGTCGTCGCCCCCACCGCAGCCGGCCAGCAGGGCGGCGGAGACGGCGGCGGCACCGCCGAGCAGGCCGCGACGGGTCACCCTCGACGCGTCCGCAGACGAACTATCCATCATGAATGTCCTTTCCGATAAGGCGGTGGGTCACGCCGCGGCGCTGCGGCGAGCGGAGTCAGACCGCGTCGGCGCGTCGACGCGCGACCAGGTGCAGGCGGTCACCGGACAGCGCGGTCGACAACGCGGCGCTCGGATGCCAGGGCGGGTCGGTGCGGGGACCGGGGGCGTCGAACAGGGCCACCACGTCGAACCCGGTGGTGTCGAGCAGGTACCGCAGCTCGGCGGGGAACAGCAGCCGCCAGGCCGAGGTCTGCACCAGCGGTTGCGGGCACGCCGGCCAGGTCCAGACCCGTTCGCGACGCAGCAGCTGCCCACCGTGGTCGATCCACAGCCGCGTGCCGGACGTGTACGGGACGCCGCGCCAGGTCACGGTGCGGGTACGGGTGCCGTCGAGGAGTTCGGTGTTGCCGAGGAAGAACGCCCCGTTGCGCATCTCGGCCAGCAGCAGCCCACCGGGGCGCAGGTGCCGGTGGCAGCAGCGCAGGAACGCGGTCAGGTCGGCGTTGGTGTGGCAGTACAGCAGCGCGCTGTCCAGGCAGGTGACCACGTCGACGGGGCCGGCCAGGTCGAAGTCCCGCAGGTCGGCGTGGACGAACCGGACACCGGGGTGGCGACGCCGCGCGTACGTCAGCATCGGCACCGACGTGTCCAACCCGACGGCGGCGTAGCCGAGGGTGGCGAGGTGCCCGACGTCGCGGCCGGTGCCGCAGCCGACGTCGAGCAGCCGGGGCGCGGCGTCGGTGCGGTCGGCGAACCGGCGTACGACGTCGTCGACGAACCGGGCGGCACGGTGACCCGGGTCGGGGAACTGCTGTTCGTACAGTTCCGGGTTGTCGGTGAGGAGGTTCCCGTCGCTCATGACACCCCCACCGGGGCCCGCGGGGGCACGGGCGTGCGGGGGCCGTCGAGGCGCAGCAGGCTCACCGCCACCGCCGAGGCCACCCCGACGGCGGCGGTGAGCAGCCACGCCGCCGGCGGCACCCCGGTTGCCGTGGCGGTGCCCACCGCCGCGCCCACGGCGGCGGTGCAGCCGGCGGCGAGGACCCCGGACACCAGGTAGAACAGGCCGAAGTACGTACCGGTCAGCCGGGGGCCGGCGAAGGCGGGGATCAACTCCAGCACGAACGGCTGGGCGATCATCACCCCCAGGGTGAGCAGCACCGCCGCGGCCAGCACCGGCACCAGCCGCAGCACCGGCGACGACGACCCCACACGCAGCAGCGGCAGCAGGAACCCGGCCCCCATGACCGCCATCCCGACGGTGATGCTCGCCCCACGGCGCCAGTGGCCCTGCAGCCAGCCGGTCAGCGGCAGTTGCAGGGTGAGCGTCACGACGGTGGAGACGACGAACAGCACGGCGACCGCCACCGGCTGGCCGGTGACGTGCTCCGCCTGCACCGGCAGGATCAGGTACAGCTGGGTCTGCAACGCGAACATGCCGGCCAGCGCGACGCTGAAGGCCAGGAACCGGCGGTCGGCGAGGCCGGTACGCCAGTCCTGCCAGAGCGTCGCCCCGGCGGAGGTGGCCGGGGTGGCGGGCAGCCAGACCGCCTGCGCCACGGTGAGTACGGCGAACAGCCCGGCGGCGGTCAGCGCGGCGGCCCGGAAGTCGACCAGGAGCAGCGCCGAGCCGAGCAGCGGCCCGAGCAGAGCGCCGGCACTGGCGAAGACGGTGAACAGGGCGAACGCGTCGGCCCGCCGGTCGGCGGCGGCCTGCGCCACGTAGCTGCGTACGGCCGGGTTGAACAGTGCCCCGGCCAGTCCGGACAGGATCGACGCGGCCAACAGCACCGGCAGTGCCGTGCCGAGGGCGAACAACCCGAAGCCGACGGCGCGCAGGGCACAGCCGGCGATGATGACACCTCGGGCGCCCAGCCGGTCGGCGGCGGAGCCACCCAGCAGGAACAGGCCCTGCTGGCTGAGGTTGCGCACGCCGAGCACGATGCCGATGACGGCGGCGGAGAGGCCGACGTCGTCGGCCAGGTAGCCGGCGAGGTAGGGCAGCAGCAGGTAGAAGCCGACGTTGACCCCGAACTGGTTGACCACCAGCAGCCGGATCGGCAGCGGGAAACTGCGCAGGGTGGACCACGTGTTCATCGGGCCGCCCGCACGCCGAGACCGGGTGCCCCGCTCACCCGCAGGACGCCGTCGTGGCCGCCGATGCCGGTCCATGGATCGTCGGCGAGCAGCAGGTGCCCGTCCAGGTCGATCCAGCGGGCGTCGCCGGTGAGGTGCACCGCCGGTGCGATGCCCAGCGAGCTGGCCACCAGGCAGCCCAGCATGAGGTCCATGCCGTGGGCCCGGGCCGTGGCGGCGATCTGCCGGGCGGCGTGGATGCCGCCGCACTTGGCCAGCTTGACGTTGATGCCGGCCACCGTGCCGACGAGGGCGTCGACGTGCGCCGCCGTGGCCGCGTCCTCGTCGGCGATGACCGGCACGTCGGTGCGCGCGCTGATCCAGCCGAGTAGCTGCGGGGTGCCGGGCGCGATGGGCTGCTCTACGGCGTCGATGTCGTACGGGCGTAGCGTGTCGAGCAACCGCACGGTCTGCTCGGGGGTCCACGCGCCGTTGGGGTCGAGCAGGAGCCGTGCCTGCGGCAGTGCGGCGCGGACGGCGGCGACCCGGGCCACGTCGGCGGGGTCTCCGCACTTGACCTTGACCAGTCGGAAGCCGCGTCGAGCCAGGTCCCGCGCGGTGGCCCCGGCGTGGTCGGGCGCCACGAGACCGATGGTGTGGGCCGTGGCCGCCGGGGTCGGGGCGGGACGGCCGAGCCACCGGTGCACCGGCTGTGCGGCCCTGCGGCCCAGCAGGTCGTGGACGGCGGCGTCCAGGGCCGCCAGCACACCGGTGGGCAGCTGCGTGGCGAGTGCCGGTAACTCCGCGAGCAGCGCCTCGGGTTCGCCGCAGTCGCGCACCCGGTGCCGCAGCCCGGGCAGCAGCGCGAGGATGGCGGCCAGGTCCAGTCCGTAGTAGACGCTGGTCACCACCTCGCCGTGGCCGGTGACGCCGTCGTGGGACAGGTCGAGTTGGACGGCGTCACGGCCCGCCATCGTCGCCCGGGAGATCCGCAGCGGTTCCCGCAGCCGCAGCGGGTAGCTGCGCCAGTCGAGCCTCATGCCGGCACCGCCAGGCGGCGCAGCGGGTCGAGGACGGTCCGGCAGCGACTCCACCGGGTCACCTCGACGACATCCGGGTACGGGATCTCGATCGGATGGTCCGGAGCCGGGGCGAACAGCCCGTGGCGGGCGCAGTAGGCGTCGTCGAAGATCGAGTCGAGGTAGCGGTGCGGGCCGTCCGGGAAGATCGTCACCACCCGGGCACCGGGCTGCATCCGGCAGATCCACGCGGCGACCCGGGCGACGGCCCCGGTGCTCCAGCCGCCGGTGACGAACGCCGCCCGGGCCAACCGGCGGCAGGTGTCCACCGCCTCCACCGGGCCGACCCAGTGCACCTCGTCGAAGGCCGCGTAGTCGACGTTGCGGGGGAAGATGCTGCTGCCCAACCCGCGCATCAGCCGGGGCCGCGCGGGCTGTCCGAAGATCGTCGAGCCGACGGTGTCGACCCCGACCAGCCGCATCCCCGGCCAGTACCGGCGCAACGCCCGGCCCAGACCGGCACTGTGCCCACCGGTGCCGACGCTGCACACCAGCACGTCCACGGCCTCGACCTGGCCTGTCAACTCCTCGGCGAGGCTGCGGTAACCGGCGGCGTTGTCCGGGTTGTGGTACTGGTCGGGCCAGTAGGCGCCGGGGATACGGGCCAGCACCTCGCGCAACCGGTCCAGGCGGGCCTGCTGCCAACCACCGACCGGGTGCGGCTGCGCCACCACCTCCACCGTCGCCCCGTGGGCCGCCAGCAGCGCGCGCATCGGCCGTTCGATCTCCCGGTCCACCACGAGGACGACCGGGTGGCCCAGGGCCTGCCCGGCGAACGCGAGACCGAGCCCCAGCGTGCCGCTGGTCGACTCCACCACGGTGCCGCCCGGCCGCAGGTCACCGCGCCGCCGGGCGGCCCGCAACATCGCCACCGCGGCCCGCGCCTTCATGCCCCCCGGGCTCAGGTATTCCACCTTGGCGTGGAACCCGCCGTGCGGGTGCGGCAGCGGGGTGTCGACGAACGCCACCGGGGAGCGTCCCAGCAGGCCCAGCAGGTGCGGCGCGCGGGCGGCGGGCACGGAGGCGGTCAGCACGGCGACCCGGCCCCGGCACGGTAGCGGTAGACCGTCGACGCTGCGCCGTCGAGCCAGAAGAACGGGTACGGCTCGGCGGACACGCCACTCAACCCCGCGCCGAGGAAACACGGCAGGACGGCGCTGCCGGTCTGGGCGAAGGCCACCATCGGCTTGCCGGTGGTACGGGCGTGCCGCAGCAGCGGCGCGAACGTGTCGTTGCCCAGGGTCATCCCGGACACCAGCAGCGCGTCGCAGCGTTCCAGCAGCACGGCGGCGTCCGGCAGGCACGGCTCCCCCCACTCCGTGCTCCCGCCGGCCCGGTCGCACGGCAGGTAGCCGACGCCCCGGTCCCGCAACTGCGCCAGCAGGGAGTTCACCACCCCGACGACCAGGACCCGCTGACCCGGCACCACCGGCAGCAGGTCCACCACGGCGGCGGCCCGGGCGGTCGACTTGGCAAGCGACGTCCCGGCCGGGATGGTCACCCTGTCGCAGGCGGCCTGCGGGTGCGGTCGGACCGTGGCGAGGTAGGCATCCAGGGCCGCGACGCGCACCGCCGACGCCGGGTGGGTGAGCAGTTCGGCGACGCTGCGACCGACGCAGTCGTGGGCGACCTCGTCGGTCAGCTCGTCGGGTTCCGTCGCGCACGAACCGACGGCGGCGTCCACCCGCAGGCTCAGCACCTGGTTGCGGTAGCCACGGGCCCGCCCGGCATGCCGGGAACCCTGTCGGGTGGTGAACGCGACGGTGACCTGCGCGGTGGCCGGGTCGGGGCCGAAGCGGCCCGCTCGGACCGCGTCGATCAGGTCCGGCACCGACGTGACCGGCCCACCGGCGTCCACCGGGGTCACGCGTGGGCTCCGGCCAGCTCGTCGACGTACCGGACGCCGAGCCCGGCGACCAGTGCGTCGGCCCGGGCCCGGGCGCCGGGGCCCGTGGTGTCCACCGTCATGACGTGACCGAGGTAGTTGTTGTTGCTCACCGCGTCGCCGGTGCGGTGTCCGGCGGGCTTCACCGCCCAGTCGACCACGTCGGGAGCGGCAGCCAGCGCGGTCACCCCGTCGATCCCGGCGACGGTGCCGGCGCGGGGCGGGAGCAGGAACGCGATGGCGGCGCTACGGACACCGGTGTCGGCCACCGTGACCCCCGGCTGCTCACCCACGGCCAGCCGGGCGTACACCATGGGCAGGTCCACCCCGGTCGCCCGTCGCACCAGTTCGGTGATCTGGTTGCCCGCCGGGCGGGGGTTGATCTCCACCACCCGTGGCCCGGCGGCCGTCAGTCGCAGCTCGGTATGCGCCACCCCCCGGTCGAACCCGACCGCGGCGAGGGCGGCGACGGCCATGTCGCCGACCGCGCCGGCCGTCGCGGCGTCGAGCGCGGCGGGGAACATGTGCCCCGTCTCCACGAACCACGGCGCACCGGCGAGGCTCTTGTCCGTCACACCGAGCACCGTCGTCTCCCCGTCGACGGTGACGGTCTCGACGCTGACCTCCGGCCCGGCCAACACCTCCTCCAGCAGCACCAGCGGTGAACGCTGCTGCCCCCGGGCGTTGACCGGGAACTCGCCGAGGGCGTCGAACGCCTCGCGTAGCTGGTCCCGGTCGGCCACCAGCCGGACGAACATCCCGGCGCACAGGTCGACCGGCTTGACGACCAGCGGGAAACCCAGCGCGCGGGCGGCGGCCTCGGTGCCCGCCCAGTCCCCGGTGACGGCGAACGCCGGGCCGGGCAGGCCGGCCGCCTGCATCCGCTGCCGCGCCAGGTCCTTGCGGTAGGCGCACTCGACGGCTTCCGGCCGGGCGCCCGGCAGGCCCAGGTCCGCGGCGAGCCGGGCCACGGTGGCGAGGTAGTAGTCGCAGGACGTGACGACGCCGTCGAACCGCAGCACCTCGTGCAGCTTCCGTACGTGCGGCAGCAGCCGTTCCGGATCGTTGGTCTCGGCGGTGATCACGTGGTCGGCGTCGAGCAGCGGATGCGTCCCGGTGCCGCCGCCCTGGCGCAGGTAGTGGTGCAGGTTCCTGGTCAGGAACGTGAACCGATGTCCTGCCTCCCGGATCGCCCGGGGCAGCAGGCTGCTCATCGCACCGACCCAGCTCTCGACCAGCAACACATGACCCACCGCGCACTCCCGACGCTCGACGACTCCGGACCAGCAGACGATAATGGTTTCCATTAGCAATAGCCAGCGACACGCCCGGGGACGTTCACCTGTGGAGTCGATCAACCCTGGAGCGCCGGGAACGGCGGGCGGACGCCATCGCGCGAACGCCGGCCGCCACCCACAGCCATCCAAGGTCCGAAATGCGTAACTTGCCCTATTTGTTCTCGTTCACTCGTTGACGGCTGCCGCCACATCACGCAGGCCGTCATCCATCTGAACGGGGGAAATTGGTGAGGACCGTCCTGCGAAGAACCACGAGCGCCGCCACGGCGCTACTGGTCACCAGCCTGGCAACCCTGACCCTGGGTACGCCGGCACTGGCGGCACCGGGCGACGCGAGCGCCCGCGGCGTCGTCGTCGACCTCTCGGCCGAGGTAGCCGGGATAGCCGTGATCAGTGCCGACGCGACCGTCGGCACCGCCACCGCGCCCGCCGGCGGGGGCACCGACACCGAGACGCTGCTGGCGATCTCGGTACCGGGGGCGGTCGGTGTGACCGCCAGCGGCACCGTCGAGGAGGTCACCGCCACCCGGGCGGCCGACGGATCGTCGGCGTCCTCCAGCGTCAACGGCCTCAACCTGACCGTGCTCGGCATCGACGTGCTGGACGCCGCCCAGGTCACCGCCACCGCGGTCTGTCCCCAGGTCGGCGCAACCAGCGCGGACACCACGCTCGTCGGGCTGGAACTGTTCGGCTCGGCGGTGACGCTGACGGCGAACACCCCCGCCGTCGTGGGCAGCGCGGCGGTGGTGGTGCCGGGGCTGCTGGACGCGAGCCTGAACGCCTCGTTGACCCGGGTCGAGACGACCACCGCCACCGGCGCCACCGCGATCACGGTGCGGGCCGTGCTGACCCTGTCGGGCAGCATCCTCGGCGTCCCGACCACCATTCCCGTCGGTACCGTCATCGTGGCCGAGGCGCTCTGCGAGCGTCCGCCGGCGGCACCGACCACCGCGACG
This sequence comes from Micromonospora humida, assembly GCF_016901255.1. Lineage (NCBI taxonomy): Bacteria > Bacillati > Actinomycetota > Actinomycetes > Micromonosporales > Micromonosporaceae > Micromonospora > Micromonospora humida. The sequence goes on from NZ_JAFEUC010000005.1 coordinate 155,147, forward strand.
ATCAGCCCCGACGAGGGCCCGCAGTCAGGCGGCCAGACCGTGACGATCACCGGCACGGGCTTCATCCCGGGTGGCACCACGGTCACCTTCGACGGGGTGCCCGCGACCGACGTCACGGTCGCGCCAGGCGGCACCTCCCTGACGGCGGTCACCCCGCCCGGCGCGGTCGGACCCGCCGAGGTCGTGGTCGGCACGGTGAACGGCACCGCCGCACCGCTGGGCTACACGTACCTCGCCGACGGCAGCGCGGCCACGATCACCGGCCTCACGCCGACCTCCGGGCCGACCGTCGGCGGCACCACGGTGACGATCACCGGCACCGGCTTCACCGGGGCGGCCGGCGTGGACTTCGACGGCCTGCCCGGCACCGGGTTCACCGTCAACCCCGCCGGCACCACGATCACCGTGGTGACGCCGCCGAACCCGGCGGGCCCGGCCCTGGTCGAGCTGGTCTTCCCGGCCGGTCGGGTGACCGCGCCGACGTTCACCTACCTCGGCCCGACGATCACCTCGATCGTCCCGGACACCGGGCCGACCGCCGGCGGCACCACGGTGACCATCACCGGCACCGGCTTCACCGGAGCGACCGGAGTGACCTTCGGCGACACCCCGGGCACCAACGTCACGGTCAACCCGGGCGGCACCTCGCTGACCGTGGTCACCCCGCCCGGCCAGGTCGGACCGGTGGACGTCACCGTGCTCCTGCCGGGCGCGGACGCGACCGCACCGGACGGATTCACCTACGTGGCCGCACCGCCGACCGTCGCGTCGATCACGCCGAACACCGGTCCCCAGTCGGGCGGACAGACGGTGACGATCACCGGCACCGGCTTCGTGCCCGGTGACACGACCGTCACCTTCGACGGGGTGCCGGCCGCCGACGTCACGGTCGCCCCGGGCGGCACCTCCCTGACGGCGGTCACCCCGCCCGGCGCGGTCGGACCGGCCGTCGTGCTGGTCACCACCGGCGGCGGTACGGCGGCACCGCTGGGCTACACCTACCTCGCCGACGGCAGCGCCGCGACCGTGACCGGGCTGACCCCGACGAGCGGACCGACCTCGGGTGGCACCACGGTCACCATCACCGGGACCGGGTTCACCGCAGCGACCGGGGTGACCTTCGACGGGGTGCCCGGCACCGGGTTCACCGTCAACCCGGCAGGCACCACGATCACCGTGGTGACCCCGCCGAACACGGCCGGGCCGGCGGACGTCCGACTGGTGTTCCCCGCGGGCACCGCCACCGCGCCGGTCTTCACGTACGTCGCACCGACGATCACCTCCATCGTGCCCGGCGCCGGACCGACCACCGGCGGCACCACGGTGACCATCACCGGCACCGGTCTCACCGGCGCCACCGGCGTGAACTTCGGCAACACACCCGGCACCAACCTGGTCGTGAACCCGGGCGGCACCTCGCTGACCGTGGTCACCCCGCCCGGCCAGGTCGGACCGGTGGACGTCACCGTCCTGCTGCCCGGTGACGATGTCACCGCACCGGACGGGTTCACCTACGAACCCGTCCCGCCGCGCATCGACACCGTCACCCCCGGACAGGGGCCGACAGGTGGCGGCACGACCGTGACGGTCGGTGGCTCCGGGTTCGTACCCGGCGGCACCACGGTCACCATCTGCGGCACCACCATCCCGGCCGACCAGGTCACCGTGTCGCCGGACGGTCGCTCGCTGACCTTCCGCACACCGCCCTGCGCGGCCGGGGACACCACGGTCGTGGTGAGCACCGCAGGCGGCACCTCCAACGGATCCACCTTCCGCTACGTCGGTGGGATCCTGCCGGTGACCGGTGACACCGTCGCCGCGCCACTGACCGTCGGGGTGCTGCTCGCACTGCTCGGCGTCGCCCTCGTCGTGCTGACCCGCCGCCGGCACCGCGCCGGCCGCACCGGCTGACCGGACGCTCCCGGCCAGGGTCCGACCGGACCCTGGCCGGGAGTCGCCCTTTCCGGTACGCGCGCTTCGCACGCCGCCGGGGCAGGGCGGTTCGTCACGCCACGGTGCACCCACCGCACGGCATCCGTTCGGGCTGCACCGTCGAGGGGGCCGTAGGCCGGTCTTCGAGGGCGTCGAGGTAACCGGCGAAGCCGTGCGGAGCCCGACCCTGGCGGCGGGCACTGGTGCGTACCGCACAGCCGGCGTCGGTGACGACCCGCATGGCCTGCCGCCGACCGCGTTGGACGAGGTCGTGGTCCTCACCGTGGCGCAGGTCGGCGAAGCCGCCCAGCCGCTCGTACGCGGTGGCGGCGCAGCCCAGGTTCGCACCGTGGACGTGCCGGTGGCCGGTGCCGGTCAGGCCCTGCCGGTACCGGGCCTCGTACCGGTCGCGGACCTGGATGGCGCGGGGTGCCCAGTCGGTGACCCGTACCGTCCCGACCAGCAGGTCGGTGCCGGCGCGGGCGTGACGCAGCTGCCAGCCGCCCCACCGCCGGGGCACCCGGCTGTCCGCGTCGGTGGTGGCGAGCCACAACCCCTGTGGGCCGTGGCGCAGCGCGTACGCCATGCCGGCGGCCCGGGCCCGGCCGACGTTGCGGGCCCGCACCGTCAGCACGACGACGCCGGGGCGTTCGGCGACGGCGGCCGTGGCGTCGCGGCAGTCGTCGGCCACCACGATCACCTCCGAGCGCACCGGCAGGTGCCGCAGCGCGTCGAGGACGGAGGTCAGACAGCCGGGCAGCGACGCCTGCTCGTCGTGGGCGGGCACCACGACCGCCATCCGGTTCACCACAGGCCGTCGGCCTGGGCGACGGACCTGGCCGGCGGCGGCACCCGCAGGAACACGTCGAGCAGGAAGTCGGCCTCCTCGTGCCGTGCCGTCCGCGCCAGGGCGTCCACACCGGCGAGCAGCCGGTGCACGTCGTCACCGCTGCGGGCGTGCTCGGCCACCGGCGGCCGCCAGTGCACGGCTACCAGCGTGCCGCCAGGTTCGAGCGAGTCGACCGTACGGGCCACCAGCAGATCCCACCCGGCATCGTCGAAGTAGTAGCCCAGCTCGGAGAGCACGATCAGGTCGAACCGGTCGTCCGCCACGGCCGGCCACTCGTCGGGGACCCGCATCCGTTGCACCCGGACATGTGGCTGCTCCGCCAGCCGCCGTCGGGCACTCGCCACCGGCGCGGCGGCGATGTCGACCGCCAGCAGCCGGTCGCACCGCGGGGCGAGACGGCGGGTGAGCATCCCGGTCGAGCACCCCGGCTCGAATGCCGACCGGTACCGCCGGCGCGGCAGGCAGGCCACCGTCACCTCGTGCTTACGCTGGTCGTACCAGCGGGTTTCGAAACTCCACGGGTCCTCCGCGCCGGCGTACATGTCGTCGAAGTACCCGGCCGGGGTACCGCCTGGGGTCATGGCAGGAACACCGTTTCGTAGGGACGTGCGAAGCGGGCGAGGACGTTCGGGGGAAGGATCGCGGCGTCGGCGGGTGCCGGCCCCAGCGGCAGCACCTGGCTACGGAAGGCGTCGATCGCGGTCAGCTTGGCCGATCTGGCCGCCCCGGTCAGGTCGACCCGGCGCGCGCGGTGCCACGGCACGTCGGGATGGTCGGGTCGGGCCCAGTGCCACGTCCACACCGGGAACTCCACCAGCGTCGCGCCCGTACGCCGGCAGGCGGTCGCCGCCGCCCGCCCCACCGCCTCGTGGTCCGGGTGTCCGTCGCCGCGCCACGTCGTGACGCACCACCGCCCCGGCGCCAGCCGGCCGGTCAACGCCTCGGCGAGCGCCGGCTCGTCGACACCGCCGTCGGGATGCCCGAGATGGTCGATGGCGGTGGGGGCGACCCCGAGCAGTCCGCAGGCCGTGACCGTCTCGGCGCGCCGGATCGCGGCCAGCGCCGCCCGCGAGTGGACAGTGGATTCCGGATGCGACGCTTCGCCGTCGGTGACGACCGCGATCTCGACGCCGCCGGCGAGCATCGCGACCAGGCCACCCACCCCGAGCACCTCGTCATCGGGGTGCGGGGCGAGCACCAGCGGCGGCGCCGCCCGCACCCGGTCGTCCAGCGCCAGTACGGGCCAGTCGGCCGGTGCCGGCCACGCACGCCAGCTGCTCTCGTCGGTGCCCGCGTCGACGATCGGCCTCACCATCCGGGGTCCCCGACCGCCGCCACCAGCTCACCGAGGTGGGCCAGGTCCGCCTCCGCGTGGCTCTGCCGCAGGTACACCGTCAGGTCGGCGACCCGGCGGGCATGGTGGGCGTCCTGGCACAGCGGGCCCGCCCCCAGCGCCCGACCGACCCGGTCGACGACCGTGGTGGCGGCTGCCTCGACGGTGGCGCGAACCTGGTGGGCCAACCGGTCCGCGTCCCCGGTGGGGTTCGCGTCGATCTCGTCGGCGGCGGCGAACAGGACACTGCGGGCGGCGGTCAGGGCCGCGTCGACCGCGCCGAGGTGCGCCAGGGCGTGCGGGCCGAGACGGCGGTGCCGCGCCGCGCTGTACAGGGTGTCGGCGACCCCGACCGCCCCGCCGTACCAACACGCCGCCACCCCCAGCCCGCCGTGCCAGAAACCCGGCCGCGCGGTATAGCTGCCCGGCCCGCCCACCGCGACGGCGGTCACGCCGTCGAAGCTGACGGTACGGCTGTCGCTGGCGGCCATGCCGACGGCCGGCCAGGTGTCGGGCAACGCGGTGACCCCGGCGGCGTCGACCTCGACGGCGAACAGCCGGATGCCGTCGTCGGTGGTCGCGGTGACCAGGGCGCGGGCGAGCAGACCCGCCCCGGAGCACCAGGGCCGGTCACCGGTCAGCCGCCACCGGTCGCCGTCCCGGGTCGCCGTGACCGACGCCGGCACGGCCGCCCAGACACCCCACGGCTCACGACGCCGATCGGGGTCGATCGTCATGCCGAGTTCGGCGAGGATCGCCAGGGCGTCGGCGTGCCCCTCGCCCAGCCGGGCCAGGGGCAGGTCGGCGCGGCCGAGTTCGACGAACCGCAGGAAGCGGTCACGGGTGCGGCCGCCGCCGGGCAGCGGCAGGTCGAGCAGTCCGGCGAGCACGGCCGACCGGAACGCCGTACCGGGGTCGTCGCCGCCGGGGGTCACCATGGGATGCCCCACGCCCGGGGCGGTCTCCCGGACCGCACGGGGTGCCGCCCGGCCCGGCTCGACCCGCCGTCGACCATGGGCACCGTCTCCGGACGGTCGAGCGTCATCGGGGCACCTCCGTACGGGCGATGTGCGGCCCGTACGGGTCGCCGCCGGAAAGTGCCCCTCTCCCCCGAGGTGAAACATGGTGCGGCCGACGGGCCCGACCCGTCACGATGCTCGCGGCTGTCCGGAGCGGCGGCCATGGTCAGTGCTGTGGTGGATCAGGCCCGGGAAGCACCTCCACCAGCGCGCTCGGCGAGCAGGGTGTGCGGGTCGCGGGATTCGTACCAGCCGAGGAACGGGGGACACACGTCGTAGCCGAGCAGGCGTTGCAACTCTTCGGGGTACTCGCGGACCACCTCCATCGGCACCGCGAGGTACTGGTTCTCCTCCTGGCGCATGTTGCCGGCGATGTAGGACAGCGTCAGCCCGGTGCGCGGCTGCGTGGCGGTGTTCTGCCCACCGCCGTGGTAGAGACCGCCGAGCCAGATCAGCGCCGACCCGGCCGGCATCTCGGCCGGCACCGCCTCGTCGCGGCGCGGCGCCCGCTCGTCGTCCCAGCGGTGACTGCCCGGGATCGCCATCGTCGCGCCGTTCTCCGCGGTGAAGTCACTCATCGCGACCATCACCTGGGCCCGGGTCGTCGGTGCAGGGTAGGGCCGCAGGTGTGAGGTGTCGTCGCGGTGCAGGCACTGCACCCCCTCGTCCGGCCAGATCTGGATCACCTGGGTAGCGCTGACCTGGATGTTGGGGCTGATGCTCACCTGCTCGCCGCCGAACCACACCGGCACCGGCCGCTGGATGAGGCGGCGCGCGGCACCCAGGAACAACGGGTGCAGCGCGACGGCGGCCATGTGCCGGCTGCGGGCGAACAACGACGACATCCGCTTGGTCTTGTGGCCTGAGAAGTCGTTGTCGCCGTAGCCGGACTCCTCCAGCGCGGGCCCGAGATCGTCCCAGAGCGCCTGCCGGGTCCCGGCGTCCAGGAACCCCTCGACGATGACGGCGCCGTCGTGGTCGAGCAGGGCACAGACCCGGTCGATGTCGGCGTCGGGATGGACCGTGACGATGGCGTTGTCAGTCATTTCTCTTCCTCTCGGTGCGGGAACGGCTCGACGGTCCCTGAACCCGACGGGTGGTGTGCCGGGGCCGTGTCGGCCCGCGCCGAAGGTCGTCCCAGGGCCATCCGAGCCGGGTCGTCTCGGCGGACCAGCCCGGCGCGGAGCGCGGCGGCGGGGTCGGCACCTCAGGCCGCGATGGCCTTGAGGCTCTGGGCCCGGTCGGTGTTCTCCCAGGTCAGCTCCGGCAACTCCCGGCCGAAGTGGCCGTAGGCCGCCGTCTGCCGGTAGATCGGACGCAACAGGTCCAGATCCCGGATGATCGCAGCCGGACGCAGGTCGAACACCTCACCCACAGCACGCTCGATCCGCTCCACCGGCACGTTCTCCGTCCCGAAGGTCTCGATGAACAAACTCACCGGGTGGGCCTTGCCGATCGCGTACGCCACCTGCGCCTCACACCGCTCCGCGAGACCGGCGGCGACCACGTTCTTCGCCACCCACCGCATCGCATACGCCGCCGACCGGTCAACCTTCGACGGATCCTTACCCGAGAACGCACCACCACCGTGCCGGGCATACCCACCGTAGGTGTCCACGATGATCTTCCGACCGGTCAGACCGGCGTCACCCATCGGACCACCGATCTCGAACCGGCCGGTCGGGTTGACCAACAGCCGGTAATCCTCGGTGTCCAGACCCAGGCTCTCCAACTCCGGGGCGATGACATGATCCCGCACGTCCGGGGTCAGCAGCGAGTCCAGCGAGATGTCGGCGGCGTGCTGGCTGGACACCACGACGGTGTTCAGCCGTACCGGACGCAGCCCCTCGTACTCGATGGTCACCTGCGTCTTACCGTCGGGCCGCAGGTACGGGATCGTGCCGTCCTTCCGCACCGCCGACAACCGCTGAGCCAGCCGGTGGGCGAGCGCGATCGGCAGCGGCATCAGCTCAGGCGTCTCGGAGCAGGCGAAGCCGAACATCATGCCCTGGTCGCCGGCACCCTGCGCGTCCAACGCGCTCTCCGACGCACCCGTCCGCAACTCGAACGCGTTGTCGACACCCTGCGCGATGTCCGGCGACTGCGCGCCGATGGAGACACTGACGCCGCAGGAGGCGCCGTCGAAGCCCTTCTTCGACGAGTCGTAACCGATACCCAGGATCGTCTCCCGCACGATCGTCGGGATGTCAGCGTACGCCTTGGTCGACACTTCGCCGGCGACGTGGACCTGACCCGTGGTGATCAGGGTCTCGACCGCCACCCGACTGTGCGGATCCTGCCTCAGCAGGGCATCGAGGATCCCGTCACTGATCTGATCAGCGATCTTGTCCGGGTGGCCTTCCGTGACCGACTCGGAGGTGAACAGGCGGCGTGCCATGGGTAGTCCTTCCGTCGATGAGGGCATGACGTCGCTGTCGCACCCGCAGGTCGGCGCGGCACGCGGGTGCCTGTGGGCGGTCGGCTGACCGGCGTCGCCTCGCTGACGGCCGGGTCAGCGGGGGCTGGTGGTCGGTCGGTCAGCCCGCCGGAACCGGTTGATCGCGTCGAGATGCTGCTCGCGCATCGCCGTGTCGCGGACGCCGAGACCCTCGTGCGGTGCCAGCGCCAGCACGCCGACCTTGCCGAGGTGCCGGTTGCGGTACACGTCGTCGACCGCCTGTCCGGCGTCTGCCAGGGCGTACGTCTTGGACAGCGTGGGGTGGATCCGACCCTTGGCGATGAGACGGTTGACCTCCCACGCCTCGCGGTAGTTGGCGAAGTGCGATCCGACGATCCGCTTGAGCGACATCCACAGGTAACGGTTGTCGTACTCGTGGCGGTAGCCGGAGGTGGAAGCGCAGGTCACGATGGTGCCTCCCTTGCGGGTCACGTACACCGAGGCACCGAAGGTGTCCCGCCCGGGATGCTCGAACACGATGTCGGGATCCTCCCCGCCGGTCAGTTCCCGGATCCGCCGTCCGAACCGTTTCCACTCCCCGGGGTCCTGGGTGTACTCGTCCTTCCAGAACGTGAAGGCCTCGTCGGTGCGGTCGATCACCGCGTCGGCACCCATCGCCCGGCAGATGGCGGCCTTGGTCGGGCTGGACACCACACAGATCGGCTTCGCCCCTCCGGCCAACGCGAGCTGGGTGGCGAACGCGCCCACCCCGCCGGAGGCACCCCAGATGAGCACATTGTCACCCTGCTTCATCTGGGCGCCGTTGCGGGAGACCAACTGCCGGTACGCCGTCGAGGCGACCAGACCGGGAGTCCCCGCCTCCTCCCATGTCAGGTGCGCCGGCTTGGGCATCAACTGGTTCGCCTTGACCAGTGCCAACTGGGCGAGACCCCCGAAGTTGGTCTCGTAGCCCCAGATCCGCTGATCCGGGTCGAGCATGGTGTCGTTGTGTCCCTCGGGTGCCTCCAGCTCGGCCGACAGACAGTGCGCCACGACCTCGTCGCCGGGCTTCCAGGCGTAGACCCCTGGCCCGGTACGCAGCACCACTCCGGACAGGTCGGAACCGATCACGTGGTAGGGCAGGTCATGGCGGCGGGCCAGCGGTGAGCGTCGGCCGTACCGGGCCAGGAAGGTGAAACTGGGCATCGGATCGAACAACGACGACCACACGGTGTTGTAGTTGATCGAGCTGGCCATGACCGCCACCAACGCCTCGCCGGGCCCGACCTCGGGGACCGCCACGTCGTCGAGGTGCACGGCCCGGCGCGGCTCCCGGGCCTCGGCGGCGACCCCTGCGAACATCTCGACCTCGTCGGCGTGCAGGGTGACCGCACGGTAGTGCTCCGGCACGGGCAGGGCCGCGAAGTCCTCCGGTCGGGTGTCCGGGTCGAGAACGGCGCTGATGATGTCTTCCATCGGTGCTCCTCGGGTAACGCGACTGAGGAAAGGAGGTGGCTGCGGCCCGCTGCCTCGCCGTTCAGTGCACGAGCCGTCCCATCAGGCGCTTGAGTTCGGCCGCCGGGTCGGTGGTGAGCCCGCCGTGGACGGCACTGGTCTGGATCACCGTGCTGCGCGGCGCGGTCAGCCAGCCGAACCGCGCCCCCCGGGTGCCGGCTCCCGCCCGACCGGCGGCGGGATCACCGGCGCAGATCGCACGGATGGCGTCGAGGGCCGCAGCGACCATGTCGACGTCGATGTCCGGATCCAGCATCCGTAGCCGGTCGGCGTCGACATGAATGGCGGCACCGAGGAAGTCCGCGCCGGGACAGTAGAGCAACGCTCCGACGTTGACCTGCTCACCGCGGTCGACACGGGGCACGGCGCGCAACAGCGCGTAGTCGAAGCTGAGGATGGACGCCTTGGCGGTCATGCATCGACCCCCGGCCACCAGGCACCCACGCGGGTACGCCGGGCGAGGAGGTAGTCGACGTAGCGCTGTCGCAGCTCGGGCGGGTCCGCGTCCTCGGGAACGGAGTTCATGCCCAACAGGAAGCTGTCCGGGACCATCGCGACGACCTCGGTCAGCAGGTCCTCGGTCACCGCCTCGGCCAGCTCGGCGTCCAGCTTGGCCAGCGTCGCGGGACCCAACGAGGCGACCAGGTCGGCCAGCACGTGCTGGGACAGGTCGTAGCGGCGCTCGGCCCAGGTGGCGACGGTCGGCCAGGAGTGGTGGAACAGCAGCGCGGCTCCGTGGTCGATGGCCCAGAGCTGGCGGTGCCAGATGATCAGGTTGGGGTTGGACCAGGTGCGGTCCACGTTGGCGGTGAGTGCGTCCAGCCAGTAGATCCTGGCCGCCTCCTCGGCCGGGGGCTGCCAGCCGACACCGTCGAAACCGACCGAGCCGGGTAGGAAGTCCATGCCCAGGTTCACCCCGGCGCTGGCCCGCAGAAGTTCCTGGATCTCCTGATCGGGATCGCGGCGCGCCATCTCCGGGTCGATGTCGATGGTGACGAGCTCGGGGACGCGGATGCCGAGCCGGCGGCCGAGTTCACCGACGACGATCTCGGCGACCAGGGCGGCGCTGCCCTGGCCCGCGCCACGGAACTTGACGACGTACACGCCGTCGTTGTCCGCCTCCACCACCCCGGGCAGGGATCCACCCTCACGCAGGGCGGTCAGATACTGCGTTGCTACTACTGTGGGTAACACTTTTCATCCTACTGATCGTTGTCGGTCTTGGAGAACGGTGATCACACGAGCCGTACGGGCAGGTGTGCCACGGCCTTGAGGAATCGCGGTCCCACCTCGTCGGGGTCGCCGGTCAGGCGGACACCGGGAAAGCGCGCGAACAGCTTGTTGAGCGCGATCTCGGTCTCCGCGGTGGCCAACGACGCCCCCGGGCAGAAGTGGTCGCCGGCAGCGAAGCTGAGCTGCGGATTGTCGACCCGGGTGACGTCCAGGGTGCGTGGATCGGTGAACCGCTGCGGGTCGTTGTTGGCGGCGCCCACCACGAGCTGGATCTGGCCGCCCTCGGGGATGGTCACCCCGTCGACCTCGATCGGCTCCACGGCGAAGCGTGGCAGGGCCATCTTGATCGGGCCGGCGTAGCGCATCAACTCCCGCACCGCCTGGACGGTGTTCTCCGGCTGCGACCTGACCAGTTCGAGCTGATCGGGATGGACCAGCAGGTGGAACAGGCTCAGCGAGATCGAGTGCCGGACGGTGTCGAGGCCGGCCTGCACCAGCACCAGCACCAGAGCGACCAGTTCGACCTCGTCGAGCTTCTCGGTCTCGTCGCTCGCCTTGACCAGATCGGAGATCAGGTCGTCGCCGGGTTGGGCCCGCCGCGCGCCGATCAACCTGATGACCGTGTCGACCATGCCGCGCAGCGCGGGCGGCAGCATCACCGGGTCGGGCCGGACGAAGGTGGTGAACGCCTCGGTCCACCGCAGCCACCTGTCGCGGTATTCGTCGTCGACACCGAGCAGCTCACAGATGATCGTCGTGGAGATCGGATGGGCGTACTCGGCGACGAGGTCGACCTCCCCGGTGGCATCCATCTGGTCGAGCAGGTCGTCGACCAGCCGCTCGATCCGGGGGCGCAGGGTCCTGACCCGCCGCGCCGAGAAGGCCCGGTCGATCAGCGACCGCACCCGCCGGTGGTCCTCCGGCACCATCGTCATGATCGTGGAATCGAAGTACTTGAGTAGCTCCTCGGGCACCCCCCGGCGGCGCATGCTGTCGAGGTGGACGCCCTCCGGGGGATGGTTGCTGACCCGACGATCGGTGAAGAGGCTACGGACCGCGTCGTAGCGGGTGACGACGTAGACCTCGTTACCGTCGGAGAACCGGCCCGGACACACCGGCCGGGGCGCGCTCAGCCAGCGCTCCCCGGCGTCCCGGTCGGTTACGAAGTTCACGTTGGACAGGTCGAACTCGACGTCCGTCCAGTCGAATGCTCCGGTCACCAGCATCCCCATTCGATTGCTCACGACGTTGACCCGAGTGTCGGTGCGCCGCCGACGTTCGCTGCGACACGCCCCGGGGTGGGTTATGCGGCATTCGGATACAACACTGTATCAGAATACGATACCGTATCTGAGTCTCACGAGGAGGTTGATCATCAGCAAGCGACTCACCCGCCAGCAGAGCCGGGAAATCACCCGCCAGGAGCTGCTGCAGGCGGCAGCCGAGCTGTTCGCCGAGTTCGGTGTCAACGGCACCTCGGTCGAGCAGATCGTCGAACGCGCCGGGTACACCCGGGGTGCCTTCTACGGCAACTTCGACGGCAAGCAACAGTTGGTCCTGGCCCTGTTGGAACAGCGCACCGAACGCGAACTGCAGGAGGTGCAGGCGCTGAGCAGCAAGGCCGGGTCGTTCGAGGAGACGATCGAGCACCTGCGTGGCTGGCACCGGGAACGGGACAAGAACTTCGCGAGCTGGCTGGCGCTGCGCACCGAACTGTGGCTCTACGCGAGGCGCGATCCGCAGGTGATGTCCCTGATGGCCGACCGCGAACGACGGTCCCACGAAGCCATGGCCCAGGCGCTCGCGCGGGGCTTCGCCGCCCGGTCGGTCACGCCACCCGCGCCGGTGGAGCTGTTGGCGCTGATCGTGCACGCGTTGGACGACGGGCTGTCCATCCAGCGCGTACTGCTGGCCGGCGACAGCCCGGCCGGAGACGTCATGGACGTCGTGGAGCTGCTGATGCGGTCGTGGACCGCGCTCGCCCGTACCGGCACGTCCGAGGCGGACGGCACGTCCGAGGCGAACCCGACCGCCCCCTAAACCATCGCCGGTGTCCGCTACCGGCGACGAACCGCAAGAACTGGAGCACATCTCATGAGTCAGGAAGTGGAGCCGGCGCCCGCAGGGGCCATCGGATCTCCCGTCGCAGCCGCCGACGGCCCACATCCCCACCGTTGGCTGGCGCTGATGGTCCTGCTCGTCGCGACCTTCATGGACCTGCTCGACGTCAACATCGTCACCGTGGCGATCCCGAGCATCCAGGAGGATCTCGGCGCTTCGGCGGCCGCCGTACAGGCCCTGACAGTCGGCTACACGCTGTGCTTCGCCGTCGTCCTGATCACCGGAGGGCGGCTCGGCGACATCTTCGGCCGCAAGCGGATGTTCCTGACCGGGGTCGCCGGCTTCGTCCTGGCCTCCGCCCTGTGCGCCTTCGCCCCCACCTCCGAGGTCCTGGTCGGTGCCCGGGTGCTGCAGGGCATCGCCGCCGCGGTCATGGTCCCCCAGGTCCTGGCGATCATCCACGTCACCTTCCCACCGCAGGAGATCGGCCGGGTCGTCAGCCTGTACGCCAGCATGATCGGCCTGGCCATCGTCGCCGGGCCGCTGCTGGGTGGGCTGCTCATCTCGTGGAACCCGGCCGACCTGGGCTGGCGCACCATCTTCGTGGTCAACCTTCCGATCGGCGCGGCCGCCCTGGTCGCCGGCTGGATGTGGATGCGTGAGTCGCGGTCGCCGCGCGCCAACCGGCTGGACCTCGTCGGCATGGTGCTGGTGACCGCCGGCCTGCTGCTGTTGCTGCTGCCGCTGCTGCGCGGTCGTGAGCTCGGCTGGCCCGTCTGGAGCATCGTCTCGCTGGTCGCCTCCGCGCCCGTCCTCGCGGTGTTCGTGCTCTACGAGCGCTACAAGACCGCCAAGGACGGATCGCCGCTGGTGGCCCTCTCGCTGTTCAAGATCCGGACCTTCGGTGCCGGCGTCGGCACCCAACTGCTGTTCAGCTGCATCCCGGCCGGGTTCTTCCTCAGCTGGACGCTCTACCTTCAGGGTGGCCTCGGCTGGTCGGCGCTGCACACCGGCCTCACGGCCATTCCGTTCTCGCTGGGCGTCCCGATCGCCGGCAACCTCGCCGTCCGCAAGCTGTTCCCCCGCTACGGCCGCAACTGCCTGTTCGCCGGGGCGCTGCTGATGCTGGTCGGGCTCCTGCTGTACGCGCGGATCGCCCAACTGGCCGGCGAGACGATCACCTCGTGGCACGCCGTCGTTCCCATGCTGCTGCTCGGTTCCGGAATGGGCATGTTGCTCGCCCCGCTGACCGGCATGATCCTGACCGAGGTCGAGCCACGGGAGGCCGGGTCGGCGTCCGGTCTGATCAACGCTGCCGGTCAGCTCGGTGCCGCCCTCGGTGTGGCGATCATCGGCGGCATCTTCTTCTCGGCTCTCGCCACCAACGCGGGGACGCAGGCGGACCGGGTGCTTCCGGACGTCCCGGCCGTCGCCTCGCAGCAGACGGCCATCCGCACCTGCGCCACCGAGGCGCTCGGTCAGGCCGACATCACCGCCGTACCGCAGAGCTGCCGCACGCTGGCCGGGGGCGATCCCGGTCAGCAGGCCGCGATCGGGAGCACCCTGGCCGACATCAAGACCCGGACGTTCATCGCGACGTTCAGCGAAGCCCTCTACTGGGCGTCCGCCGGACTGGCTGCGGTGATCTGTCTGCTCTTCCTGCTGCCCCGGCGACCGCGGCGGCTGGGGATGTCCTGAGGGCCCCCGCGCCTGCGACATCCGGGCCTCTGGTCGTCGGGTTCTGTCCCGTACCACGGCTCGGGCACCCACCGGCTGGTGTCCCCCGTCGGGTCCGGCCGTCATCGTGAACCTGCCCGCGCCGGCGCGGGCCGGGGAAGCCGGACCGCGTCCAGGACCGCGTCCTGGTAGGCGGTGAGTCCCGGTGCCGGCGGGGCGAGTGCCGGCCAGTGCACGTCGTGGCCGCACGCGTAGAGCGTGCCGAGCGACGACAGCACGGCCCTGCGCTCGGCCCGCCGGCGGCCGGAGGGCAGCAGTTCGGCCGTCCGCCCCGCGCTCTCCAGCGTCTGCCTCAGGCTGCTGATCAGCACCGGGTGGGTGCTGATCTCGACGAAGACGTCGTGACCGTCCTCGGCCAGCCGGGTGACGGTCGCAGCGAACCGGACCGGCTCCCGCAGGTTCCGCATCCAGTACGCCGGTCCGAGCGCGGTGCCGGGCACGGGTGCGCCCGTCACCGTCGAGTACACCGGCACCCGTGACGCCACCGGACGCAGCGGGCGCAGCGCGGCGGCCAGGTCGTCGCGGAGTTCGTCGACGTAGTGGCTGTGCGAGGCGACCGTGCCCCGCACCATCCGGCAGTAGACGTCACGCCGGTCGAGGTCCTCGATCAGCGCGGTCAGGGACCCGGTGTCCCCGGCCAGCACCGTCGAGCGGGGGCTGTTCTCCCCGGCGACGCAGATGCGCCCCCCGCTGGCGTCGGCCAGCGCGTGCGCGGCCTCCGGCGACAGTTCCGTGGTGGCCAGGGCACCCCGACCGGTGATCCGGCGCAGCAGGGAGCTGCGGCGGCAGGCGATCAGCAGGGCGTCGTCGAGGGTGAGCGCGCCGGCTGCGTACCCTGCGGAGATCTCGCCCATGCTGTGGCCGACCACCGCGGCCGGTTCCACGTGCCAGCTGCGCCACAGGGCGACGAGGGCGACCTGCAACGACACCATCGTCGGTTGCAGCACGTCGATCTCGCCGAGCCGGGACGTCGCCGGGTCGGCCCGCAACTGCTCGGTCACCGAGAAGCCGGCCAGCGTACGCACCCGCTCCTCGCAGCGCATTAGCGCCGCGCGGAAGACCGGCTCGGTGGCCAGCAACTCCAGGCCCATCCCGTCCCACTGCGCGCCCTGTCCGGCGAAGACGAACACCGGGCCCGACCCTCGCCGCAGCGGCTGCGCCGCCGGGCGGTCCGCCCCTGCGGCCGTCAGCTCGGCCAGGCCGGCCGCGAGGCTGTCGTACGAGTCGGCGACGAGCGTGGCCCGGTGCGGCAGGCCGGCTGTCCCGGTCGCCGCGTCGTGGCAGTACCGGTCCAGCGGGGGCAGGTTCCGGCCGCCGCGGATCCGGTCGGCATGTCCGCGGATCGCGGCGAGCAGGTCGTCCTCGGTCGCTGCGGCGACGGCGAACAGGTGGCTGGTCACGTCTTCCCCCTCACACCCGCACGGCGACCTGGTGCCGGTAGCTCTCCATGGGCAGGCCGCTCATCCACGGCACGACGCCCAACCGGCTGAGCGCCCTGATCGACGCGGGTGGCCGGTAGCCTGCGAACATGCCGCCGAACATCAGGATCTGGCTGTGCGTGGCGATCGTCCGCACCAACGGGTTCATCCGCTGGCGGTCCAGCGTCCGGCGGAAGCGGCTGCCCGGGGTCATCCGTCGGCGGACCGCGGCCCGGACCGCAGCGGAGACGTCGTGATCGGTGGCCCACGTCAGCTGGGGAAGTTCCGCGGTGATACGCCGCATCGTCTGCAGCCGCTGGCGGGTGAACACGTCGATGTGCGACAGGGCCCCGCCCGGACGCAGCACCCGCGCGACCTCGCGCAGGAACCGATCGAGGTCGGGGTACGTGTGGGAGCTCTCGATGTTGATCAGGAGGTCCACCGAGGAGTCCTCGAACGGCAGATCCTCGGCGTCACCCTGGACGAAGCGCAGGCTGTCGCCGCGCGCCAGGGTCGCGTTGGCCCGGGCGACCGCCCTCGGTGACAGGTCCAGGCCGGTCATCCGGGTGTCGGGAACGAGCCGGGACAGGAAGTTGAGCCCCTCCCCCGCCCCGCAGCCGACCTCCAGGAGCGTCTGCCCGGCGCACCCGTCCAGGCCGCCCGGGAGGTCACGCAGGGCCAGGTAGTAGAGCTGTTCGCTGAAGCCGTCCGTGCCGAACTCGGCGAACCCGGGCAGCCGGGCCTCGATCTCGGCGGCCAGGTCGGGATCGCACATGCCCCAGTTCCACAGCTCGCCCCGACCCGAGAGGGTGGCCGCCATGTCGTAGATCGAGGAGCTGGCCGACTTCATGGCGGCGGCCTGGGCCCCCGCCCGCCGGCCGTCGGTCTCGTCGAGGTTGATGTCGGCGAGACCGGTGGTGAACGAGGTCATCACGTCGGGTCGGTTCATCGCGGTCTCCGAGTTCGCCGGATCGGTGCGCTCACGCATTGACGGTGTCGCCACGCATCAGGTCGTCGACGCCGGCAGGCACCTCGGCCGGATCGGACCCGATGTTCCGGGGGCGGTTGGCACCGTCGACGAAGACCACCGTCGGCCGGTACGAGCGGGCCTGCTCGTCGGCCATCGCCGCGTACGAGATGATGATGACCAGGTCACCGGGGCTGATCAGCCGGGCGGCGGCGCCGTTGATGCCGACCACGCCGCTGTCGGTGGGCCCTTCGATGACGTAGGTGCTGAGCCGGGCGCCGTTGTCGACGTCCACGACGTCGACCTTCTCGCCGGGCAGCAGGTTCGCGGCAGCCATCAGGGTGGAGTCGAGCGTGAGCGAGCCGACGTAGTGCAGGTCCGACTGCGTCACCGTGGCGCGGTGGATCTTTGACTTGAGCATCTCTCGGTACATCGGGTGGTCTCCGTTCACCATGTCACCGGCAGCTCGTGCACGCCGTAGATGATCATCTCCGGACTGGTGCGGACCTGGTCCGCAGGTACCGCCAGGCGCAGCCCCGGCAACCGCCGGGCCAGCGACTCGAATGCGACGCGCAGTTCGAGCCGCGCCAGTTGCTGCCCGACGCACTGGTGGATGCCGTGGCCGAACGCGAGGTGCGGCACCGGCGTCCGGGTGATGTCGAGGCGGTCCGGGTCGTCGCAGAGCGCCGGATCCCGGTTCGCCGCGGCCAGCGACAGCGACACCGCGTCGCCGGCGGTCAGCCGGTGCCCGTCGAACTCCAGGTCGGTGCCGGCCGCCCGGATCGACCCGGCGTGCACGATCGTCAGATAGCGCAACAGCTCCTCGACCGCGTTGGCAGCCAGGCCCGGGTCGGCAGCCAGAGCCGCGTACTGGCCGGGGTGCTCCAGCAGGGCGAACGTGCCCAGCCCGAGCATGTTCCTGCTGGTGTCGTAGCCGGCGACGAGAAGCACACTGCCGACGGTCGCCAGTTCCTCGTCGGTGAACTCGCCGTCGGTGACGAGCGTGCCGAGCAGATCGTCGGCGGGCTCGACCCGCTTGGCACGGACCAGGCCCGCCAACAGCCCACCGATCTCCTGCCAGCCGGCGATGGCCTCCGCCGCGCTGGAGTGGACGGTGAACAGCGCCTTGATCCCCCGCACGAACACCTCACGCTGGTCGACCGGGACGCCGAGCAGCTCGCAGATCGCCAGCGCGGCCACCGGCTCGGCGAACGCGCCGACCAGATCGGCCGGACCGCCCGACCCGATCATGTCGTCGAGGTACCGCTCGACGTGTTCGACCAGCCGCGGTTCCAGGGTGCGGGTGCGTCGGGCCGAGAACCAGGCGGTCAACCGACGCCGGAAGCGGGTGTGGTCCGGCGGGTCCATCGCCGTGAACATCCCCGGCGCCACCTCGGTCCGGTCCCCGGCCATGGGCAGCGGGATGGGCGAGCGCAGCAGGTCACCGCGCGAGCTCATGCCCTTGTCGGCCAGGAGCCGGCGGACCTGGTCGTAGCCGGTGACCAGCCAGCCGAGATGGCCGTCCGGGAACTCCATCCGGGCCACCGGTTGCTCCCGGCGCAGCTCGGCGAGTTCGGGCGCGGGGTCGAAGGGGCATGTGCCACGTGCCATGGGCAGACCCTCGACGACACGAACGGTCTCGGACACGACGTTCTCCTTACTCTCTAGATGCCGGCCGACCCGACGATCTCGGCGGCTTCGGTCATGAGCCGGTCGGCCAACTCGTCGACGTGCCGGTCGCGCCAGTCGGCGTGCGGGGTGCCGCGCAGCCAGTGGTTGCATGCGCCCAGCGCGGGCCCGCAGGCCACCTGGTAGTCCGCGGTCCGGGCGGGGGTGCCCTCGATCGCCCAGCGCTGTGCCTGGGCGCAGTACCAGCGGAAGACCAGGGCCATCCGGCGCTTGGGGTCGGTGGCCGGACCGCCGGAGGCGGCGAGGCGCGACGCCAGTTCCTCGAAGCCGGCACCGAAGTAGTCCCGCTCCACCCGGGACCGGACCGGTGCGGGCACCGCGTCCCAGGAGTCGTAGGTGCGCCAGAGGTCGTACAGCTTGCCGGCACGCACGTGGAAGAGCACGCCCTTGCGCATCACCCGGGCCCGGCCGCCGAGTTCGAACAGCCCGCCGTAGGGAGCGTATGCGGTGTCGTGCACGTCCAGCTCCGGCAGCAGATCCTTGGTGGACGCGGCGAGCCCGCTCTCGGCGGTACACAGGTTGATCGAGCCGGTGAGGACGAACTCGGCACCGAGCACGAACGCCGCCGCGGCCGACTCCGGGGAGCCGATGCCACCGCCACCCCCGACCCGTACGGCGGACGCGACCCCGCCGAGCTGGGTGCGCAGGCGGCGCACCGAGGGCAGCAGTGCGGTCAGTGCGCCCTGGTCGGTGTAGTCGGCCCCGTCGCCGACCGCGCAGATGTCGTCGGCCAGGGCGATCCGTTCGCCGGCCGCGGCCTCCTCGGCAGTGAGCAGGCCCTCGTCCAGCAGCCGTCGCACCAGGGACGGCGGCGGCGGCGCGAAGAACAGGCGGGCGGTGTCCAGACGGGTCACCTTGGCCAGCAGCCTGCGCGGGGCGTGCACGCCGCCGTCCGGCAGGATCCTGGCGCCGGTCAGACGATGGCGCACCAGCGGGGCGGTCACCTCGACGTACGTGGCCGCCTCGACGAAGCGGACGTCCTCGCGCACCAGCAGGCCGACCAGATCCACCTCGGCGCCCGGGTCGAACGGATCGTAGGTGAGGTTGACCCCGAACGGCGCACCGCGCCCGGCGGCGGCCCGGATGCCGTCGATCGCGGCCGCGACATCCGGGACCGGCAGTCCGGCCGCCCCGAAGTAGCCCAGCAGGCCGGATCGGGCCAGCCGGGAGACCAGCTCGACGGAGCTGACGCCGTGGTACATGCCGCCGGCGGCGTAGGCGTGCCGGACGCCGTACGCCTGCCGGAACGCCGCCGAGCCCAGCTCCGCGCGCCGCAGCGCGGTCGGGGCCGGCGCGGTGACCGCGACGGTCCGCGCCGGCTCGGGTAGCAGCGGGTCGGCCTCCTCGCGGATCCGGGCGATGAGCTTGGTCAGCACCTGCCCCGGGCCGAGTTCGCGGACGCGGAACTCACCCCGGCCCATGAGCAGCCGGATGCTGTCGGTCCAGCGCACCGGCGACACGATCTGGCGACGCAGCGTGTCGGCCACCGCGCCGGTCCCGTACGGCCGGGCGTCGACGTTGCTGATCACCGGGATCTTCGGGGCGGCGAAGGTCGTCGCGTCCAGCAGGCGTCCGAACTCCTGCGCCGCGGGCGTCATGTAGCGGCTGTGGAACGGGGCGCTGACGTTGAGCGGGGCACAGCGGGCGCCCTTCTCCTTGAACAGCGCCACCGCACGGGCGACCGCGTCGGCCGGACCCGCGACGACCGTCTGGGTCGGCGCGTTGTAGTTGGCGATGTCGACGTCGGACAGTTCGTGAGCGCGGAGCACCTCCAGGACCAGGTCGGCGTCGACGGCCGAGACCGCCGCCATCGTGCCGCCCGTGACCTGCCCCATCAGCCGGCCACGTTCGGCGACCAGGCGCAGCCCGGTCTCGAAGTCGTAGACGCCCGCGGCGAACAGGGCGGCGAACTCGCCGAGGCTGTGGCCGAGCAGGTAGTCGGGCAGGCGACCGCCCTCCTGCAGGACGGCCAGCCAGGTGAGGGCTTCGACCACGTACAGCGCGGGCTGGGTGTACCGGGTGTCGCGCAGGTTGCGGTCCGGGTCCTTGAGGCACAACTCCCGCAGCGAGTACCCCAGGACGGCGTCGGCCCGGTCGACCAGGTCCGGAAACCGGTCGAACACGTCGCGGCCCATCCCCCGGGCCTGGGCGCCCTGGCCGGGAAAGACGTAGACGTCGAAGCCGTCGCCGGGGTCGGCGGGGCCGGCGACGGGGGTCGCGTCGGTCACGGTGGTCACCTCGCTTCGTCGGGCCGGTGCGGCGACCAGGGGACGGGTGTCGAGCACCGCCCGGTACAGCACCTCGTCGCGGGCGTACGGGGAGAGCAGGGGCAGCACCCGGGACCGGCTGCCCACCGGCAGTCGTGCCCGCACCAGGTTGGCCATCGACCCGGACGGACCCAGATCCAGGAAGAGCAGGTCATCGCGCGCCAGCAGCGGTTCGAGGGCCCGCGACAGGTTGAACGGCTCGCGCAGCACCTGCCAGAAGTGCTCCGGGTCGGGGCGGCGTACCTCGGTGCCGGTCGTCCCGGAGATCAGCGGAATCGTGGCGGGCCGCAGGGTGAGCCCGCCCACCAGTTTCGTGAACGTGTCGCGCACCCCGTCGATCAGCGGTGAGTGGAACGGGAACAGCACCGGCAGCCGCTGGCAGAGCACCCCGGAGGCGTTCAGGTGGCGTTCGATGCCGTCGAGCCGGTCGGCGGTGCCGGCCAGGACGAAGTTGTCCGGCGCGTTGATCGCGGCCAGGTAGGCACCGGCCAGCGCCGGATCGCGCGCCACGAGCCCGGCGTCGGCGAGGACCGCCAGCATGCCACCGCGCGGGCACTCCGCCTCGAACAGCTCCACCTGGTCGAGCAGCGAGCGCAGGCAGTCCGCGGGGTCCACCATGCCGGCGACGGCGGCGGCGACCACCTCACCCAGGCTGGCGCCGAGGACCGCCGCCGGCTCGAACCCGTGGGCACGCAGCATGCTGGCCAGCGCGTACTCCACCATGAAGATGGCCGGTTGGGTGAGGGCGAACCGGGTCATCGGCCGCTCCGCGCCCTGTCCGTCGCTGTGGATGCCCGCGACGACGGAGTCGCCACGGACGTCACGCACGACCGCGTCCAGGGAGTCCAGCGCGTCCCGGAAGATCGGATCGGCGCCGTAGAGCCACCGGCCCATCCCGTGGTACTGGGAGCCCTGGCCCGCGAAGAGGAAGACCGGTGTGAGCATGGTCAGGCGGGCCGCAGCGAGGTCTCGAGCAACTTGTGGCCGGTGGGCAGCGGGGTGACCGACTCGACGGTCAGACCCGCCTCGGTCAGCGCCCGACGCAGTTCCTCCTCGTCCAACCCGAGGGTGCCCTCGTCGCAGGCGACCGCCTGGAACACCGCACGCCAGCCGTCCAGGTCGGTCTCCACCAGCGGCTCCACGACCAGTAGCCGGGCACCGGGTGGGCTGCCGGCCAGGGCGGTCGCCACGGTGCGCAGGATCCGGACGCAGTTGTCGTACGTCCAGTCGTGCAGCACGTTCTTGAGCACGTACCTGTCGGCACCGGCGGGGACCTCGGTGAAGAAGTCGCTGGGGGCGAAGGTGATCCGGTCGATGACCGTCTTGTCGGTCACCCGGGCGAGGGTCGCCGGGCCGCGTGCGCAGACGCTCGGCCGGTCGACGACGGTGCCCTGCATGACGGGGTTGGCGGTGAGCAGCCCGGGCAGCAGGCCGCCGCTGCCGCCACCGACGTCGACGATCGAGGTGACCCCGCTGAAGTCGTGTACGGCGACCAGGCACGCCGCGATCGGTCCGGCCAGGTCGACCATGCCCCTGTCGAACAGGTCGGCGTCGTCCGGGTGGGTCTCCAGGTACTCGTACAGGGACTCCCCGAAGACCTCCTTGAAGCCGGAGCGGCCGGTCTTCACCGTGTGCATCAGGCCCGCGAACGCGTCGTCGTACAGCTCGGCGGAGAGGATGACGAAGTGCCTCAGGGTGTACGGGTGGTCGGCGCGCAGCATCTCGTGCCCCTCAGCGAGCCGGAACTCGTCCCCGGTGTGCACGACCACGCCCGGCACCGTGAGCATCTGCAGGAGCCGGTAGAGCACCTGCGGATCGGTGTCGGTACGTCGCGCCAGCTCGGCCGCGGTCATCGCGCCGTCGCCCAGGATGTCCGGGATCTCCAGGCGGATGAAGACCGCCAGCGCGCGGGCGAACCAGCCGCTGATCGCCAGTTTCAGGATCTCCATGGATGTCCCCTTCCGGTCGCTCAGGTGAGTCCGCGCAGCCGGTCGGCCAGCACGGCGGGGGTCGGGTTCTCGAACACGTCGGTCAGGGCGAGCCGGACACCGGTCTCGTCCCTGATCCGCTGCGCCAGCGCGGCGGCGAGCAGCGAGTGACCGCCGTTGGTGAAGAAGTGCGCATCGGCGTCCAGGTCCGACCGGCCGAGCAGCTCGGCGAAGAGCGCGACCAGGGTCGTGGTGAGCCGGTCAGCGGTGGCGGGGCTCCCGGCCGGTGCGGCACCGCCCGGCCCCGCCGGGTCCCGGACGGCGAGGTCCGCCAACGCCAGGTAGTCGACCTTGTCGCTGCCGGTCCGCGGGAACGCCTCCACCGCGAGGAACCGGTGCGGCACCACCGACCGCGGCAACCGCCCACGGGCGTACTCCCAGAGCTCGTCGACGGCCTCCGGCCGACCGGGGACCCGGACGAACGCGGCCAGGCTGCCGTCGGCGCCGGGATCCCCGACGACGACCACGGCGGCCGCCTCGACGTCCGGATGATCGGTGAGGACGCCCTCGATCTCGCCCAACTCGATCCGGTTGCCACGCAGCTTCACCTGCCGGTCCATCCGGCCGAACAGGTCGATCCGGCCGTCGGGCCGCCAGCGCGCCACGTCGCCGGAGCGGTAGAAGCGGCCGTACCCGGGATGCACGCCGAAACGCTCGGCGGTCAGATCGGGGCGTCCGTGGTAGCCGGCGGCGACGCCGACCCCGGCGACGCACAGCTCGCCGCGCAGACCGACCGGCAGCGGCTCCCCGTCCGGGCCCGCGATGAAGATGCGGGTGTTGGCGACCGGTGCCCCGACGTCCACCCGGGGCCCCGGGTCCGCCGGTACCCGGCCGGCGGTCGCCCAGATCGTGCTCTCGGTCGGGCCGTAGACGTTCCACAGCCGGGCACCTGCCGTGGTCAGGGTGGCTGCCAGCCCTGGCAGCAGCGGCTCGCCCCCACTGAGCAGCGTCCGTCCGGAAACGAGGTCGGTGATCTGGTCGACGACCAGTCGCCAGGTGGTCGGGGTCGCCTGGAGGAAGCCGATGTCGTGCGTCCGCACCGCCGCCGCCAGCAGGCTGCCGTCGGTGCGGGCCTCGTCGGGCAGCACGACCGTGTGCCCGCCGTGCAGCAGCGGCATCATCAACTCCAGCGACGAGGTGTCGAAGCTGTACGTGCTGAGCCAGCCGGTCGGCCGTTGCGATCCGGCGACGCCGAAGCGCACCGCGTAGTCGGTGATGTGGTTGACCAGGCTCCGATGGGTGATCGGGATGCCCTTCGGCCGGCCCGTGGAACCGGACGTGTAGATCACGTAGGCCAGGGCGGCCGGTCGCGCCACGGCGGCGGCGTCGGTGTCGACCCGGACCGTCGGGGCGGCGCCGACGTCGGGCACCGCAACCGTCCGCCGCTCGCCGGGCGGGGCGAGCCCCGCTCCGGTCACCACCACCCGCGCTCCGGCGTCGTCGAGCTGGTAGGCGATCCGTTCCGCCGGGTGGTGCGGGTCCAGGGGGAGGTACGCCGCGCCGGCGAGCCAGGTGCCGAACACTGCGGCGGCCAGCGTCGCGCCCCGGGGCACGAGCAACGCGACGATGTCGCCGGGGCGGACGCCGGCCGCTGTCAGCCGCTCGGCGGTGTGCACGGCGGCGGACCACAGGTGTCCGTAGCTGACCAGCCGGTCGCCGTCGCGGACCGCCGGGGCGGCCGGGTCGGCGGCGGCGCGCCCGGCGAATCCGGCGAGCACCGACGTCAACTCGACCGGGTGGTCGGTCGCGTTGGCTGCTCCGATGATCGCGTGGTCCTGCGGCGACCAGATCGACAGCGAGCCGATCGGCGCGTCGAGGTCGTCGCCGACGGCGACCAGCAGCGCGTCGTAACGGCGGACGATCAGCTCGACGTCCGCACGGTCGAGGACTCCGGTGTAGAACGCCGCGCGCACGGTCGCGCTGTCCCGGTCGGAGGTCACGAAGAACTCCAGGTCGAACTGGCTGAACCCGTTCTCGACCACGACCAGTTCGGCGGCGGCGCCGGCCACGGTGAAGCGGCGCTGCCCGGCGGCGAACGGCACGTAGTTGAACACGTGCCGGAACAGCACGTTGCGCCAGCCGGAACCGTCGCGGTCGACCACGTCGAGCAGTTCGTCCGCGGGCATGTCCAGGTGGGCCATCGCCTCCAGGAAGACCCGGCGGGCACGACCGGCGAGTTCCCGGAAACCGACGGTGCGTTCGGTCAGCAGGCGCAGGGTGAGCAGGTTGCTGTGGTAGCCGACCGCACCGGCCGCCTCCCGGCTGCGGGCGTTGACCGGTGATCCGATGGTCAGGTCGGGGCCGGCGCCGTGCCCGGCCAGCAGCACCGCGTACGCGGTGAGCAGGACGACCGACTCGGGGGCGCGCAGCTCGCGTTGCAACCGGCGGACGACCGCGTGCGCCTCGGGCGACAGGGTGTGGGTGACCTCGTCACCCTGGAGCGTGGTGGTCGACGGTGCCGGCTTCTCGCACCCCAGTTCCAGACCGGCGGAGCGGAAACCGCTCATGGTGTCGCGCCAGAACTTCTCGCTCTGCTCGGACGGCGCGGGCTCGTGCCAGACGGGCACCTCGCCGGGGTCGGGGTTCCGGCCGGCCAGCACCGCCTCGTAGAACTCGACGAGCTGTGCCCGCAGGATGGCGGTGGACGTCACGTCGGCGACGGCGTGGTGCAGGGCAAGGCACAGGACGTCGTCCTCGGGGCCGTGCAGCAGCAGGGCGCGCAGGAGCGGGCTGCCGTCGGCGTGGAACGGGCGGGCCACGAAGGCGGTCAGTGTGCCGCGCTCGTCGGCGGGCCGGCTGACCCGCTCCGGTGTGATCCTGAGGCTGGGCAGGACCGTCCTGGTCAGGGCGGCGTCGGTGCGGTGGAAGACCGTGCGCAGCGCCTCGTACCGGCGGGGTAGGAGGTCCAGCGCGGCCGTCAGGGCAGCCGGGTCGAGACGGCCGACGACGCGGAAGGCCAACGACAGGTTGTTCGCGCCGCTGCCGGGCACGAGATCGTCGAGCAGCCAGAGGGCGGTCTCCTTGCGGGAGGCGCCGACGGGTGGGTCCGGGGCTACGGCCCTCACCGGCCGGCCCGCGATCCGGCGGCCAGGAGGCCGGCCACGGTCGCGGCGACCTCCGGGGTGCGCAGCAGGTCGCGGTGTTCCACCGCGAACCGGACCTCGTCGGCGATCCCGATGGGGGCCGCCCCGGCGGTGGCGCGCATCCGGTTGAGCCCGCTGGTCGGGGTCGCCGAGGTGATGACGGTGGCACGGGACCAGCCGGGACGGGGATCCAGCCCCGCGGCGACGCCGAGATAGGTCATGAACGATCCGACCAGTGCCACCAGCTCGGCGGCGTAGTCCTCGTCGAGGCCGGCGCGGCGTAGCGCCGTGGAGCCGACCGGCTCGAAGACCGCGTACAGTTCGGCGGCGAATGCGGCAGGTGTGCTCCCGGGGCGTGCCGCCAGCCGCTGCGCCGCGTCGGCCAGTTCGCTGACCTCCGCCGGGGTCAGCACGGCCGTCATGTTGCCGACGACCCGGCCGAACTGCAGGTGGACGGTGGGCACGTCGACCAGCTCGGGATCGAAGACCACCACCTGCGGCGCGGTGGGTTGCCGGGCAGCGATCCGCTCGGCCAGGACGCCGGCGAAGACCGATCCGGCGCAGTAGCCCAGGATTGCCCGGACGGTGCGCCCACTGCGGGTGACCTCGGTCAGCCAGGGGGCGAGGTACTCGTCCTGGTCGACACCGGAGGTGGGGACGCGGACGGGGGCGACGGTCTGCCACAGGGCGCAGTCCAGGCCCAGGTGCGGCGTCAGGTCGGCGAACCCGCCTTCGTTGCGGCCCGTCACCGGGAAGTCGGTGGCCAGCACGACGTCGGCGTCCGGTGCTGCGTCGAGCACCACGTTCCACACGGCAGGGCTTGGCATCTGACAGTTCTCCTGATCAACTAAAGTCAATACTTAATTATTTTTTGACGCATCGACGGAGGCTGCTTTCCGGCGAGACTATTCCACTTTCCCTCACGCTGTCTACCCGAATTCAGAAGTCATTGGACAAGCGATATTTGGGCGCGTTTAAGCAGGCGAGGATCCCTTGGACCACGCTGGAAAAGTTGATTTTGGTATCAACCAGCGGCTATTTGTCCTCACTCAGTCGAGCGACCACCACATCGGCGAGCACCTGCGGGGTGTGGCATTCGTAGAGCACGTCCGCCGCCCATTCCAGACCGGTCAACGCGGCCAGGTGGTCGCGCAGTTCCAGTGCGGTGACCGACGACAGCCCCAGGTCGAAGAACTCGTCACCGGCGTCGATCTCGGAGGCGGAGTCGTGCCCGAGTACGGCCGCCGTCAGTTTCCGCACCCCCGCCAGGACCTCGGCGTTCCACCGGTCACGGGGCAACCGCGTCAGCGCCGCCCGCAGCTCGCCGGACGGAGCGGGGTCCTCCGGTGTGACGGCGGCCGGTGCGGAGCCGGACGGCACGCAGGCGACGGACGGCTCCACCGCGACCGCCGGCCCGGTCGGTTCGTCGTCGGCGTACTCGCCGACGAACACCCCCTCAGGCCGGATCCGGGCCACGGGGTACCGCTGCGCGATGACCGCGCACAGCCGGCCCCGGGCCAGGGCGTCCACCTCCGGTGGAAGGTCGACGACATGGTCGGCGACCGGGAGCGAGGCGTCCCGGGTGAGCGCCCACGACGGCACCCCGGGCACCACGACCGGCTCGGCGCCGGGCAGGGCGATCACCAGATCCGGCCGCCCGGTGAGGTCGACCGTCACCCGGGCGCCGTGTCGGGCCAGCGCGCCGGCGAGGGCATCGGTCAGGTCCGGGTCACCGCCGGGCGGTGGCACCAGTGCGACGGTCCCGTCCAGCACCGGTGGTGCGACGTCCGGCACCAGCCGCCACCGCAGCGGCCGCCGGACCGCAGCGGGCCGCAACCGGGCCACGGCCGCGAGAACCTGCTGCGGTGTCTCGTCGCCACGCAGGCCCAGCATGCCGAGGGCGGCCTGCGGATCCCCGGACCCGAGCGCAGCCCAGAGGGCATCCGCGCCGGGTCGGCGCACGGTGACCGGGACGGACGTCGGCATCGGCTCGGGCCAGAACCGGCGCGCCTGGAACGGGTACCGCGGCAGCGGGCAGCGCCGGGGCTCACGGCCCGCGTACACGGCCGGCCAGTCGACGTGGAGGCCCTGCGTGTGGAGGGTGCCGACGGCCGCGAGGGCGGCGTGGACCGCTGTCCGGTCCCGTCGGGCCAGCGCGACCGAGGACACCGTCGCCTCCGGCAGACAGGCGTGGACGGCCGGAGCCAGGACCGTGTCCGGTCCCAGTTCCAGAAACGCGGTGCCACCCGCCCGCTGCGCCTCGTGCACCGCGTCGACGAAGCGCACGGCGCCGCGAAGCTGGTCCACCCAGTAGGCCGGCGAGATCAGCTTCTCCTCGGTCCGTACCGTGGAGACGATCGGAATCCGGGGCTGCTGGAATCCGAGTGTCTCGGCGACCGCCCGGAACCCGGCGAGCGCCGGTTCCACCCGGGCCGAGTGGAACGCGACCGCGACCCGGAGACGCCGGTGGCGGTGTCCACGGTCGGACAGCGTCCCGGCGACCTCCAGCACCGCGTCCTCGTCCCCGGAGAGCACGACCGCGTCCGGGCCGTTGACCGCGGCGATCGACACCCGGTCCCCGTAGCCGGCCAGCAGCGGCAGGACCTGCGCCTCGGCGGCGCGGACGGACACCATCGCGCCGCCGGCCGGCAGGCCGGCCAGGACCCGCCCCCGGGCCGTGACCAGCGTGGCGGCGTCACCGAGCGCGAGCATGCCCGCCACGTACGCCGCGGACAGTTCACCGATCGAGTGGCCGATCAGCAGGTCGGGTCGCAGCCCCCACGAGGTGACGAGGCGGAACTGGGCCACCTGGAGGGCGAACAGGGCGGGCTGCGTGTACTCCGTGCGGTCGATCAGGTCACCGTCGCCGAACACCACCTCGGGCAGCGGTGTGTCCAGCGTGAAGTGTGCGCTCACCTCGTCGAAGGCGCGGGCGTACTCGGGGAACGTCTCGTACAGCCCGCGGCCCATCCCCCGCAGTTGGCTGCCCTGGCCGGTGAACACCAGGACCAGCCGCTGCCGCGTGGCGGTGGCCCGCAGCACGCCCCGGCCGGTCCGCCCCGAGGCGAGCACGGCCAGCCCGGCCCGCAGCTGCGTCTCGTCCCCGCCGGTGACCATCGCCCGGTGCCGGTGGGTGGCACGGGTGGTGGCCAGTGAGTACGCCACCGACGCCGGATCCGTGGCGGTGGCAGCCGCCAGCCGGGCCGCCTGTTCCCGCAGCGCACCCTCGGACCGCGCCGACAGCAGCCACGGTACCCCGTCGAGGACCGGCCGTTCCCGGTCCGGTTCCGGCTCCGGCGGTGCCTCCTCGATCACCACGTGAGTGTTGGTGCCGCTGATGCCGAACGACGACACGCCCATGCGTCGCGGCACCTCGTGACGCGGCCAGGGCTGCGCCGCCGTCAGCAGCGCCACGTTCCCGGCGGACCAGTCCACGTGCCGGGACGGCTCGTCGACGTGCAGGCTGCGCGGCAGCAGGCCGTGCCGCAGCGCCAACACCGCCTTGATCACCCCGGCCACGCCGGCTGCCGCCTGGGTGTGTCCGAGGTTGGACTTGATCGAGCCGAGCCACAGCGGCCGGGGGCGCTCGGCGCCGTACACCGCGAGCACCGCCTGCGCCTCGATCGGATCGCCGAGTGCCGTGCCCGTGCCGTGCGCCTCCACCGCGCCGACGTCGCACGGGCGCAGCCCGGCGGCGTTCAGCGCCGCCCGGATCACCCGCTCCTGGGCCGGCCCGTTCGGCGCGGTGAGCCCGTTGCTCGCCCCGTCGGAGTTGACCGCGCTGCCGCGCAGCACCGCCAGCACCCGGTGGCCCTGCTCGCGGGCCCGCGACAGCCGCTCGACCAGGACCACACCGACGCCCTCGCCCAGGCCGGTCCCGTCGGCGGCCGCGGCGAACGGCTTGCACCGGCCGTCCGCGGCGAGTCCGCGCTGGCGGCTGAACTCCACGAACACCGCGGGCGTGGCCAGCACGGTCACCCCGCCGGCGAACGCGAGGTCGCACTCCCCCGCCCGGATCGCCTGCGCGGCCAGGTGCAACGCCACCAGCGACGACGAGCAGGCGGTGTCCACGGTGACCGCCGGGCCCTCCAACCCGAAGGTGTACGCGATCCGTCCGGACAGCACGCCCCCACCGACGCCCGGGGCGAGGAACCCCTCAGCGGAGCCGCCCTCCAGCAACCGTCCGTAGTCCTGGTACATGGCGCCCATGAACACACCGGTCCGGCTGCCGCGCAGGACGCCCGGGTCGATGCCGGCGTCCTCGCAGGTCTCCCAGACGGTCTCCAACAGCAGCCGCTGCTGGGGATCCATCGCCACGGCCTCCCGTGGCGACACCCCGAAGAAGGCGGCGTCGAACTCGCCGACACCCGGCAGGAAACCACCCGACCGGGCGTACGAGGTGCCTGGCGCGTCCGGGTCCGGGTCGTGCAGGTCGGTGAGCGGCCAGCCGCGATCGTCGGGGAACGGCACGATCGCATCCCGTCCGGTGACCAGCAGGTCCCACAGGTCCTCCGGGCCACGGACGCCGCCGGGCAGCCGGCAGCCGACGCCGACCAGCACCACCGGATCGTCCCCGGTCCCGGTCCCGGTAGCGGCGACGGTCCCGACGGTGGCCGGTTGATCCGCGCCGGCCAGGCGTTCGTCGAGGTGCCGGGCCAGCGCGGCCGGGTTGGGATGGTCGAACGCGAGCGTGGCGGGCAGCCGCAGCCCGGTCGCGCCGGCGAGCCGGTTGCGCAGTTGGACCGCGCTGAGCGAGCCCAATCCCACCGCCTTGAACGCCCCGTCCGGGTCGATCGCGTCGGGGGAGGCGTGCCCCAGCACGGCAGCGGCGTGCGCGAGCACGAGGTCGAGCAGCATCCGGTGCCGGTCGGCCGGGGGCCTGCCGGCGAGTCGGCCCACCAGCTCGGAGGCGACGGCACCGCCACGTGCGGCCAGCCGCCGCACCGGCACCCCGGCGAGGTCCCGCAGCACCGGCGGTACGGCGTCGCCGGTGGCCCGCAGTGCGGGCAGGTCGAGTCGGACCGCAACGAGCACCGGCACGGCGGCGGTGAGGGCGGCGTCCAACGCCGCCAGCGCGGCTTCGCGGGGCAGCGGCAGGAACCCCGAGCGACGGAACCGCGACATGTCGGCCTGGCCGGTCATCGCACTCTCGTCGGCCCACATGCCCCAGGCCACCGAGACGCCGGGAAGCCCGGCGGCCCGGCGGACCCGGGCCAGCGCGTCCAGGGCGGCGTTGGCCGCACCGTAGTTGGCCTGGCCGAGCCCGCCGAACACGCCCACCGCGGAGGAGAACAGGATCAGCCGGGCCTGCGGAAGCAGTTCGTGCAGGAGCCAGGCCGCGTCGACCTTCGGACGTAGCACCCGGGCGAGCCGTTCCGGCGTCAGGTCCGTCACCAGGCCGTCGTCAAGCAGACCGGCGGCATGCACCACCGTGGTGACGGCGGTCGTGCCGAGCAGTGCTGTCAGCTCCGCCCGGTCCGCGACGTCGCAGGCGACCACCGCGACCCGGGCACCGCCCGCGCTCAGCTCCGCGGCGAGAGCGGCCGCCTGCGGCGCCTGGGGGCCGCGTCGGCTCGCCAGCACCAGGTCGCGGACGCCGCGCTCGTGCACCAGGTGCCGGGCGACGATGCCGCCGAGCGTGCCCGAGGCACCGGTCACCAGGACGGTGCCGAGGTCACCTGGGGGTTCACCCGTCGGTGACACCCGGACCAGTCGTAACTCCCGCGCGGCGCCGGCGGCGAGGCCCAGGTGCGGCTCGTCCGCAGCCAGCGCGGCCGGCACCGCCGCGATGGTGGCGTCGTCGCCGTCGGCGAGATCGAGCACCGCCAGGCGGTCCGGATGCTCCAGCTGCGCGCAGCGCACCAGCGCCGCCGCCGCGGCCTCGCCGGGATCGTCGAGCACCCGCCGGGTGACCATGACGAGGGTGGAGGTGGCCCCGCGCTCGTCGGCGAGCCACTCCTGCACCACGGCGAGAGCCCGCTCGGCGGCTGCGGCGGGTGGGCCGGTCGGGGCAGGCACGAGCACGAACCGGGCAGCCTCGTCACTCGGCGTCACGCGCAGCAGCCGCGCCAGGGCGGGATCACGGACCGTGTACCCGACGGCGGATCCGTCCGGCAGCGGGCGGGGTGTCCACTGCGGAAGCAACAGGTCGCCGTGATCGGGCCGGCCGAGCGCGCCGTCCGGGAGCGGGCTGAGCAGCAGGGACCGTACCGACGCGACGGGTGTCCCCGACGGGTCGGTCAGCTCGATACGCACGGCACCGTCCCCGGTGCCCGTGAGGGTGGCCCGGACGGTGTCGGCACCTGTCGCGTGCACCCGGATCCCGGTCCACTCGAACGGCAGCGCGGGCCCATCCTGCGTCCCGGTCCCGAAGTCCCCGAGCGCCACCGGGTGCAGGCAGGCGTCCAGCAGGGCGGGATGGATGCCGAATCCACCCGGCTCGACGCCGGGCAGGGCGACCTCGGCGTACAGGTGCGCGTGGTCGCGCCACAGCGCCCGGACGCCCCGGAACAGCGGCCCGTACCGGAGCCCGGCACTGGCCAACCGGTCGTAGAGGTGCTCCACGTCGAGCTGCTCGGCGTCCGCCGGGGGCCAGGCCGTCGCCGTCGGCGGCGGCAGGTCACCGCCCGCGGTGAGCACGGCGGTGGCGTGCAGCGTCCAGCCGCCGGTGCCGACCCGACCGTGCACGGTCAGCTCCCGTGCGCCGTCCGCACCGGGTTCGCCGGTCTCGATCCGTAGCCGGACCTCGGCGTCCTCGGGCACCACGACGGGAACGAGCAGGGTCAGTTGCGCGATCACCGGGCAACCGGCCTCGTCGCCGGCCCGGGACACCATGTCCACCACGGCCGCGCCGGGGAGCACGACACGGCCCTGGACGGTGTGGTCGGCCAGCCACGGATGGGTGGCAACCGACAGCCGGCCGGTGAGCACGATCCGGTCGGCACCGGACACGGCGGCCCGCAGGACGGGATGCTCGACGGCGTCCAGGCCGAGCGCGCCCGGGTCTGCGCCGCCGGCCGGCAGCCAGTACCGCTCGGTCACGAACGCGGTGGTGGGCAGCTCGACCGTCCGGGTGCCGGGCCACACCACCGACCAGTCCGGCCGGACGCCCTGCACGTGCAGCTGGGCCAACGCCCGGACCATCTGCTCCGGTCCGCCCTCGTCACGCCGCAACGTGTGCAGGACGGCGACGTCGGCGTCGAGCGCGTCCACCGTCTCCTGGGCACCGGTCGACACCACCGGGTGCGGGCTGACCTCCAGCAGGGTGGTGCAGCCGTGGCGGGCGAGGGCGGTGACCGCCTCGTCGAAACGGACCGGCTCGCGCAGGTTGCGGTACCAGTAGTCGGCGTCGAGCAGGTCGTCGCCGTCGATCCACCGGCCCTCGACGCTGGAGAAGAAGGGCACGACGGGTCGGGTCGGGGTCACCGGGGCCAGGGCGTCGCGGACCTTGTCCCTCACCCGTTCCACGTGCGCGCTGTGGGAGGCGTAGTCCACATCCACCAGGCGGGCCCGTACGTCCTCGGCCTCCAGCTCGGCGAGCATCTCGTCGAGCGCGTCACCGTCACCGGAGACCACGACCGAGGAAGTGCCGTTGACCGCGGCCAGCGACAGCCTCCCGGTCCAGGCGCGCAGGCGCTCGCGCATCTGCCCGGCGGACAACGCCACCGACATCATGCCGCCGAGACCGGACAGCTCCGTCAGTGCCCGGCTGCGCAGTGCCACCACCCGGGCGGCGTCCGGCAGGGTCAGTGCCCCGGCGACGTATGCGGCGGCGATCTCACCCTGGCTGTGGCCGGCGACCGCGGCCGGTGTCACGCCCACCGAACGCCACACCTCGGCCAGCGCCACCATCATCGCGAACAGCACCGGCTGCACGATGTCGACCCGGTCGTAGTCCTGCTCGCCGCGCAGCACGGCGGTCAGGTCGAAGTCGACGTACGGCGCGAGAGCGGCCTCGCACTCGGCGATCTGCCTGCGGAAGACCGGGTTGCCCGCCAACAGTCGCACCGCCATGTGCCGCCACTGCGATCCCTGACCGGGGAAGAGGAACGCCACCGGACCGGGTGCCCCGGTGACGCCCTCCACCACGTCCGGCGACGGCCGTCCTGCGGCGACGGCGGCGAGACCGGCGAGCAGTTCGTCGCGGTCGGCACCGCACACCACGGCCCGGTGTTCTCGCCCCGCCCGCGTGGTGGCCAGCGACGACGCGACGTCCCACGGGTCCAGGTCGGGTCGGGTACCCAGATGAGCGGCCAGTCCCGCGGCCTGGGCGCGCAGACCCGCCGGGGTGCAGCCGGACACGGCCCAGGCGTAGGGCCATCGCGCACCGGGATCGGCCACCGGTGCCGGGGCGGCAGCCGGGGGCTCCTCGAGGATGACGTGCGCGTTGGTGCCGCTGACACCGAAGGACGAGACGGCCGCGCGGCGCGGTTCGTCGCCGGCCGGCCAACCGACCGGCTCGGTCAGCAGCTCGACGGCACCGGCCGACCAGTCCACGTACGGCGTGGGCCGGTCCAGGTGCAGCGTGCGCGGCAGCACCCCGTGCCGCATGGCCATGACCATCTTGATGATCCCGGCGACGCCGGCCGCAGCCTGGGTGTGCCCGAGGTTGGACTTGATCGAGCCCAGCCGCAGGGGGACGGGACGTTCCCGGCCGTAGACGGCGAGCACCGCCTGCGCCTCGACCGGGTCGCCCAGCGGGGTGCCGGTGCCGTGCGCCTCGACCACCGCCACCTGGGCCGGGGTGAGACCGGCGTCGACCAGGGCTTCCTGGATCACGCGGCGCTGGGCGGGGCCGTTCGGGGCGGTCAGTCCGTTGCTGGCCCCGTCCGAGTTGACGGCGAGGCCACGGATCGTCGCGTGGATCCACCGGCGGGCCGCCCTCGCAGCGGAGTGCCGTTCCAGCACCAGCACGCCCACGCCCTCGGACCAGGCGGTGCCGTCGGCCGCCGCCGCGAACGGCTTGCACCGCCCGTCCGGGGCGAGCCCGCGCTGCCGGCTGAACTCGACGAACGCGTCAGGCGTGGCCATCACGGTCACGCCGCCGACCAGCGCCATGTCGCACTCGCCGCGTTGCAGGGCCCGGACCGCCTGGTGCAGTGCGACAAGCGACGACGAGCATGCGGTGTCCACGGTGACGGCCGGCCCGCGCAGGCCGAGCTGGTAGGCGACCCGCCCCGACACGACGCTGCCGCCGCCCTGGGCGCCGTGGTAGTCGTGGTGCATGGCCCCGACGTACACCCCGGTACGGGTGTCGCGCAGCGTCACCGGGTCGATGCCGGCCCGTTCCACCGCCTCCCACGAGGTCTGCAGGATCAGCCGTTGCTGGGGATCGGTGTAGGCCGCCTCCTTCGGGGAGATCCCGAAGTACGCGGCGTCGAAGGCCGCGGCGTCGTGCAGAAACCCGCCGTCGCGGACCGTGGAGGTGCCCGGGTGGTCGGGGTCGGGGTGGTAGAGGGCGTCCACGTCCCAGCCACGGTCGCGGGGGAACCCGGTGATGCCGTCGCGGCCCTCGGCGACCATGGACCACAGGTCCTCCGGTGAGTCGACACCGCCGGGATAGTGGCAGGCCATGCCGACGATGGCGACCGGCTCGGCGGACCTGTTCTCCGCCGCGCGCAGCCGCTGGCGGGTGACCTGCAGTTCCGCGGTGACGCGGCGCAGGTAGTCCCGGAGCTTGTCCTCGCTGGTCATCGGTCCTCCTGACCCGCAACGGGGCTGCCGAGCTCGGCGTCGATCATGGCGAATACCTCGTCGTCCGTCGCGGCGGCGAACACGTCCAGCGGGGCGGCGCCGGGGGCAGGGGTGAGGGCGGTGAGCAGGTCCCGTACCCGCTGCACCACCCGGGTGCGGGACACGTCGTCGGTGGCCGCCGCCCCGGTCAGGCCGACGGCGACGCGGTCGAAGTCGGCGAAGAGGGTCGGCAGTTCATCGGCCCCGGTGGCGTCGCCGAAGCGGCCGGCGAGGTGCTCCACCAGGTCACCGGGGGTGGGGTGGTCGAAGACGAGGGTGGCCTCCAGGGCCAGTCCGAGCGCCGCGCCGAGGCGGTTGCGGAACTCCACCGAGCTCAACGAGTCGAATCCGAGTTCCTGGAAGGAGCGTTCCGGATCGACCGCGCCGGCTCCGGCGTACCCGAGCACGGCGGCGGCCTCACCGCGGACCAGGCCGGCGAGGCGGGCCCGTCGCACGGCCGGGCTCAGTTCGGCCAGGCCCGGCCCGCGCAGACCGGGATCGACCGTACCTGCCGGCGCGTCGGTCAGCAGGCCACGCAACATCGGGGGTACGACCGCTGACGCCCGGGTGTGCAGCCGCAGCGCGACCACGTCCGGTTCCGTGCCGGCCAGGGCGGTGTCCAGCAGGTGCAGTCCGGCGTCGACCGTCAGCCGGTCGAGGCCCGCGCGGGCGAGGCGGTCCCGGTCGGCGGTCATGCCGTCGTCGAGGTCCCAGGGGCCCCAGGCGACCGAGACCACCCGTCCGCCCTCAGCGACCCGGTGCCGGGCCAGCGCGTCGAGGTACGCGTTGGCTGCCGCGTAGTTGCCCTGGCCAGGTCCGCCGAGCACACCTGCCACCGACGAGAAGAACACCGTCTCGGCGTCCGGCAGCAGCTCGGTCAGCCGGTCGGCGCCGGTGGCCTTGGCCCGCCACACGTTCTCCAGTCGGGTGGCGTCCAGCGCGGTCACCACGCCGTCGTCGAGCACCCCGGCGGCGTGCACCACCGTGCTGACCGTGCGGCCGGCCAGCAGCGCGGTCAGCGCCGCGCGGTCGCCGACGTCGCAGGCGGCGGCCTCGACGCGGGCGTCCAGGCCGGAGAGTCCGGCGGGGACCAGGCCGCCGCGGCTGACCAGCAGCACGTCGGTGAACCCGTGCCGGGCGACCAGGTGACGTACCACGGGGACGGCCAGGCCACCGCTGCCGCCGGTGACGAGCAGCGTGCCCCGCTCACGCGGTGGCACCGGCCCGGTCACGGGGACGCGGACCAGCCGGGGCGTCAGTACCCGACCGTCCCTGACCGCGAGTTGCGGCTCGTCCGTGGCCAGCGCCCGCAGCAGGGCGTCCGGGGTACCCGCCCCGTCGAGCTCGACGAGGGTGAACCGGCCCGGATGCTCCGACTGCGCCGAACGCAGCAGTCCCCACGCGGCGGCCGTCGTCGGGTCCGGGTCGGTGGCGACGAAGACCAGCCGCGCGGCACCGAACCGGTCGTGTTCGAGCCAGTGCCGTGCCTGGGCGAGCACCTCCCGGGTCACCACGAGCGCGGCGTCCGCCGACGATCCGGCCCCGGCGACGGGCGCGATCACCACCTCGGGGACCTCGGACAGTTGCGCCAGGGTGTCGGCGCGGGTCACTGTCACACCGGCCGCGGTGAGCGACGCGCCGACGCCGGGGCGGTCGGGGCCCACGACGGCACACCGGCCGGGCGGGCCGGCGGGCGGGAGGTCGTCGAGGGGCACCCAGTCGACGCGGTACAGCGGGCTGTCCGGGGCCCCGGACGGCCGCAGGGTCACCGCGTCCACCGAGGCGAGGAGCCCGCCGGTGGCGTCGGTGAGCCGCACCGCGACGGTGCCCGCCCGGACCGGGGTGACGCAGGCGCGCGCGGTGACCGCCCCGGTCGTCGCGACCCGGACCGAGGACCAGGCGAACGGCAGGTACGCCCGCTCGTCGGGGACGAATCCGCCCAGGGCCACCGCGTGCAGCGCGGCGTCGAGCAGGACCGGGTGCAGGGCGTACGGGCCGGCGTCGCCGCCGGGCACGCAGACGTCCGCGTACACCGCGTCGCCGGCCCGCCAGGCGCGCAGCAGGCCCCGGAAGGCGGGACCGTAGCCGGGCAGCCGGTCGTAGAAGCCGCCGAGGTCGACCTCCTCGGCGTCGCCGGGCAGCGGTGGCGGCTCGGTCGCGCCGGTGTCGACGGGGGCGAGCACGCCTGTCGCATGCCGGATCCAGGTCGGCTCCCCGACGGCACGGGCGTGTACCTCGAAGGCGCGCCGCCCGTCGTCGCCGGGCAGGGCCGCGGTGAGCCGCACGTCGGTGTCGCCGAACGGGAGTGGCGTCTCGAGCACCAACTCGGCGACCACCGGCCGGCCGAGCCGGTCGCCGGCCCGCAGGGCCAGGTCGACGAAGAACGTGCCGGGGACCAGCGTGGTCCCGTCGACGGTGTGGTCGACCAGCCAGGCGTGATCGTCCTGGGAGACCCTGGCCAGCAGGACGTGGCCGTCGGGCAGTTCCACCAGGTCGGGCAGCTCCAGCAGGGCGGGCCGGGACCGGCCCGGACCGCCGCCGGTGGCGACCCAGTGCCGGTCCCGGGCGAACGGGTATCCGGGCAGGGAGAGCCGGCGTGGGCGGGCGGGCAGCGGCGGGGTGATCTCGGCCCCGGTGACCCATGCGGCGGCGAGTGCCGCCAGGTCGTCCCCCGCCGCCGTACCGGCCGCCCCCCGCCGGCGACCCCGATGACAGCCGTCACCGGTACGCAGCGCCGCCACGAGTTCGGCGGTGGTCGTGGCCACGACGGCGAGCCGCTCGTCGAAGTGCTCGCGCCCGGCCCACAACGTGTACGCCAGCGCACCCGGATCCACCGCGACGGTCGCCGTGGCCAGGGCGGCCGTGAGGCCGGCGGCGGTGGTCTCCCCGTCGATCGGCGGGCAGGTCCCGAACACCTGCTCGACACGGTGGGCGAGATCGGTCAGGCGCGGAAAGTCCAGTCCCAACTCGACGAACGGCTCGTCCGGTAGCGCCGTCGGCGCACCGGCCCGGGCCAGCAACGCGCCCACCGTCGCGGCCACGTCCCCACCGGTGTTCTCCAGGTGGGCCACGAGCCGGTCGACGGTCTCGTCGAGGCGGACGGTGTCCCGGGCGGACACCACGAACAGGTGCGGCGCCGCCGGTTCCGGTACGGCCGGCGGTGCGGGCCACTCGGCGAGGACGACGTGCGCGTTGGCCCCGCCCGCACCGAACGAACTGATCGCTGCGGCCCGGTGGCCGTGCGCACGGTCCGGCCAGGGGGCCCGCTCGCGCTGCACCCGGAACCGGGAGGTCTCCCACCGCACCGCGCTGGTCGGCGGGTCGGCGTGCAGCGAGGGCACCAGTTCCCGGTGGCGCAACTGGAGCACGACCTTGGTGAGCGCCGCGATGCCGGCGGCCGACTCCAGATGCCCGATGTTCGACTTGACCGATCCGAGCGGCCATGGTCCGCGGCCGGCCCCGATCCGGTCGAACGCCTGCTCCAGCGCGGCCACCTCGATCGGGTCGCCGAGGCTGGTGCCGGTGCCGTGCGCCTCCAGGTAGCCCAGGTCGTCGGGGTCCACCCCGGCGTGTCGGATCGAGGCGGCGATCAGGGCCGCCTGGGACGCCGGGTTCGGCACGGAGAAGCCGGCGGTACGGCCGCCGTGGTTCACCGCGGTCCCCCGGATGACCGCGTGCACGTGGTCACCGTCGCGCACCGCGTCCCGCAGCGGGCGCAGCAGCACCACGCCCACCCCTTCGCCGGGCACGTAGCCGTCCCCGTCCTCGCCGAAGGCGCGGCAACGCCCGTCGCTGGACAGGAAGGAGGACTGGCTCAGCAACAGGTACTTGTTCGGGTGCACGGCCAGGTTGACGCCACCGGCCAGGGCCGCCTCGCACTCCCCCCGGCGGATGGCTTCGACGGCCAGGTGCAACGTGGTGAGCGAGGACGAGCACATGCTGTCCAGGGCGATGCTGGGGCCGCGCAGGTCCAGGAAGTACGACACCCGGTTGGCGATCGACGCGCTGAACGACGAGGGCACCGGTTCGGGCGCCGTGTCGACGCCGTACAGCTGGTACTGGTTGTACATCACACCGGCGAACACGCCCACGGACCGGCCGCGCCAGGCCGACGGCGCATGACCGGCCTCCTCGAACGCGTGCCACGACTCCTGCAGGAACAGCCGCTCCTGCGGGTCGAGCACGGCCGCCTCCTTCGGCGAGACGTGGAAGAACCCGGCGTCGAACTCGTCGACGCCATCGAGGAATCCGCCCCACTTGCCATACGACCTGCCGGGTGTCCGCCGGTCCTCGGAGTAGATCGCCGAGTGGTCCCACCGGTCCGCGGGCACCGTCGTGACGCAGTCGCGGCCGTCGCGCAGGTTCACCCAGAACTCGTCCAGGTCGCGGGCCATCGGGTAGCGGCCGCTGATCCCCACGACGGCCACCGCGTCGTCGCCGTCGGGGGTCGCGTCGTCGCCGTCGGGGGCCGCGTCATCGCCGTCGGGGGCCGGCCCGGCCGTCACCGCTGCCGGGGTGTCGGCCGTGGCATCGTCCGGCGCGACCGCGGCGGCTATCCGGGCCGCGTCCCCGGTCAGGACCACGACGTGGGAGCGGCCGCTGCCCACCGCCCGTAGCAGCACGTCGACCGCGAGCGGGGTGTCCATCGCCCGCAGCCCCATCCGGCGCAGCCCGGCGGCGTCGACCGGCATGCCGCCCTCCGCCCAGGCCGGCCACCCCACCGACACGATGTCGCGGCGGCTGCCGGCGAACAGGTCCAGGAAGGCGTTCGCGCACGCGTAGTCGGCCTGACCGGGGTTGCCCCAGGTGCCGGCGGTGGAGGAACACAGCACCAGGAAGTCCAGGGTGAGGTGCCGGGTGGCCGCCTCGACGTGACGCGCGCCGTCGACCTTCGGGGCGAGCACCGCACGGACGTCCTCGGCCCGTTTGCCCGCCAGGAGCCCGTCGCGCAGCACCCCGGCGGCGTGCACGACCCCGTGCAGGGCACCGAAGCGGTCGACGGCGGCGCGCACCGCCCGGTGCACATCATCCGCCCTGGTCACATCCATCACCACGGTGAGCACCTCGGCGCCGAGAGCGGTCAGCTCGCCGACCACGGACGGGTCCGCGCCCGTGCGTCCGCCGAGCACGAGCCGTGCCCGGACCGACCGGGCCAGGTGCCGGGCCAGGGCGAGGCCCACCCCGCCGAGACCTCCGGTGATCAGGTAGACGCCGTGCTGGCGCAGCGGGCCGCCGCCCTGCGGCACCGGCATCGTGCGGACGACGCGGACCTGCCGCGTGGCGTCGACGTACCGCACCTCCACGTCGGGCAGTCCGGCCGCGAGTTCGGCCAGCGCGTCGGACCGGTGCGGCGAACGGACCACCGCGGCCCGGGTGCCCGGCCTCTCCCGCAGCAGGGTCCGGAACAGGCCGGTGACCGCCGCCACGGGCGCGGCGTCGTCCTCGACGTGGCAGACCAGCCGCAGGGCGTCCCGTCCGGCGTCGGACGCGGCCCTGAGGAACTCGGTCAGGGCGACCGCCTCACCGGTGAGGTCCGACGGGTCGACGGGCTGCCACACCACCCCGGTGGCGGAGGTGGGTCCGATCGCGTCCGGCCACCGGGCCCGGGTGTGCGCCCCGATGGTGACCACCCGGGCCGGAGGCGGTCCGGGCGGCACCGGAGCCGGACGCCAGACCGACTCGAACCACACCGTCTCGGCCGGGACCGGGATCTCGGCGGCCGGTGCCGTGGGCGGCGCGGACACCGCCGCGAACCCCCGCAGATGGTCGGCCAGCAGAGCGAACGTGTTGTGTTCGAACAGCAGGGTCGGGGAGAAGTCGACACCGAACGTCTGCTCCAGGTCGGCCGCGATGCCCAGCAACGCCGAGGAGTCCATGCCGAGCTCGTAGAATCCGGCCGTCTCGTCGAAGTCCGGGCGACCGAGCCTCGCCTCGATCAGCTCCCGGACGATCCGCCCGGTGTCCGGTACGGCCGGAGGGCGCGCGTCGAGACGGGTGATGGCCGCCGTGTCGCGGATCCGCTTGGACGTCAGCCCGTGCAACCATGCCACAACGGTCCCGTCCTCGGCATGGAACTCCAGGTCACAGGTGGTGAGGTCCCCATCCGGGCCGGCCGGACGCGGCGGGGTGGCGTGCACCAGGGTCCGGGCGCCCAGCGGGCCCCGGGCCCGGACCGATTCGATCAGCATCGGCACGTACGGGCGCGCCTCGGCACCCGGCGGGGCGGTGGCGAACCGGGTGGGCAGCAGTGTCGAGGAGTCGAGCGCGGCGGGGTGCAGGTGGAAGTACCCGGCGTAGCCGGCGGCCGGTGGGCTCAGCGACAGTTCGGCGAGCAGTTCGTCCGGTCCGACGTACAGGGTGCCGAGGGCGCGCATGAACTCGCCGTGTTCGATGCCGGTGGCGCGGGCCGTGGCGTACAGCTCGGTCATGTCGACGGTCTGCCGCGCCGTGGCCCGCAGTGCGGGCAGGTCCCGCCGCCGTCGCGGGAACGGCATGCCCAGGTGCAGCTGACAGTCCAGCACCGGTTCGCTGTCCCCACCGGGGCGACGCGTCCCGGTGACCGACACCCGGAAGTGACCGTCGCCGCGGGCGAAAAGCACCGTCAGTTCCGTGTCGAAGTCCGGGCCGGCGGCGACCGGGTTACGGAACAACACCCGGCGTAGCTCGACGCCGTCCGGGTCGACGCCGCGCGCCCGCACCACCCGGAAGATGATGTCGAGGAAGGACACTCCGGGCAGGATCCGGGTGCCGTGGATGCGGTGGTCGCGCACCACGGGATCGCTGCTGCGGATGACGACGGTGCAGGCCAGACCATCCAAGGAGTCCACCGGACCTTCTCCCCCGCGCACTAGAACTGGATCTCGAAGAACGGCGCGAGCGACTCCGGGCCGTGGTCGTTCCCGTGGCCGTTGGCCGACGTCGGCACCGGTCCGTCGAACCAGAACCGGCGTCGCCGGTACCGCGGTGGCTCCAGCGGTTCACGCACCCGGGCCTGGCTGTGCGGCGCCTGGCGCACCACCACGTGGGCGTTGGTGCCGCCGAAGCCGAACGAGCTGACCCCGGCCCGGCGTACGCCGTCGCGTCCGGTCCAGTCGCGCAGCTCGCGGACCGGGAACAGTGGTGACCTGTCGAACTCGAAGCGCCGGTTGAGCGTCGCGCAGTGCAGGGTGGGCGGCAGCTGCCCGTGGTGCACGGACAGGACCGTCTTGATCAGGCCGGCGATCCCGGCGGCGCTGAGCGTGTGCCCGATGTTGGTCTTCACGCTCCCCACGCCGCAGAACCCGACCTCGTCCGTGGCACCGCGCAACACCTCGGTCAACGCCTTCAACTCCATCGGATCGCCGATCATGGTGCCGGTGCCGTGCGCCTCGACGTAGCCGAGCAGCGCCGGGGACACGCCGGCGACGGCGAGCGCGGACTCGATGACCTCGCGCTGCGCCCGGGGGTTCGGTGTGGTGATGCCCATGGTGCGGCCGTCGTTGTTGACGGCGCTGCCCTCGATGACCGCGTACACCCGGTCGCCGTCGCGGATCGCGTCCTCGACCCGCTTGAGCAGCAGGACGCCCACGCCCTCACCGAGGACGATGCCGTCGGCCCGCTCGTCGAAGGTGTGGCACCGGCCGGTGGGTGACAGCGCCCCGGCACCACTCATACCGACGAACGGCACCTCGTCGAGCAGGATCTCGACGCCGCCGGCGAGTGCCGTGTCGGTTTCGCCGGCCCGCAGGCTCTGCACGGCGAGGTGCACCGCGACCAGCCCGGAGGAGCAGGCGCTGTCGACGACCATGGCCGGACCGTGCACGTCCAGGTAGTGCGAGAGCTGCGCGGCGATGAAGTTCTGCGCCATGCCGCTGATCGAATGGGTGGTCGCGGCCGTGTGGTGGGCGCCGAAGTTCGCCACCCGGGCACCGGCGAAGACCCCCACCCGGCGGCCGGCCACGTCGGCGGGTGTCAGGC
Organism: Micromonospora humida; assembly: GCF_016901255.1. NCBI lineage: Bacteria > Bacillati > Actinomycetota > Actinomycetes > Micromonosporales > Micromonosporaceae > Micromonospora > Micromonospora humida. The sequence continues at coordinate 198,325 of NZ_JAFEUC010000005.1, forward strand.
CCGCGTCGGCCAGGCACTCGGCTCCGGCCTCCAGGAACTGGCGCACCAGCGGGTCGACGTGGGCGGCGCCGGCCGGGTCGAGGCGGAAGAACTCCGGGTCGAAGTCCTCGATGGCGTCCAGGAACCCGCCCCACTTGCTGACGGTTCTGCCGGGCTGCTGGACCGGGTGCCAGAAGCGGTCGACGGCCCAGCGGGACGGCGGCACCTCGGTCACCGAGTCCACCCCGCCGACCAGGTTGCGCCAGAAGGTGGCGTGGTCGGGGGCGCCGGGGAAGTGTGCGGCGATGCCCACCACGGCGATCCCCCGCACCTGCGGCGTCCTCGGGGCCGGTTGCGTTCCGCGCCCCGGTTGCGTTCCGCGCCCCGGTTGCGGCCCGTGCCCCGGTTGCGTCCCGCGCTCCGGTTGCGGCTCCGTGGGCACCGGCTCCTGCGGCAGTACGCCGTTCAGGGCGGTGCTCAGCTGGGCGATGGTGGGGTTCTCCAGCAGTACCGACGGCTCGGCGACCACCTGGAGGTCGCGCTCCAGGGCGGCGAGCAGTTGGGCGATCATGATGGAGTCCACGCCGAGGTCGGCGAAATCGGCGTCGGGCGGGATCTGCGCGGCGTCCAGGCGCAACGTCGCCGCGAAGACCTCGGTGAGCCGTCGTACCCCGTGGTCGCCGGAGCGGATCCCGTGCCCCGCCGGCAGCGCCTGGACGGCAGCGGCGGCCGGCGCGGACGGGGTCGCGGCCGCAGACGGGGTGACCTCCAGGAGGGAACGCGCGGCGAACCGGGAGGCGTCCACGACGCACGGCAGCACGACCGGGTCGGGTCCGGCCAGCGCCGCGTCCAGCAGCGCCAGGCCGTCCCGCGGGGCCAGCGCCAGCAGCCCTCGGGCGCGGTAGGTCGGGGTGTCCACCTCCGGCATGCCGGCCGCCTGCCAGCTCGGCCACTGCACCGACCGGAAGACCGGAACCCCCGTGCCGGTGGCGGTCCGATACTCGGCCACCCGGTCCAGCACCGAGTTGGCCAGCGCGTAGTCGCTCATCCCGACGGCCAGGGTGGGCACCTGGCCGGCGACCGACGAGTACAGCACCACGAAGCGCAGCGGGTCGTCCGCGCACGCGTCGAGCACCGCCTGCAGGCCCGTCGTCTTCGGTTCCAGCACCGCGCGCATGTCGGCGGTGCGCTTGCCGATGAACGCGGGGTCGGTCATCACCCCCAGCCCGGCACAGTGCACGAGGCCGGCGATCGGACCCCACTGCCGCCGCACCCGGTCGAGCACCTGCCCGACGCGCTCCAGCGGGGTGCTCTCGATCATCAGGTGCACCCCGGGGCGCTCCAGCGCGGTGAGGTCGCGGAGCCGGGCGGCCAGGTCCGGATCGGTGTCCGCGGCGGCGATCAGGGCCGCCCAGGTCTCCCGGGCGGGCAGTGGCGACTGCCCGAGCAGCACCAGCCGGTCCGCGCCCCGCGCGAGGAGTTCCGCAGCCAGCAGCCGGCCGAGCGCACCGGTTCCGCCAGTGATCACCACCGGTTGACCGGCCAGCGTGGCCGACCATCGGGCCGGTGCCGGAGAGGCGTCCACGGGCCGCAGCACCGGTGTGTACCGGAGGCCGTCGCGCACGCACGCCTCGGTGACCCGATCGGCCGCCGCCAGCTCCGCGGCGACCACGTCGCGCACCACCTCCGGGTCCGTGACATCGACGTCGACGGTACGGGCGGACACGGCGGGGTACTCGGCGGTGAGCATCCGGACCAGACCGGCGAACGCTGCTCCCCGCAGCGTCGGGTTCTCGACGCCGAAGGTCACCAACCCCTGCGTCAGGTGCAGGTAGGCCAGTCCGGTGGTCCGGTTCGCCGCGACCAGCTCCCGGGCCAGCACGATGCGTGCCCAGTCGACGTGCACCTCGGCCACCGCGACCGCGGACAGGTCGACGAGGTCCACCACGACCGTTGCCCGGCCGATCGCGGTGGCGGCCCGTAGGCCGGTCTCCTCCGTGGTGTCGTCCAGCCGGACCACCCGCGCGGTCCCCCCGAACGCCGCCAGCGCGAGCGCCTCGGTCTCGGCACCGACCAGGACCACCGGTGCGTCCGGTGCCGACGCGGACGGCAGCGACGCCGGCTCCCACGCCTTGACCAGCAGCCGCCGGGAATCCTCCGACGCCGGGTCGGACCCGGTGGGAAGCCAGTGTCGTTCCCGCGCGAACGGGTACGTCGGCATCGAGGTGAGGGCAGGTCGATCGGTGCGCAGCGCGACCCAGTCGATGGCCGCGCCGTCCTGCCATAGCCGCGCGATCCGGTCGAGCCGCCCCTCGCGGGCCAGCCGCCGCAGATAGCTGACGCCCTCCGGCTCGGTGAGCCAGTCGTGGTCGCCCGCCACGGTGCCCGCCGCGAGGTCGCCGGCCAGGAACGCGGCGAGCTGGTCCCGCAACTGCGCCACGGACGTGCAGACCAAGGCCAGACGCACCGCCATCGGGACCCGGCCCACCTGCGAGGTGTGGGCCAGCGACGACAGGGCGGGCTGCTGGTCCCCCAGGAACGTCCAGGTCGCTCTGGCGTACCGGTGCAGGGCGGCCTCGTCGCGTGCCGACAGCAGGAACACCTCCGGTCCGGTGTCCGTCGGTGCCGGCGCGGGCGCGGGTGGCTCCTCCAGCACGACGTGGGCATTGACCCCGCCGAAGCCGAACGAGCTGACTCCGGCGCGCAGCGGCACGGGAGTGCCGTCGGTGTCGCGCGGCTCCCACCGGCGGGTCTGCCGGACCGGCTCGAACGGCGTGCCGGTCAGCTCGATCAGCGGGTTGAGCCGGGAGAGGTGCAGCGTCGGCGGAAGCTGTCGGTGCCGCATCGCCAGCACCACCTTGATCACGCCCGCGATGCCCGCGGCGGGTTCCAGGTGCCCGATGTTGCTCTTGACCGTGCCGATGCCGCAGGTGACCGGGGGTCCGACGGCCAGCGTCCGGTGGGCCCGGACCAGGCCGTCGATCTCGACGGGGTCACCGAGTGCGGTGCCGGTGCCGTGCAGCTCGACGTAGGACACCGTCTCGATCGGCACGTCCGCGTCCCGGTACGCCTCGACCAGCAGATCCGCCTGTGCGAGGGGGTTCGGTGAGGTGAGTGACGAGGCGCGGCCACCGTGGTTGACCGCGCTGCCGCGGATGACCGCGTGCACCCGGTCGCCGTCGGCGAGGGCCCGGGACAGCGTCTTGAGGACGACGACGCCGACGCCCTCCCCCTTGACGTACCCGTCGGCCCGCTCGTCGAGCGTCTTGCACCGGCCGTCGGGCGCGAGCACACCGAGCTGGTTGCCGGCGACGACGGTCTGCGGGGACAGCACGAGGCTCACCCCACCGGCGATGGCCAGGTCGCTCTCCCCCGCACGCAACGACCGGACGGCGCGGTGCAGGGCGACCAGCGAGCTGGAGCAGGCGGTGTCGATGCTCTCGCTCGGGCCCCGCAGGTCGAGCAGGTACGAGATGCGGTTGGCCAGCATGGTGCGGGCCAGTCCGGTGCCGGCGTGCGCGTTGACGTGCTCGCCGTTGAGCACCATCGACTCGTAGTCGGTGAACTGCACCCCGGCGAAGACGCACACCCGGCCACCCGCGAGCCGGTCCGGGCGACATCCCGCGTCCTCCAGCGCAGCCCACGTCTGCTCCAGGAACAGGCGGTGCTGCGGGTCGATGACCTGTGCCTCGGCCGGTGAGATGCGGAAGAACAGCGGGTCGAACAGGTCCACGTCGGTCAGGAAGCCACCCCAGCGGGCGGTGCCGCCGAAGCGACGGGCGACCTCCCGCCAGTCCCACCGGTCGGCGGGCGTCTCGGTGATCAGGTCCCGGCCGGCCGCGAGGTGCTGCCAGAAGGATTCCAGGTCGTCGGCGCCGGGCAGCCGCCCGGCGAGGCCGATGATCGCGACCGGCTCGTGGTCGGCCGGTGCCGAGGGGGCGGTCCCGGATACGGGTACGGGTGCGACGACCGGCTCGGGTGCGACCGGGTCGGGTACGGCCGGCGCGCCGGCCGGGGTCGCGGGTAGCTCGGCCGCGAGGTGCGCGGCGAGTTTCGTGATGGTGTTGGCGGCGAACAGCGTCGTGGTCGGCACGGCCACGTCGTAGCGGACGGCCAGCGCCGCGGCCAGGTTCTGCAGGCCGAAGGAGTCCAGGCCGTACTCGCCGAAGCCGGCCTCCGGGTCGAGTGTGGACGGGGCGATCCCGAGGATCCCGCCGACCAACCCGCGGACCTGCCCGACCAGCTCCGGGCCGGGAGCGACATAGGGCCCGGGAGCGACGTCCGGCCCGGGAGCAGCGGGAGCGGCATGCGGTCCTGGAGCAGCGGGAGCGGCATGCGGGTCGGACGACGGCACCGGGTGGCCGTCCTCACGCAGGCGCATCCCGGCCACCAGTTCCCGCATCGCGGCCGGCTCACCGGGCAGGACGGCCACCTGGTCACGGTCGAGGCGCAGCACCAGGTCGAGCACCTGCCCGCCCTCTGCCGCCTCCAGGTAGCGGAAGCCGGTGGCGGCCAGGTAGCGGCGCTCGTCCCCGGCGTCCACGTGCATGCCGCCGGCACGCCACATCGGCCAGTCCACCGACACGGTACGACCACGTCGGCGTCCGGCGCGGCGCTCCCGTTCCCGCGCAGTGGCGAACCCGTCGAGGTACCGGGCACCGACCGCGTAGTCCAGGAGACCGTAGTCACCGAGCTGCCCGGCCAGCGACGAGTAGAGCACGAACACGTCCAGCGGTTGGTCGCGGGTGACCTCGTCGAGAACCACGGTCCCGGTGAGCCGGGCCCGCAGGTGCGCACGGAGCTCGTCGAGGCCCTTGCCGGGCAGCGGGGTGCGCGACACGGTGCCGGCCAGGTGGAAGACCCCGTCGAGGGGGCCCCAGGTGGCGGTCACCTCCGCCACGACACGGGCCATGGCGGCGCGGTCGTCGACGGCCGCCTGGTGGTACGCGACGTCGCCGTGGGCACGCAGCTCCGCCAGTGCTCCGTTCCGCTCGGCGGCCGGCGCGCGGCCGGTCAGCGCGACCCGGGCGCCGCGCGACAGCAGCGTCCGGGTCAGCAGCACGCCGAGGCCGCCCAGACCGCCGGTGATCAGGTAGACGCCACCGTCGCGCAGCGGCGGGGGCAGGACCGGCTCAGCGGGGATCTCGCTGAGCACCCGGACCGTGCGGCCGGTCGCCGACACCCGTACGGCCGGACCCGACAGCCGGTACGCGGCGATCTCGGCGAGCAGTTCGTCGGTACCGGTGGGGCCCTCGACCCGTACGACGCTGACGTTCGTTCCCGGCAGCGCGGCCCGCAACGACACGTCGAACCCGCCCCACGCCTCGGCGTGGGGGCCCTCCGGCACCAGCACCTGGATCCGGGCCGGGGCACGGGTGCCGTGGGCCGTCAGCTCCTTGACGATCCGGAACATCGCCTCGATCCCCAGGTCGTCGCGGCCGGGTGTGAGCAGCGGCCACTGGTGCACGATCCGGGTCGGCGGGTCGGCGAGCAGCCGGGCGTAGTCGTCCTGCTCGCCGGGCCGGATGGTGACCACCGTGCCCTCGTCGCGGTACTCGGCGCCCGCCACGACGTGCACCGCGCCCGGCACCGGCAGGTCACCCAGGACCAGCACCCGGCCCGGGTGCTCCCCGGGCGCCGGGACCGGCTCGTCCCGCCAGGTCGCCGTGAAGTAGCTGATCGGCGGGGCCGTCGTGCCGTCGGTGAACCAGTGCCGTTCCCGCGCGAACGGGTACGTCGGCAGGGACCGCCGACGGGGTCGGTCCACCCACCGGCGACGCCAGTCCACCCGCGCGCCCCGTACCCAGGCGGCAGCCGTCTCGTCGTCGCCGTGGCCGTCGTACGGGTCACCGCCTGCGCCCCGCTCGACCCGCCCGGTGTGCAGACCGGTGGTGTCACCGGCGAGGAACCGACGCAGCGTGGTGACGGCGTGCTCGGCGGAGTCCGTGACGAACGCCAGCCGCTGGGCGTACGCCCCACGCCCCACCTGCAGGGTGTACGCGGTACCCGCCAGGTCGTGCGCCCACCGGTCCGGCCGGTCGGCGAAGGCACGCGCGTACGCCCGCAGCCGGTCGCCGTCCCTGGCGGACAGGACGAACACCACCGGTCCCGCCGGCGGGTGCGGCTGCGCGCCCGGGTACTCCTCGAGCACGACGTGGGCGTTGGCTCCGCCGTACCCGAAGGCGCTCACCCCGGCGCGGCGTGGCACTGCCGGCGCGGGCGGCGGCCACTCCCGCAGCCCCGTCGCCAACTCGAACGGGGTGCCCTCCAGACCCAGGTGCGGGTTCTGCCGCGGCCCGTGCGGGTCGCCGGTGATCCGGCCGTGCCGCAGCGACAGCAGGACCCGCAGCACGGCGGCGATCCCCGCCGCCGGTTCGAGATGGCCGATGGTGTTCTTCAGCGCCCCGAGGGCGCAGTGCGGCCGGGCCGGTGCCTCGTGGCCCCAGTCGCGGTAGAGGTCGGCGAACGCCTCGCGCAACCCGTTGGTCTCGGCGGGGTCACCGATGACGGTGCCGGTGCCGTGCGTCTCCAGGTATCCGATCGTCCGCGGGTCGACCGCCGCCTCCCGGTGCGCCTGTCGGATCACCTCGGCCTGGGCGCGCGGGTTGGGTGCGGTCAACGAGTTGGCCCGGCCGCCGTGGTTCACCGCGCTGCCCCGTAGCACCGCCAGGATCGGGTTGCCGTCGGCCCGGGCCCGGCTGAACCGGGTGAGTACCACGACGCCGACCCCCTCGCCGCGTACGTAGCCGGCCGCGTCGGCGTCGAACGCCCGACCGACACCGTCCGGGCTGAGCATCCCGGCGCGTTCCAGTGAGGCGAAGGTGACCGGGGACAGCATCAGGCTGACACCGGCGACGATGACGGTGCCGCACCGTCCCAGGCGCAGCGCCTCCGCCGCCCGGTGCAGCGCGACGAGCGAACTGGAACAGGCGGTGTCCACCGGTTCGCTGGGACCGTGCAGGTCGAGCTGGTAGGAGATGCGGTTGGCCAGCATCGACGGGGCGAGACCGGTCGACGAGTAGGCGTCGGTGGCGGTACCGGAACGCTGGATCAGCTCGGCGTATTCGGAGGAACCGACGCCCACGAAGAGCCCGGTGTCGGTGCCGGCCAGGTCGCCGGGGTCGATGCCGGCGTCCTCCAGCGCGGCCCACACCGTACGCATCAGCAGCCGCTGCCGCGGGTCCATCCAGCGGGCCTCCCGGGGGGAGATGCCGAAGAACAGCGGGTCGAACCGGTCGACGTCGGCGATGAAACCGGCCCGGGTCACCCGGGTGTGTTCCGGGTGGCCGGCGGGATCGCCGTGGTGCTCCCGCACGTCCCACCGGTCGGCCGGCACGTCGGAGAAGAGGTCCCCGCCACGTTCCAGGTTGGCCCAGAACTCGTCCAGATCGGCGGAGCCCGGCAGCACCCCTGCCATGCCGACGATCACCACCGGATCGTCCGTCCCGGGCGGACCGGACGGATCCGGTGCCGCACTCGGGTCGTCACGGGTGAGCCACTCGGCCAGGGCCGTGGCGGTCGGGGTGGCCAGCAACTGGTCCGGGCCGACCGGCACCCCGAACGCGGCGGCGACGTCACCGGCCAGCCTCAGCAGCGCCAGCGAGTCGAGTCCGTGATCGTGGAACGACGCATCCGGGTCGAGGTCGGTCACCGGATAGCCGCTGATTCCGCTGACCAGTCGCAGCACGGTGTCCAGCGCGGGGCGGCGCGGGCCGGTCGGCCGGCCCGGCACCGGCGTGGCGACCGTCGGCGCGGCGGACCGGATCCAGCAGCGGACCCGCTCGAACGGGTACCCGGGCAGCGACAGCGGCTCCGGTCCGCGGCCGGGCGTCCCCCGCCAGTCGATCACCTCGCCGGCCACCCAGCGGCGTGCGACGTCGCGCGGGTCCGGGCCCGGCGCGACCGGGGGGCCGGGCTCCGCGGTGACCACCCCGGTCCAGCCCGACGACCGCCCGGCGAGGAAGGAGTCGAGCTGGTCGATCAGCTCGTCGGGCCGATGGGCGACCACGGCGAGCCGGTGTGCCATCGCCTCGCGCCCGGTCTGGAGCGTGTAGGCCAGCCGGTCGAGGTCGAGGTCGAGGTCCCCGGCGGCCGGCAGGGCCGCGGCAAGCTGACGCAGGGTCGATCCGCTGTGCACGGCCCCGACGTTCAGGGTGCTGTCCCGCCCGGCCAGCCGCATGATCACGGCGGGGTCCAGGCCGAGTTCGTCGAGCGGCTCGTCGACGGCGGTGACCGGCACCCCGGCGGCCGAGGCGATCTCGGACAGGCCGGGTCCGGCCGCCCCGCCGCGCAACCGGCCCAGCATCCGCTCGACGACGCGGCGCAGCGCCTGCGCGTCGCGCGCCGAAAACGGGAAGACGGCCGGCACCGGTACGACGCCGGAGGGTGATCCGGCCCGGTACTGCTCGACCAGGACGTGCGCGTTGGAGCCGCCGGCGCCGAAGGCGCTGACCCCGGCACGCAGTGGCTGCGGGCCGGTCCACGGTGCCACCTCGCGCTGCACGCGGAACGGGACGCCCGCCCAGTCGACGGCCGGGTTGAGCTCCTCGGCGTGCAGTGACGGCGCGAGTTCCCCCGCCCGCATCTGCAGCAGCACCTTCGTCAGGCCCGCGATGCCCGCCGCGGACTCCAGGTGACCGACGGACGACTTCACCGAGCCGATGGCGATCGATGCGGCGGGGGCGTCGCCGAACACCCGGGTCAGGCCGGCGATCTCGGCGGGATCGCCCAGCGCCGTGCCGGTGCCGTGCGCCTCCACGTACGACACGGTGGCCGGGTCGACACCGGCGGCCCGCAGGGCGCTCGTGACGACCTCGCTCTGGGCGCCCGGGCTGGGTACGGCGTACCCGCCGGTCTTGCCGCCGTGGTTGACGGCGCTGCCGAGGATGACCCCGAGAATGCGGTCACCGTCGCGTTCGGCGGCGGCCAGCGGCTTGAGCAGGACCGCGCCGACGCCCTCGCCGGGGACCATGCCGTCGCCGCCGGCCGCGAAGCTGCGGCACCGCCCGGTGTCGCCGGTGAACCCGCCGGCCGCGAGTTGCCGGTACTTGCGCGGATGCGGGGTGAGGTTCACGCCGCCCACCAGCGCGTAGTCCGCGTTCCCGGCGGCCAGTGCCGTACAGGCGAGATGGATGGCGGTCAGGGACGACGAGCACATGGTGTCGACGGCCAGGCTCGGGCCGTGCAGGTCGAGGACGTACGACACCCGGTTGGCGATCGACGCGTAGCCCATTCCCCCGGCCAGCCCGCGCTCGTCCTCCAGGAGCTGGTAGTGGCCGTACATGACGCCGACGTAGACGCCCACCCGGCTGCCCCGGAGCCGGCCGTGCGGATATCCGGCGTCCTCCAGGGTGTGCCAGGCGGTCTGCAGGAACAGTCTCTCCTGCGGGTCGGTCAGTTCCGCCTCACGCATCGACATCTGGAAGAACCGCGGGTCGAACTCGTCGATGTGGTCGAGGAAGCCACCCCACCGGCTGACCGGTCTGCCGTCCACCTCGGAGACCGCCGACGGATCCCAGCGGTCGGCCGGTACCTCGCGGACGCAGTCCCGGCCGGCCCGCAGGTTGGCCCAGAACGTGTCGACGTCGTCGGCGAGCGGGTACCGGCCGGCCATGCCGATCACGGCGATCCGGGTGTCCGGCGTCGGCGTCGGCCGCTCGGCGGGCTCGACCGTCGCCGCCGGCATGGACGGTGCCGACGGACCGACCACCGGCACGGGCGGGGGTTCGGCGGGCAGCAGGCCCCTGACGCTCTGCGGGTACCGCTCGACCAGGTGGTCGGCGACCTCGCGGATGGTCGGACGCTCGAACAGCAGGGTGGCCGGCAGGTCCCCCATCCGCTCGGCGAGCAGGTCGGCGATGCGGGGCACGGTCAACGAGTCGACCCCGAAGTTCTCGTACGTCTCGTCCAGCCACAGCCGGTCGCGGGGCACCTGGAGGACCTGGACGAACGCGTCCTTGACGTACTCGCGGGCGGCCTCGACGAGCCGCTGCGCGTCGCCGGGGCGCGGCGGCGACCCGGCTGTCGCCTCGCGGTCGGGCTCGGCCAGCGGCTGCGCGGCGGCGGGGCTCGGCTGCGACACCGCCGGCACGGGCGTCGCCGCAGCCGGGCCGGTGGCCGCGACGACGACGTGCTGGGTGAGCGCCCGGTCGGCGGGGAGGGCCCGGCTGCGGGCGAACCCGGCCAGCTCGAGCGCGGTGCGCCAGCCGGCCCCGGACAGCAGGGGGGATCCGGGCAGGCGCAGGCCGGTGTCGCGGTGCAGCCACCAGCCGTCGAGCAGGCCGAAGGTGAGCGTCGTGGTGACGGCGTTGCTGCTGGCCTCGTTGAGCACCAGGTGTCCGCCCGGTTTGAGTAGCGCCGCGACCGCGCGCAGGGTGTGCAGCAGGTCCGGGGTGGCGTGCAGGACGTTGGCGGCCACCACGAGATCCGCCTCGCCGGGCGGGAATCCCTGCGCGGCCGGGTCGCCGGAGATGTCGAGTCGTTGGAAGCGCACCGTCGGGTAGCGCTCGGCGAACCGCTGCCGGCCGTGTTGCAGGAACGCGGGCGAGATGTCGGTGTACACGTAGGTCAGATCCCTGCCGCTGGCGGTCAGGGCGGGCAGCAGGCTCGCGGTGGTGCCACCGGTCCCGGCCCCGATCTCGACGACCGTGACCGGTCCGCCCAGCCGGCCGATCCGGTCCAGCGCCGCGGCCACCACGAGTTCGTTGGCACGGTCGACGACGGGGCTGCCCCGGTAGGCGTCCTCCACCAACGCCGTGGACCCGCCGGGGAACATCACCTCGGTGGCGCGCACGCTGCCCCTCAGCACCCCGAACAGGTCGCGCATGCAGGGCCTCAGCAGGCGGTCGATGCGGTTCAGTGCCGGCTGGCGCGCGCAGAGTGCGATCAGCTCGTTCTCCGGGTCCACCGGGGCCGGCCGGTTCGTGGGCACCAGCGCGGTGCCGTCGTCGTGCAGGAAGCCGGCCGCGGTGAGCACCCGCAGCAGTTCGGCGAAGAGCCGGGACTGCCCGTCGGCGATCCGCAGCCGTCGCTGGACGTCGACGGCGGTCCACCGCTCGTTGTCGCTGCGGAACACGCCCTCGTCGCGGAACAGCTCCCACAGCCAGCCGGTCACGATTGCGTCCAGCGACGCCTGGTCGGCGTCGGTCAACAGCGGCGCGACCGGTGCCAGGGCAGCCGCCGACGGTGCCAGTTCGTCGTCGCCGGCCGGGTCCCCGGGCCGCTCGACCCCGGCGGCGGCCAGCACACCGGCGTCCGCCTTGATCACCACGACCTGCCGGTCGGTACGACCCAGCACGTCGTGCACCGCCGCCATGCCCTCCGCCGGGGTGATCGACCGGATTCCGGTCCGGGCCAGCTGCTCCCGGTACCGTTCGTCCGCGACGATGCCCACGGTGCCCCAGTAACCCCAGTTGATGACGGCCGAACGGGCGGGCAGGACGCCGTCGAGGTGCTGGGCGAACGCGTCCTCGAACGTCGATCCGGCGGCGTAGTTGGCCTGCCCGGCGCTGCCCGACAGCGCCACCGCGGAGGAGAAGAACAGCACGAAGTCGAGCCCGGCGGCGGTTCCGATGGCGTGGTGCAGGGCCACCGAGGTCCGCGTCTTGGCGTCGAGAACGGTCCGGAAGGTCTCCTCGGTCATCGTGGCGACGATCTGGTCACGCAGCACGATGGTGGCGTGCACGACCCCGTGCAACGCGCCGTGCCGGGTCCGGACAGCCGTGACCACGTCGGCGAGTGCCGCCGGGTCGGTGGCGTCGGCCCTGCGGTACGACACCAGCTCGCCGGCCGGGTCCAGGCGGCGCAGTCGTTCCCGGCGTCCGTCGTCCAGCTCGCTGCGGCCGACCAGCACCACCCTCGCCCGGTAGCCGCGTACCAGCCATTCGGTGAGCTCCAGGCCGATACCTCCGGCACCGCCGAGGATCAGGTAGACGCCCCCGTGGCGGATCGCCTCGCGGGGGGCAGCGGCGGTGACGGGGACCAGGCTCCGCCGGTGCAGGACACCGGCGCGCAGGGCGTACGGGCCGCCGGCGGGCACGTCGAGGACGTCGGCGGACAGGGGATCGGTCGACGAGCGGTCGACCACCGCCACCCGCCAGCGCGGGTGTTCCCGGGCCAGGGAGAGGGCCAGTCCGTGCAGGCTCGCCGCGTAGGGGTTGCCGACCGGTTCCGGGCCGGTGCTCAGGGCGTCCTCGGTGACCACGGTGAGCCGTACCGGTGCGCCCGACCGCTGTAACGCCTTGGCGACGCGGAACAGGGCCAGGACGCCGTGCTCCTGGGCGCGGTCGAGGGCGGCGAGGTCGTCGGTGCGGCCGGCGGCCGGGCCGGAGAGCACGACCACGTGGCCCGGCCGTCCGGCCGGCACGACGGAACCGTCGGCGCCGATGTCGGTGACCGCACCGCCGAGCCGGGCGGCGAGGACGGCGGCGAGCGGCGCGGCGGCGGGAGGACCGATCAGCCAGGTGTCCGCGTCGTCCACGGTCAGGGGCTCGGCCGGAGTCGGGGACCAGCGGGGTACGTACATCAGGTCGTCCACCGCCGGCCCGGCCACGGCGGACCCGGCACGGGACGCCCGCGCCCCGGGAGCCGGGCGCAGGGCCAGGTCACGCAGGCGAACGCAGACGCCGCCGGCCCGGTCGGTCAGGGTCAGGTCGTACCGGTCCGGGCCGACGGCCCGGACGTGGGCGTACACCTGGTCCGGTAGGGGCGCGAAGACCTCGGCGGCGGCGAGCGCGAACGGCACCATCGCCGGTCCGTCGGTGGGGTCGCGCAGCACCGCGAACGTGTGCAGTGCACCGTCGAGCAGGGCGGGCGGCAGCGCGCAGCCGGCGAGCGGGGCGGCCTCGGTGGGCAGGCGCAGGCTGGCCAGCGCCTCCCCGGTGCCCGAGACGATCCATTCGACGGCTCGTAGGGCGGGGCCGTAGACCAGGCCGGCGGCGGCGAGGTCGGCGTAGACGGCCGCCCCGTCGTGCCGGTGCGGCAGGGCCGTCCGGATCCGCTCGACCGCGACGGGCTCCGGCACGACGCCGGTCAGTGTCTCGACGCCCCCCTCGGCCACCAGGTCACCGGCGTCGTCGAGCAGGGAGAAGACCAGGCCGGTGCCGTCGCTGCGCAGCCGGGTCGCGAGGCGGCGGGTGGCATCGGCGACCACGAAGGGGCGCAGCCAGCGGACATCGCGCAGGCGGACCGGCACCGGGTGGCCGACGGTCGCGGCGGCCGCCCGGGCCATCTCCAGGACCGCCGCGGCGGGAAGCAGGCGCATGTCGCCGACGCGGTGTCCGTCGATCAGCGGATGCCCGGGTGGGAACGTGGTTCGGTAGGTCAGCCCGGTCATGCTGCCGGCCGGATCGATCGCGCCCAGCAGCGGGTGCGTGGGCGGGCCGGCCGTCGGCGGCGCCCAGGTCTGCTCGGTGATCCAGCAGCGCAGTTCCTCGAACGGGTATCCGGGCAGCGGCAGCCGCCGACCGGTGCCGCCCCAGTCGACTGTCGCGCCGGCGGTCCAGGCCGCCGCCAGGTCCGGAAGGTCCGTGGCGGCCGGAACGACGGCGCGGGCGGCGTTGCGGCCACGGACGCTACCCGTCCACACGCCGTCTCCGGTGCCCGCGCGCAGCCGGTCGACCAGCTCGTCCGCCGTCGAGGCGAGCACCACCATGCGGTCGGCCCATGCCTCGCGTCCCTGTTGCAGGGTGTACGCCACGTCGGCGAGCCGGTCGGCGGGACCGTCGGCCACGGCGTCGGCGAGCCGCCCGGCCAGCAGCCGCAGGCTTTCCGGCGTACGGGCCGACAGCGGGAAGAGCCGGGGGCGCGGCGCGACGGCCGCAGAGGGCTCGGGGAGGTGTTCCTCGACCACCAGGTGGGCGTTGGCTCCGCCCGCGCCGAACGAGCTGATGCCGGCGCGGCGCGGCCGCCCATCCGGGCGGGGCCAGGGGGCCACCTCGGTCTGCACCCGCAGCGGCGTGGAGGCAAAGTCGATGTTCGGGTTCACCGGGTCCGCGTGCAACGACGGTACGAGTTCCCCGTGCCGGATCTGCAGGAGCACCTTGCAGAGTCCGGCCATCCCGGAGGCCGACTCGAGGTGGCCGATGTTGGATTTCACCGAGCCGATCGGCAGGCTGTCCCGGGGCAGGCCGGAGGCGTCCAGAGCGCGGGCCAGCGCCCGGATCTCCACCGGGTCGCCGAGGGCGGTACCGGTGCCGTGCGCCTCCAGGTAACCGAGCGAGGCGGCCGTGACCCCGGCCTCGGTCAGCGCCCGCTCCACGAGGTCGCTCTGGGCGACCGGGTTGGGCACGGTGAAACCGTTGGTCCTGCCGCCGTGGTTGACGGAGGTACCGAGGATGACGCCGTGGATGTGGTCGCCGTCCCGGATGGCGGCCGACAGCGGTCTGAGCAGCACCACGCCCACGCCCTCGCCGGGCACGTAGCCGTCACCGTCCGCACCGAAGCTGCGGCACCGGCCGTCGCTGGAGGTGAAGCCGCCCTGGCCGAGGAACCGGTACTTGTAGGGGTGGACGTGCAGGTTGACACCCCCGGCGAAGGCCATCTCGGTCTCACCGGAGCGCAGGTCGCGGACGGCGAGGTGGATGGCGGTCAGCGAGGAGGAGCACATGGTGTCCACCCCGAGGCTGGGACCGGTCAGGCCCAGGGTGTACGAGACGCGGTTGGCGATGGACGCGTGCGACGACGCGCCGATCCGGCCGTCGGCGGCCTCGTGGAGCTGGTAGAGGCCGTACATGGCGCCGGCGTAGACCCCGACGCGGCGGCCCCGCAGGCCGGCCCGGGTGTGTCCGGCGTTTTCCATGGCGTGCCAGGCGGTCTGGAGGAACAGCCGCTCCTGTGGGTCGATAATCTCCGCCTCTCGCGGGGAGATGCCGAAGAAGAGCGGGTCGAAGCGGTCGATGCCCCGCAGGAAGCTGCCCCACCGGCTGTACCGGGCCGCCCGGTCGGCCGGGGTGGCCTGGTCGTAGTCACGCCAGTCCCAGCGGTCCGCCGGGATCTCGGTGATCAGGTCGCGGCCGGCCCGCAGGTTCGCCCAGAACTCGTCGAGGGTGTCGGATTCGGCGAACCTGGCCGCGACGCCGACGATCGCGATGGGCTCCGGCTGCGGGGATCCGGGTGCGGCGGGGTCGGGTTGCGGGGCTGTCACCGCGGCCGGGACCGCCGGCGGCTCCGGTGCCGGGGGTGTCGTCGGGGCGAGTTCGGTCAGGCGGGTGCCGTGCTGCTCGGCGAACCAGCCGGCGAGGCCGCGCAGGTCCTGGTACTCGAAGAAGAGGGTCTTCGGCAGCGATCCGAAGTGGTCCTCGAGCCGCCGGGTCAGGTCCATGATCAGCAGCGAGTCGATGCCGTACTGCTCGAACGCGGTGTCCGCGTCGATGTCCTCCGGCGGATAGTCGAAGACCTCGGCCAGCACGCCCCGCAGGAACTCCTCGGCGACCGCGGTGACCGCAGCGGTGGCGTCGGCCGGCGTCGCCGCCGGGACCGGTGCCGCTGCCGGGACCGGTGCCGCTGCCGGGACCGGTGCCGGCGCGTCGAGCAGCTGCCGGATGCGGTCCAGCTCCCCGTGCGCGACCAGGACGTGATCACCGTCGTGGCCCAACGCCCTGTCCCAGGCGGCCAGGGCGGCCACGGTCGGCAGTGGACGCAACCCGGAGCGGCGGACGATACGGTCCTGCGTGGCGTCGTCGGCGTCCATCCGGATCCCGCCGTCGGCCCACAGCGACCACAGCACGCTGAGACTGCGGCCGGGCCGGTCGCTGTCGCGTCGCCAGGCGGTGAACGCGTCGAGGAAGCGGTTGGCGTAGGCGTAGTCGGCCTGTCCCGGGCTGCCCGCCCCGGACATCGAGGAGAAGCAGACGAAGAAGTCGAGCGGGTCCGTGGCCGTCGCCCGGTCCAGGGCGAGCGTGCCGTGGACCTTGGGCCCCAGCACCGCGGCGATCTCCTCGTCGGTCTTGCGCAGGAGGAACGAGTCACGGGTGACGCCGGCCAGGTGCAGCACCCCCCGCAACGGCCCGAACGTCTCACGGACCCGCTCGACCAACCGCTCGGCCGCGCCCGGCGCGCCCAGGTCGCAGGACAGGTAGTGCACGTCGATCCCGGCGGCACGCAGGACGCTCAGGTCGGCGTCGGCGGACCGCCCGGTCAGCACGTACCGCGCCGATGGCCCCAGGTGGGTGACCATGTGTCGGCCGATCACACCGGCGCCGCCGGTGACCAGCACCGTCCCGTGCGGCGTCAGCGGCGTCGGGGCGGGTGCCGGGACGATCGGCTCCCACCGGGCCACCTGCCGGCCGCCGGCGGCGTACCGGACCCGGAACTCGTGTTCGGCGGCGGCCTCCCCGGCGGCGACCGCCCGCAGGTCGGCGTCGTCGGTGTTGATCACCGCGACCCGGAAGTCCGGATGCTCGTTGGCGATGCTGCGCGCCATGCCGTCCAGGGCCAGCAGGCGGGCGTCGGTGGCCGCACCGGACGGTCGGAACACGTGCAGCACCCGGACCGGCCGTCGGCTCGGCTGCGCGGCCCAGGCCCGGAAGAGCCGGATCAGGCCGGGTAGCGGGTCGTCGTCGCCGAGGCGGACCACCACCAGCGGATCGAGGCTCGGGAAGGGGCTGTCCGAGCCGGGGTCCAGCACCACGGTGCGCCCCGCCGGGACAGCGGGGCGCAGCGGGGCGTCCCGCCACCGTTGGGCCAGCAGGTGGGTGGCCACCGCGTCGGCCTGGTCCCTGACCGCGCGGGTGACGACACCGTGCAGCCGGACGGCGACGCGGCCGTCGGCGGCGGCGAGGGCGATGTCGTGTCCCGTACCGGTGGCGACGGCGTGGACGTACCCGTGCTCCGGCAGCGGCCCGAGGATCTCCACCCGGTCGATGGAGAAGGGCAGCTCGCGCGGGCGCGGGGCGGACGGGTCGGCGGCGGTCCAGAGCGCCGCCTGCAGCATCGCGTCCAGCAGGGAGGGGTGCAGGGTGAAGTCCTCGAACGGCAGGTCGGCGGCGTCCGGCACGCCGACCTCGGCCAGCGCCTCGCCGGGGGTGAAACGGATCCCGCGTAACCCGCGCAGGCTCGGTCCGTACCCGCCGCCGAGCGCGGTGAAGACCGCGTAGCAGTCGTCCGCCGAGGCGGTGCGGGGCAGGCGGGCACGCACCGCGGTCAGGTCGAGGCGGGCCGCCGTCGCGACGTCGTCGAAGCGCAGGGTCCCGGTCGAGCACAGCTCCCCGTCCCGGGTGCCGTCGACGCGGCGCAGCTCGTAGGCGACGCCGTCGGGGGCGGGCACCAGTCGCACCCGTATCCGGACCGGCTCGCCGGTGAGCACCACCGGTCGGGCCCAGATGACGTTCTCGACGCCCGTCGCGGTGCCGTGCCCGGCCCGGGCGGCGGCGTCGACGGCGAATTCGAGGGCGACGACGGCGGGCAGGATGCGCACCTGGCCCAGGGCGTGGTCGCGCAGGTAGAACTCGTCGCCGGTGAGGGTCCGCTCGGCCGGGTCGGCGGCGAGGGTGGCCGGCGGGTCGATCCAGTACCGGTGGGTGACCGGCGGCGGCTGCGGTAGTGACAGCCGGACCGGTCGCCGGCCCGTGGGGTGTGGCCGGGCGATCGCGGCACCCGCGACCCACAGCCTGGCAGCCTCGTGCAGGTCGCCGGTCACGACCGGCTCACCGGTGGTGCGCGTGGCCGTGCCGGTGACGGTCCCCGTGCCGTCACGGAGCCGTTCGGTCAGCTCCGCGACGCTGGTCACCACCACGGCGAGCCGTTCCGTCAGCTCCTCCCGGCCCGTCCACAGGGTGTTCTCGATCCGGTCGAGCGTCGTCTGCGGGTGCGCCTGCAACCATGCCACCAGCTCGGTCCGGTACCGGTCGAGCTGTTCGCGGCCGGCGGCCGACAGGACGATCAGCCGGGCGGCGCGGTCCTCGGTGCTGTTGCCCATCACTGCCTCTCCGCTTCCGCCACCACGACGTGTACGTTGCTGCCGCCCATGCCGAAGGAGCTGACGCCGGCGCGTGCCGGTACGCCCTCCGCCGGTTCCCAGGGCTGTGTCTCGGCCTGGAGCCGGAACGGGCTGCCGGTCAGATCGATCATCGGATTGGGGGTGCGCAGGCCGACCAGGCCGGGCATCAGCCGGTGTCGCATGCTCAGCAGCACCTTCACCACTCCGGCGACACCCGCGGCGGCCTCGAGGTGGCCGATGTTGGCCTTCACCGAGCCGAGTCCGGTGCGCCCCGGCACGACCGGCAGTCCCCAGTCGCGGTACAGCTGCGCGAACGCCTCCCGCAGCGCGTCGACCTCGATCGGATCGCCGAGCGGTGTCCCGGTGCCGTGCGCCTCGACGTAGCCGATCGTGTCGGGTGGCACCGCCGCCGCCCGGTGCGCCGCGATCAGGACGTCGCGCTGAGCCTGCGGGTTGGGCACGGTCAGGGAGTGGGTGTGGCCGCCGTGGTTCTCGGCCGAGCCGATCAGCACGGCGTGCACCGGATCACCGTCGGCCACCGCCCGGTCCAGCAGTTTGAGCGCCAGCAGCACCACGCCCTCGCCCCGGCCGTAGCCGTCCGCGCGCTCGTCGAAGGTCTTGCACCGGCCGTCGGGGCTGAGCATGCCGGCCCGGCGCAGGCCGGTGAACCCGTGGGGGGACAGCAGCAGGTTCGCGCCGCCGGCCAGGGCCAGCTCGCAGTCGCCGAGGTGCAGGGCACGGGCCGCGCGGTGGATCGCCACCAGGGAGCTGGAGCAGGCGGTGTCGTAGACCGCGCTGGGGCCGCGCAGGTCGTACACGTACGAGATGCGGTTGGCGGCGATCGAGGCGACGTTGCCGATCAGGAAGTGGTCACCCATGTCCGGCGATCCGGGGGGCAGCAGGCTCAGGTAGTCGGCGCCGCTGAGACCGACGAAGACCCCGGTGCGGCTCCCGGCCAGCGCCGCGGGCCGAAGCCCGGCGTCGAGCAGCGCCTCGTCGGCGGCGTGCAGCAGGAGCCGGTGCTGCGGATCCATCTGACCCGCCTCGCGCGGCGAGATCCGGAACCGCGCCGCGTCGAAGGCGTCGACGTCCCGGACGAACGATCCGCGGAACCGTTCCGGGAACAGCCGCGCCGAGAAGCCGCGCCCCACCGGGTAGGGCTCGGTGAGGTCCCGGCCCTCGGCGAGGTGCGTCCAGAACTCGCGCAGCGACCCGGAGGCCGGCAACCGGCCGCCGACGCCGACGATCGCCACCGGCGGATAGCCGGTGCGCGGCGGCGGTGCGTCGGATCCGACGACCCGGACCGGCGTCGCCGCCGCCGGCCCAGTGCCGGGTCCGCTGTCCGTGACCGCTGCCGGGTGGGTGGCGCCCAGGTGCGCCGCGAGGGAGGTGAGGACGGGGTGGGCGTAGAAGAGCGTGGGGCTGACCGGGACGCCGAAGCGGACGCGGACCGCCATCGCCAGGCGGGTGAAGCCGACCGAGTCGAAGCCGGCCTCGCCGAGCGGCCTGTCCACCGGGATCTCGTCCGGGTCGACGGCGGCCACCCCCGCGGCCAACTCCCGCAGGGTGGCCAGCAGCCGGCCGCTGTCGTCCGGCCGGGGCGTCCGTGGCGTCTGCGGGTGGCCGAGGTCACGGATCAGCTCGTCGAGCGGGGCGGTGGCGAGCCGGACGGTGTCGACCTTGGCGTTCGGGGTCATCGGCAGCCGGAGCAACGGCACGGTCCGGGACGGGATCATGTACGCCGGCAGCCACTCCCCGATCCGTGCGACGACCGTCGCGGCAGCCTCGGGTTCGGCGACGACGAAGGCGACCAGGCGCGGCTGTTCGTCGCGCAGGACCACGCCCGCCTCGGCGGTCACGCCGGTACGACGGATCGCCGCCTCGATCTCGCCGAGCTCGATGCGGTGGCCACGTAGCTTGATCTGCCGGTCGGCCCGGCCCAACAGCAGCAGCTCGCCGTCGTCGGTCCACCGGCCCAGGTCCCCGGTGCGGTAGCGTCGCTGCCCGTCCCGCACGACGAAACGCTCGGCGGTCAGCTCGGGACGACCCCGGTAGCCCCGGGCGACGCCGTCCCCGCCGATCAGCAGTTCCCCGGTGGCCCCGAACGGGACCGGGTCACCGTCCGGGCCGGCGAGGTGGAACGTCGTGTTCGCGATCGGGGTGCCGACCGTGATCGGCCGGTCGCGGCGTACCCGCAGCGCCGAGGACCAGATCGTGGTCTCGGTCGGGCCGTACATGTTCCACAGCTCGCCGGCCCGGTCCAGCAGCTCCGCCGCCAGTTCGGCGTTCAGCGCCTCCCCGCCGCACAGCAGCCGGGGCACCCGGCCGCGCCAGCCGGCGGCCAGCAGCATCTGCCAGGTGGCCGGGGTCGCCTGGACGATCGTCGCGCCACTGTCGTCGAGCAGACGGGCGAGCGCGAAGCCGTCGCGGGTGACCTCCGCCGGTGCGAGGTGGACGGTGGCGCCCCGGGTGAGCGGCAGCAGCAGTTCCAGGCCGGCGATGTCGAACCCGGCCGTGGTGACGGCCAGCAGCACGTCGTCGTCGGCGCAGCCGGGCTGCTCGGCCATCGCGGTGAGGAAGTTGACCAGGTTGCCGTGGGTGACCTCGACGCCCTTGGGCTGCCCGGTGGAGCCGGAGGTGTACAGCACGTACGCGAGGTCGTCGTCGCGGCAGGCGACCACCGGGCCGGGGGCCGCGGTGGCGGTGCCGTCGAGCGGAATCCGGGTGCCCGGTGCCGTGGCGGGCAGGCGGTCGGCGTACGCGGGGTCGACCAGGACCGCGGCGAGGCCGGCGTCGGTGCAGATGTGGGCGAGGCGGGCGGGTGGGAAGTCCGGGTCGAGCGGCACGTACGCGGCACCGACGGTGTGCGCCGCCAGCATCGCCGCGATCATCGCGGCCCGCCGGCCGGACAGCACGCCGACCAGGTCGCCACGGGTCACCCCGGCGGCACCGAGGGTTCGCGCCAGGGCGTGCACCCGCCCGGCCAGCTCGCCGAAGCCGGTCGTGCCGTCGGCGTCGATCACCACGACCCGCTCCGGGGCCGACGCCGCGCGGGCCAGCACGAGATCGGCCACGCTCACGTCGTGGGGCCGCCCGACCCGGGTGGCGTTGGCCCGCTCGACGAGGGCGTGCTCCTGCGCGGTGGTGAGGGCGAGGTCACCGATCCGCTGCCCCGGGTCGGCGGTGACGGCCTCAAGCAGCAGCCGGAAGTGCTCGGCCAGCCGCTCGGCCGTGGTGCGGTCGAACAGGTCACGGTCGTACTTGACGTACACCAGCGCCGCCGGTCCGCGCACCACGACCTCGACGACCAGCGGGTTCTCGCCCTCCTGGGTCAGTTCGAGGGCGTCGCGGAAGACGGTCTGCCCGGCGGCCATGTCCTGGTCGCCGCCGACACCCTGCTGGAGGTAGAAGCCGATGTCGAAGGAGACCGCGGTGCCGGATTCGCGGCGCAGGTCGCCGACCACGGCGGCGAACGGGTAGTCGCTGTGCTCCTCGGCCTGCGCCATGTGGTCGTGCACGGCGGTCATCAGCTCGGCGAAGCTGCGCCGTGGGTCGCAGTCCACCCGCACCACCACCGGGTTGATCAGGTAGCCCACGGTGCGGTCGAACCGCTCGGAGATCCGGCCGTCGGTCGGCACCATGACGCTGACGTCACGGTGGCCGGAGTGCCGGTGCAGCAGCACGCTGAAGGCGCCCAGCAGCACGCTGAACGGGGTGAGCCCGGCCGCGCCGGCGGTGCGGCGAACGGCCGCCCAGCTGGCCTGCGGCAGGCGGAACTGCACCATCGCGCCGGTGTCCCCGGTGGCCGGCCCGGTCCGCCGCCGGTCGGTGATCGCGTCGAGGACGGGACCGCTGGACGCGCCGGCCAGCCGGTCGAGCCACCAGCGGCGGTGTGTCGCGGCGGCCGGCCCGTCGAGCAGTTCCTGCTGCCGGCGGACGAACTCGCGGTAGGTGGCGGCCGGTTCGACAGGTGGCAGGACGCCGGGGCCGGCCAGCGCGTCGTGGCAGGCCACGATGTCGCGCAGCACCAGGTGGCTGGAGATCCCGTCGGTGATCAGGTGGTGGAACACCAGGAGCAGCAGGGTCCGGTCCCCGGGCGCCGCGATCAACCACATCCGGTGCAGTGGGTCGTGTTCCAGGTCGAACGGGGTGTGCACCAGACGTCGGACCCGGGCGGCGAACTCCCCGTCGGTGACGTGCCCCAGGTCGAGCCGCACCACCTCGACCGGCCGCTCGACGATCTCCTGCACCGGTGTGCCCCCGTCCAGGCGGACGGCGATCCGCAGCCCCGGCTGCCGCTGCACCGCGGCGACCAGGGCCCGGGTGAGCACCCCGGGGTCGACCCCGTCACCCAGCCACAGCCCCAGCGGGAGGTTGTACGAGGTGGTGCCGGGCCGGCTGGCGTGGATCGCCCAGAGTGCCGCCTGACCGCGGCTCAACGGGTATGGCCCGGCCGTCTCCGGTCCCGGACCGGTCAGGCCGCGCAACAGCGACTCGGCGACGTCGTCGGGCAGCTCACCGGCGGCGACGGCGGCGAGGATGTCCCGCAGTGCCGGGCTCATCGGCCGTTTCCCCACCGCAGGTCGGCCAGCGCGTCGTCGACCTTGACCGATCCGTCGCGCAGCCCGGCCAGCAGGGCGCCGATCCCGTTGCCCGGGGCGGGTGCCGGCGCGACGGCCGCGGGCAACGGCCCGTACGTCTCGTGCATCGTCCTGGCCAGGGCGCGGACGGTCTGCCCGACGTTGAACAGACGGGTCGGTACGTCGACACCGTAGGTGGCCCCGAGGCGGCGGCTGAGGCGACGCAGGCCCAGCGAGTCCACGCCGACGTCGGAGAGCACCCGGTCGGGCGACAGTCGGTCCGGGTCCATGCCCAGGTGCGCGGCGAGCAGGTCGCGGACGTGGTCGCGCACCGCCGCCTCCGGGTCGCCGCCGGTGCCGGTCGCCGCCGGTACGGGGGCCACGGCGGTCACCGGTGCCGGGTCCGGCGGCACCGCCTCCGGCACCGCGTCGGTGACCTGGGCCGGGTCGGCTGCGACAAGTCCGGTCGCCGCGGCCTGCACCCGGTCGAACCGTGGTCCGGGCGTGATCCAGTAGCTCTGCCGGGCGAAGGCGGAGGTCGGTGCGGTGATCCGCCGGACGGGCTCCCCCGGCCACAGGTCGGTCCAGTCGATCGCGACGCCGTCCACCCACAGCCGGGCGATCTTGTCGAGCTTCCCGGCCGTCATCACGGCGCGCAGGTACTGCCGTCCCTCGGGACCGTCCAGCAGCAACGCGGTGCCGGTCCCCCGGCCGTCGCCCACGCTGACGCCGTCGTCGCTCGTCCCGGCCAGCCACCCGGTCAGGCGTCGCACCAGGGCGGCGGTGTCGTCCGCGACCACGGCGAGCCGTTCGGCGAAGACCTCCCGGCCGGTCTGCAAGGTGTAGGCCAGGGCTGCCGGGTCCACGTCGGTGGCGTCCCGCACCCAGCGGACCAGGTGTTCGGCGTACCCGCGCAGCCGCTCGGCGTCCCGGGCCGACAGCACGAACAGGTACGGTCCGGGCCGACCGGCACCGGGGTGGACACGGAACTCCTCCAGGACCAGGTGCGTGTTGACGCCGCCGAGACCGAACGAGCTCAGTCCGGCGCGCAGTGGAACCTCCGCGCCGTCCGGGTCGACGGCCGGCCGCCACGGCTCGTTGCCGCGCAGCACGTGCAGTGGACTGCCGTCGAGCCGCAGGTGCGGGTTGAGCGTCTCCAGGTGTGGATTGCCGGGTAGTTCCCGGTGCCGCATGGCGAGCAGCACCTTGATGAGACCGGTCACCCCGGCGGCCGCCTCCAGGTGACCGGTGTTGCTCTTCACCGCGCCCAGCGCGACCCGATGTCCCCCGCCGTCGATCCCACGATCGGCGTAGAGCTGGCGGAAGGCGGTCTTGAGCCCCTCGATCTCGACCGGATCACCCAGCTCGGTGCCGGTCCCGTGGGTCTCGACGTAGGTCACCGTGCGCGGGTCGGTCCCGGCCCGACGGTGCGCGGCGACGATGCAGGCGGCCTGGGCCGCCGGGTTCGGCGCGGTGAGCGAGTTGCTGCGCCCGCCGTGGTTGATCGCGCTACCGAGCAGCACACCGTGGATGACGTTGCCGTCGGCGAGGGCATCGCTGAGTCGTTTGAGCACCACGATGCCGGCGCCCTCGGCGCGGGCGATGCCGTTGGCGCGGGCGTCGAAGGCCCGGCAGCGGCCGTCGGGGCTGAGCATGTCGGCCTGGCTCATGTCCACGAACAGCGTCGGTGACGCGATCACGTTGACGCCGCCGGCCAGCGCCACCGTGCACTCCCCGCTGCGGATCGCCTCCGCCGCGTGGTGCACGGCGACCAGCGACGACGAGCAGGCGGTGTCGATCGTCTCGGACGGGCCGTGCAGGTCCAGCAGGTACGACACCCGGTTGGACAGGATCGCGTGCGCCCGGCCGACGGTCTGGTACCCGTCGAGCGGCACCGCCAGGGCGTGCTGGAGCTCGAAGTAGTCGTAGGTGCTGCTGCCGACGAACACGCCGGTGTCGGTGCCGGCGAGGTCGCTGGGGCGGATGCCGGCGTCCTCGATCGCCGTCCAGGCCGCCTCGAGGACGAGACGATGCTGTGGGTCCATCGCGGTCGCCTCGGTGGGTGAGACACCGAAGAACTCGGCGTCGAACAGGTCCACCCGGCGCAGGAAGCCGCCCCAACGGGCGGTGGTGCGGAACTCGCCCGGTTCGGGGGTGCCGTGGATGCGCCGCCAGTCCCAGCGGTCCGGCGGAATCTCGGTGACCAGGTCGTCGCCGGCGACGAGGTGGGCCCAGAACTCGTCCAGGTCGTCGGAGCCGGGCAGCATGCCGGCCATTCCGACGATCGCCACCCCGTCCGCTGCGGTCGGCTGCGGGTCCGGGGCGGGCCCGGTCAGCACGGCCGGACCGGCGATCCGGGGGGCCACGCTGACCGCAGCGGCCGGGGTCGGCGCGGCCGGGGTCGGGGGACGGTGGTGGCGGGCCAGCTCCGCCCCGTACTCGTCGAGGATCTTCGCCACCAGCTCCCTGGCGGTGGACACCCCGAAGAACGCCGCGGGGGTCGCGTCCAGGCCCCATCGCACGTTCACCTGGTGACTGAGCCTGGTGTACATGATGGAGTCGAAGCCGAACCGGTTGAGCTGGTCGTCCTCGCCCAGTTCGGCCACGCTGAGCCCGGCCACCGCACGCACCATGGCCAGCAGCTCGGTGGCCACCGTCTCCCGCCAGGGCTCCGGGGCCCAGACGACGGGTGCCTGGCCCGTCGTCTCCACGCCGATCCCGTTCAGGGCGCTCTCGGTGCCCGACATGACCACCACCTGAATCTCCGGCCGGTCGAGCACGCCGGCCAGCACCTCGATGCCCGTACCGGGCGGGAGCGGATGGAAACCTGCCGCGGCCAACCGGCCCCGGTGCCGCTCGGTGAGCGTCGAGCCCGACCACGGTCCCCAGTTCAGGACCCGGACGGGGTACGGCAGCCGGGCGGCGAGCGCGTGGCCGATGGCGTCCTGGGCGGTGCAGGCGGCGGCGTAGGTGGCCTGGCCCGGATTGCCGAGGAACGACTGGAGCGAGGAGAAGATCGCGAAGAAGTCCAACCGGCGGTCACCGATCGCCTCGGCCACGGCCAGCGTGGTCCGGGTCTTCGCGATGAGCCCTTCGACGAACCAGTCCTCGTCCAGCGCGGCGAGCGACCGGTCACGCGCCACCGTGGTCGCGTGCACGACCCCGTGGACCACGCCGAGCCGGTCGAACACCGCCCGCATCCGGTCGGCGTCGCGGGCGTCCGCCTGCTGGAACTCCACCAGGGTCCCGGTCGGGTCGAGGGCGCTGATCCGGGCTGCCCGCTCGCCCGCAGGGCGGGTCCGCCCGACCAGCACCACCCGGGCGCGGTGGCTGCGGACCAGGTGTTCGGCCACGTCCAGGCCGACATCCCCGGCCCCGCCGACCAGCACGTACGTCCCGCCGTCGCGGAACACGGGACGGGTACCGGCGTCGTGCAGCGGTTGGAGCACCCGCCGGTACCAGCGGCCCGAACGCAGCGCGTAGTCGCCGGGCGTGGCGGCCGCGACCAGCGTCGCGTCGCCGGGGCCGACGTCGATCGCGCTGACCCGCCACCGCTCGCACTCGCGGCGGGTCGATTTCACCAGCCCGTGCGCGGCCGCCGCGACCGGGTCGACGACCGGTCCGTCCACCGCGGCAGCGGCCCGGGTGACCACGGTCAGCGTGAGGTCGCCCGCGCCACCGGGCCGGGTCTGTAGATGCCGGATCACCCGGAACAGGTGCAGGACGGCCGGCTCGCCGCCGGTGACGACCGCGTGCACCACGGCGGGTGTGGGCAGCGAGTCCAGCGACGCGGAGGTGACCCGGTGCACGTCGGCGGCCGGGTAGTCGCCGTCGCCGAGCAACCAGACGGTCCCGGTCGCCGGCAGGTGGGTTCCCATGTCCGCGATCTGCCGCCAGCGCGGTGCGTAGCTGACCGCCGGTTCACCGGGCCCGGCAACCGCCTCCGGCCGGGGGTCGGTCCAACACCGACGCCGTTCGAACGGGTAGGTGGGTAGCGGGATCAGGGTGCCGCCGGTGTCCGGCCAGTCGATGTCGGCGCCGGCCGTCCACCGGTCGGCCGCCGTGACGCCGTCGGGGTGGGCCAGCGCGGCGTGGGCGGTGCCGTCGATCGCCGCGGTCAGGGCCGCGACGAGCGTCGTCCGGTCCGCGGCGGTCACCGCCAGCCGCACGGTCATGGCGTCCCGGCCGTGCTGCAGCGTGTACGCCACGTCCGCCAGGTCGACGTCGGTGTCCACGGCGGCACGCAGCGCCAGCGCGTAGCGGTGCAGCGCCTGCGCGGTGCGGGCCGACAGTGGGAACACCCACGGGCCGGTCGACGCCGCCGGGACGCCCGGGGCGGCCGGCTCCTCCACCACGACGTGGGCGTTGACCCCGCCGTACCCGAAGGAGCTGACCCCGGCGCGGCGGCGGCCGCCCGGCGGCCGGTGCCACGGCGTCGCCTCGCGGATCAGCTGGAACGGGCCGCCGTCCAGCCGCAGGTGCGGGTTCGGTTCGGCGAGCCCGGCCACCGGCGGCAGGACGCCGTGCCGCATCGCCAGCAGGACCTTGACCAGTCCGGCCACGCCCGCGGCGGACTCCAGATGGCCGATGTTCGCCTTGACCGCGCCGAGTGCGCAGAACGGGTCGTCGGGCAGCGGCCGGCCGTGGCGGCGTGCCAGCTCGTCGAAGGCCATCCGCAGCCCGTTGACCTCGACCGGGTCGCCCAGCTCGGTGCCGGTGCCGTGGGTCTCCAGATATCCCACGGTGGCCGGATCGACGTCCGCCTCCGTGTAGGCGCGCACGATCATCGCGGCCTGTCCGGCCGGGTTGGGCGCGGTCAGCGACCGGGCCCGACCGCCGTGGTTGACCGCCGAGCCCAGCAGCAGCCCGCGGATCAGGTGCCGACCCGCCGCGCCGGCCCGGGTGAGCACGACCAGGCCCAGCCCCTCACCCCGGACGAAACCGTCGGCCCGCGCGTCGAACGCCTGGCAGCGCCCGGACGGGCTGAGCATGCCGGTGCGGCTGAGCAGCACATGGTTGTGCGGCGACAGGATCAGGTTGACGCCTCCGGCCACCGCGACGTCACACTCCCCGGCACGCAGCGCCGCGGCGGCACGGTGGATCGCCACCAGGGAACTCGAACAGCCGGTGTTGACGGGCTCGCTCGGGCCGCGCAGATCCAGCAGGTAGGACACCCGGTTGACCAGGATGGAGTGCGCGGTCGCGGTGGCGGCGTACGCGTCGACGGGTCGGCCCGAGCGGCGGCGGATCTCGTCGTAGTCGCTGGATCCGACGCCGACGAACAGCCCGACCGGTCGACCGGCGAGGGTGCCCGGCGGCAACCCGGCGTCCTCCAGCGCACTCCACACCCCCTCCAGCAGCAGGCGCTGCTGGGGGTCCATGCCGTCGGCCTCCTCCGGCGATATGCCGAAGAACAGCGGGTCGAACCGGTCGACGTCGCCGATGAAGCCGCCGCGCCGGGCGTGCACGCCGTCGGGCAGGGACCGCCAGTCCCACCGGTCGGCGGGTACGTCGCCGACCAGGTCGGCACCGGCCACGATGTTGTTCCAGAAGGCGTCCAGGTCGGGGCTGCCGGGCAGTCGCGCGGCCAGGCCGATCACCGCGATGTGGTCGTCGGCCCCGGTCCGCAGTGCGGGCTCCGGCCGCCTGTCGGGCTGCGCCGTCTCCGGTACGGCCTGCGGGTACCGGTCGCGCAGCAGTGCGGCGTGGTCCCGCCCCAGCCGGGTGACCAGTGCGCGCAGGGTGGCGGTCTCGTAGAACAGGGCGGGCGTGACGTCGAAGCCGAAGGTGTCGTTGAGCCGCCCGGCGAGCAGGCTGTAGCTGACCGAGTCGAACCCGTAGTCCCCGATCTCGGTGTCCAGGTCGAGATCCTCGACGGGGATTCCGGAGGCCGCCGCGGTGAGCGCCAGCAGTTCGGCGGTGAACGGGGCGTCGTCGGGTGCCGGGGCCTGTGCCGCGACCTGCCCGGGTGCCGGTGCCGGTTCGTCGACGGGTGCCGCGGCGGCGGCCACGATGACGTGCTGGAAGTTCCGGGAGGTCGTTGCCTCCCCGGGCACCGCCCGGACCCGGGCGTAGCCGGCTGCGCTGAGCACCGCGTCCCAGCCCGATACGCTCAGCAGCGGTGACCCGGGCAGTCGCAGCCGGGTGTCGGTGTGTGCCCACCAGCCGTCGAACAGTCCGTACGTGACGGTGGCGGCCAGGGTGACCGTGGTCAGCTCGTTGAGCAGCAGTTGCCCGTCGGGGCGCAGCACGGCGCGCAGGTGCCGGGCCGCGCGGCTCACGTCCGAGGTGGCGTGCAGGACGTTCGCCCCGACCACGAGATCGAATCCGGCTGCGGGGAACCCCTGGGCGACCAGGTCGGTGTCGAGATCCAGCCGCTTGAACCGCACGAACGGGTACCGCCCGCCGAACTCGCGGCGACCGTGCGCCAGGAAGGCCACCGACAGGTCGGTGTACCAGTACTCCAGGTGCTCGCCGTGGGCGGCCAGGGCATGCAGCAGACCGGCGGTGGTGCCACCGGTGCCCGAGCCGACCTCCAGGATCCGGATCCGGTCGTCGGGGCGCAGCCGTCCCCGGCGGTGGTCGACGTGTTCCAGCAGCCGTGCGGTGAGCAGGTCGTTGTACAGGTCGCTGATCGGGTTGCCCCGGTAGATCTGTTCCATGGCGGTGGTGCCCGAGGCGGGGAACAGCAGGTCCGTGGCGAGCAGCTCGCCGCGGAGCAGCTCCGGGTAGTGGTCGAGACAGCGACGCAGCAACTCGACGAAGACCGCGGAGTCGGGGTTCGCGGCGGCCAGCGCGTCGAGGCGTGCGCCGTGACCGCCGGCCAGAGCGTCGGTGAGCGCGGCCGGGTCGGGCCGGAACCTACCCTCGTGGACGGTGAGCACACCGCCGTCGGCGAGCATGGTCAGCAGGGTGTGCAGCAGACGCTCGTAGCGGGCGGTGACACCCACCCGGCGGGCGACCTCGGTCGCGTCCGGGTCGGGTCCGCGCCAGGCGTGCATCTCGTGCAGCAGGGCCAGCAGCGCGCTGCGGGCGATGGCGGTCAGCTGCCCGTCGACGGCGTGGAAGTCGTCGACGACCATCCGTTCGGCGGCGGTCAATCCGTCGGTGGCGGCCACGACCGTTGTCGTCCCTTCGCTGGCGGTCATCCGCTCCCGTAACGCGGCGGTGCCGGGCACCACCACGAGTTGGGGAGCCGGTCGGCGCAACGCCTCGGTCAGCGTGCCGAAACCGGTTTCGGCGGTGATGGAGTGGAAACCGGCGGCGGTCAACTCGGCGCGGTGCCGGTCGGTGGCGACCGAACCGACCGTCCCCCAGAAGCCCCAGTTGATGGCCCGGACCGGGTACGGCAGACGCCCGTCGAGGGCGTGCGCGTAGGCGTCCAGGAAGGTGGAGCCGGCAGCGTAGTTGCCCAGGCCGGGCTCGCCGAGGAAGGACTGGGCGGAGGAGAAGAAGAGCAGGAAGTCGAGTTCCCGCGCGCCGATGGCGTCGATCAGGGCGGCGGCGACGCCGGACTTGGCGCCCAGGCTCTCGACGAGATCGTCGTCGGTGAGGTCGCGGACCAGCCGGGAGCGTTGGACCATCGCGGCGTGCATGATCCCGTGCACCGTGCCCGCCCGCTCCAGCACCGTGGCGAGCTGCCCGACGTCACGGGCGTCGGCGCGCAGGTAGCGGATCCCGTGCTCGGCCGCGAGGTCGGGTCGCTCCCGGCGGCCGACCAGCACCACCTCCGCGCCCCGGTCCGTCACGAGTTTCCGGGCGAGGGCCAGGCCGATCCCGCCGCCACCACCGACGATCAGGTAGCGGCCGCCGCGGCGCAGCAGATCGGGACCGCGCGGGGTGGGGGCCGGACGCAGTGTCAGCCGGTGCGGGGTCGCCCCGGTGTAGGCGACCCGGGTGCCGCGCCGGGCCGGGGTGAGCAGGCCGGCGGACACGTGGGCCGGGTCGACGTCGACAGCCGCGACCGACCAGCCCGGGTGTTCGTTCTCCAGCACCCTGGTGAAACCGAGGACCCCGGCCACGTAGGGGTCCGTGACCTGCCGTCCGGGCGGGGCGGCCGCGCCGACGGTGACCACGATCCAGTGCAGCTCGGGCAGGTGCGCCCAGCGACGGGCGTAGGCGGCCAGCGCGTGTACCCCGGCCGCCTCGCCGTCGGCGACCCGCGCGGTCTCGGTGCCGACGGCGGGCGCCGACCCGGTGAGCAGGTAGATCACTCCCGGGTCGCCGGTGACGCTGCCGCCGAGTTCGACGAGCTGCGCGCCGGGGTGTCTGGCGGCCAGGCCGGTCGCCAGCCTCTCGCGTCCGGGCGCGTAGAGCACCAGAACGGGCCCGTGCGTGGGCACCGGCTCGGGGTTGGCGCACACCTCCCACGACGGAACGTCGGCGTCGCACGGCACCGGCTCCCGGTGTCGTGCCGCCCCGTCGGCCCCGGCCTCACCGCCCGTGCCGGCGGCACCGGTCGCGTCGACGGCACGGATGGCGTCGGCGGCACCGGTCGCGTCGACGGCACCGGTCGCGTCCGTGTCCGTTCCGACCCAGCACCGCACCCGGGCGAACGGGTAGCCGGGCAGGGCGACCTTGCGTGCCCGCCGTTCGCGGTGCAGCGCCCGCCAGTCCGGGGCGGCACCGGTCACCCAGGCCGCGGCCAGGGCGTCCGGGTCGGTCGACACGGGCGCGGTGGCCGGCGTCGTGGCGCGGCCCCGGTGGACCCGCGACTCGTCACCGGTCAGGAAGGCCCGCAGCGCCGCCCGCAGTTCCTCGACGTCGGTGGCCACCACGGCCAGCCGCTCGACCATCGCGTCGCGCCCCACCTGGGTGGTGTAGGCGACGTCCGCGAGCGGGATGCCACCGCCCAGCGCCCGGGCCACCGCGGCCAGGCTGGACTGGGCGTCTATCCGGGGCACCCGCCCGTCGCTGCGGGCGGCCACCGCCTGCATGAGCCGGCGCAGATCGTCCGCGTCCATACCCAGGTCCTCGAAGGAGGCGTCCGGGTCGGCGTCGCTGAGCCCGGCCGCGTCGGCCAGCTCCGTCAGCCGGTCCCCGGCGGGCAGTTCGGTGTACCGCTCGGCGAGCAGGCGCAGGGCCTGCGGGGTACGTGCGGACAGCAGCACCACCTGCGGCCCGGTGCCTGTTTCCGGGGTGGGTTGCGGGTACTCCTCGACGATGACGTGGGC
Organism: Micromonospora humida; assembly: GCF_016901255.1. Taxonomy (NCBI): domain Bacteria; kingdom Bacillati; phylum Actinomycetota; class Actinomycetes; order Micromonosporales; family Micromonosporaceae; genus Micromonospora; species Micromonospora humida. The sequence goes on from NZ_JAFEUC010000005.1 coordinate 229,992, forward strand.
GTTGCTGCCCCCGGCGCCGAACGCGCTGATCCCGGCCCGGCGGGGCAGACCACCCGGGCTGTGCCACGGTTCGGTCTGCTGTTGGACGCTGAGCGGTGAGTGCTCCCAGTCGATCGCCTCGTTCGCCGGGCGCGCGTGCAGCGAGGGCACCAGCGTGCGGTGCCGCAGTTGCAGCAGCACCTTGGTGAACGCGGCGATCCCGGCGGCGGATTCCAGGTGGCCGATGCCCGACTTCACCGAGCCGAGCCGGGTGGTCCCGGCACCGAAGACCTGGCTGAGGGCGGAGATCTCCACGGGATCGCCGAGGGCGGTGCCGGTGCCGTGCGCCTCGAGGTAGCTCACCGTGGCCGGGTCGACCCCGGCGCGGCGTAGCGCCCGCCTGAGCACGTCGGCCTGTGCCGACGGGTTCGGGACGAAGAATCCGCTGGCGCGTCCGCCGTGGTTGACCGCGCTGCCCTTGATCACCGCGAGCACCCGGTCCCCGTCCGCCACGGCGTCCGCGAGGGGTTTCAGGACGACGACACCGACACCCTCACCCGGGACGTACCCGTCGCCGCCGGCGCCGAAGGCCCGGCACCGCCCGTCCGACGAGACGAACCCGACCTGACTCAGGTGCAGGTACTTGTACGGATGGACGATCAGGTTCACCCCGCCGGCCAGCGCCAGCCCGCTCTCCCCGCAGCGGAGGCTCTCGCAGGCCAGGTGCAGCGCCGTCAGCGAGGACGAGCACATGGTGTCGACCGCGAGGCTGGGGCCGCGCGCGTCGAGGAAGTAGGAGACCCGGTTGGCGACCGACGACGCGAACGACGTCGGTAGCACCGGTAGTCGGTCCTCGGCGCCGAGGCCGAGCATCTGGTACTGGGTGAACATGACTCCGGCGAACACGCCCACCGCTCGGCCAGCGACGGCCGTGCGGGTGATCCCGGCGTCCTCCAACGCGTGCCATGCCACCTGCAGGAACAGCCGCTCCTGCGGGTCCATGCCCTCGGCCTCGCGCGGCGTGATCCGGAAGAACGCGGGGTCGAACTCGTCGATCCCGTCGAGGAATCCACCCCACTTGCTGTACGAACGCCCGGGGGCCGGCTCCGGGGCGAAGAAGCCGTCCAGCCGCCAGCGCTGCTGCGGGATCTCGGTGACGCAGTCGCGTCCGTCGAGCAGGTTCGCCCAGAACCGGTCGAGGTCCGCAGCCATCGGGTAGCGGCCCGCCACGCCGATCACGGCGATGTCCCGGTCGGACGACCCGGATCCGCCCGCGGCGGCCCGGTCAGGTTCCCCGGACGTCGGCAGGGGGGAGGTACGGAAGCCGTCCGTGGGCGGTGCCGCGGTCGTGACCGCCGAGGGGGTGGCGGGCTCGCGCAGGCCCAGTGCCCGACGGGCCTGGTCGGGTCGGCCGTGCAGCACGATGATCTCGGTGCCCCGGCGGTCCCGGATCGCGTCGAGGACCGCGAGACCCGTCGCGGTCGGCAGGGGCGTCTGCCCCTGGTGGCGGAACACCGCCTCGGTGGCCGGGTCGGTGCGCATGCCCCCGTCCGCCCACAGCGGCCAGGCGACGGAGGTGAGCCCGTGCTCGCGTGCGTAGGCGTCGACGAAGGCGTTCGCCGCCCCGTAGTCCGCCTGCCCGACGTTGCCCGCCACCCCGGTCACCGAGGAGAACGCGACGAAGAAGTCGAGGTCGAGGTGCCGGGTCGCCTCGTGCAACAGCACGGTGCCGCGCACCTTCGGTGCCAGCACCGCCGACAGGTCGTCCGGGGACTTCCCCGCGAGCAGGCCGTCGCGCAGGACACCCGCGGCGTGCACCACCCCGTCGAGCCGGCCGTGCCGGGCGATGATCCCGTCGACCAGCCGCCGCACGTCGGTGGCCACGGTGACGTCGGCGCGGACGAACTCGGCGGCCGGCGACTCCCGCGCCGGGTTACGCCCGGCGAGCACCACGGTGGCGCCCCGCGACGTGAGGGACGTGGCGAGCGCCCGGCCGAGGCCACCGGCCCCACCGGTGATCAGGTAGACGCCACCGGGCCGCGGCGGCTGCCCGTCGCCGGGGGTCACGTCCCGGTAGCGGCGTACGAACCGGCCGGCCTCGTGCCGGACCCAGGTCTCACCGTGATCGGCCAGTTCGGCGAGCACGGCCTGCGGGTCGGGGTCGCCCGCGCACTCCACCACGGTCACCGTGAGGCGCGGTTGTTCGAGTCGGATGGTGCGGGCCATTCCCGCCACCGCCGCGGCCACCAGGGGCTGCGCCACGTGCACGACGGGCACCGGGGCGGCCAGCAACACCTGGGCGATCGCCAGCATCTCGCGGCACGCGGTCTCCACCGCCGCCGGGAGGTCGTCGCCGGCCGGCGGCCCGACGTGCACGACCGCCCCGGGGGCGGTGGGGAGGCTGGCCAGCAGGGCTTGCAGGTCGGTCCGGTCACCGGGGCGGAGTTCGTACTCGCGGTCGCCGCACCGCCGGAAGGCCGGGCCGCGCCGGACGACGATCTGGTCGGGCCGCAGCGGGGCATCGCCGATGACGACCAGCGGTCCGATCGACGGCACGTCCGGCCGGACCGCGCCGCACCACTCGCCGGTCACGCATACGGTGGTGTCCGGGGCGTCGTCGCACGGTGCCGGCGTCGTGCCGCCCGGCGGAGCGGCCGGGACGAGGCCGGCCAGGTGCTCCGCGACCGCGTCGACGGTGGGGTATTCGAACAGCAACGTCGGATAGAGCGCGATGCCCCACCGCTGCTCGAAGGAACGGACCAGCGACAGCAGGTGCGTCGATTCCAGGCCGAGGTCGTAGAAGCCGCAGTCGGTCTCGACGTGCAGGTCCGGGTCGCCGGCAGCCTGCCGGACCATGGCGATGATCTCAGCGTGCAGCGAGCCGTCCGTTCCGGACGCGGCGGTGGTCACGGGAGGTGCCGGCGCGGCCGCCGGGGTGGTGAGCCGGGTGATCGCCTCGGTGGACCGGACCCGCTTGAAGACCAGGTCGCTGAAGCGGGCGGACAGCACGCCCGATCCGTCGTACAGATCGATGTCCGCCCTGACGATGTCGGCGGCCGGTCCCGCCGGGGCGAGCCGGACCGCGACGGTGCACCCGTCACCGAGGGGTCGGGTCGCCCGGAACTCCCCGATGTGCAGCGGGATCAGCGGCCGTGCGTCGGCGTCGGCACCGGCGAAGGCCAGCGCGTACGCCTGCATGGTGGACCCGTCGAGCAGCGCGGGGTGCAGCATGAAGTCGTCCACCGTGGCCCGTGCCGCGGTGCCGAGCGCGAGCTGCGCCACCACCGTGTCCGCCTCGACCCGCAGCGTGCCGTGGCAGCGCATGAAGGCACGGTGTTCGATTCCGACGGACCTGCCGGTCGCGTAGACCTCGCCGACGTCGCGCGGCGTGGTGGTTCCCGCCGGTGGTGCCGACCCGGTCAGGGCCGGCAGGCCGGTACGGACGGTGGCCCGGAGGTGGGTGGTGGTGTCGTCGGCCGGGACACCATCCGCGACCCGCCGGCTGGTGGCGGTGACCCGCACGACCTCGCCGTCCGGTTCCAGCGCGACCGTGACCTCCCGGTCGACGTCCCCACCGGTGGTCAGCGGGCTGACGAAGAGGACGTCGCTGAGCCCGACACCGCCCGGCTCGATGCCGCACCCGTCGAGCAGGCGGTACACGATGTCGAGGAAGGTGACCCCGGGCAGGGTGCGCACCCCGTGGACCCGGTGGTCGTCGACGATCGGATGGTTCCCGGTCACCCGCAGACGGCAGCTGACGGCCGGAAGGTCCACCCGGTGGCCTGCCGGTGGGGACGGCTCGACGCGGGGGGTCGGTGCGTGCTCGGCGGTGACGGGCGTGACGGTCAGGTCCAGTCGCGCCGGTCGAAGCGGTGTCGCGACGGGGTGGGCCGGGCCCGTCCGGGTGGCGGTGTCGCGGGGCCAGAACCGACGACGCCGGTACGTGGGCGGCGCGAGCGGAGCCCGACCGGTCCCTTCGGGTGCGCCGGGGCCGAGCACGACGTGGGCGTTGGTGCCGCCGAATCCGAATGCGCTGACCGCGACGCGGCTGCCGGCGGGCAACTGCGTCGTCGTGCGCGCCGGGAAGAACGGCGACTCGGCGAACGCGAACCGTGGATTGGGCCGCTCGCAGTGCAGGGTCGGGGCGATCAGCCCGTACCGGAGCGTCTGCACGGCCTTGATGAATCCGGCGATTCCCGCCGCGCTGAGCAGGTGGCCCATCGAACTCTTGACGCTGCCGATGCCGCAGTAGGCCCGGTCGTCGGTGTGTCTCCGGTAGACGGCGGTCAGCGCCTGCAACTCGATCGGGTCGCCGATCATGGTGCCCGTGCCGTGCGCCTCGACGTACCCGATGGTGCGCGCGTCGATCCCGCCGCGGGCCAGCACCTCGGTGATCAGGGCCCGTTGGGCAGGACCGCTGGGGGTGGTGTGGCCCATCGTGCGCCCGTCGTTGTTGACGCCTGAGGATTCGATGACCGCCAGGACCCGGTCGCCGTCGCGTTGCGCGTCGTCGAGCCGCTTGAGCAGCACCAGCCCGGCGCCCTCGCCCGGAACGAACCCGTCGGCGGACTCGTCGAAGGTGCGGCACCGGCCGGTCGGCGACAGCGCGCTGCCGGCGCTGAGCATGAGGTACGGCTCCTCGTCGAGCAGCAGGTCGACACCGCCGGCCAGGGCCAGCTCGGACTCGCCCAGCAGCAGGCTCTGCACCGCCAGGTGCACGCTGACCAGCGCCGAGGAGCACGCGCTGTCGACGACGAGGTTCGGGCCGGTCAGGTCGAGAAAGTGCGACACGTGCGCCGCGATGTAGTTCTGGTTGATCCCGACGATGGACTCGCGGGTCAGCGGGCGCAGGTAGGTGCGGTGGTTGCCGGTCCGGCTGCCGACGAAGACGCCGACCCGGCGGCCGTGCAGTTCCTCGTCGGTGTATCCGGCGTCGCGGACACACTCGACGGCGACCTCCAGCGTCTTGCGCACCAGCGGGTCGAGTTGCCGCGCCGTCTCGTCGTCGAAGCCGAAGTAGGCCGGGTCGAACAGGGCCGCGTCGTCGAGGAAGCCGCCCCACCGGCTCTGGCTCAGCCCTGGGCCGCCACCCGGCCGATAGAGTGCCGTGACGTCCCACCGGTCCGGCGGCACGTCGCCGACCATGTCCCGCCCGGCGAGCAGTGCCTGCCACAGTTGTCCCGGGTCGGCGGCACCGGGCAGCCGGCACCCCATCCCGATCACCGCGATCCGCACCGGCGCGCCGGGTGGGACGGGCGTGGGTGCGGGCAGCACGGCCGGACGGGCCGCCGGGGGGCGCGTGCTGCGGGTGGTGAGGGCCCGGGCGAGCCCGGCCAGCGTCGGATGTTCCTGGAGCAGGCTGGGGTCCACGGCGTCGCGGACCGCCACCTCGAGGTCGCGGACCAGTTCGGCCATCAGCAGCGAGTCCACGCCCAGGTCGACGAGGTTCGTTTCGGGTCGCAGAAGGGAGCGTTCGGTACGGGTCGTCCGGGCCACCACGTCGAGCAGCCAGTCGATGCCGTCCGGCCTCGGTGCGTCCCCGGGGTCGAGGACCGGTGCCGTCTCCCCCGGGCCGAGGACCGGTGCCGGCTGCGGCGGGGCGGCGGGGCGGGGCGCGCGGAGGAACTCGTCGGCCGGTACGCCCGCACGGTGGGTCAGGCAGGGCAGCAGGACCGGCTCGTCCGGTACCCGCACCGCCAGGTCGAACAGGCGTAGCGCCTCCGCCTCGTCCAGGTCGGGGATGCCGAGGTCGCTCCCGGCGCTGGTCTGCCGCTCCCCCATTCCGATGCCCCGCCAGAGCGGGAACCGCAGCGACCGGACCAGGCACCGGGGTTCGTCGGCGTGCGCCTCGGCGAAATCGTCGAGGACGCCGTTGGCGGCGGCGTAGTCGAGGTGCCCGCCGGCCAGTCGGGGAGACGAGGCGGCGATCGACGAGAACAGCACCAGCAGCCGCGGCAGCCGGCCACCGAGCGCCGCCCAGAGTGTCTCCACGGCGAGTTTCGGCCGGAGCACGTCGGCTGTCTCGTCCCGGGTCCGGGTCAGGAACGACTGTGGTGCGTGCATCACCCCCGCGCAGTGGATGACCGTCGTGAGGTCGCCTGCGGTGCCCCGTACCCGGTTCATCAGTCGACGTAGCGACGTCACGTCGTCCAGCGGATGGGTGTGGACGGAGAGCGTCACGCCCCGGTCGGTGAGCGCCAGCAGTTGGGTCAGGCGGGCGCGCAGCAGCGGATCGGTCGACCCGGCGGCGGCGAGGGACACCCAACGGCTGCGGACGGGCAGCGGGGAGCGACCGATCAGGACGAGGTGTCGTGCGCCCCGATCGGCCAGGTGGGCGGCGAGGCGCAGGCCGATCGCGCCGGTGCCTCCGGTGATCAGGACGGCACCCTCGCCCAGGTTGGTCAGCGGGTCGGGGCCGGTGGGTCGGGCGAATCCGACCACGCGGCGCTGCCGGCGGGAGCCGACGTACCGGATCTCGGTCTCGCGGTCGTCGGCCGCACGCTCGGCCGCGACGGCGGTGGCCAGGTCGCTCCGGTCGCCGTCGACCCGGACGGTGCGGGAGACGACCATGGGCAGCTCTCCGGAGAGGGCGCGGTAGAAGCCGGCCAGCACCGACCGGCGGGCACCGCTGACGTGCAGGCAGCGCAGCCCGGTACGCGGCAGCCGGCCGAGCACTTCACGCAGCAGCTCGATCCGCTCGGTGACCAGCGCGCCCGGCTCGCTCCAGTCGACCAGGTCGGCGAGGCCGGTCAGGCCGTCCACGGCGGGCAACGGGTCCCCGGGCCGGTGTGCGACGGCGTCGTCGCCGAACAGGGCCGGTGCCAGGTCCGGGTCCGTCGTGACGACCAGGAGGCGGCCCTGCGGGGCGAGCGTGGGCGGTGGCGCGTCCCGCCAGAGCGCGGTCAGGAACTCGGGCGTCGCGGTGGGCGCGGCCCAGTGCTGGTCCCGGCGGAACGGGTAGGTCGGTAGGGAGACCACGGGTGCGGCGGGCACCGGGCCTTCGACCGGGGCGTCACCGGCGGGCGGCCCGGCGTCGAGGACGGCGGCGAGTCCGTCCGCCAACTCGCCGAGGTCAGCCGCCGTGACGGCGACCCGGCAGGGCAGCGCGGCACGCCCGGTGCGCATCGTCCGGGCGATCGAGGCCAACGGGGGTGCCTGGGGGGACCGGACCACGTTCAGCAGCGCGGCGACCGCTTCCCGCAGGGCTTGTGGGGTACGGGCCGACACCGGCACCGTCACCCGGCCGGTGGGCGGCGCGTCGGCGGTGGGCGGTGCCTCCTCCAGGACCACGTGGGCGTTCGTGCCGCCCATCCCGAACGAGCTGACCCCGGCCCGGCGGGGGCCGCCACCGGGCGGGGGCTCCCAGGCGGCGCGGTGCACCTGGAGGCGTAGTGGCGATCCGGCCAGGTCGATCATCCGGTTGGTCCGGCGGACGTTGCGGGTGGCGGGGAGGGTCCGGTGGTGCATCGCCAGGATGACCTTGATCATTCCGGCGATGCCGGCGGCGGCTTCCAGGTGACCGATGTTGGTCTTGACGGAGCCGATCCCGCAGTGCGGTAGCTGCGGCATCGGCTGCGGGCTGCGGGCGTACAACCGGCGGAAGGCCGTCACCATGGCCGAGACCTCGATCGGGTCGCCCAGCCGGGTGCCGGTGCCGTGTGCCTCCAGGTAGCCGACGGTCGTAGGGTCGACGCCGGCCATGGTGTATGCGCTGACCAGCAGGTCGGCCTGGGCGTCCGGGTTGGGCGCGGTGAACGACTGGGCCTGGCCGCCGTGGTTGACCGCGACCTCGCGGATCACCGCGTGCACCCGGTCCCCGTCGGCGAGTGCCCGGTCGAGGGGCTTGAGCAGCAGCGCGCACGCCCCCTCGCCACGGACGTAGCCGTCGGCGGCGTCGTCGAACGTGTGGCACCGCCCCCGCGGGCTCAGTACACCGGCCCGCTGGTACGCCGCGTGCCGTCCCGGGTCGCACAGCACGTTCACCCCGCCGGCGAAGGCCTGGTCGCAGACGCCGGCCCGCAGCGCCGCGACGGCGTTGGCGACCGCGACCAGCGACGACGAGCAGAGCGTGTCCACCGCGACGCTCGGGCCGCGCAGGCCCAGGGCGTAGGAGACACGGTTGGCCACCAGCGACGGTGAGACCGCCACACTCAGGTGCGGCTCGTCGCGCCCGGCGTGTTCGGCCAGGACGGCGGCGTAGTCGGAGTGGCAGACCCCGGTGTAGACGCCGGTCCGGCTGCCCGCGAGCGTGCTGGGGTCCTGTCCGGCGTCCTCGGCCGTCGCCCAGGTCACCTCGAGCATGAGCCGCTGCTGCGGGTCCATGAGCGCGGCCTCACGGGGGCTGACGGCGAAGAACTCGTGGTCGAAACGGCGGATGTCGTCGAGCAGCGCCGCCCGCCCCACCAGTCCGGGATGGGCGGCGGTGTCCCAGCGGTCGGTCGGGATGTCGCGGATCGCGTCCTCGTCCCGGCCGAGCAGGTCCCACAGCTCCGTGACGCCCGCCGCACCGGGGAAGCGCCCTGCCATGCCGATCACCGCGATCGGGGCGGTGCTCTGCGGCTGCGGCACGGCCGTGACGGCGGCGATCGGCTCCGGGTCGCGGTCCTCGCCGCGGATCACCCGCGCCATGGCGGCGACGGTGAATGCCTGGAACATGGCGCTGGGATCGATCCGCAGACCGTGCTCGCCCTCAGCCAGCGCCACGACCTCGGCCAGCGCGACACTGTCCAGGCCGTACCGGCGTAGGTCGTCGTCGGCGGCCAGGGTGCCGGCGGGCCGGTCCAACGCCCGTTCGAGCAGGGGCAGCAGCAGCGCGTCCAGGTCGGTCGTCTCGGGGCCGGTGTCCGCCGGCAGCGCGGCGGGACCGGTGGCGGCGACGTGGTCGCCCCAGAGGCTGCCGAACACGCTGCCACCGCGCAACACCTTCACGGTCTCGATCCGGGCCAGCGGCCTGCCGTCCCGTTCACGTAGCAGGGTCGAGGCCAGCACCGCCCGGTGGCCGCGTTCGAGCCGAAGGTCGTCGAGCCGGTACCGCACCGCGTCCTCGGCCCCGCAGTTCGCCAGGTACACGATGTCGCGGCTGACGGTGGCGGCGGCCGTGGCCCACTCGCCGCCGGGTGCCAGCGAGTGCAGGTACCGGCGCTCGCCGTGGTCGTTGATGTGCGGGTACGACGCGAAGTAGAGCAGGCCGAGGGCGTTGACGTCCACGACCGGATTGAGTTCGTAACGCTCGGTGTGCAGGCCGGATCCACCCGGCTCCCGCCCACCGTGCGTCTGGAAGTCGTGCAGGAAGTCGAGCTGGTCGGCGGTCGGCTCGCGCACCGGCAGGCAGCCGGGCACCTGTGGCACGCCGGGGACCAGCCAGTTGCGGTCCGAACGGCGGACGAAGACGGTGAGCAACCGGACGTCGACGTGCGCCGTCCCGGTGGTGAAGCGGATGTCGGACAGGAAACGGCGGTCGTCCAGCCTGGTCAGTTGGCCGGTCATCTCGCCCTCGTCCAGCTCGGCGAACGAGGCGAAGGAGGCGCTCGCGGTGTGCCGGACCCGGACGAAGGCGGGGAGCAGTCGTGTGCCGTCGGAGTCGGCGAGCTTGGTCACCGAGGTGCCGAAGTGCTCGCCGATCAGGGACCAGTGCAGGTCGCCGCACTCGCGTAACAGCCAGTTCTCGGAGAGACCGCCGGTGGCGAGCGTCGGCAGGCCCAGGATGACGTGTCGGGCCGTCATGACGGGGTGCCGGGAAGCCGGTGGCTCGGAAGCTGTGGCCAGCCGTACGGCTGCCCGCTAGATCCGCCTCTCTCGTGAAATAGACGTCCAGAAGTGGCCAGAGCGCGGCTCAAAAGATCACCCCGTGTCATCGACTGCTCTCGGAACGTAGCCCATGGGGCACCGTCCGTCGATAGATGCACGTGATTGCTTGGCAGCCCGCCCGCCACGACCCGGGGCCGTCCCGGGTCACCCCGACCCCGCCGATCCCCCAGTACAGGCCGGGGTTCGCCGCACCCGCAACAGCGGGACCAAACATCAAGCCCAGAGATCGTTAAGTACTGTTATTGCGATATAAGTCACACTAGACAACCCTGGTTGGGCATGACCATCGGGCCCGCGAAACAACCGGTCGATCCGTCCCGCCACGCGGACGGGGGGCGCTCACGTTCCGGGAAAGCCCTCGCCTCAGCAGGGCTGCGGCGGACGGGAGTGCCGAACGACGACCCCGTCCGCCCGCCGCCCGGTGGACACCGTCATCCCACCGGGCGGCGCCGGTCCGCTCCCTCCCGGGCATCCGGGGCGGTGTGGACAGGGTGACCTCGAACGTCACCGGGTTACCGGCTCCTCTTCGGACACGACCAGCACGTACCAGCCGGCCGACCGGTTCAGCAGTCCGGCGTCGACGAGGAGACGCCGGAGGGTGACCGCGTCGAGCACGCCCTCGGTGCACCACGGCCGCAGGCGGTCGGTCACGACCCGCTCGTCGTACCGCTCGTCGGGGGCGAAGCTCTGCCCCGCCACGTGCCGCAGCACCGTCCGCCGGGCATCGTCCTCCTCCGGCAGCCGGACGACGACGTTGCCCCGGACGAAGCCGCGCAACCCCGGATCCGGCTGATCGGCGACGGCCCGCTCCTCCTGCCGTCGGGCCGCCGTCGCCGCCGCCCCGGCAAGGGTCTCCCCCACCAACGCGAGCCGCCCGGGGCCGTCCATCCGGAGCAACCCGGCCCGCAGGAGCTGTCCGATCGCCGGGGCCGCCTGCTGCCCCGTGAGCCCGGTGGCGGCCAGGATCTCGGTCGAGGTGGCCGCGCCGAGGGTGACGGCGGCGAAGACCTGACGTACGGCGGAGTCGGCGAGCAGCAGTGCAAGCTCTTCAGGGGTCATCGAATTCCCTCCCGGGTGCCGGCCGGCACCTCAGCGGCCCCGGCGACGGAGCATGTCGTCGAGATCGCTGGAGACGGAGTTCAGCTCCGTGCAGCCCGCACCCAACTCCCGTACGGCGGCGGCGGCCGACCGCTCCGCCTTGCCGAAGATCGCGGCCTCACCGTCGTCGGGAGCACCCGAGACCAGACACCGGAAGGTGAACGTGCGCAGTGACCGCTCGTAGGTCACCGTGCCCTCCGACGTGAAGCGGGCGGAGAAGAGGTCGTGGTCGTCGGCCCGGGCGAGCAGCGCGGCGCGTTGCCCGTCGGTGAGCGGGGCGAACTTGCCACGGACGATGACCTTGTAGGTGTTGCTGCTCATGACTGCGGATCTCCCCATCAGAGGGTGGGCCGGTCGACCGGTCGACCGGAGCCGGCCGGCAGGGACGAACGGGGCGCGGACGGTTCCGCCGGTGCCCGACGTCGGCTCCACCGGACCAGCGGCCCGTCCGGGGACAGGCGGTAGACCGGCCGGGTTCGCGTCCCGCCGACCATGCCGGGAGTGCGGGCGCTCCGGCCCCGGATACAGCACCATATCCTAATACGGTGCTGTATCTGAAAGCCCGACGTTACCTCCTGGCAAATCGTGATCTTTCGCGATTTCGGCTGTCGCCGGCGCCCCCGCGTCCCGCAAAATTGGCCAGGTGTTGATTCGGTACCTCCTCTCCCACGCCCTGTCCCTGCTGGGCAACTCCATGGCCGCGATCGCCCTGCCCTGGCTCGTGCTGGTACGCACCGGGGACCCGGCGGCAGCCGGGGTGATCGCGGCGGTGAGCGCACTGCCCATGCTGCTCGCCGCGGTGGCCGGCGGGCTGGTCATCGACCGCTTCGGTCGCCGTCGGACGTCGATCTGGGCCGACCTCGCCTCGGCGGTGGCGGTGGCCGCGCTCCCCGTCGTCGACCAGGTCACGGGGCTCACCGTCGGCTGGTTCGTGGTGCTCGGGGTCGCGGGCGCGCTGCTCGACGTGCCGGGCATGACGGCGCGCGAATCCCTGGTGCCGGACGTCGCGACGGCGGCGGGGGTCGGCCTGGAACGGCTGGCGGGCCTGCGCGAGGGGATCAACGGCGTGGTCCTGGTCGTCGGCCCGGCCGCCGCCGGCGGCCTGCTCATCCTCTTCGACCCCACCACGGTCCTCTGGGTCACCGCGGCGTGTTCGGCGGCGGCGGCCCTGACCACGCTCACCCTCCCGGCCCGGCTGGGTCGGGGCTCGGGTGAGGCGGGCGGCGGGATCCGCACCGAGTTGCTCAAGGGCTTCCGGATCCTCGGCGGCGACCGGGTGCTCGCCGCGATGACCTTCGTGGTGACGATCAGCGTCCTCGTGCTGGCCCCGCTCCAGAACCTCCTGCTCCCCGTGTACCTCGTCGGCCGCGACTCGCCCGGCGGCTTCGGTCTGATGGTGGCCTTCCTCGCCGTGGGGGGCATCGGTGGGTCGATCGTGTACTCGATCGCCGGGGCGGGTCTGTCCCGGCGTACGGTCTTCGTCGTCGCACAACTGCTCACCGCGGCGGGCACCGTGGGTCTGGCCCTGCTACCACCGGTCCCCGTGCTGCTCGCCGCCGCCGCGCTCGCCGGCTTCGGTGCAGGGCCCATGCAGGCCCTGGCCCTGGTGTTGGTCACCGAACGCATCCCGGAGCGTTACCGGGGCCGGGTCCTGGGCCTCCAGAACGCCGCCACGACCACCGCGGTTCCGGTCGGTACGCTGGTCGCCGGCCTGCTGATCAACGGGATCGGCCTGCGTGAGACGGGTGTCCTGCTCGCCGTGGCCTGGGGGGTGGTCGCCGCCTTCGCCCTGCTGGTGCCGGCGCTGCGCCGGCTGGAGCCGCCGGACGACGCACGGCAGACGGCGGACTCTGCCGTCGACCGGGAACCGACGGTGGAGAGCGCGTCGTCGGTCGACTGACGCGCGCTGCCGGCCCCGGGCAGGGGCCGGCAGCGCGCCGGTCAGGGGAAGGCGAAGCGCGAGAGGTGTCCGACACCGCGCGAGACCGGCAGCTTCGCCAGCACCTTGGTGTCGAGCAGCAGTCGCAGCCGCAGGCCCAGAGGTAGCCGTCGGTGGTCGTCCGGGTCGGCGGTGTCGTACGCCCTGACCGACTCGACCAACCGCAGGCCCGGGACGTCCTGCGGCACCTCGCGCGGGTCGTCGATGCCCCAGCGCATCTGCGCGCCGGTCTGTCGCATCACCGGTAACGGTCCGCTCAGGCGCACGGTGGCCCGGGAGTACGAGTCGAAGGCGATCTCGCCGCCGAGTGGGAACCGGGCCACGATGGTGCGCAGCATCCGCGGGCCGTCCTCGGCGCCGAGGTACATGGCCAGCCCTTCACCGAGCACCAGCACCGGCCGGTCGGTCGGGATCTCCGTCAGCCAGCTCTCCTCGACCACCGAGGCGCCGAGGGTGCGGCAGCCCGGACGCGCGGGATAGAGCTCGTCCCGCAGGGCGATGACCTCGGGTTGGTCGATGTCGAACCACCGCACCCCGGGACCGGGGGCGAGCCGTTGCGCCCGCCCGTCGAGGCCGCAGCCCAGATGCAGCACGGTGGCCTCGGGGTGGGCGTCGAGGAACCGCCGGGTCCAGCGGTCGAAGAACCGGGTGCGGAGGGCGACACCGACAGCGGTCGCCGGTTGGATCTGCAACTTCGCGAAGTCGTAGTCCAGCCTGTCGAGGATCCCGGCGGCGGTGTGGTCACCGAGCATCGGGTGCGGTGAGCGGGCGTCGACGGCCCGCGCGCAGAGGGTGGCGAGCGTCGTCTCCGCCGCTCCGGTCAGCGATACCTTCATTCCACATCCCCAGTCGGGTGGACGCGGGTCCCATGGCACGGGTGGACGGTGCGGCGGGGGGCCGGCAGTGGCGGCGCACCCGGTGTGGATCTCCGGCCGCAGGTCGATGCTATCGATGCCGGCTACGGCAGGCAAGGCGGCGCTGACTTTCCGTCACCGCCCTCCGTCCTGTGTGGATCCGTTCGCCACATCCGACCGGCCTGGTGGGGCCCCCCGACACACCGGCGGACCAGGAGCCTGAGTTCCGCGGTGCCGGGATGGTCGCGGACACCCGGTGCGGTCAGCCACCGGTCGGCCAGGACCGGCCACGGGGCGCACGGGGGGATGACCTGGTGACGGAAGCGTCGGCGTCGGGCCAGCCAGCGGGCCACCGCCCGCGCCTCCGCCCCGGGGCAATCGGCGCGGAGCACGTGCAGCGTCCCGTCCGGTACCGCCGCCTCCACCTCGGCCAGGAACGGGATCAGCCGCCGGGTCGGGCCCGACGCACCGCCCGCCGGGCCCGACCCGGCGACGCTGTGCAGCGTCGGCGGGGCCGTCGCTGCGGCCGGGGCGGCGACGCCCGTGGCGTCGGGATGACCCACGGAGAGCACGAGGGTGCTCTCCCGACCCGCCAGGTGTACGCCGACCACGCCCCGCACGGCGGCCACGAACCTCGAATCGGTCACCAGCCGCCACGCGCGCACCCGGTCCGCCCCCAGGCCGTACTCGCGCCAGATGCGCGAGACCGTGGTCTGCGAGACACCCGTGGCGGCCGCCAGTGCGCGGGTGGTCCAGCGGTCGCCGGTGGGCGGCGGCAGGTCGAGGGTGGCGACCACCACCCGGTGTACGAGATCGGCGCCGATCGTGCGCGGGGCACCCCGGCGTGGCTCGTCGGCGAGGCCGGCGAGCCGGTGGACGGCGAACCGGTTGCGCCACTTGCGGACGGTCTCCCGGCAGACCCCGAGTCGTTGGGCCACCTCGGCGGTGGTGTCCCCGGTGGCGCAGGCGAGGACGATGCGGGCGCGTAGCGCGAACGCGGATGTCCCGGCCGGAGTCCGGGCCAACTGCTCCAGCGCGACGCGCTCTTCGATGGAAATGTGGTGGTCGTCGTCGGCGACAAAGGTCATGGAACATCCCGCCAACGAACTTGAAACTCATCGGCTGAATCTCCGCACGTCGAACGTGGTTCTGGGGATGAATGATCACCGAAAGGGGCTTGACGGACGCGCTGCGCAGTAGTGAACATGAGTCCAGAATGACACATCGATCGAGGTGGTGATCGGTCATCAAACCACGCAGAGTCTCACTTGTATCAATGCCGTGGAACAGCGCGACACGACCGTCCATTCAGGTGGGAATTCTACGTTCGGTGGCCGAGGCCGAGGGCTGGCAGGTCGACTCCCATTACGCCTACCTCGACTTCTATTCAATGGCTCCGCAGATTCTCGGGCTGTCCGACGACGACTGGGCCCAGGCGTACGAACTCATCGCCGAGCGGCTCTACCATCTGTCGGTCGGCGACTGGATCTTCAGCCGACGCGGTGCCGCGCCCGAGGAGCGGGCGGCCTACGTCGACCTGCTGCGCTCCAAGCGGGTCGACGAGACCAGCATCGGGGTGATCGACGCGCTGCGGGCGGTGGCCGACCGGCACGTCGCCGCCACGACCGAACGGCTGCTCGCCGCCGAGCCGCAGGTCATCGGGTTCACCAGCATGTTCAGCCAGAACGGTGCGACCCTGGCGGTGGCCGAACGACTCCGCGAGGCGGGCTACACCGGGACGATCGTGTTGGGCGGCAGCAACTGCGAGGGCTCGATGGGCCGCGCGCTGCTGGCCAACTTCCCGGCCCTGGACGCCGTGGTCGACGGGCCGGGCGAGGAAGCGCTCGCCGCCCTGCTCGCTCAGGTGGCGGCAGATCAGCCGGTGCGCTCGGCAGGCCGCCTGGTGGCGCGTGGGGAGGGCACCGCCCAGGTCGCCGAACTGGTCCCCGCCGACCGGTTGACCGTTCCCATGCCCAACTACGACGGATTCTTCGAGCAGTTGTCGACGGCCGGTCTCGACCGGCTGGAACCGGATGTTTCATTGCCGGTGGAATTCTCACGCGGCTGCTGGTGGGGTGCCAAGACACACTGCACCTTCTGTGGCCTGAACGGGGCCACGATGCGCTACCGCAGCAAGCACCCCGACTCGGTGGCCGGCGAACTCCGACACCTGATGGACCGGTACGGCGTGCTCGACTTCTTCGCGGTGGACAACATTCTCGACCTCGGCTATCTGGATACCGCCCTACCGGCGGTCGAAGAACTGCGGTCGGACCATTCCCTGTTCTTCGAGGTGAAGGCCAACATGGAGTGGGCGGACATCCGCCGGATGCGTCGGGCCGGGGTGCGTTCGGTGCAGCCGGGCATCGAGAGCCTGAGCACCGAGGGGCTGCGGGCACTCCGCAAGGGTGCCACCGCATTCCTGAACGTCCGGTTCCTGCTCGGCTGTGCCGAGTACGGGGTGCGGGCGGACTGGAACATCCTCACCGGCTATCCCGGGGAGGCCCCGGCGTCCATTCTGGCCCAGATCGATCTGGTCGCCTCCCTGTCACACCTGGTACCGCCGCACGTCACCCTGATCCGCTTCGACCGCTTCAGTCCCTACGTGGAGTCCCCGGCCGAGTACGGGCTCACGTTGACCAAACCGTTCCCCGGCTACCGCTTCGCCTACCCGGCGCTGTCCGAGTCGGACCTGTGGAACATCGCCTACCACTTCGAGGGTGAGTTCACCGACGACCCCCGCAACGTCGAGTTGCGCCGCCGGTTGGCCGCACGCATCCGGCTCTGGCGCAGCCGTCACGGGGAGGCGTCCTTCACCTACCGGCTCGGCTTCGCCAGCGTCGTGCTCGACGACCGGCGGCCCGGCCTGCCACCGCAGCGGGTCACCCTGAACGGGGACGCGGCCCGACTGTTCCGTGCGGTGATCGGGGGCACCCGGTTCCGGGATCTCCAGGCCCAGGGGTGGGACGGGCCACGCTGGGACGCCGCGCTCGCTCTGCTGCAGTCCTGGCAGCGGCGGCGCTGGGTGTTCATCGAGGGCACCAAGGTGATCGCCCTGGCGGTGCGCTGGCGACCCTCGGCCTACCGCACGCCGCCGGCCAAGGGCACGCCGAAGCGAGTCCGGACCCAGGTCCCGCTCACCCTCTCCAGCCCCGCCACGCGTCGCTGACGTGGTGGCGGTGGACCACCGTCCGTACGACGCCCAGAAGGGAGGAAACATGGGACCGGTTGTCGTGTTCGACTGCATGACCGCAGATTTCCTGAACGACGACCCCAACAACGCCGAGCTGAGCGAGCTGGAACTGCACGAGCTCGAGACGTGGGGGGCCTGGTCGGACGAGGCCGAGCCGACCACGTGAGTCGGCCGGCGTGAGCCGCCCAGCGGACGCGTCCTGACCTGACCGGCGGGACGCGACCAGTCGACGGGCGAGCGGGTCCGGGAGGAGGGTGATGATGACCGTGACAGCGGTGGTGACGTGCGTGTTGCGCAGGGTCGAGTACCAGGCGTTCCCTGCGGAGCAGACGATCACCGTCCGGTGTACGGCCGTCGCCGACACGGCGGTGGCCCAAGGCTACGGCACTGCCGTCACCGAAGCCGTCGCACGGCGTAAGGCGTTGTCCGAAGCCGTCGAACGCATGCTCGCGTGTACTCCCTTCGCCCTGCTCGCCCGCCCGTCGACCAGCCGGGCCACCGCAGCCGACGCGCGGTCCGGCCCCGACGGTGCGCGTACGGTCCCACCGGGATGCCGGCTGCGCCGTTACCGGGCGCTCGACGGTGGATCGGACCTGGCGGTCCCGCTCTTCTGGTCCGCACCGTGGGTGGCGGGCACGGAGTTGGCCGAGGGGACCCTCACCCCGCCCGTGGCGCGGCTGTCCAGCACGATCGGCTGGGCGGTGGCGCCGACGCCCGCCGCCGCGCTGCGGGGGGCGGTGCTGGAACTGACCGAACTCCTCGACCACGGCGCCTTCCTCTACCGGTCACTCGCCGTCGCCCCGGCCGGCCGGTCCGGTACGGCGGCGACTGACCGGGCCGAGGTGGAGACGATCCCCCTCTCCTTCGTCGGTGGTACCCCGGTGGTGCTGGTCGTGGCCCGAGCCGGCCGGCGGATGCCCGCGACGGGTCTGGGCGCGGCGCAGACCGTCGCCGCCGCCACCGAGCGCGCTCTGCTGGAACTGGCACAGGCCGACACCATGTGGCGGGCCAACGAGACGGCGGTACCGGCCGAGCGGTACTTCCTGCGTCGCTTCGAACGCTGGCCCCTGCTGCTACGGTGCGCCACCCTCGACTTCGAACCGGTCCCGGCCCCCGTCCCCGGCCGGGCTCCCCAAGCACCCGAGCGGGAGTTGGCGGCCGCCGGTGTGCGGGTCTGGGCCGACACCGGGGAGCTGGAGGTCAGCGCGCCCGAACTACCGACCACCCGGCTGCACTTCGCGCACGCCGTCTCCCGACCACAGCCGCTCCTGGGCCTCGTCCGCGCGGGCGTTCCCGTCTTCGACATGGGAGAAGTGAGGAAGATCCTTGACGACCGAGTACGCAGACAACGACCTCTTGACCGCCGTCCTGCAGGGCGGGGCACAACGCGATGACGTCCCACCGGAACGGGAGACGCCGATCGGCACCGCCCTCACCGCCGTGCGCGACTGGCTGACCGCCGAGCGGCTCACACCCGACATCCGCAGGTACGGCCCGGACACCGCGCCCACCTACGAGGTACGCCTGCACGACGCCGACGGCGTGCTCTGTTCCCGCAGCTCCGGCAAGGGCCTCGGCCACCGGAGCCTGGCGAGCGCCCTGTTCGAGAGCGCCGAGCACTACCACCTGGACTGGCGGCGCGACGCGGGCGCCGGCTGGAGTGGCTTCATGTCCGGCCGGGCGGTGGCCGGGCAACCCACCGCGCGCCGTTCGGCGCTGCTGCGGCGGCTGGGTGGGATCATGCCGGACGCCTCGGTCTTCACCCGCGACTACGTTCCGGTCGCCACCGCCCTCGGGCAGGACGGCGGCAGCTCCCACCGCCAGCCGGTGTTCCTCCGTGACGGGGGCTACCAGAACTGGCCGCATCCGCAGGACGACGGAGCCTTCCGTCCGCTGTGGCACTACACGTCGAGCGCCGGCTACGCCGCCGGTACCACTCTCCACGAGGCGTTGGTCCATGCGATCAACGAGGTCATCGAGCGGGACGCGTGGTCCTGTCAACTCGCCCGCAGCTACTTCGGCATGGGTGAGCCCGGCCTGGTGGTGGTCGACCCGGCGACGCTCACGACGGAGCTGCGGGCCCTGGCCGACGACGTGGAGGAGCTGACCGGCGCGCCGATCCTCATCGTGTCGATCGCCTGCGACACCGGGGTGCCCGCCTACGTGGTCTGCGACGGCAGCGCCGACGAGATGATCCGTCTCATCGGCAGCGGCGCCTCGCCGGTGCGCGCCTACGCCCTCCAACGCGCGTTGCTGGAGTATCTCCAGGTACGCACCATGTTCCAGCACGGGCCGGTGAACGCCGACACCGAGGCGGGGCAGATCACCACCGCGCTGGCCCGCTATCCCCGGCACCTGGCCGCCGCCCGCTTCGACGTCCGCACGTTGCCCCGACGTACCGAGCCCTTCCGTCCCGAGGACGGGTTGCCCGTCGAGGCCACGCCCGAGCAACTGCTCCGCCATCTGGTCGATCAGCTGGCCGCGGTCGGGGTGCACGCCTACCACCGGGTGCTCACCCGACCAGGGTCCATCACCGTGGTCGACGTGGTGGCCCCGGGGCTCGAACTGCTGGACAAGGCACGTGCGGGTTACCCGGTGCTGCCGACCGGTCGGCTCGGTGCGGCGATGGCCGGGCAGGGAGGCGCACGGCCATGAGACTCGTCCTCGTCGCGCCCCCGTGGAACAGCCTCTACCGGCCGTCCATCCAGGTCGCCTCGCTGATCGCGTTGGCCGCCAAATCCGGGGGTGGTCCCGTGACCGCCGAGTACATCTACCTGGACTGGTTCGAGTTCGCCGTCAAGGAGCTGGACTGCGAGCCGGCACGGTTCGCCGCCGTCTACGACACCATCGGCGAGGAACTCTACGGCCTCGGCGTGGGTGACTGGATCTTCGGGCGCGGCCTGCCCGCGGCGCGCGACGAGGACGAGGAGGCCGCCCGTGCCGAGTACGCCGGGTTCCTACGCGCCCGCGGTGTTTCCGCCGAGTTGGTGGACCTCGTGCTGGCGATGCGCGCCAGCGCGCCCCGGTTCGTCGCCGACACCGCCGACCGGCTCCTGGACACCGGCGCCCAGGGATTCGGATTCACCACCTCGTTCAGCCAACTGGTGCCCGCCCTGGCGGTCGGCCGGGCCATCAAGGACCGGGCCCCCGACCGGCTGGTCTTCCTCGGCGGTGCCAACTGCGACCGGCCGATGGGTGAGGCGGTCATGCGCGCCTACCCGTTCGTGGACCTGGTCGTGCAGGGTGAGGGGGAGGCCGCGGTCGCCGCGCTGTGCGCGGCCGAGGACCCGACCGTGCCGATCTCGGCGCCGGGGGTGGTGACCCGCGCCGGCACCCGGCTGGTGGTCAGCACGCCGGTGGTGCAGTCGGTCGACGCCGTGCCGGTGCCCCGCTACGACGACTACTTCCGCCGGCTGGCGGAGCTTCCCTGCAGCGAGCTGATCCGTCCCCACGTGGCGCTGCCGTTCCAGATGTCGCGCGGCTGCTGGTGGGGCGAGAAGATGCACTGCACGTTCTGTGGCGAGAACGGCAGCGGCATGCCGTACCGCAGCAAGCCGGGCCGGCAGCTGGTGCACACCCTGCGCGAGCTGACCGAGCGGCAGGGGGTGCTCGACACGTACGCGGTGGACACCATCCTCGCCAAGGACGACAACGGACTGGTCGAGCTGGCCGAGGCCGAGGTGGACGTGACCACCTTCTTCGAGGTCAAGGCGAACCTGGGACCCAGGGCGCTCGGGCAGCTCCGGGCGGCCGGGGTGATGACCGTGCAGCCGGGCATCGAGAGCCTCAGCACCGGGTCGCTGAAGCTGCTCCGCAAGGGTGCCACCGCCTTCCACAACCTGCGTTTCCTGGTGCTCTGCCGCGAGCTGGGTATCGAGGTCGGCTGGAACCTGCTCTCCGCGATGCCCGGGGAGCAGGCGGAGATGCTGGAGGAACAGCTTCGGCTGATCCCCTTCCTGTCGCACCTGGACCCGCCGTCCACGGTGAGCAAGGTCCGCGTCGACCGCTACAGCCCCTACTTCGAGAGGCCGGACGAGTTCGGGATCGAGCTGCGCGGGCCCGAGGCGAAGTACCGATTCGTCCACCCGGGCGAGGACGTGGACCGGGCGACGCTCGCCTACTCGTTCGACCACGACGAGCCGGACGCCACCGACGGCGCGCTGCTGCTGACCCTGCGCCGGCGGCTGGGCGCCCGGGTCGGGCTGTGGAAGAAACTGCACCCGCAGAGCCGCTTCACCTACCGCCTCGGCCCCACCGTCACCGCGGTCCACGACCACCGTCCGCACGTCGGACGGGGCCGGGAGGTGCTGCGGGGCTGGGAGAACGTGCTGTTCCGTGGGCTGACGCACGGGGGTCGGATCACCGGGTCGGTGGCGGCGGCCGTCGAGGCGGGTGCCACACCGGAGCAGGCCCACGGGAAGCTGACCGAGTGGTCCGCCCGCGGCTGGGTGTTCCTGGAGGCACCGCAGGGTCTGGTGCTGGCCGTACACGACAGCGGGCGCGACGAGCTGGGCCGGGCGATGGCCTTGGGAGGGCGTAGTGCAGCAGCGTGACCTGGAACCGTTCGAGACCACCTCCGCCGACGGCGCCCGGTTGCACGGCATGCGCAGGCCGGGGACGGGGACGCCGGTGGTGCTGGTGCACGGGGTGGCGATGGACCGGCGGATCTGGGCCGACTCGGGGTTCCTCGACGCTGTGCCCGACGCCGACCTGCTCGCCCTCGACCTGCGGGGGCGGGGGGCCAGCGAACGCGTCGGCCTGCCGCAACGGCACGGTATCGACAGGCACGTCGAGGACGTCCGGGCGGTGATGGACCTATTCGGGCACCCCGAGTACACGGTGTTCGGTGTCTACTTCGGCGGGCGGACGGCCCTGCGGGTCGCCGCCGACGATTCGAGGGTCACCCGGGCGTACTCCTTCTGCGCGCACGCCGAGGAGGTGGAACTCCCCGACGACGCGGTCGAGCAGGAGGCGGCGGCGATCGAGGCCCCCGACGGACACCGCTACCTGACCGACCACTTCCACCGGGTCGGCGCGCCGGACTGGATGGTCGACGCGTGCCGTCGGGTCGACCTGCCGGAGCTGGCGGCGGTCACCCGCGGCCTGTGGCACGGCTCGGCCCGCGCCGTCCAGCGGCGGAACCCCGGCCAGGATCTCGTGCTCATCACCGCCGAGGGCGACCCCGAACGGGACGTCTTCACCGCGGGTGAGCGCCGCCTCGGTGCCCGGATCTGGTTGGTCGACAGCCCCACCCGGGTACGGGCGGCCCACCGCCTCGCCGAGGTGGGAGCGCGCGTGGCGACCGAGGCCGCCGGGCAGGCCGCTGGTACGGGTGCCCGATGACGCCCAGCCAGGACGCGCAGTGGCGGCTGCGGGTCGGCCTGCTCCCCGCGGGCGATCCGCAGGCCGACGCGCTGCGGGCCCTCGCGACCCGGCCCCGCGACCACCGCATTCCCGCCGTCGCGCCGGTGGGGCCGGACACCGGCCGCCCCGGACCGGTACGGGATCTGGTGGTCGAGGACGGAGTCCTGGCGCACGGGCCGCCCGGTGACGGACCGGCCCGGTGGTACGCCCTGCCGGGATTCGTGGACGCGCACGCGCACGTGTCGTCGTCCGGCGACCTGGTCGGTCTGCTCACCCACGGCGTGACGTCGTACCGCCAGATGTGGGGCGAGCCCGCGCACCGCTACGCGGCGGGCGTGCACCGGGCCCGGACCGCCGTGGTGCCCCGTGCCTGGGTCAGCACGGCCGTGGTCGACGGCCCGACCACCCGGGTGCCGGGCGGGGCGATGGTGGTGGACGACCGGCACTCGGCCGACCACGTGCTCAACGAGGCGCTCGGCTTCGGCTTCGACGGCATCAAGGTCTACGACGACATGGAACCTGCCTGGTTCACGGCGATCACCGCCGCCGCCGACCGGGTGGGTCTCCCGGTGGTCGGACACGCCCCCGAACGGGTGCCGATCGCCGAGGCGCAGGCCGCGATGTGGTCCACCGAGCATCTCTACGGTCTGGTGCCCAACATCTTCCGGCTTCCCGGTGACCGGCGGTGGCAGGTCCTTTCCGCCGCTCTCGACCGGGTGGAGGCGGAGGGCGCCGCCCGGGTCGAGGGGTACGCCGGACGTTTCGTCTGTCCCACCCTGGTCACCTGGCGGGCGTTGACCGGCGAGCGGCGGTGGACGCGTCCCTCGCCCACCGCCCTGGCGCTGGCCGACGCGGGTCGGACGCAGGCCTGGACCGCGGCCGCCCGCGCGGCCATCGGTCTCGACCGCGCCGCGGCAGCCGAGCGTGGGGCGCTGGTGGACCGGCTCGGTGACCTGGTCCGTGCCGTCGCCGACGCGGGGGCACGCGTGCTGGTCGGCACCGACTGCGGCAACCCGTTCGTGGTGGCGGGTCCGTCGTTCCACAAGGAACTGGCCGAGTTGTCCCGCGCGGGGATCCCCTTCGCCGCGGTGCTGCAGGCGGCCACCGGGGCGGCCCACGCCGCGATGCGCCGGGGCCCGGCCGCGACCACCGAGGCTGATCTGGTGCTCTACCGGCGGCTGCCGACCACGGTGGCCGACCTGGCCCGTCCCGACGCCGTCCTGGTCGACGGCGTCCTGCTCGACGCCGGGGATCTCGACGAACTCTGGTCCCTGCGACTGACCACCGCCGGGCTCAACGCCGGGGTCTGGCCCCGGGGCGGGCTGGACCCGGTGCCCGCCCTACCACGGGAGAAGGAGAGATCTGGTGCAGGCTGACAGGTGCCCGGTCACCGGGGCCACCGCCGCGACGGCGGGGGAATCGGTCGACTTCGACTTCTTCGCCGCGCCGCAGGCGTACCGGCGCGTCGCGGCGGAACACGCCCGCGACGGCGCGTTCCACAGCTCGCACGGCGGCAGCTTCTGGGCCCTGTCCACCTACGAGGGGATCTGCGCCGCGTTCCGCGACGAGGACACCTTCAGCGTGTCCCGGGTCAGCGCCGCCGAGGGTGCCGAGGACGAACGCTGGATCCCCCTGACGATCCAGGGTCGTGCCCACAACGAGTGGCGGCGGCACCTGGCGGCCTGGTTCACCCCGCAACGGGCCCGGGATCTGACCCCCGTGATCCGGGCGAACGCGCGGCGGCGCATCGGGGCGTTCGTCGACCGGGGCGAGGTTTCCTTCTCCGACGAGTTCGCCCGCCCGTACGTACTGGAGAATCTGATGCTGGCGGTCGGGTGGCCGCGGGCGGACCTCGATCACCTGCTCGCCATCAACGTGGCGATGATCCGGTCCCGGGAGGCGCCGGACCCACGTCAGGCGTTCAACGCCGAGACCGCGTTCCCCGCGCTCCAGGAGTACGTGCGGCGGCACGTGGCGCGGCGTCGTGCGGAGCCGGTCGAGGCAGACCTGACCACTGCCACCTTCGGTTGGGACATCGACGGTTCCCCGGTCAGCGACGCCGACCGGGAATCCCTGCTCACGGTCCTCTTCCTGGCCGGGGTCGACTCCACCGTCAACCACATGGCCAACGGCATCCAGCATCTCGCCCACCACCCGGGGGACCGGCACCGGTTCCTGCGCGAGCCGCAGATCCGGCCGGCTGCGGTGGAGGAGTTCCTCAGGGTGAACTCCTGCATGTATCCCGGTCGGCTGGCCACCCGGGAGGGTGCGGGTGGGGTGGCGTCCCGGGGGGACACGGTGCTGCTGCCGCTGGCCCTGGCGAACTACGACCCGGCGGTCTTCCCGGATCCGGAGCGGGTCGACTTCGACCGGACGCAGAATCCCCACATCGCCTTCGGTACCGGTCACCACCAGTGTCTCGGTGCCGCCTACGCCCGCGCGCAGATCCTCACCGCCTGGGAGGAGTGGCACGAGATGATCCCCGACTACCGGCTGCCCGAGCCGACGGTGGAACCCCCCTTCCTCCGTAACGTCTACGACCTGCGCATCATCTGGTGACGACGTGATGAGCGACGCTGGCCGCGCGGCACTCGTCTCGATGCCCTGGAACAACGTCCACCGTCCGTCGATCCAGATCGGCACCCTGCGGGCGGTGGCCGAGGCGGAGGGCTGGGAGGTGGTTTCCGACTACGCGTACCTCAGCTTCTACGCCCTGGCCGGACGGATGCTCGGGCTGTCCCCGGACGACTGGGCGGCGGCCTACACGCGGGTCGCCGAGGGCCTCTACCACCTGTCGGTCGGCGACTGGGTGTACGCCCGGCGGGCGGCCGGCGACGCCGAGCGCGCCGCCTACTACACGCTGCTGCGGGAGCGGGGGATCACCGACCGGGAGATCGCGCTGGTCGACGCGTTGCGCGCGGTCGCCGACCGGCACGTGGTCGAGACCGCCGAGGGGCTGCTCCGGGCCGCGCCGCAGGTCATCGGGTTCACCACGACGTTCAGCCAGAACGGTCCGACGCTCGCGGTCGCGGAACGGCTCCGTGCGCAGGGGTACACCGGGACCATCGTGCTCGGCGGCAGCAACTGCGAAGGGCCGATGGGCCGTACCCTGCTGGCGAAGTTCCCGGCGGTCGACGCCGTGGTGGACGGGCCGGGCGAGGACGCCTTCGTCGCGTTGCTGCGGCAGGTCGCGGCGGGTGGCCCGCTCGCGGCGACCGGTCGCCTGGTGGTACGCGGGCAGGACGCCGCGTCCACGTCCCGGGCGCTGCCGGCCCGGCGCAGCACCGCGCAGCTCGTGGTGCCCCGGCCCAACTACGACGGCTTCTTCGAGCAGCTGCGGGAGGTCGGCCTGCGTGCTCTGGAGCCCGACATCACGCTTCCGGTGGAGTTCTCCCGGGGCTGCTGGTGGGGGGCGAAGACGCACTGCACGTTCTGCGGGCTCAACGGTGCCACCATGGAGTTCCGCAGCAAGCACCCGGATTCGGTGGCCGAGGAACTGCACCATCTGATGGACCGGTACGGGGTGCTCGACTTCTTCGCCGTGGACAACATCCTCGACCTGGGCTACCTGGAGACGGCGCTGCCCCGGGTGGAGCAGATGCGCACGGACCACTCGCTCTTCTTCGAGGTGAAGGCGAACATGGACTGGGCGCAGATCCGGGCGATCCGGCGGGCCGGGGTGCGTTCGGTCCAGCCCGGGATCGAAAGCCTCAGCACCGAGGGACTGCGGGCGTTGAAGAAGGGCGCCACCGCGATGCAGAACGTCCGGTTCCTGCTGGGCTGCGCGGAGTTCGGGGTGCTGCCGGTGTGGAACATTCTCACCGGGTACCCCGGGGAGACCCCCGCGTCCCTGCTGTCCCAGCTCAACCTCGTGGCTTCGCTGACCCACCTGGAACCGCCCGACGCGGACATCCTCGCCGTGCACTTCGACCGGTTCAGCCCGTACGTGGAACGGCCCGGGTCGTTCGGGTTGACCCTGTCGCGGCCCTTCCCCGGTTACCGGTTCGCCTATCCGGGGCTCTCCGACGAGGAGCTGTGGGACATCGCGTACCACTTCGAGGGTGACTTCCACGACGACGCGCGCAACGAGGAGCTGCGCCACCGGTTGGCCGCCCGGGTGCGGCTGTGGAAGGCGCACCGGCACACCGCCCGTTTCACCTACCGGCTCGGCTTCAGCTCGGTCGTCCTCGACGAGCAGCGGCCGGGTCTGCCGGCGGGTCAGACGGTCCTCACCGGTGACGAGGCCCGGCTGTTCCGTGCCCTGATCGGGGGTACCCGCTTCCGCGACCTGCAGGCCCGGCACTGGTCCGGCACACGCTGGGAGCCGACACTGGAGTTGCTGCACGCCTGGCAGCGCCGACGTTGGGTGTTCATCGAGGGGGCCAAGGTGATCGCCCTGGCGGTGCGGCACCGTCCTTCGGCGTACCGCACACCACCGGCGCAGAGCACTCCCCGCCGGGCCCGGACGCAGGCGCCCGTCGGGTTGGAGACGCCGACGGTCCGGGGTTGAGTCGACGGCCGTGGCACCGGCGGTTCGGCCGGTGTGACGGGGTGCGACTGCTAGGTTATCGACAGTGGACAGATTCGGGAGAGGTCCGGTCGTGGTGACCGGTCCGCCCGACGACACAGAGGTGAGGTGTCCGGTGCCCCCGGCCGACGAAGAGCCGCAGACCGACTCCGCTGACCGTCCGCCGTCCTGCGGGGACATCGTCGGCCTGCTGGCCGAGCCGGCCCGGCGGTCGGCGTTCGCCGCGCTCGTGCTCGGGGCGCGCACCGTGGGGTCGGTGTCCGAGCAGACCGGGCTCACCCCCAAGGCCACCGCGGGCGCCCTGCGCCGGCTGGTGGACGGCAGGATCGTCGCCGAGGACCGGGCCACCAACACGTACGCCCTGGTGGACGACGCCTTCCGCCGTGCGGTCCAGGCCGAGGTCCGGGTTGCCGGCCGCAGTGGCGGGGACGGCGCGGGAGCCTACTTCCGTCGTGGCCGCATCACCGCCATTCCCGCAGACGCCGAGGTGCGGGCCCGGGTGCTGGCCGTGGTGGTCGACACCTTCTCCCCCGGGGAGGTCTATCCCGAGGCCCGGGTCAACGCCCTGTGCGGCGAGTGGTTCGACGACTGGGTGGCCCTGCGTCGTGCCCTGGTGGACGAGGGGCTGCTCACGCGCAACCAGGCCGGCACCGCCTACGAGCGCGCCTGACCCGTGCCGGGCGTGAGCGTGACCCCGGTCGCCGACGCCCGGCCCGCCGACGTGGTGGCCCTGCCCTGGCACCACGGCACCCGCCCGGGGACGTTCGCCCTCCGTCGCGGGTTCACCGGCCGCGCCGGTCAGGTCGTCGCCGAACCGGGCCCGGACGGTCGGACGGTGCTGCTCAACGTCGGTCTGGGCCCCGCCGGGGCAGCGACCCCGGCGACCTTCCGCCGGGCGGCGGCCGCTGCCGTCCGGGCCGCCGGCCCGGCCCGTACCCTGCGGCTGGACCTCGCCGAGACGACGGAGGGCCCGATGTCCGCGGGTGCCCGTGCCCGCGCGGTGGCCGAGGGTGCGGTGCTGGCCGCCTACCGCTACGACCGCCACCGCCGCGGTGCTGCTCCGCCCCTGGGTGAGATCACCGTCCGCACCGCGCACCCCGGTGCGGTGGCCGAGGGCGTCGCGGTCGCCGACGCCGTCTGCCTCGCGCGGGATCTGGTGAACAGCCCCGGCGGCGAACTGGGTCCGACGGAGTTCGGTCGGCGGGTCGCCGGCCTCGCCGGTGGTGCGCTGTCCTGCGTCGTGCACCGTGGCGAGGCACTGCACACCCTGGGCATGGCGGGCCTGCTGGCGGTGGCCCGAGGTTCGGCCGAGCCGCCGTGTCTGGTGGAACTCCGGTACGACCCTCCGACGCCCGGACGAAGCGTCACCCTGGTGGGCAAGGGGATCACCTTCGACTCGGGCGGGCTCTGCCTGAAGAGCCCACCCGAGATGCGGGCGATGAAGGCCGACATGGGCGGGGCCGCAGCCGTCGTCGGTGCGGTCTGCGCCGTGGCCGCCCTGCGCCTGCCGGTGGGGCTGCGGGCGCTGCTCCCGCTCGCCGAGAACATGCCCGGCCCGGCGGCCCTGCGTCCGGGGGACGTCGTCCGGCACGCCGACGGGACGACCACGGAGGTCCTGAACACCGACAACGAGGGCCGGGTGGTGCTGGCCGACGCTCTGCTGCTGGCCCGCGACCCTGCCCCGGACGTCCTGATCGACGTGGCGACCCTGACGGCGGCGGTGCCGCACGTGCTCGGGGCCCGCGCGGCGGCCTACTTCACCCGGGACGATTCGCTGGCCGCCGAGGTGTCGGCCGCCGCCGCCCGGTCCGACGAGCTGTTCTGGCGTCTCCCGCTGTGGGAGTCCGAGCGGCGTCACCTCAGATCGTCGGTGGCGGACCGGGCGAACGCCGCCTACCGTCCTGGCGACGCGATCCAGGCGGCGCTCTTCCTCCGGGAGTTCGTGGGGCCACGGCTCCCCTGGGTCCACGTCGACCTCGGGGCAGCCGCGTTCAACGACGAGGCCCCCTACGACGAGATCCCGCACGGGGGCACGGGCTTCGGCGTACGGACCCTGGTGGAGTTTCTGCGCGGTCCGCGGTAGGGGCCCCGTCCCCGGTCGGTGTTGTTCGCCCACCGGTCGGCCCGGCACGAGGGGCGCCGGGCATCCGGCGCGACGGCGCGGGCTTTTTGCGGTTCGAGCGAAAGTCGGTCGTGATTCGACAGAAGGCATGGACAGCGGAATCGAAACAGCTTAATGTCTTCGCCATCACGCAAGTGTTTCAGCGAGGTGAACCGGCGGCGCGGTGATCCATCGACCCCCTCCCCCGCTACGGCATCCGGCGCGACGGCGCGCGCCCGCCCTGGCATTCGAACGTCAGGAAGGGACGGACAGCCAGTGTCCTCACACGATGGCGCGTTCGGCCGGCGAACGGCGTCGGTCAGCTCCGCACTGCTCCTGGTCGCCGCCGCCGGGCTGATCGCCCTCGGCAGCCCGGCCCCCGCCCAGGCCCACACCATCAACCCCACCGACTTCCAGCAGGTCACCCTGGCCAAGGGGGAGCCCGAGGTCGGCGAGCCCATGACCATCGCGGTGCTGCCCGACCGGTCGGTGCTGCACACCGCCCGCAACGGCACGCTTCGGCGCACCGACGCCGCCGGCACCACCACCGTGGTGGGCACGATCCCCGTCTACACCCACGACGAGGAGGGCCTGCAGGGCGTCGGGGTGGACCCGAACTTCACCACCAACCGGCACGTCTACCTGTACTACGCCCCGCCGCTGTCCACCCCCGCCGGGGACGCCCCGGCCACCGGCACGGACTTCTCCGCCTGGCAGGGCGTGAACCGGCTGTCCCGGTTCACCCTCAACGCCAACTGGACGCTGAACACGTCCAGCCAGGTCACCATCCTGGACGTGCCGGCCGACCGGGGCATCTGCTGCCACGTCGGCGGGGACATCGACTTCGACGCGGCCGGGAACCTGTACCTGTCGACCGGCGACGACAGCAACCCGTTCGACTCCGCCGGGTACGCGCCGATCGACGAGCGGACCAACCGCAACCCCGCGTACGACGCGCAGCGCAGCGCGGCCAACAGCAACGACCTGCGCGGCAAGATCCTGCGGATCAGGGTGAACGCGGACGGCAGCTACTCGATCCCGGCCGGGAACATGT
Source organism: Micromonospora humida (assembly GCF_016901255.1). Taxonomy (NCBI): domain Bacteria; kingdom Bacillati; phylum Actinomycetota; class Actinomycetes; order Micromonosporales; family Micromonosporaceae; genus Micromonospora; species Micromonospora humida. The sequence goes on from NZ_JAFEUC010000005.1 coordinate 259,909, forward strand.
TCGCCCCGGGCACCGCGCGGACCCGTCCGGAGATCTACGCGATGGGGTTCCGCAACCCGTTCCGAATGAGCGTGGACAGGGCCACCGGGGTCGTCTACGTCGGCGACTACGGCCCGGACGCCGGCACCACCGGCACGCGCGGCCCCAGTGGGCAGGTCGAGTTCAACCGGGTGACCGGGCCGGGCAACTACGGCTGGCCGTACTGCACCGGCACGAACACCGCCGCCGAGACGTACGCGGAGTGGGACTTCGCCGCCGGCACCGCAGGGGCGAAGTACAACTGCGCCGGTGGGCCGACGAACAACTCGTTCCGCAACACCGGCCTGCCCACCCTGCCCGCGGCGCAGCCGGCCTGGATCCGGTACGCCGGTGACGCCGGCACCCCGCCGGAGTTCGGCGGCGGCTCCGAGTCACCGATGGCCGGCCCGGTCTACCGCTACAGCGCCTCGAACCCGTCCACCACGAAGTTCCCGCAGTCCTTCGACGGCCAGTTCTTCGCCACCGAGCTGGGCCGGGGCTGGATCAAACCGATCCACGTCAACGCCGACGGCTCCCGGGGTGCCATCGACGCGTCGTTTCCCTGGAACGGCAAGCAGGTGATGGACTCCGCGTTCGGCCCGGACGGCGCGCTGTACGTCCTCGACTACGGCACCGGCTACTTCAACGGTGACGCCAACTCGGCGCTGTACCGGTACGACTACGTCGGCGGTGGCAACCGCGCGCCGACCGCCGTCGCCGCCGCCGACCGCACCTCCGGGGCGGCCCCGCTGACGGTGGCCTTCTCGTCGGCGGGGTCGTCGGACCCGGAGGGTGGGGCGCTGACCTACTCGTGGGCGTTCGGTGACGGCACCACCTCCACGGCGGCCAACCCCAGCAAGACGTTCACCGCCAACGGCACCTACAACGTCACCCTGACCGTCCGCGACCCGCAGGGCGCGACCGGCACGGCCAGCGTGCAGATCGGCGTCGGCAACACCGCCCCGACGGTCACCATCACCGGCCCGGCGAACGGTTCGCTGTTCTCCTACGGCGACACGGTGCCGTTCAGCATCACCGTCACCGATCCCGAGGACGGCACCATCGACTGCACCAGGGTCAGGATGACCTACGTGCTCGGCCACGACCAGCACGGTCACCAGATCACCGCAAAGAACGGCTGCTCCGGCACGATCACCATCCCGGTCGACGGCGAGCACGACGACGCGGCGAACATCTTCGCGGTCTTCGACGCCGAGTACACCGACGCCGGTGGGCTGACCACCCACCGGCAGCACACCCTCCAACCGCGCAAGCGCCAGGCCGAGCACTTCAAGACCTCGTCCGGGATCACCGTCTACGACAAGACCCCCGCCGAGGGCGGCAAGACCGTCGGCAGCATCGACAACGGCGACTGGATCGCGTTCGAGCCGTACCGGCTGGACAAGGCCACCTCGTTCAGCGCCCGGGTCTCCTCCAACGGTGTCGGCGGCACCCTCCAGGTGCGGACGGGTTCACCCACCGGCACCGTGCTGGGCCAGGCGACCGTCCCGGTCACCGGCGGCTGGGAGACCTTCACCACCGTCACCGGCACCCTCTCCGGCGCGCCGGCCAGCACCGGCACGCTCTACCTCACCTTCGCCGGGGGCACCGGGGCGCTGTTCGACCTCGACACGTTCACGTTCGTCACCGGCGGCACCGCCGGTACCGGGCCGATCGTCGGGCTCGGCGGCAAGTGCCTCGACGTCCGCAACGCCGCCACCGCCGACGGCACCCAGATCCAGATCTACACCTGCAACGGCACCGCCGCCCAGACCTGGACGGTCACCCCGAACAGCACCGTGAAAGCGCTGGGTAAGTGCCTGGACGTCTCCGGTGGCGGTACCGCCGACGGCACGAAGATCCAACTCTGGACCTGCAACGGCACCGCCGCCCAGAACTGGTCCGCCCAGACCGACGGCACCCTGCGCAACCCCCAGTCGAACAAGTGCCTCGACGTGTCCGACAACAGCGCCACCGACGGCCAGGCCGTCCACCTCTGGACCTGCCTGGCCGCCGCCAACCAGAAGTGGACCCTGCCGTAACCCGCCCGCCGGGGCACCCTCGGGGTGCCCCGGCACCACCCTCCACCCCGTCCGGGAGAGTGACATGCGCAGACTCCTTCGATCCGTCCTCGGCGCGGTGACCGCCGCCGCCGCGGTGCTTGCCGTCCCGACGCCGGCCGGTGCGGCCGACGCCCCGTACGACGTGCTGGTGTTCTCCAAGACCGCCGGGTTCCGGCACGACTCGATCGCTGTCGGTATCCAGGCGATCCGGGAACTCGGCACCGCGAACGGTTTCACCGTGACCGCGACCGAGGACGCGTCCCGGTTCACCACCGCGAACCTGGCCCAGTACGAGGCGGTGGTCTTCCTCAACACCACAGGCGACGTCCTGGACGCCGCACAGCAGTCCGCCTTCGAGTCGTACGTCAACGGCGGCGGCGGGTACGTCGGCGTCCACGCCGCCGCCGACACCGAATACGGCTGGTCGTACTACGGCAGCCTGGTGGGGGGCTACTTCGCCTCACACCCGGCCATCCAGCAGGCGACCATCCGCGTCGAGAACCGGGCGCACCCGGCCACCGGACACCTGCCGCAGACCTGGACCCGCACCGACGAGTGGTACAACTACCAGACCAACCCGCGCTCGGGCGCCCGGGTCCTCGTCACCCTGGACGAGTCGTCGTACTCGGGTGGGTCGATGGGCGGTGACCATCCGATCTCCTGGTGCAAGACGGTCAACTCCGGCCGGTCGTTCTACACCGGCCTGGGGCACACCCAGGGGTCGTACACGGAGGCCGCGTTCCGCAGCCACCTGCTCGGCGGCATCCGCTACGCGGCGGGTCGGGCGAAGGCCGACTGCCGCCCGGAGACCGGCTACGTCACCCTCTACAACGGGTCCACCACCGGCTGGTCGCAGGCCGGTCCGGGCAGCTTCGGCAACGCCGACGCCACCCTCACCTCCGTCGGCGGCATGGGCCTGTACTGGTACAGCGCCAGGCAGTTCACCAACTACTCGCTGAAGCTGGACTGGCGGATGGCCGGCGACGACAACTCGGGCGTCTTCATCGGCTTCCCGCCGTCGACCGACCCCTGGTCGGCGGTGGACAACGGGTACGAGATCCAGATCGACGCCACCGACGCCGCCGACCGCACCACCGGCGCGGTCTACACCTTCCAGTCCGCCGACCTGGCCGCCCGGGACGCCGCCCTGAACCCGCAGGGAGAGTGGAACACCTACGAGTTGCTGGTCGAGGGGGAACGGCTCCAGGTCCTCCTCAACGGGCGGAAGATCAACGACTTCACCAACACCGACCCGGCCCGCTCGCTCGCCGGACACATCGGGCTCCAGAACCACGGTACGGGCGACGACGTGTCGTTCCGCAACGTCCGGATCAAGGAGCTGGGCGGCACCCCGGGCGGCACCACCACGGTGCAGGCCGAGGCGTTCGGCTCGGCCAACGGGGTCAGCGCGTTCACCAAGGCCGGGGCCAACGGCGGGCAGACCCTCGGCTACGTCGACCCGGGCGACTGGGCCGCGTACCCGGGTCTCGACCTGACCGGGGTCACCTCGCTGCGGGCCCGGGTGGTCTCCGGTGGAGCGGGCGGCACCATCGGCATCAGGACCGGCTCGGCCACCGGCCCGCTGCTCGGCCAGGTGGCGGTGCCCAACACCGGAAGCTGGACCACGTACGCCGACGTCAGCACCACCCTGGCCGGGGTGCCCACCGGTACGCAGACCGTGTACCTGACCTTCACCGGCTCCGGGACCGGTCTGTTCGACGTGGACGACTTCACCCTGGTCCGGGGCGGCGGCACCCCCGGCACCCCGGGTACCGGGCCGATCGTCGGGCTCGGCGGCAAGTGCCTGGACGTCCGCAACGCGGCGACCGCCGACGGCACGCAGATCCAGATCTGGACCTGCAACGGCAGTGCCGCACAGACCTGGACGGTCACCCCGAACAGCACCGTCAAGGCGCTGGGCAAGTGCCTGGACGTCTCCGGTGGCGGCTCCGCCGACGGCACGAAGATCCAACTCTGGACCTGCAACGGCACCGCCGCCCAGAACTGGTCCGCCCAGACCGACGGCACCCTGCGCAACCCCCAGTCGAACAAGTGCCTCGACGTGTCGAACAACAGCGCCACCGACGGCCAGGCCGTCCACCTCTGGACCTGCCTGTCCGCCGCCAACCAGAAGTGGACCCTGCCGTGACCCGGTAGGCGGCCACCCGTGCCCCCGCTGCCGGTCCGGCAGCGGGGGCACGTCGGGCACCATGCTTGTCACCCGCGAGAGCTACCCGCAGGTGTCCACCGCACGGTGACGATTCCCGGCCCGCCGATCCCTAGCGTTCCAGGTGGCCCGCGGCACCTCGGCCGCCCACCTCGCAAAGGAACCCGTCATGCGTGTGTTGAAACAGGTCCTCGCCGTCGCGGCAGCCGCTCTCGTCGGCAGCCGGGCCGTCGCGGCGGTGCAGGACAACCCCTGGCTCACCCTGCTCCTCGGCACGGCGACCGCCGTGGCCACGCTCCTCGCGTACCGGTGGGTGGTGCGTCGTACCGAGGGACGGGAGGTCACGGAGCTGGCCCGGTGCGGTGCCGGCGCCCGGATCGTCCGGGGCGCGGTCATCGGGTTCGTCATGTTCGCCGCCGTCGTCGTCACCATCGCCCTGCTGGGTGGCTACCACGTGCACGGCACGGGTTCGGTGACCGGCATGGTGGGCCTGTTCGGGTTCATGGCGGCCGCCGCCGTGACCGAGGAGTTGCTCTTCCGGGGCCTGCTGTTCCGCCTCGTCGAGGAACGCCTCGGGACCTGGCTGTCGCTGCTGCTGACCGGGGTGCTGTTCGGCCTGGTCCACCTGGCCAACCCCGATGCGAGCGTGTGGGGCGCGACCGCCGTCATGATCGAGGCGGGCTTCATGCTCGCCGCCTGCTACGCCGCCACCCGCACCCTGTGGGTGCCGATCGGGCTGCACTTCGGGTGGAACTTCGCCGCCGCGGGGATCTTCAGCGTCGTGGTCTCCGGCAACGGCGAGTCGCAGGGACTGCTGGACGCCAGCACGTCGGGCCCGATGCTGCTCAGCGGTGGCGACTTCGGGCCGGAGGCCAGTCTGTACACGGTGCTGGCGGGGCTGGCACTGACCGTGGTGTTCCTGGCGCTGGCCCACCGTCGCGGTCGCATCGTCCCGCGTCGCCGGCCGGTCGACGTGCCGGCGGCAGACGTTACCGTCTCCTGATGGTCGACCTGCGGACGCTTGCGGACAGGTGGCGGCGCTGGCCGGTCACGGTCCGGGATCTCCCGCTGGCGCTGCTGCTCGCCCTCGCCTGCGCGCCGATCCCGGTGTTGCAGGACCGCAGCACGCAACTCGGTGACCTGCCCGGCCGCCCGTTCGACGCGTTGGCCGTGGTGGCGATCGCCCTGGAGTGCCTCCCGCTGGCCGTCCGCCGGCGATGGCCCGGGATCTGTCTCGCCCTGGTGTCCCTCGGCTTCGCCGTCGACCAGGTGCGCGCCTACCACACGGTCGCGGGCACCGCGCTGGCCGTCGCGTTGCTCAACGCCGGGGTCCACCTGGAACGTCGTCGGCGCGCCACCCTGGTCGTGGGCTCCGCCGCGTACGTCGCCCTGGCGGTCACCCTGCACCGGCAGGGGTCGACGGAGGGTGTGGGTGGTTTCCTCACCTTCTACCTGGCGTTGACCCTCGCCTGGGGCGTCGGGGCCTGGCTGCGGCAGAGCCGGGCCGCCGAGGCCGAACGCCGCCAGCGGGCCGCCGAGGCCGCCCGCGCCACCGAACGCGCCCGCATCGCCGGTGAACTGCACGACATCGTGACCCACCACGTGACGGCGATGGTCGTGCAGGCCGAGGCGGCACGCTACCTGACAGCCGTCCCGGACCGCCTCGACACCACCCTCACCGCCATCACCGACACCGGCCGGAGAGCCATCGCCGACCTGCGGATCCTGCTCGACCTGCTCGACCCCGACCACCACGCCGACCCGCGCGTGCCGTCCGTCGGGGAGCTGCCCGCACTGGTCGAGCAGACCCGGCGGGCCGGGCAGCCGGTGGAGTTCACCCAGGACGGCAGCCCGGCGGAGACCACCGGCGGCGCGGAGGCCGCCGCCTACCGGGTCGTGCGGGAGGCGCTGACGAACGCCCTGAAGTACGCCCACGGCAGCCGCACCGCCGTGCACGTCCACCACGGGAAGAGGGAGATCACGGTGGAGATCAGCACCGCCGGCCCGGGTGCGCGCCCCGCCGGCCCGGGTGGGAGCGGACGCGGCCTGGCCGGGCTGCGTGACCGCGTCACCGTGCTCGGCGGCGAGTTCAGCGCGCAACGCCGGGAGGACGACGGCTTCGTCGTCCGGGCCCGCATCCCCACCGGTGACGCGTCATGACCGCGCCGATCCGGGTGCTGGTCTGCGACGACCAGGCGCTGATCCGGACCGGCTTCACGACGATCATCGGCGCTCAACCCGACCTGGAGGTGGTGGGCGAGTGCGGGAACGGGCGCGAGGCGGTCGATCTCGCCGGGCGGCTGAGTCCGGACGTGGTGGTGATGGACGTACGGATGCCGGTCCTCGACGGCATCGCGGCGACCCGCCTGCTGGCCGGCAGTGGGGTGACCCACCCGGTCAGGGTGCTCGTGGTGACGACGTTCAACCTCGACGAGTACGTCTACCAGGCGCTGCGCGCCGGGGCGAGCGGCTTCCTGCTCAAGGACGCCCCACCGGCGCAGCTGCTGCACGGTATCCGCACCGTCGCCGGCGGGGCGGCGCTGCTGGCACCCGAGGTGACCCGGCAACTCGTCGGCCGGTACGCGGCACGCATCCGCCCCGCCGGGGGCACCCCGGACGACACGGGCCTGACGCCGCGCGAGTTGGAGGTGCTGCGCCTGATCGCCGACGGCCTGTCCAACAGCGAGATAGCGGCCCGGCTGGTGATCAGTCAGGAGACCGTCAAGACGTACGTCTCACGCATCCTCACCAAGCTCGACCTGCGCGACCGTGTGCAGGCGGTGGTGTACGCGTACCGGACCGGGCTGGTGACCTGAACGCCCCGGCACCGTCACGTGCACAGGGGGTGACACGGGCTATGGAAATAGTTACTCTTGTATCAGTATTTCGATACAAGGAGGGGTCATGACCACTGGTGGCCGGTATCGAATGGTCGGGATGGCTGTCGGCGTGGGGACCGCCTTCGCACTGACCCGCACCTACCTGTTTGATCTGGCTCCGATCGCCCTGGTCCTGGCGACTCTCCTCGGCGCTCTCGCCAGCGAAGCCGTCACGCCACGACCGGGCCGGGGCCGTGGCACCGCCAGCCTGGTTCCCCGGCGCGTGCGGGATTACGCGCCGAGACGGGAAGTCGTCGTGGTCGCGCTGCTCGGGGTCGGCATCATGCTCTTCGCCGGCTTTCCCACCCCCGAACGCCCTGATCACGAAGTCAAGTACTTCGGCACCGCGGCACCGGTCAGCCTCACGAGCACACTGATCACGCTTGGTGTCACCGCCGCCCTGACCATCGTCATCGTATGGCTGATCGTCCGTGCGCCCCAGGCGGGAGCCGACGAGGCGGATGCGGCAGCGGACAACACCTGGCGTCACGCCGCCATCCGCCGCACGGTCTACACCTGCACGGCGGTGTTCGCCATCGTGTTCACCACCCTCGCCTTCTGGTACGCCGATCGCCAGTGGGATTGGCGCGCTGGTGGCTCACCTGCCTGGGGTCTCGCCCTCAGCCTCCTCGCCGGGCTCGGCCTGATCATCTTCGGCGGCTATGCGGGTGCCCTGGTGATGGCCCCGCACCGGCTTCCCGGCGCCGTGACCGGTGCCGCCAGCCACATCGGTGCCGACGGGGTAGCCGGATGACGAGCGGCCCCGCCATCCGGATCAACCCGTCCTCGGCTGTTCCCCCGTTCGAACAGGTCCGTCAGCAGATCGCCGAGCTGATCCGGTGGGGGGTGCTCGCGGAAGGGCAGCGACTCCCGACGGTCAGGCAACTCGCCGCCGATCTGGGGCTGGCCAACGGAACCGTGGCTCGCGCATACCAGGAACTGGAGGCGGCCGGCCTGGTCGTCACCAGACGGGCGGCCGGCACCCGGGTGGCTTCCGCGGCCGTCCTGCAGCCAGACGCCCGTCTCGAAGCCCTGACCCTGCGGGCCCGTGAGTTCGTCACCGCCGGTCGTCTCCTCGGTGCCGGTGATGACGAACTCACCGACGCCCTCGCTGCCGCGCTGAAAGCAACGCCATCCGCCGTAGCGGGCCCCTGAGATCGACAGCGCCCTGCCGCACCGTCGAGCGGTCCACCGAGATCGGATCCTCGACGCTGAGGCTCAAGCGGGCTGCCGGTCGGGGACGCGCAGGCGCAGCAGCGGCAGGCAGGACAGGAGCAGACCGACCGCACCCACCCACAGGGCCGTCCGGGCACCGGCGGCGGCCCCCAGCACGGTGCCCGCCAGCGCACCCACCGGCATCGCCCCGCCGAGCAGGAACCGCATGGTGGCGTTCATCCGGCCGAGCAGTCCGGGCGGGCACAACTGTTGGCGCAGGCTGACCTGGGCCACGTTGGAGGCTGTCGCTCCCGCCCACAGCAGCAGGTAGCCGCCGGCCGCCAGCCAGATCCCGCCGACGCTGTCGATCAGGGGGGTGAGCAGCGCGCACGGCGCGGTGGCGAGGAGGCAGAGCCAGACCGCTCGGTACTGCCCGAGCCGGCGGGTCAGCCGCCGGGCCACGACCGCGCCGAGGATGCCGCCGGCGCCGCCCGCGCTGAAGTACGCGCTGGCCGTCGCCGGGGACGCGCCCAGCTCGCTGACCAGCCGCACCGGCACCATCGTCTGCACCATCAGGGCGAACATGTTGTACGCGCCGCCGGCCAGCGCCAGCACCCGCAGTACCGGGTGGCGCAGCACGTAGGCCACACCGTCGCGGATCTGCCCGGCCAGCCGGGACCGGCCGGTGGCGGCGGGCCGCGGATCGGCCGTCCGGATCCGGGCCAGGTACGCGGCGGACCCGGCGAACCCCACCGCGATCAGCAGGACGGCGGGTCCGGTGCCGGCCAGCTCGACGGCCAGCCCGGCCAGTGCGGGCCCCGCGACCTGCGCCACCGCGAGGGTGGTGCTCAGCCGGGCGTTGCCCTCGACCAGCTCGTCGGGCCGCACCACCCGGGGCAGGTAACTCTGGTGCGCGACGTCGAAGAACACGGTGAGCACCCCGACGCCGAGGACGACGACGTACAACTGGCCGAGCGCCACTCCACCCGGTGCCGCCGGCACGGCCAGCGAGGCGACGAGCAGGGCCCGCCCCAGGTCGGTGCCGATGAGCAGCCGCCGCTGCCGCACCCGGTCGACGACCGCGCCGGCGGGCAGGCCGACGACCAGGAACGCCACCGTGCCCAGGGTGCCGACCAGACCCACCTGCCAGGCGGAGGCGTGCATCGGGCCGGCCGCCACCAACGGCAGCGCCACCAGGGCCATCCGCGCACCGAACTGGCTCGCGACCGCACCGAGCCACAGGGACCGGAAGTCGTGCTGTCGGAGCAGCCCGCCACGGCGGTACACCACGTCAGGTCGACGCGGCCGTGGTCGGGGTGTCGGCCGTCCGCAGCCACGTCGCCCGTAGCAGGTCGGCGGCCCGGTCGGCGGCGATGTCGGGTTGCTCGGCCAGCAGGGCGAAGAACCGGACCAGGGCGGCACCCACCGGAGCGGCGGCCGGCAGCACCTCGGGGTCGTGGTGGACGGTCACCTCGGGCTGCTCGGCAGACCACGTCACCGCCAGGTGCAGCGCGTTGTGGGCGGGGAACCCGCGCCGACCTGCGGGCGGGCGTACCCTGCCGCGCAGCAGCCGGCCCGCCGGGCCGATCGTGGCGTTGCCCACCGTGACGGTGGGCTCCGCCGCCACCACGTTGAGCACGAGCCGACGCCGTTCCCGCAGGGCTTCCACCCCACCGAAGTCGGTGAGCCACTGGCCGAGCAGCGGCGGCGCGGCGGCGTTGACGGCGATGAGAGCACGGACATGGTCGGCGAGCGAGGCGGCGGGCAGGCGGGCAGGCGGTACGCTCACCACCGCCTCGTGCAGCGCGCCGGGCACCTCGACGCTCTCCCGGGTCCACCGGCCGCCCCGCGCGTACAGCACCGGGACGTCCGCGTCGGCCCAGAGTCCCAGCAGGAACGACAGGGCCGCCAGGAGCAGCCCGGAGCCGGTCGCGCCGGTGAGGTCGCGGCCGTACCGGATGGCCCGGGTGGTTGCGCCGTCGAGCCGCAGCGGCGAGGCGGCGGTGGCGGTGGTGTCCCGCCACGGCTTCCAGCGCCCGCCGGGGAAGGCGACGGCGGGAACGTCCCGGCTCATCGCCTCCGCCCAGAACTCCCGGGACGCCGTGTGCCGTGGGTCCGCGGCGACCTCGGCCGCGTGGGCGAAGAACGACGGCAGCGGCGACGGCGTGCGCTCCGGATGCTGGTACGCCGCAGCCACCCGGCGCACGAACCGGGTGTGCGTCGCGTGGTCGGCGAAGCCGTGGTCCACCACGAGGGCGAGCGCGTGCTCGTCCGGGGCCAGCCGCACCAGGCAGGCCCCGGCCAGCGGGTCGTGGCGCAGGTCGATCGGCGCGTACACCGCCTCGCCGAGCGCCGCCCCGGCCGCCTCCAGCAGCCGGTCCGCCGGCACGTCGGCACAGTCCACCGTGGTCACCGGGAAGGGCTGCTCGGGTCCGTACACCAGCTCCGGGCCCGGGGCGAACCGGGCGCGCCACACGTCGTTGCCGGCGGCGACGGCCCGCATGGCGGCGGCCAGGCGCGGCACGTCCACCTCGCCCCGGACGTGCCACAGCGTCCAGGCCCGGGGCATCGGGTTGTGCCGGGGCAGACCGGCCCCGTCGGTGTCGCTGAGCAGCAGCAGTTCACGCTGCGCCCCGTAGGGCGGCACCCCCACCCGGCTCACCCCGGGAACGGGGGCAGTTGCGGCCACGCCGGTTGGCCCGCGATCCAGGCCGCCAGCACTCCCCCGTCGTCGGGCAGCAGGCCGCGCAGGTGCAGGTCACGCAGCCGGCGCAGCGGCGTCACCCCGGTCGGCCAGTGCGCGAGCGACCGGCGGTAGCACTCGGCGGCCAGGTCCGCCCGGCCGAGCTGCTCGTGCACCTGGCCGGCGTTGAACCAGGAGATCCGGCCGTACGGGAACTGCAGGTGCGCGGCCCGCAGGTACGCCTCAAGCGCGCCGTCGTGGTCGCCGGCCTGGTACCGCAGTTCGCCCGCGGTGAGCCAGGTCTTCGGATCGATCGGGTCGATCCGCTGCGCCAGCTCGTCGACCAGGGCCAGCGCGGTGTCGCGTTCGCCGAGGTGGGTGTGGGTGCGCACGGCGGTCTCCACGGCCGGGAAGTAGTTGTCGGCGGCGATGACCCGGGTGTGTTCGTCGTGCCCGGTCAGCTCCCGGGCGATGCCGAGCCACCGGTCCATGTCCGCCCGCAGCAGGTCACGGTCGCCGGTGAGGAACGGCAGGAATCCCATGGCCCGGAACCATCTGCTGGTCATGATCGCAGCGTCGAACTGCGACACCTCGGGCAGTGCGGTGTACCGGGCCAGGTCCTCCTCGCCGAGTTTGCGCCACCGGGCGATGGTGTCGGGCTCCCGGCGTCGGGCCGCGTTGACGGTGGCGTTGATGGTGGTGACCACCCGCGTGCGGGCGTACCGGACGTCGTCGCCGAGCTGGTCGTACAGGGTGCGGAAGTGCGGCTCCAGCTCGGCCGCGTGCCCCGTGGTGAGCATCTGCTCGGCGAAGATCCAGCTGGCCAGCGCGTACGCGCTCTCGGGGTCGCGTACCGGCACGTCCGGCCCGGGGAGGATCCGCTTGGCCTCGGCGTGGAAACCCAGCGCGGACAGCAGCCGGCCCAGCAACGCCCGGTCCAGCAGCGGCAGGTCCGACACGTTGGCCAGCCGGTCCCGCACCCCGGGCGGGCAGCCGTCCGGTGCCGCCAGCCACGTCGCGTAGTCGGCCGAGGCGGCATCGGAGGCGTACCCGTACACCGCCGCTGTCGCCTGCAGTTCGTCGCGGAACATGGCGGCCGTGGCCCGTTGCGGGTGGATCTCCCGGAACCAGGGCTCGCGACGCTCCAGCACGGCGGCGTACGACATCAGTGGTGTGTGGATCGCGACCGGCGGGGTGTCGGCCGGGTCGAGGATCGCGCTCGGATGCAGATCGAGGAACGGCCGGTAGCGCTCCAGCGGAAGCGGACGCGCCCCGACCGCCGGGTCAGCCTGCGCCGCGACCGCCCACCGCACCGCGTCGGCGCAGGCCGTGCCGTCCAACGCCGGGCGTCGCGCGACGAGCACCGCCGACCGGTCCCGTTCGGCGCGGCGATCCGTGGCGAGCAGGTCGGCCAGCGCCCCGACCAGCTCGCCGGTGTCCGCTGCCGGAGCCAACCCGCCGGTGGGCCCGTTGTCCGCGCCGGGCGCGGTGGGGGTCGCCAGGTCGAGCAGTCCGGCCAGCGCGGCGGTCCGCTCGGCCAGGCCGGTGCGGACGGCCACCCGGTAGTGGGTAAGGGCCGCCTCCCGGTCGCCCGCCGCCCGGGCCGCGTCCGCCGCGAGGAGCCGGGTCGCCGCGCCGGTGGGATCGAGGTCCAGGGCGGCACTGGCGAACTCGTACGCCGACCCGACGCCGGTGCCGTTCAGGGCGGCCCGGGTGGCGGCCCGCAGCAGCGCCAGTGCGGCGTCGCGGGCGAGGAAGTCGGTCCGGTCCGTTCCCAGGTCGTGGACGACGGCGCGGACCGTGTCGGCGTCCGGCACCGGCTCGGCCGGGGAGCGTAGCCGCGCGGCGAGGACCCGGGCCCGGGCGATCACCCCGATCCGGTCGCCGGTCAGGGCGGCGGCCAGGGACTCCGCGGTGGTGAGCGATTCGGTGGCCGGTTGCCCGTGGGTCACAGCGGACCGGGCGTGGGCGAGGGCGGTGGTGAGGCGGACCGGCAGGCCCGCCGCCTCGGGTGGCACCGGGGGCAGTGGTTGCCGGCCGTCCCCGGCGAGCAGGAGGGCACGCCAGGCGTACACCGGGGGCGGCGCGTCGGAACCGATGCGGCGCAGCAGGGTCGCGGCGTCCTCCCGGCGGCCCAGCGCGCGCATCAGTCGGGCCGCCCACAGCAGGCCGGCGGGGTCCTCGGTCGTGAGCCGTTGCGCCACCCCGGGCGGGACGACGAGTGGGTCCGTGGCGTCGAGCAGGCCGGCGCGGCACATCGTGCGGCGCAGGTCGGCAGGGGGCGCGTGGACGGGCAGCCAGCCGCAGGGGTCTTCCCGGTCGGCGCAGAACAGTGCCGTCTCCGCGACCAGGGACGGCGGGACCGTGGGATCGGCGGTCAGGTCGATGAGCGGGCGCAGCGGCGATGCCGCCGGGTCCCGCCAGGTGAGGTCGGCCAACCCTGTCCTCCCGCCCGGTCGGTTGGTTCGGTCCTAGGGGCGGACACGCGACGATGGGACAGCCCGTGCCCGCCCGGTTGGTGACCGGCGACGTCAGTTGATGACGGCGTTGATCAGACCGACGGCGGTTCCTTCGAGGTCCTCGTAGCGCTCCATGCTCGACACCTCCTCCCGACCGGACGAGGAAGACGGGCGATGACGGCCCCTGATCCCGCCATTCTCGCCCATCAATTGAGTTGAATCAATCTGTTGGAGCGTGGTCGACGGTGGAGACCTGTCAGCGGGCTGGATCAGCTCGGGTTCCACTGCTAGTGATAGAGCGGTGACGATGGGCTGCTCTCCGGGGAGGAACCACGTGCAAGAGATCGACACACATGACACCGTCAAACGGGATCCGGTCCCCCCGCTCATGGTCCTGCTCGGCTGGCACCTGCTGGTGGTCGCCGCCTACATCGTCGTACTGAGCCGGCAATCTCACGAACGGGTGGGCCATGACGAGTCACCGTGGGTGGAAATGGTGATCTTCGGGTTCACCGTCGGGATGCCGTTACTGCTCGTCCCTCTGATCACCGGTCTGATCCTGCTCTGGCTCTTTCCGAGCTTTCCGAGCAGGAGGGGCCAGATCAGCTGGCCCGTCATCCGCGGGACCCTCGCCGCCACACCGCTGTTCCTCATGGTGGTGTGGACCATCCCCGCTGTGCCGCACTGACGTGGACAGGTTCGTTTCGCCTTCGACGTGTACGCCTTTCCGCCAGTCGGGTCCTCGGGCGGCCCGAAGTCAGCCATGGGTCTCGCCGTCCCCGGGTGCGGGGACCGGGTGCATGGTGAACGGCACCAGCGGGTCACCGGGCACCACGTCCCCCTGACGGAGATCGGCGCGCCCGGCGTGAATCCCTGTCGGCTGAAGGCGCAATGATCACCGGGCCGGCGGACGTAATGACACCCTGGAGCGGGCTACACCGATCTGACGCCGAGCACGGTACGCCGCTCGGCGTCGGTCAGCGCACGCTCGACCGCCGGCACCGCCTCGGGCTTGGCGTAGAGCCGATCACCGAGCACCAGGACATCCAAGCTGGATGAGGCGAAGGTGCGGAATGCCTCCGCGCCCGCCCGCGCCGTGGGCTGGCCCTTGACGTTCAGCGAGGTGTTCATCAGCACGGGTGTCCCCGTCAGCCGCTCGAACTCGTCCAGGATCCGCCAGAAGCGTGGATTGTCCGCCCGGTGCACGGCCTGCACCCGGGCGGTGCCGTCGTCGTGCACCACCGCGGCGATCCGTTCCGCCATCCCCGGCCGCACCGGCACCGCCACCGTCATGTGCCGCATGTTCGTACCGGGTGGCACGACGAACCAGTCGTCGGCCCGCTCCGCCATCACCGCCGGCGCGAGCGGACGAAACTCCTCCCGGAACTTCACCGCGGCGTTAACCCGGTCCCGAGCGCCACGGTCCCGCGGGTCCGCCAGGATGCTCCGGTTGCCCAGCGCTCGTGGGCCGAACTCCAGCCGGCCCTGGGCCCAGCCGACGATCCGGCCCTCCGTCAGCAGCCGGGCGACCACCGTCTCGGCGACGCCCTCCGCCACCGACACCGACCAGTACGGCTGGTCGGCCGGGGGCCCGTCCTCGTCGACGTCCGGGCCGAGGTAGGTCATCGTCGGGTAGCGGACGCCGGACACCGCCGGACCGGACACGGCGAGCGCAGCACCGACCGCTGTTCCCTCGTCACCCGCCGCGGGTTGCACGTACACGGCATCAACCAGCCCGGAGGCGGCCAGCTTGCCGATCGCGACGCAGTTCAGCGCCACCCCGCCGGCGAACGCCACCCGCCGCAGCCCGGTGCGCCCCACCCAGTACGACAGCAGATGGGTCAGCGCCTGTTCCACCCGCTCCTGGGCCGCGCTGGCCAGGTCGATGTGCTCCTGGGTGAGTTCCTCGCCGGCCCGGCGCTGCGGGCAGGCCCGCTCGGTCAGCCAGTCGCGGGAGGTCGCGAAGGTCTCCCGGGCCCACGGCGTCCGGTTGAGCCGCAGCAGCGGCACGTCCAGCCGGCCGTCCGGTAGGCACCGCACCGCGTCGGCCAGCACCGCGCGGTACCGCGCCGGATCGCCCATCGCGGCGAGCGCCATCACCTTGTACTCGTCGCTGTTGGGCCCGTAGCCCAGGTGCATGGTGAACAGCGCATAGCAGAGGCCGAGGCTGGCCCGGTAGTCCAGGGCGGCAAGGCGGACCAGTTGCCCGTTGCGCCAGCTGTACACGGTGATCGCGTGCAACTCCCCCATTCCGTCGACGACCACGACCAACGCTTCGTCGAATCCGGACGGAATGGCGGCGGTGAGCGCGTGCGCCCGGTGGTGGGCCACCGGAGTCACCCGGTGCCGGGCCAGGCGGGGCATGAACCGGTGCAGCAGCTCGGTCTGCCGGGCCGGGTCGAGGATCTCCTGATAGCGACGTCGCGCGTATTCCTCCCCTTGGGCAAAGACCCGCACGTGGGAGTGGTCGAAGTTGTGCGCCACCGCGTCGACGTCGGTGAAGTCCAGTCCGGCCATGGTCAGGCAGCTCACCATCGCGTCGGCCGGAAAGGCGTGGTCGAACTTGATCCCCGAGTACCGCTCCTGCTGCACGGCCGCGACCAGCTCACCGTCGACGACCAGGGCGGCGGCGGAATCCAGGCCCTGGAACAGGCGTGCTTCCCGCTCGTCGAGGCCCGGGAAGTAGGACCGCTTCAGCTCTGCCGAGCCGTGCAGCCCGCTGTAGCCGAGCACGACCGTCCGCCGGTGATCAGTCATCTCATCTCCTCACACCCACCTGGTGGGTCAGCCGTCGGCGCGGTTGCGCCAGCGGAAGGTGCGTACCGCGACAAAGAGGCCGACCAGGCACCAGCCGCCGAGCACCAGCGCGATCCGGCCGTGTTCCCAGCTCCCGGCGACCTCGTGGGCGGCGAACGAGTCGGGCAGGAAGACCGATCGCATCCCCTGCGTCATCCACTTCAGCGGGAAGAGGGCGCCGATGCCCTGCATCCAGCTCGGCAGGGTGGCGAAGACGAAGAACACCCCGGAGACGAACTGGAGCACGGTCGCCAGTGGCGACACGACCGCCGGAGCGGTCCGGCCGTTCTTCACGATTCCGGCGACGCCGATACCGAGCAGGGTGCAGGCGATCGTGCCGAGCCCGGCCACCCAGAGGAAGGTCAACCAGGGACCGACGGTCTTGGGCAGGGTCAGATCGTAGAAGAGCACGCCGATGACGATCAGCAGGACGGTCTGCACCGATGCGGTGAACGCCACCATCATGATCTTGCCGGCGAAGTACGCCGACTTGGGCATGGGCGTGCCGGCGAGCCGTTTCAGGCCGCCGATGTCCCGTTCGAGCGGGATCACGATGGCGAGGTTCTGGAAGCTGCACCCGAACATGCCGGAGGCGATCATCCCGGCGACGAAGTACTGCTCGTAGTCCACGCCCGCCGCGACGGGCTGCCCGTGTAACGCCGAGCCGAAGATGACCAGCAGGGCGAGCGGGAAGACGAAGGTGAAGACCATCGCCGAGCGCTCGCGCACGAAGGAGAGGAACTCCAGGCGGGTACGGGCGGCCGCTACCCGGACCAGTCCCGGCAGCCGGGGGGCCGGTCCGGCCGGCGCTGCCGGGTCAGGCGGTCCGGTGGTCGGACGGGCACCTTCCTCGCTGAGGGCGGTCATGCCGGACCGCCGGTCACCGGTGGCGACGCGGAGTCCGACGACGACTGCCCGATCATCTCCAGGTAGGTGTCCTCCAGGCTGGGCCGGTGCACCACCAGCTCCGGAACGACGCCTCCGAACCGGTCGGCGAGTTCCCGCACGACCGCAGTCGGATTCTCGGTACGCAGGGTTTGTGTTCCGTCCGGGCCGGTCCACCGCACCGTGGCGGTGGCTGCGGCCCGCCCGCCGAGGGTCTGCGGTGTGGCGATCGCGACGATCCGTCCCCCGGTCATCACCGCGACCCGGTCGGCGAGGCGTTCGGCCTCATCCAGGTAGTGCGTGGTGAGCAGGATCGTGGTGCCGTCCCGGGCGAGCTGCGCCAGCAGCGACCAGAAGCGGACCCGGGCCTCCGGGTCGAAGCCGGTGGTGGGCTCGTCGAGGAAGAGCAACTCGGGGCGGCCGACGATGCCGAGCGCCACGTCGAGCCGGCGGCGTTGCCCACCGGAGAGTGCGGCGGCGCGGACCCGGGACTGGTCGGCCAGGCCCACCAGCTCGATCACCTCGTCGGGGGAACGGGGCGTCGGGTAGTAGGCGGCGACCGACCGGACCCAGTCGCGCACCGACAGGACGTTGGAGTAGGTCAGGTCGTCGGCGCGTTGCAGGACGACACCGATCCGGGCCCGCCATGCCGGTCCGCCGTCGGCGGGATCGACACCGAGCACGGACACCGTGCCGGCGTCGCGACGGCGGTGTCCCGCCAGGATCTCGACGGTGGTGGTCTTGCCGGCCCCGTTCGGCCCGAGTAGAGCGAACACCTCACCCCGGTGGACGGTGAACTCGACCCCGGCCACCGCGGGCCGCCCGTGGTACGACTTGCGCAGCCCGGACAGCACGATCGCATCCGTGGCGCTCACTGCGGCGTTCCCTGCCGTCCGTCCCCTACGTGCAGCACCTCCATGCGCTGCCATGCCGACAGGTCGGTCGGGTCCTCCGGCGCCCTCGCGCAGATCACATACCGTCGCGGTGCCATCGCCGTGTCCCGGCCCGGCAGGCGTTCCAGGCAGGCCAGGTGAGCCTGGCGCGGCGTGACGGGGGTCCCGTCCGCCAGGTACGCCACCAGTTCCGTCCGGCCCTGGTCGTCCGGTACGGCGAACACCCGGACGCCGGCGGTGGGCAGTGCGTCGTCGAGCAGGCGTTGCGTCTGGGAGAGCTGGATCCAGCTGGAGTCGACCAGTCGCCAGTCCGCGTCGCGGGACAGCGGTGTCACCCCGGTCACCTCGTCGAGACGGTCGAGCGGCACGTCACCCGCAGCTGCCTCGACGAGCAGCCGTTCCACTCCCCGTAGCAGCAGTTCGCTGTCGACGTCGGTGATCCTGTGCCGGTCGGCGGTCAGCAGGCCCAGGATCAGCTGTCCCTGCTTGTCCAGCAGGCGGAAGGCCAGCAGCGTGCGGATCTCCCCCCAGGGCCGTGACACGACCGTCGTCTCGTGCATGGCCCGGTGGGCCTCGGCGGCGTCCGCTTCCGTCGGGTCGGCCGGGCCTGGGGGTCGTTTCTCGGGTCCCATGGCGGCGCTGGAGTCGTTGAAGGTGCAGAGCCGGGCGATGTGGATGCCCCGCTCGTCGCTGATCCGGTCCGTCAGTCGTGTCATGTCCTCCGGTCGGCCGGCCGGATAGCGGTTGGCTCGCAGTACGGCGGTGCCGGCCCGGCCGACGAGTTCGTCGAAGCCTGCGCAGCCAACCTCCACCGACACCAGGCTGTCGGTGGCCAACGGGCCGACGTAGTCGTGCAGTCGGCGCTCGTACCGGTTGCTGCACAGGGTCGGCATGACGATCAGGCGGTGGCCGGTGCGTTGTCTCAGCACCGCGCAGACGGCGGCCAGCACCGCCATCGACGTGCTCGCACCGGTGCGGGCGGCGATGTGCGGCAGGGCCAGGGCGGCGGCGCGCGACCAGAGCCAGGAGGACGACGATCCGCCCGGCCCCTGGGGTGCGGGCGGCACCGCGTACAGGTTCTGCGGGATGGTGGTGAGGGTTCTTTCCCAGTAACGCAGTGCTTCCTCGGCCCGACGTCGGCCCCGCTCGGACCGTTCGGCGGCCGCCTGGTCGAGGGGTTGGTCGCCCTGCCGGCCGACCTGTCGACGGGTGGGGTCGGCGGCGAGTTCGGTGAACTGCCTGCCCAGCATCACCATGCTGGGCAGATCCACCACGACGTGCGAGTAGACGACGGCCGCGGCGGTGGGTACGCCGTCCACCGCGGTCACCGCGACCCGGATCGGCAACTGCACTGTCAGGTCGAACTCGTCCGCACGCAGGATCCGGATCAGCTCGTTCACCAGCACCTGTGGCTCGGCGTCGGCGTCGGCGGTGAACACCTCGACGGTCAGCTCGCCGCAGCGCAGCACCCGCTGGGTCCGCCCGTCGCCGGGGAAGAGGGTGCGTAGCGCCTCGTGCCGGGTCAGCAGCGCCGCGACGGCCGCCGTCACGTCGGCCATCGAGGCACCAGGGGGCAGCTCCAACGGGCCGGCCGCGAATCGCCCGTACGGCTTCTCCTTGGCGATCCAGCCGAGCATGTTCGCTTGGCCGAGGGTGATCGGTCCGGTGCCCTCCCGGTCGCCGGTGAACCGGACGGTCAGCTCGTCGGCCCGGGTCAGGGTGACCGCAGGGGGTGCGTCGTCGGGAGGCGGTACCAGGTCGATAGGTCGAATTCCCATCGTTCTTCTCCTCCAGCAGACCGCCACTCGATGTCGTGCAACGTGGCCGACCCGCGAGACCGTCGCTACGGGCCGATCGCCGGGTGGTGCCTGACGGTCACGGTAGGTTCACCCAGCTCGATAGTCACTTCGGGGATTCCCTACCTTATGAATAGACGCTCATCAAAAGAATTCAGGGGTTTCCCCCAGTTCACCGCAGCTTTCGGGTCTGCCTATGGTCTGCGGTGTGACCGGTGCCCGCGCTGCCGGCCCGATGGGCAGTCCCCCTGGGGAGTTTCGGTCCATGGTCCGATCCGTACCTGCGCGCCAACGGTGCACCGCCTCGTCGACGCCGCCCGGGCGGGCCGCCCCCGAACCGGGAGGAACGAGTGGCCGAGACCTACTCCCGTACGCCACGACCGACCCTCGTCCGGTCGGGCCCCGCCTCGACGGCCCGGCCGGCGGACGGCGACCGGTCCGCCGCGCCGCGGGGGGACGTCCCGCCGGCCGATGCCGTCGACCGTACGCCGGACGAGGAACGGCGTGGGGCGATCCCCCCGCCGCCTGACCTCACCCGGGCGGCCACCCTCCTACACCGGGTCGAGGCGTTCACCCCGGTCCGCTCCTGGACGATCGAGGAGATCGGGGCGGCCTGCGGGCTCAACCGTTACCAGACGAAGGTGCTGCGCCGCATCCGCGGTCTGGCAGAGGTCCGGGCCGATCCCGACGGCGACCTGTTCGACCTGCTCGTCCCGGCGGCCTCGGCGGCGCTGCGCGGGCTGCCTGATCCGGCCGTCGTGCGCTATCTGCTCTACGCCCACACCCTGCCCGATCCGGCCCCCTCGCACGTGCTCGTCGCCGATCAGCTGCGGGAACGGCTCGGGTTGGCCGGGGCCGACGCGTTCGCGGTGACCCAGCAGTTCTGCGCCAGCGGGCTCGCCGCCATCGACATCGCCGGTGAACTGCTCCGCGCCGACGGCGACCCGGCGGCGAAGGCCCTCGTCGTCACCGGCGAGAAGGCATTCAACAGCGTGCTGCGCTACGTACTGCAGGTATCGGTCACCGGCGAGGCGTCAACGGCCTTTCTGGTCGGCCTGGACGCGCCGGGCGGCCCCGACGGCTTTCCCCGCGCCGACGACGGTGTCCCCGGTGCGGGCAGCCGGGTGCTCTCCTACGCGGCCCGCACCGAGGGCGAATTCGCCGACGGTTTCCGGATGTCCGCCGAGAAGTTGCGCCGGTTCGGCGACACCTACAACACCCACCTGTGGGCCGCGATGTCCGACGCCCTCAGCTACGCCGGACTGAGCCTGTCGGACATCCACCTGGTGGTCCCGCACAACGTCAACGCCTCGCTCTGGTTGCGGCTCTGCGCGGAGGTCGGCCTGGACCGGCGACGGATCTTTCTGGACAACATCCCCCGGTACGGGCACTGCAACTGCTCCGACCCTTTCCTGAACCTGGCCTCGATGCGGGAGCGGGGCCTGGTGCGCAGCGGCGAGTTGTACATGCTCACCTCGGTCGGGATCGGTTCCAGCTACGCCGCCATGGTCATCGAGTACTGAGGGGACGACGTGGACACCGGTTACCTCCGCTCGCTCAAACACCGCCTGCTCGGCGAGCCCACCGGACGACTGGTGTTGGTCTGCAACTTCGAAGCCGAACACCGCTGGGCCCGCCAGCACGTCGGACTACCGAATGCGGACTTCTCCGCCGGCACGAACCTGGTCCGGCGGATGGAGGAACTGGGGGTGCTGCTCGCCGGCGTCAACGACCTGCTCATCTGCAAGTACCCCCTGGACCCGGCGTACCGGGCCTACCTGGACCGGATCGGCCTGCCGGTACCCGAGATCGCGGTGCCGGAGAACGTCTCGGCCGACCGTTCCACCACCGAGGACGTGCTCGACTCACCGGCGCTGCTGGCTCGCCTCGCCACGCTCGGTGCCGCCGGTGCCCGGTTGCTGCCGATGGCCACCACCGATCTGGAGGAGAAGCTGGCGGTGAGCTGCGGCCTACCGCTGGCGGTGCCGGACGCGGCGGTCTTCGAACGGGTCAACGGGAAGATCTACGGCCGGCGGCTGACCGCCGCCGCCGGGCTGCGCGCCGTTCCGGGCGACGAGTGCGAGACGTGCGACGAGTTGGCCTCCGTGCTGGACCGATACCGCGCGGCGCTGGCGGCGGGCCGACGGATCGTCGTCAAGGACGCCTACGGTGTCTCCGGCAAGGGGCTGCTGGTCCTGGACACGCCCGGCAAGGCGGACCGGCTCCTGCGGATGGTGCGCCGACGCGCCGAACGCACCGCCGACGACCGGCTGCACGTCGTCGTCGAGGAATGGCTACCGAAACGGTACGACCTCAACTATCAGGTCACCGTGGCCCGGGACGGCTCGGTGCGGCTCGACTTCGTCAAACGGGCGCTCACCGACGGCGGCGTCCACCAGGGGCACATCATGCCGGCCGGGCTCACCGACGCCCAGTATGCCGAGATCGACCACGCCGCACAGCTGGTCGGCGTCCGGCTCCGCGACGACGGATATGTCGGTGTCGTCGGGGTGGACGCCATCGTGGACCCCGACGGCGTGGTCTATCCGGTGCTGGAGATCAACGCCCGACTCAACATGTCGACCTACCAGGGCAGCCTGACCGAGCTGTGTCAGGGGCCCGGTCAGGTTGCGCTGGCCCGGCAGTATCCGCTGAGCCTCACCGCCGCCGTGTCGTTCGCCGAGATCGACCGGAGCCTCGCCGCCCTGGTCGGGTCGTCCGGGCCCGACCGGATCGTCATCACCTGCTTCGGCACCGTCAACGCCGACGCCGACCGGCCGCCACCGTTCAACGGCCGGTTGTACGCCCTGCTCGTGGCCACGGACACCGACCGTTTGACCGCCCTGGACGATGCCGTACGCGCGTCGCTCGGCCGACTCAGCGCCACCCGCCCCCTCTTCAGCCGGGAGGTCTCCCCGTGACCGGACGACCCGAACCGGCGGACACCGTCGGGGTCGCCGACAAGTTCGCCTCCGATCCCGCCCTGCTCGCCGAACTGGCCGAGCGGCACGGCACCCCGCTGTACGTGTACGACGGCGACCATCTGCGCCGCCGGTACGAACAGTTGCGCGCCGCCCTGGACCCGCGGATCGACATCTTCTACTCGCTGAAGGCCAACCCCAACGTCAGCGTCTGCGCGTTGTTTCGGTCGCTCGGCGCAGGACTGGAGGTCTCCTCCCTGGCCGAGCTGGTCACCGCCCGGCGGGCCGGGGTCGACCCCGACGACCTCATCTTCCTCGGGCCGGGCAAGTCCGGTGAGGAACTGCTCGCCTGCTGCGCCGAGGGCGGGATGCACGCGGTGGTCGTGGAGTCCCTCGCCGAGCTGGCCGCCCTGGACGCGTTGCCGGAGGCCGCCGGCACCCGGGCGATCCTGCGGGTCAACCCGACGTTCGAGTCGCACGGGTCACGGTTGTCGATGGGGGGCAAGCCCCGTCAGTTCGGCATCGACGAGGAGATCCTGCACGGCGCCAAGGCCGCGATCAGCGCGCTCAGCCGGGTACGGATCATCGGCGTCCACGCCTACCTGGGCACCCGGATCCTCGACGCGGCGACCGTCGTCCACAACACCACGGGTGTGCTGCGGGTGGCTGCGACCCTCGCCGGGGAACTCGGTATACCGCTTCAGACGGTGGACATCGGGGGCGGCTGGGGGGTGCCGTACTTCGACAACGAGAGCGACCTCGACGTGGCTGCCACCGTCGACGGGGTGAACCGGGCGGTGTCCGAGTTCCTGGACCGGTACCCGGGCACCCGGATCGTCACCGAACTCGGTCGATACCTGGTCGGCTGGTCCGGGACGTACGTGCTGCGGGCCCGCTACGTCAAGCAGTCCCGGGGCGAGTGGTTCGTGGTCGCCGATGGCGGCACCAATCACCACATGGCGGCGGTCGGCATCGGCAGCTTCGTCAAGCGGAACTTCCCCATCGGGTCGCTGACCCGGGCGGACGCGCCGCCGGCGGACGTCTACACCGTCACCGGCCCGCTCTGCACCCCCAACGACGTGATCGCCAAGCGGGTCCCACTGCCCGAGGTGCGTCCCGGCGACCTGCTCGGCGTCAGCCGTTCCGGCGCGTACGGACCCAGCGCCTCACCGGTGCTCTTCCTCAGCCACGGGCACCCGGCCGAGGTGCTCGTGCTGGACGGGGTCGGCCACCTGGTGCGCAGCCGGGACACCGTCGACGACCTGCTCCGGCCGCAGCACCTGATCCCCCTCGCCACTTTCTGAACCGCCTGCCACGTCGGCCGGTCGCGTCCCGTCGCGTTCAGACCGGCCGTACCGCCCCCGCCCGACATCGAGCAGCCGCTTCCCCGATCCGACAGTTCACCCGGCCGTGCCGGCCGGCTACCCGAGAGGACCACCCGATGGACCGCAGCAAGATCGTCTCTCAGATCGAGCAGGCGCTCAGTGACGTGTTGCAACGCCCGGTCGCCGGACTCCCCGAGGAGACGAGGCTCTTCGAGGATCTGCACGTGGACTCGACCTCCGTC
This sequence comes from Micromonospora humida, assembly GCF_016901255.1. NCBI lineage: Bacteria > Bacillati > Actinomycetota > Actinomycetes > Micromonosporales > Micromonosporaceae > Micromonospora > Micromonospora humida. Next base: position 284,191 of record NZ_JAFEUC010000005.1, read on the forward strand.
CTGGAACTGCTGATGGCGCTGGAGGACGGCGTCGGTATCGAGGTCGACCCGGAGCGGCTGGAGATCGCCGATTTCAAGACCATCGGCACCGTCGCCGACTACGTGATCGTGAACCTGGACGAACGTGCCTGAGCGGGAGTGACCATGCCGCTGTCCCTCACCTCGGCCACCGCGCTGGTGCGCGGTGACCGGCTGCCGCCGGTTCCGGACGACGACCGCGACGCTATCCAGCGGGACATCCTGGGCCCGTTCGGGGTGCGGCCGGACCCGGCCCGGTTGGCACGGGCGGCGAACGTCGGGTTCACCGAGTTGGCCGAGAACCTGGTGCGGGAGCTTCCGATCAGCGGTCCGGACCTGTTGATCTTCGCCTACGGCATTCCTGATCCGTCGTCGCTGAAGCACGTCACCCCGTACGTCAACCACCTGCTCGGCGATCGCAGCCACAGCTTCGCCATCTCCGAGCAGGGTCTGCGCGCGCCGTACACGGCGCTGAAGATCGCGGATGCGTACGCCCGGTCGGGGCGTTGCGGCAGTCTCGCGCTCTTCGTGTGCGAGCAGAACAGCCTGCCGTACCACGATTCCTTCGTGGCGGACAACCGGCTGGCGAACACGGCCGCCCTGTTCCTCTTCGGCGACTGCGGTGGCGGGTACGAGTTCGTCGCGACCGGGCCTACGTCCACCACGCGCGGACTGGGGCCGCTACTGGGGTCGGTGACCGCCCGGTGCGACCCCGACTCGACGCTGGTGGTGGCAGGCCCGTGGGTCGACGCGGACATGCTGGCCGCCACGGGGGTGCCGACCCATCGGGTCGCCCCCGGCAGTTACTGCACCGGCGTCTGGTTGGAGCTGGCCCGGTCCCACCGGACCTGGGCCACCACGTACCGGACGCTGGTGCTCTGTGACACCGACCCGCGTACCGGCCGGAGCCAGACCGCCCTGCTGCGCCGGCGGTCCACCACCGGGGCAGTCGCGCCCGGCGCACCGCAAACGGCGACCGGCGCACCAGCACGTCCCGCCGCCGCACCCACGTCCGCATCGGCCCGAGAGCAGACGCCATGACACCCACCAGGGTCCCCCCCGGCGCGCCGGACACCGCGCAACCCCCTCCCCCGGCGCGGTGGTTCGCCGACGCCTTGGACGACCTGCACCAGCGGGTCTCTCCCGCCGGGCTGGTGCCGTCCCCGACCGGGCACGTGCTGGCCTCCACGGCGGCGCTGCCCACCGCTCCTCCCGGTCCGCTGGCCCGGTTCGGTATCGCGGTGCTGCCCGCCGCCACCCGTGACGCGGCGTCGGCACCGCCACACCCGACACCCGGGGGCGGCGGGAGGGGTCGACCGACGACGATCGCACCGGCGGTGGCCGAGGAGTTCGCCGTGGGCCTGCTCGACCTGCACCGTCGGCTGCTGCACGAGGTTCTTCGGCACACCCTGCGTCATCTCGGCGCCCGGGAATCAGACGGGGTCACCCTGCTGGCCAGACAACTTGTCCAGGCGCAGCTCGCCGAGGTGGCGATCAGGCTCGCCGAGGTCGGGGCGACGCCGGGACCTCGGCGCGACGACGACGCGGCCGCCCGGTGGCGCACCCACCGCCGGCTGGTCGGAGTCGGTCGGGACCTGCTGCGGCTGCTCGGGGCCAGCGGTTTCCTCGTGGACGGGCCGGCGGGGGACCTGCACCTCACCGAGGTCGTCGGCAACGTCTATCTGCATCCAGGAAGGGGACAGGACGATGACTGAGGTCAGTCACGGCAGGCCGCCGTCCGGGTCGGATCTGCTCGACGATCGGATGCTGGAGCTCGACCGGTACTGCTGGTCGGTGTCGGGCGAGTTCCGCAAGGTCGGCGAACTACTCGACCAGGATCCGGATGCCATCGACAGCTACTTCGACCTACCCGGCGTGCTGCTCTACCGCTTCTTCTCCATCCCCCGCCGGTACTGGCCCCAGCTGGATGTGCCGCCACAGCTCGCCCCGCTGCTCGGAACGTCGCTGGCGCAGGCCGTCGTCTGGGAACGGTTCTCCTACGCCGACCCGAACGTGCTGCTCGCCAGCCCGGGGCCGGCGCTGTCCAGCGACGCCATCCACGCCCTCGCCGATCCGGAGCAGACCGACCGGTGGTTCAGCAGGTTCGCCGCGCAGCCGGACCACACGTTCTTCGCGGTCACCGAGCCGACCAAGGGCTCGGCCGCGACGGAGCTGACGACCACGCTGCGGCCGGCCCCCGACGGAGACGGCTGGCTGCTCACCGGCGAGAAGTACTACGTGGGCAACGGCGCCCGGGCACAGGTCGGACTGGTGTTCTGCCGCCGGGCCCCCGGCCCGTGGGGCATCGAGGCGGTGCTCCTGGACGCCTCGTCCCCCGGATTCAGCGCCGAGTTGCTGCCGTCGGTCGGTCTGCGCGGCGCCCGGATCAGCCGGATGCGCTTCGAGGACGTCCGGGTGCCCCACCGGGACCTGCTGGGTCAGCATCTGCGGCCCACCCAGCGTGGCCTGCACGGAGCCCGCCAGGTGTTCTACCGTGCCCGGCCCGGGATCGCCGCCATGGCGCTGGGCTGCGCCCAGGCGGTCTGCGACCATCTGCGCGGGCAGGGGCTGCGCGGCGACCGGTTGTCGGCGGTCGAGGACCGGATCGCCGCGATCCGCCGGCTCAACCACCGGACGGCCGCCGACATCGACGCCGGCCGGGTGGACCCACACCGGATCGCCGCGGCGAAGGCCGGCGCCGCCCGGGTCGCCGAGGACGCCACCCTGCTCGCCGCCGAACTACTGGGGCCGGCGTCGCTGCTCGACGATCCCTGGCTGGAGAAGGTCTACCGGGACGTACGGGCCTTCGAGTTCATGGAGGGGGCTGGCAACGTACATCTGTTGTCGGTCTTCCAGGGGTTGCTCAAGGGGCGCTTCGCCGGGGGCGTCGAGGCCGAGGGCGTCGGCTGATGCGGCTCGGGATCGACCTGTTGCGGGTCGACACACTCGACCGGTTGTGCGAGCGTGCCTGGTTCACCCGGTACGCCTTCGCCGCCGTCGAGATCGAGTACGCGGCGACGCTGGCCCCCCGGCGGCGACGTGAGTTCCTCGCCGGCCGGTTCGCGGCGAAGGAGGCCGTGTTCAAGGTTCTCGGGACGGGCCTGTTCGAGGGGGTGGCACCGCACGACATCGCGGTGGGCCGGGCCTGCGGTGGTTCGCCACAGGTCACCCTGCACGGGGCGGCGGCCCGGGTGGCCGCCCGGATGGGAGTCACCGGGCTGACCGTCTCGATCACGCACACCGACGGCATGGTGGCGGCAGTGGCCGCCAGCTGGTGACCGGCGCGTCTCACTCTCCGGTTGCCCCGTACGCCGTATCCGGCAGTGCGGCGGACGACGCTGCACCGGGTGTCGTCGGGTCGAGGCGTCGGGCCAGCCGTACCCGGTTGCGGACCCCGAGCTTGGCGAACACATGGGACAGGTGCATCTCGACCGTCTTCTCGGTGACCACCAGTACAGCGGCGATCTCCCGGTTGGTCATACCCTCGCGGACCAGCTCGGCGACCTGCTGCTCCCGGCGGGTCAACCGGGCCGACGATGCGAGGTCGTTCCCCGGCCGGAACCCCGACGCGCCGCCGTGCCGGCCGCCCTGGCGAGCGACGGGACGGGTGAGGGCGCGGGCCCGCTCCGCCGCCGGGGTCAGACCGGCGGCGGCCAGTTCAGTACCGGCGGCGACGGCCACCTCGACGCCGGCAGCAGGCTCCTTGGCGATGAGCAGCCGCGCCCGGATGAGCAGCGCGAGACCGACCAGCCCACGTGGCCAGGCCGCGGCGCGGACGGCCTGTCCGGTGGCGGCCGGGCCCCGGCCCCCGGTCAGCGGCGGGGCGGTCACGCCGACCTCGGCACCGACGGACGCGGCGACGTCGCCGGCAACGAGCTCGGCGACCGCGCCGACGTCGCCGGCGGCCGACGCGGCCCGTACCACCAGCTCCTGGTAGGCCATGCGGGTGCTCGGGTCGACCCGGGACAGTGCGTTCAGCGCGGGTGCGGCGGTCAGCAGGTCCAGGCAGCCCTGGGGATCACCGCCGGCGAGGCGCAGCTCGGCGAGCATCAGCCGGGTGAGCACCGCCGACCAGCCGCCGGAGGTGACAACCGCCTGGGCGTCGGGCAGGTCCTCACATCCACCCGACGCGCCGGTCGAACAACCCACGCCGGCACACCACCGGTCTGCGGTCGGCGAACCCGTGGTCGCCGGCGGCGCGCCGGCCGGTACTGCGTCGGCGTCCGGGTCGGACCACGGCCCGGACGCGCCCAGGGCGACCCAGCGACGCAGGATCGCCGCCCGCTGCAGCAGGTGGGGGCTGCCGGAACGGTAGGCGACGTCCGCGACGGTGGCGGCGACACCGACGGCCGCGGTGTGCCGACCGGTGTTGGACAGGATCCAGGTACGCCCCAGCAGCGCGTCACACATCGCCAGTGGGTCGGGTGTCGGCCAGGCTGCGTCCCCCGGTGCCCGTGCCGTCGGGCCGGCGGTCACCCGTTCCAGGTGTCGTAGCGCCTCCGGGTAGCGCTCCAGCACCAGCTCGCTCCAGCCGATCCAGTACACCGCGTCGGCGTGGGCCACCACCTGCGCATCGTTCATCGTGTCCAACAGCGGCACCACCTCGGCCAGGATCGCCGCCACCGACTCGATGTCGCCTGTCAGCCCGTCGGCGGCGGCGAGCACCGCCTGGATACGGATCCGGTCCACCGATCCCGCTGGGCCCGCGTCGGCCAGATACAGCGCGGTGACTGCGCACGCGCGGGCCGCCGACGCCGATCCGTCGGCGAGTTCCAGGAACGCCGTGTCGATCAGCAGGTTCACCCTGGCCGGCTTCGACGCCCCTGTCGTCGACGTAGCCAGGTCGGCGAGCAGGTCGCGGCCCGGTCCAGGGTCGCCGAGCGACCAACACAGCCGTACGCAGCGCACGACCATTGCAGCCCGCTCGGCAGACGGCAGCACGGCCGGCTGTTGTAGTGCGGTCAGCAGCAGGTCCCGGGCGTGCCGGGGTCGTCCGGCGGCGGCGCAGTCCGTGGCGACCTGGAGCAGGAGCGTGTGCTGGTCGGCCGGTGCACCGTCGGCGACCGAGGCGAGTCGCAGCGCCGCCTGACGCCAGCGGGCGGCCGTCTGCGGTGCATCGCGCTCGACTGCTGTCGCGGCGCGTCGCAGAGTACGGGGGGCGGTGGTGTCGTCGGGGGTGGCGACCAGCGCCAGGTGGGGTGCCAGGGCGACTTCCCCGTCCGGGGCGCCGGCCAGCGCGACGGCGGCTCTGGCGTGCGCCCCCAGCCGCCATCCGGGCTGGCTGACCTGGTACACCACCTGGTGCACCAGGGGGTGGCGGAACCGGAACCGGGTCGTCTCCGGCACGTGTCGGACGATGTCGGCGGCGGTCAACTCGTCGATCGTCCGCCGGACGACGTCCTGCGCTAGTTCGGCGACCATGCCCACCATGGGTAGATCGAAGACCTCGCCGAGCACCGCCGCTCCCGCCGCGGCGAGTCTGCTGCGGGGGGAGAGCTCGTCGAGTTCGGCGGCGATAGCGGTTTCCGCCGCCGAGTACGAGCGGCCGGCCGCCCTGGGGCCCGGTCCGGCGCCGGTGATCATGATGCCCCCCGCCGACGCCGTGTCGTCGGTCGGCGAGCGCGCGCTGTCGAGCAGTGCGCGCAGGTAGCGGGGGTTGCCGCCGCTGCGCCGGTAGAGGTCGCCGCACTCGGCGTCAGAGACACAGGTGTCCAGCAGAGCCCGCACGGCGACAGGCGACAGCGGCGCGAGCGGCAGCCGGAGCACCGGGACGCCCGCCCCGGCGGCGACGCCCCGCAGCCTCGGCGGCGTCTGCCGAGGCCGGTAGCCGAACGCCAGCAGGACCGCGGCCCGAGGCGGCGAGTGCATCAGGTAGCAGAGTGCATCGATGGTGTCCCCGTCGGCGCGGTGCAGATCGTCGAGGATCACCGCCACGGGTCCGGTTGAGGCCAGTACCTCCAGCATCGACCGGATGGCGCGGAAGCGCTGGAATCGCGGCACCTCCCACGACGCCGAGGGGTGGTCACCGGTTCGGTACGGGAAGCTCGGGAAGATGTCGGCCAACACATCGACGTCGTGGGCCGGCAGCTGGGCCAGGGCGTCCGCTCGCAAGCCCCGAAGTCGGTCGTCCAGGGCGTCGATAAGGGCGCCGAACGGGAAGACCGATCCGCCTGGTGGAACCCGCCCGGTGAGTACCGGGAGTCCCCGCTGTCGACATCGCTGCGCCAACTCCGTGAGCAGTCGGGACTTGCCGATGCCGGGGTCTCCGCTGACCTCCACCAGGTGGGCGCTCGCACTGAGACCTCCGATGGCTCGGTGCAGGCGGGCCAGTTCACCGTCCCGGCCGACCAGTGGATCGGAAGGCTGGCCCGGTCGCCTCCTGACCGTCGTTCGGCCTCGCGACCCGTCGCTTGATCCATCGACTTCCACATCGACCACAGTGGATAGATTAACTCGCTCGCTCTACGATGGGTAATCGATCTAGCACAGATAGTTCTCACTGTCCTCACTCCAGGGACCACGCCCCCGCTCGGTCCCGGCCGCCAGGTCTTCGAGCTCGCCGACCCCGCAGCGTCACCGCAACCGGATGTCCTCGCGCAGCCGGGCCGCCGCCGGTACGGCTGGCAGCCGTTCGGTCAGACCGATCAACGTCCGTCGCAGGTGGACCGACGAGACCGACCCGACGACGAATCGCCTGCCGTCGTTGCGGTCCCAGCTCGGGTCACCCCGTCCTTGCCACCCGGTGGGGACCCTCCAGCGCGGCACCATGGCCCGGGTAGCAGGCACGACCGAAGCGGGGCAGCCAGCTGTATTGACGACGATCCGGGAGTTCGTGACGATCAACGCATGACGGTGGACACCGCGACGGCGACGGCGACCGCGCGCTACCTGCGGAACACAGCGCTTGTGCCGTTCACAGCCGGCGGACTCACCGGCTGGGGCTCGGTTGCCGCCGTGGCCGCCGAGAAGCCCTTCGGCGGTGTCGACCGGCTGCCCGACACGCGCCGCGAACCGGTACCTGCGGATCGCCACCTCCCCTACACGCAGCAGCTGAGGGGCCAGGCGGCTCGCCGTGTCTCCCGAATGCAGGAGTGCTTCTGCACGTGAGCCTCCGTGGCCTCTGGACAACCCGCTGTGGCGGGATCAACCGGGGCGCAGTGAAGCGACCCGGTACCGCGGGCGACACGCGAACCATGGGACCGGGGCCGACCGGCTCACCGAACTGACCATGCCGGTGCCGCACGACCGCCGCATCGGTCGGCGGCGAGCGGCCGGGAATTTGCGCTACCCAACCTCGAGACCCTCCACCCGTGTACAGGAGATGAGTTCCATGGAAGGCATCAGCGATGTCGTGTCGGGTCATGCCCGACGCATCCCCGACCGGGTGGCCCTGCGGTTTCTGGGCACCGGCGATGTCGACGGGCGGGTCGAGGAGTGGACCTACGGGGAGTTGGAACAGCAGATCCGTACGGTTGCTGCGGGCCTGGCGCGCACGAGAGCCTCCGGCCCTGTCCTTCTGCTCCAATCGTCGGGACCGGGCTGCGCCGCAGCGTTCCTCGGCACTCTTCGGGCGGGCCGTGTCGCCGTTCCCGTACCACCGCCGGACGAGCGACGCCACCAGCCCACGCTGACCCGGCTCGAGCGGATCGCCGCGGACTGCGGTGCCACGACGGTCATCGTGACCGCCGACGTGGCGCGGCGCGACCTGGGGAGCCTCACCGGCCTCGAGCGGGTTCTGCTCGATGCGGGCGAGGAGTCTGTTCCGGAGGGGACCGTCGATGGTGGCTCAGCCGACGGCATCGCCTTCCTGCAGTACACGTCAGGGTCGACCGGCGATCCGCGCGGAGTGGTCGTGGGTTACGACCAGCTCGCGCACAATCTCTCCTGTCAGCAGGAGATGTGGGAACTGGGACCGGACGACGAGTTCGTCAGCTGGCTCCCCACCTACCACGACATGGGACTGATCGCGGGAATCCTGTTGCCGCTGTCGTTGGGCGCGACCGTGACGATGATGGCCCCCGAGGCGTTCGTGCAGCGGCCGATGCGTTGGCTGGAGGCCATCGCCCGGTACCGCGGCACCTTCAGCATCGCGCCGAACTTCGCCTACGACCTGTGTGTCAGGCGTAGTGAGGCGACCCGGGTCGCGGGGCTCGACCTCTCGTCGTGGCGGGTGGCGGCGAACGGTGCCGAGCCGGTGCACGGGCCGACCCTCGACCGGTTCGCCGAACGGTTCGACGCCGCGGGCTTCGATCCGGTGGCCCTCACTCCGGCCTACGGTCTGGCCGAAGCGACGTTGATGGTTTCGTCCGTACCGCCCGGGCGGACCGCCCGTCGGGCCGCCGACCGCCGCCGCAGCGTGTCCTGCGGCGTCCCGGCGCCCGGTGTGGAGGTCCGTGTCGTCGACCCGGTCACGGCCGAGCCGTGCGCCGACGGCGTCACCGGCGAGATCTGGGTCGGCGGTCCCAGCGTCGGTCGGGGGTACCACAACCGCCCGGAGACGACCGAGCAGACCTTCCATGCTCGTACGGCAGACGGGAGCGGTGGTCGATTCCTCCGGACCGGGGACCTGGGTTTCCTGGATGATGGTGAGCTCTTCGTGACCGGCCGCCTCAAGGATCTGGTCATCGTCGGTGGTGCGAACCACTACCCGCAGGACATCGAGCGGGTCGTCGAGGCGGCCCATCCCGGGTTGCGGGCGGGGTGCAGCGCGGCGTTCGCCGTCGAGGAGGCCGCCGAGGAGCGGCTCGTCGTTGTCGCCGAGGTCGCCGGTGGGCACGACGACGATCACGAACAGATCGTGCACGCCATCCGTGACGCGGTGTCCGACGCCGAGCGGATCCCGGTGCATGCGGTGGCGCTGATCGCGCCGCGGTCGATCCTCAAGACGTCCAGCGGCAAGATCCGGCGCGCGGAGATGCGGGAGCGTTACCGGGACGGGCTCCTGCATCCGGTTCACGACTGGACCGCGAGTGAACGCACCCCGACGGCGATCCGCACCTGGCTTCGCTGGCACGTCGCGCTGCGCACCGGCCGTGATCCGCAGCAGATCGCCACGGACGTCCCGTTCCGCGCACTCGGCCTCACCTCGGTCGCCACGGTGGAGCTGACGGCCGCACTGGCGACCTTCCTGGAGCGCGAGATAGCGCCGACGGCCCTGTACGAGTTCTCCACGATCGAGGCGCTCGCTGCGCACCTGACCGGTTCCCGTGCCGCTGCGGCCAGCGTGCCGGTACCCGCCCGGGAGCAGGAGCCGATCGCGATCGTGGGCATCGGCTGTCGTTTCCCTGGCGCTGCCGGCCCGCAGGAGTTCTTCCGGCTGCTCGCCTCGGGTACTGAGGCCATCGGGGACATCCCACCGGACCGCTGGGACGTCGAGGCGCACTACCGCCCGGGCACTCCCCGGCCGGGCAAGATGTATGTCCGGCGTGGTGGTTTCCTTGGCGAGGTCACCGGCTTCGACCCCGAGTTCTTCGGGATGTCGGATCTTGAGGCGCGTTACCTGGACCCGCAGCAGCGTCTCCTGCTCGAACTGACCTGGGAGGCGTTCGAGGACGCGGGCGTACTCCCCCCGGACGTCGCGGGCACCACGGCCGGGGTCTTCGTCGGCATCACCACGAGCGACTACGCCGATCTGATGCGCACGCAGGGGGTGCACGCCGGCCCGTACTCGGGCACGGGCAACGTGTTCAGCCTGGCCGCGAACCGTATTTCGTACACCTTCGACCTGCGCGGCCCGAGCATCGCGCTGGATACCGCCTGCTCGTCGTCGCTGGTGGCGATCCATCAGGCATGCCACAGCCTGTGGCGCGGCGAGAGCGCCCTCGCCCTGGCCGGTGGGGTCAACCTGATGCTGTCTCCGGAGACGACGGCCGCGTTGTGCCAGAGCGGTGCGTTGTCACCGGACGGGCGCTGCCACACGTTCGACTCCCGGGCGAACGGATACGTGCGCGGCGAGGGTGCCGGGCTGGTCCTGCTGAAGCCGCTGAGCCAGGCGGTCGCCGACGGCGACCGGGTGCACGCGGTGATCCGCGGCACCGCGGTCAACCAGGACGGCCGCTCCAACGGCCTGTCCGGGCCCAACCCGGAGGCGCACGTGCGGGTGATCCGGTCGGCGCTCGACGCGGCCGGTCTGCGCCCGGGTGACGTGCAGTACGTCGAGGCCCACGGCACCGGTACCGCCCTGGGCGACCCGATCGAGGCCGGCGCCATCGCGGCCGCCCACGCCCCGGCGTCGATGCGGGTGGGGTCGGTCAAGACCAACATCGGTCACCTTGAGGCCGCGGCGGGCGTCGCCGGCCTGATCAAGATAGCGCTGGCCATCGAGCACGGCGTATTGCCGCCCAGTCTGCACTTCGCACAGCCGAACGAGCACATCGACTTCGCGAAGCTGCGCATGAGCGTGCCCGTCACGGCGGGGCGGTGGCCGCAGTCGCCCGGCGATCGGTCGGCCGGCGTCAACAGCTTCGGCGTGGGCGGTACGAACGCGCACGTCATCGTGGCCGAAGCACCGGCGCCGGTCACCGTCGCGAACAGCGGTCAGGCTCGCCTGATCGTCCTGTCGGCCCGCTCGCCGGAGGCCCTCGAAGCTCTGGCCGAGCGCACCGCGCGTAGTGCCGCAGGCAGTCCCGCATCGATCGACGACCTCGCCTACACGGCCGGGCTGCGACGCACGCACCACGAGCACCGGATGGCCGTGGTCGCGCGAACGCCTGAGGAACTGGCCGAGCGGCTCACGCCACCGCACCCGGAAGCGGTCACCGGCAGGGTCGTCGCCGACCGGCGCGTCGTGTTCGTCTTCCCCGGCCAGGGCTCTCAGCACCTCGGTATGGGGCACGGGCTCTACCGGGCCGACCCGGCGTTCCAGAAGGCGTTCGACGACTGCGCAGCCGCCCTGCAGCCACACCTGGCGTGGCCCGTACGGGACCAGTTCTTCGCTGTCACCGAGCAGGATTCGATGCTCGACCGTGACGACGTCGTCCAGCCGTTGCTGTTCGCCGTGCAGGTCGCCCTGGCCGCGAGCTGGCGTTCCCGCGGCATCGAACCGGCCGCCGTGGTCGGACACAGCATGGGTGAGGTGGCCGCGGCCTACGTGGCGGGCGCGCTCACCCTCGCCGAGGCCGCCCGGGTGACCGGCCTGCGCGCGAATGGGCTGGCCACGCTGCGTGGCCAGGGGGCGATGGCCGTCGTCGGGCTCGCCGGAGACGACCTGACCCGGGCCATCGAACCGTACGCGTCGCTCCTGTCGGTGGCGGTCTGTAACGGGCCGGAGATGTCGGTCGTCTCCGGTGACGTCGACGCCATCGAGCAGCTGATCGCCGATCTGGCCGAGCGCGACGTGTTCGGCCGCCGGGTCAGGGCCAACGGTGCCGGCCACTCGCCGGTGGTGCAGCCGGTCGCGGACGAGCTGCGGACGGTCCTGGCCACCCTACGGCCCCGGCCGGTCACGGTTCCGATGTACTCGTCGGTGACCACGGCGTCGCTGGCCGGCACCGAGCTCGACGGCGCCTACTGGGCGGCGAACATCCGCGAGCCGGTCCTCTACCACCAGACCGTTCAGCGGCTCTGCGCCGACGGCTACCGCCTCTTCGTCGAGATGAGCCCCAACCCGACCCTCACACTGCCGACTGAGCAGGTGATCGGACCCGAAGGCCATGCGGTCGCCTCCCTGAGGCGCGGGCGGCCTGATCCCGAATCCCTGCTGGAGGCGCTGGGGGCGCTGCACGTGTACGGCGTACCGGTCGACCTCGGCCAGTTCTTCGACCGTCCGCGCCCGGTGGTCTCGATGCCTTCCGGACCCTGGAAGCGCACGCCGTACTGGTTCGGGCCCCTGGCAGCGCACGCTCACGCCGAGGTCGTCGGCCAGTCGCCGAAAACTACCGCCGAGGTGGTCCGCGCCGCGTTCTCGGGCGTGCTGCGAACGCGCGTCACCGGCGGCGACGACAACTTCTTCGCCCTCGGCGGGAGCTCGCTCATGGCCGCGCAGATGATGCACGAGCTGCGCGCGACGCTCGACTGTGACATCCCGGTGCGGCTGCTGTTCGACAACCCCACGGTCTCCGCGTTCGCCGCTGCGCTCGACGACCTGCGGGTGGCCGGACCGGCAGCCGTGCCACGGCCCGTGCGGGTCGATCAGGACGACTTCCCCCTGACCATCAATCAGGAGCGCTACCTACAGGCCGAACGCGCCGGAGGGACACCGTTTCTGGTCACCCAGCATCTCGACCTGGCCGGCCCGGTCGACCCGGACGCTCTGGCCCGTGCGATCGACCGGCTCGTCGCTGTGCACGATGGGCTGCGCACGGTGTTCACGGCCGGGGACGTGGTCCGCCAGCGGCACGCGGCGGCGGGCCCGGTGGCGTTGCCGATCACCGATCTCACGGCTGCGGCCGACCCGCAGGCCGAGCTGGCGCGGGCCCTCACCGAGGCCGAACGGCCGTTCGACCCGTTCACCGGGCCGCTGTATCGGTTCGGGCTGGTGCGTCTGACCCCGGATCGGCACGTCCTGACCGTCGTGCTGCACCACCTGATCACCGACGGCTGGTCGGCCGGCGTGCTGTTCCAGGATCTGGTGCTCGGCTACGAGGACGCCTCCCGGCCCGCCGCGCCGCCGCTGCGTCTGGCCGACTACGCGCAGTGGGAGCGGTCGTTCTACTCCGGAGTCGTTCTCGACCAGCAACTGGAGTACTGGCGAAGGAAGCTGGCCACGACCAGCGTGCCCGCGCTGCGTCTGGCGCGGGACGAGCAGCGCGTTGCCGGCCGGCAGCGGGAGTTGGGGCTGCGGGAGGTGGAACTGGACGGCGAGGTGGCCGCCGGAATCGAGCAGACCGCCCGTGAGGCCGGGGCGACCACGCAGATGGTGATGCTGACGGCGTTCATGCTGGCGCTGCACCGGCAGTCCGAGCACGACGAGATCACGGTGCCGATCAACGTGACCGCCCGCGAGGCGCCCGAGCTGCAGCGGGTCGTGGGTTTTCTCTCCCAGCTGCGGCTGATCACCGTCGACCTCGGCGGCGGGCCCGACCTGCGCGAGTGCCTGCGGCGGGTTCGCGAGGCCGTGTTGACCGCCGGGGAGGAGCAAGGACTGTCGATTAGCCAGTACTTCCATCTGGCCGGGCGGGCGCAGGAGGACATCCCGTACCGGATCTCCTTCAACCACCTGCCCGAGGTCGCGCTGCCCACCACGGTCGGGGCGGCCACGGTGACGCCGCTGGCCCGGCAGAGCGGCTACGTGTTACCACGCGATCTGGTGGTGGTTGTCCGGACGATGAACGGGCGGCTGCGCCTGTCCTTCGGGTACGACCGTGGCGTCATCGTCGAGGAGGGGCTGACCCAGTTGATGGCCGACACCCAGCAGATCGCGACCGCGATGACGAGGGACCTGGACGGGGCGGCCCGATGACCGCCGACGAGGTGCGTGCCCGGATCGCGGAGCTGGACTCCCGGCTGGCCGATGCGCGAGACGGCGGGTCACCACGTGCCGTCGCCCGGCAGCGGGAGGCCGGCAAACTGACCGTGCGCGAGCGGATCGGTCTGCTGTTCGACCCCGGTAGCTTCGCCGAGATCGACGCCCTCGTGCGCAGCCGCCCGGACCCCGACTCGACGCGGGCCCGGCCGTACGGCGACGGCATGGTCATCGGGCACGGTCTGATCGAGGGACGGCCCGCTTTCACGTACGCGCACGACTTCACCGTGCAGGGCGGCAGCATGGGTGAGGCCAGCGGCGGAAAAGTACTCAAGGCCATGGATCTCGCCCTCCAGACCGGCTGCCCGATCATCGGCCTCAACGACTCGGGTGGGGCACGCATCCAGGAGGGTGTGGCCGCCGTCGGCTTCTATGCCGAGCTGGTGCGACGCAACGTGGCCGCGTCCGGCATCGTGCCCCAGCTGTCGCTGATCCTGGGCCCGTGCGCCGGCGGGGCCGCGTACTCGCCGGCGATCACCGACTTCGTCATCATGGCCGAGCGGACCGCACACATGTTCGTCACCGGCCCCGACGCCGTGCGCGCGGCGCTCGGTGAGGACACCGACATGGACACACTGGGCGGTGGCCGGGTCAACGCCACCATCTCCGGTAACGCCCACCACCTGGCGGCCGACGAGGCCGACGCCATCGCCTTCGCGCGGCGGCTGCTCGGCTACCTGCCCAGCAACCACACCGAGCGGCCACCCGAAGGTCCGGCCTGCGACACCAGCGCCGACGTACCGGCCCTCGCGGAGCTGATCCCGGGCTCCTCCCGGAAACCTCTGAACGTGGCCGCGGTCATCGAGAACCTCGTCGACCCCGGCTCGTTCCTGGAGATCCAGCCCCGCTACGCCCGCAACATGCTCTGTGGCTTCGCCCGCATCGGCGGACTGTCCATCGGGATCGTGGCGAACCAGCCCACCCACAAGGCGGGTGTCATCGACGGGCGCGCCGCCGAGAAAGCCGCCCGCTTCATCCGCTGCTGCGACGGGTTCAACGTTCCCATCGTGACCCTGGTCGACGTCCCGGGCTTCATGCCGGGCACCACCGAGGAGCATGCCGGGATGATCCGACGCGGGGCGAAACTGGCCTATGCGTTCGCCGAGGCCACCGTCCCGCGAGTCACCCTGGTGCTGCGCAAGGCGTACGGCGGCGGATACGGTGTCATGGGCTCCAAACATCTCGGCGCCGACATGAACTTCGCCTGGCCAACCGCCGAGATCGCGGTGATGGGCGCCCATGCCGCGGTTGACATCCTGCACCGCGCGGAACTCGCCACCGCGGCTGAGCCGGAACAGGCCCGGGCCAAGCTGATGGAGGACTACCAGGCCAGGTACGGCTCGCCGTACCTGGCCGCCGAGCGCGGCTTCATCGACGCCGTCATCCCGCCGGCGGACTCCCGCAGGCAGATTGCGGCCGCGTTGCGCCTGCTCAGCCGGAGGCCGCTCGCAGCGCGGACCGCGAAGCACGGCAACATTCCGCTCTAGGGTCTCTCCACGGGGTTACTCGACGCCGGGCCGATGGCGCTGACCGGATCAGTCACCTCTCCGCCTTCTCGTCATCGGCCTCCTGCCCGGGGGCCACCGCGCCACGGTGCCGGTGCTCGCCGAGCCTCCTGAACGCGCGTGGCGGTGCCGTTCCGACCGCGCTCGGCGGCCGCCTGCTCGTCGTGGGCCTCCCGAGTGACCGGAGTGCCGGTTCCGGGGTCCAGGTGCGCCCGGACGAACCAGTGGAACTGCTCGAGGTATCTGGCCTGGGTGATCAGCATGTCCTGGGTGACGGGGTCGGCCTTCTCCGTCTCGTAGATGGCGGCCCGGTGTGCCTCGATCACTGCGCCGTAGACGATGTTCAAGGCGGCGAGGTGGGTGTGGGTGTCCGCCCGGCCGATCGCGTAGTCGTCCCAGTCGCGCTGCCTGACCAGCGCCCCTGCGGTGCCCACGGGCGATCCGCCGAGAGCGGCGATGCGCTCGGCGACGTCGTCGACCATGACTCGTACGGAGTCGACCTGCGGGTCGAACATGGTGTGGACCGCGATGAAGTGGGGTCCGACGACGTTCCAGTGGACGTGTTTGAGGGTCAGCGCGAGGTCGTTGAGCGCGTTGAGCCGGTCCTGCAGCAGGAAGATCACCTCGGCGGCGGTGTCCGGCTTGAGTCCGGGGACGGTGTAGGCGGGAGCGCTCGGCTGGTAGGTGCTCGGCGACATCATTTCTCCTTTTCGGGATCGGTATGGCGAGGCGCGGTGACGTCGAGACGGCAGTTCGGGGTCAGCGCGGGGAGGGTCTGCTTCTCGGGCACCGTTCGTGTCGATCGGGCGTCTACCGGCGGCGTACAGGTGCCTTCGGACATGCGTCGTGGCGGCACGTGTCGGCGATGCTGCGCCGGGCGGTGTCCTTCAGCGCTGCCGAGGGTCAGGTCCGGGCGGGATGGCGCAGCAACGACATGGCGGCCAGCCCGGCGCCGTTGAGCGCCGCAGTGCGGGGGGACGCGGCGCGGTAAACCAGCAGGCGGAGCACGGCGGACAACGCCGCGGACAGGCCGGGATGTGTGGCGCCGTCGCCCACGACCAGCAGCCCGCGGGTGAGGGCAGGGGCCAGTTGCGTCCGCGCTGTCTCGCCCCACAGGGCCTCGAGGTGGTGCGCGACGACGTCGCTCACCAGGTCGACGGTGGCGCCGCGGGCGAGGTCGCGAGTGCCGATGTCGGCGCGACGGGCCGCGACGACCCGCCCGTGGTCCAGCAGGGCGACCTCGGTCAGTTGGGCTCCGACGTCGGTGACCAGCAGGCTGCCGGCGGCTGCTCCCGAACCGATCGCGGCGGCGCGCACGGTGTCGATGAACACCAGGTGGGAGGGGGCGAGGACCGCCTCGACGACGCGGCGGACCACGGTCTGGTCGTGTTCGCCGGCCAGGACCGGGCGGCAGGCCGCGACGGGGAACGCGTCCCCACACGGCGCGCTGATGGTGCCGCGGTGCGCCGCCCAGACGCCGATGGAGCTGCTGCCGAGGTCGATCGCGACCGCGGTCGGCGGGGCCGAGCGACACATGCCGGCGGCGCGCTGGTCGGACGAGAGGACGTTCGCGGACACGGTCACACCGATCACTTCCATTGATACGAGCGTTCACCGGCTCCCATCGTCGCCGCTGAACAGGGCAGTGACAGCGGTCGGGTCCGGCGAAACTCCGTCGCGCTCGTTGCCGACGCCCGGCAACCCGGCCCGTGGTCACCGACCGCTCGGTAGGCCGGATGCCCGTGACCTCGGTAGACGGCTCGCGTGCTGTCGTGGCCCTTCCTGGTCCGGGCGGCTATGGTGGCCGGCATGGGTGACGGGCGCAGCTTCGGGGGCGTCGGCCGGCGAGCTTCGCTGCCGACGTTGCTCGTATGGGCTGTGCTGGTGTTGGTCGTGTCCGCTGCCCGGGACATCGGGTTGTGCATCGTCTTCCGGCTGACCCGTCGTGCGGTCCCGGGCTGTGTACCGGCGTGGTCGGCGGACCGGGCCCCGCCGACGTGGACGCTCACCGCCTGAAGCCGCCCGTTGCGCGGCGTCGGACACGACGCTGCCCCTTGGCTGGGAGCACCATGCCACCCCTCGTTCATGACTGTCGCTCCGGCACGCCTGTTGACCTGCCGGCGACGTCGTTTCCCTTCGTTGACCCTCGACACCTGGTCTCCGCCGTACCCGGGTGGACGACATGCTGACCGCCGGTGCCTATGCCCGTCCGGGCGTACAGTCCTGCCTTGCCCTTGACCTCGGAACGTCCACCGTGCGGATGTGGACGCCGCTGGCGGGGACGGTGATCACGGAACCGACGGTGCTGTGCCGTCCCGGTTCCGACCGGCACGTGGCCGGACGGGCCGCGCTGACCGCTCAGGCCCGCGGTGTGACCGTCACGTGGCCGGTGCGCAACGGTGTGGTGCGCGACTTCTTCGCCTGTGTGCACCTGCTGCGGCTGCTGACCGCCGATATCCGTCTACCGTCCGACACCGCCTATCCCGTACTGGTCGGTGTGCCGGCGACGGCGACGCTGCGCCAGCGCAACGTGCTTGTCGCCGCGGTCCGCCGTGCCGTCGGCGGACGGGTCAGCGCGGTGGAGGAGCCACTCGCGGCGGCTCTGGCCTGCCGTCCTGACCCGGGCGGTGACGTGGTCGTGGTGGACATCGGATCCGGACGTATCGAAGTGGCACGTATCGGTGACCGCAGCATCGTCGCGGCCGAGCGTGTCGAGGACGCCGGGTCCGTCGACCGGATCCCGGCGATCGCCGACTGTGTGCGCCGTCTCGACCGTCCGCGGGGTGGTCAGCGGCGGCTGTTGCTCACCGGTGGGGGTGCGACCACCCCCGGAACCGCGGCGAGGTTGGCCGCGTTGACCGGTCGCTGCGTCACGATGCCCGCCGAACCGCCGCTGGCCACGCTCACCGGCCTGCGCCGGCTACTCACGGGCTGACGTGGGCCTGTCCTGCATCCGTATCCACTTCCCGGCCGCGGTTTGCGGTCGTCTTCTTCCGGAGTTCTGTCATGGACGTCGAATTCACACCGCTGCCGGGCATCGGAGAGTGCCACACGTTCACCACCGTCACCGGTCATCGGGTCGGGGTTGTCACCCACTACGCCGGCGGTCGACGCGAGCTGATCCATGGCGTCGGCGGCGATCCCGATGCCACCTGCAGCCTGGCTCTCTCGCGGGGCGAGGCGATCGCGTTGGCGGGATTGCTGGGCATCCTGGACGTCATCGACGTGGATGTCACCGGCACTCGGCAGCCCCGTCACCCGGCTGCCGGGTGACGGGGTCGGGTGCTGCCACGGTCAGCGGCCGCGCCGGCCTCGTCGCCGGCGCGGCCGCTGCCGCGGTATTCGGTCAGCCCTTGTGTTTCTGCTGGCAGGGGACGCAGAACCGGGCGTGCGGCAGCACTTCGAGCCGTTCGGCGGGGATGGGGCCGTCGCATTTCTCGCAGCGGCCGTAGCTGCCCTCGGCGATGCGGCGCAGCGCGCCGGTGATCTGTTCGAGGTTGTGCCGGGTGGCCGCCACCAGTGCCGCGCGGTTGTGTGCTTCGCCGGTGTCGGCCGAGATCTCCGTCAGTTCCCTGAGCCGGGTCGTCTGGGCGGCGAAGTCCTCGCTCAGCGATGCGCGCAGGCCGGCGAGCCAGCCCTGATCGGATACTCCGGTGTCGACGCTCATGTGCCGCTCCTTGCTCGGGATGCCGGAAGTGCTTCGGGAAACCGAAGGGCGGGGGCTCGAACGGCTCCGCCCTGGCGATCGGTGGGTGTCGTGAACTACCCCGCTCGCCGGTGGGTCGCGACCCGACGGCTGCGGGCTGCGTCCGGTCCGGAGGTTCGGCAGGGGCTTCGGCAGTGCTGACGCGCCCGCTAACGCAGCGGGTCGAACGGCGTCAGCTCCGCGGGCACCTCACCCTTGAGCACCGCTTGGGCCACCAACTGGCCGGTGACCGGCCCCAGGACGATGCCCCACATGCCGTGGCCGCCGGCGACGAACACCCGCGGCGCGGCGGTCGCGCCGATCAACGGCAGGCCGTCAGGAGTGCACGGCCGGGAACCGACCCACTCGTCGCGGCGGTCGTCGAGGTTCACCCCGTTGAGCAACGGCCGCACCGCGTCGACGACGGCGGTGATGCGTCGCGGGTCCAGTTCGTCTGTGGGTCGGCGGAACTCCATCATTCCGGCCACCCGCAGCCGGCTGCCCAGCGGAGTGCAGGCGACCCGCTGCGCCGGGAAGTACAGCGGGCCGGCGGGCATCCGTTCGACGGGCACGCTGAAGCTGTAGCCGCGCCCGGCCTGCACCGGGCGGCGTACCCCGAAGCGTGCGGCCAGCTCACCGAAGGCCGCTCCGGTGGCGATGACCACAGCGTCATGGCGGTGCTGCTGCCCGGATGGGCCGGTGACGCGGACGTCGGTGGTTGCCGGCTGCAGACCGGTCACCTCGCTGCTGTCGAGGATGCGGCCGCCGCGGGCCCGGACCGCATCGGCCAACGACGTGATGAACTCGGGAGGGTTCAGGTACCGCTGCCCGAAAATCTGGACGGCGGCACCGACCCGGTCGCTCAGAACGGGCTCCATCGAGCGGAGCACCTGTCCGGTCACCGGGCGAAAGGTGACGTCCTGACCGGCGTCGCCCATCTGTTCCAACTCGTCGAGCAGTCCACGGCTGTCACGCTCGCGGGTGAAGCAGGCCAGGAAGGGATCCGCCGGCGTCGTCACGGCGCTCACACCGCCGGCCGCGAGGGCATCGAAGGCGTCCAGGCAGCGCTCGTTGAGCGGGACGTAGGCGGCCATGCCCCGCCGCCACCGCCGGGCGGTGCTGTGGAACACGAACGCAAGCAGGAAGCGCCACAGGTCACGGTCGGCCCGCAGCGGCAGGTACACCGGGGATCGGGCGCTGAGGACCGCGCGCAGACCGTAACGCAGCACCGCAGGTTCCGGCAGTGGGGCGGTCAGCCCCGGAGTCAGCCAGCCGGCGTTGCCCCACGACGCGCCGGCGCCGGCGCCGGCGTGGTGACGCTCGTAGACCGTCACCTGTGCGCCGGCTTCCTGCAGGAACCAGGCCGTGGACAAGCCGATCATGCCCGCTCCGATCACCGCGACGTCACGCGGTGAGCCATGCACGAACGCGGGAGTGCCTGTCACGCCGAGCTCGTCAGACATACCGCTCCTCTGCTGCGCTGGGCGGCTGGACAGCCGTTCGGTGGGTTGGCCGCGTTGTCCGGGCCTGCGTTCCGGCCATGGTCGCTTGGTCACCGTGAACCGGGCCAGGGTTGTGGCCGGTCAGCTGAACCGTCATACCTTGCCGACGCTCGGCAACCAGTAGGCGTTCAGGACCGCAGGGCCGCTGCCGTCGGTGCCGTGGCCGGGATGCGGTGGCGGGGTGCCGCCGTATCGCAGGGTGATCACCGCGGCGGAGTCCCGGTGGTCCACCGCTCCGCCGTCCTCGCGCAGCGGGATGATCCGCGGGGTGCCGGCTGGTGGATCCGTGGGTACGAACCGGGTCTCGACCGGGCCCTGCTCCGCCGCGCCGCAGATCGCCATGGCATCGGTGCCCGTGCGACCGGTCCCCCGCAGATCCCGGTACCTCGCCGCCGGGGCGGCCTCACCAGTGCCCGGGGTGCGAAGGTGACCTTGTCCACGGCATGCTCCGGGTGATGGCCAGCCAGCCCCGCGCCGACCGGTACGGACCTCGAATCGGCGTCTACCGCCGCCGGGATGGGCGATGCTGGGTCAGACGCAACGGTGAACGGGAGCGGCCACGTGAGTGACAACGGCACACGGCGCATTCAGCGGCCGGCGGCGACCGAACCCGACGGGCAGTGGCTCGCCGAGGTCGCCGCCAGCGCCAGTCGTGACGCCGGCAACGTGCCCGTGGCGTTGCTGGGCGACTACCTGCCGCTGCTCGCCGATGCCGCCATCACCGGCCGCAGACCCAAGCGCGCCGAACTCGACGCCGTCGAGACGCTCGGCCGGAAAGCCGCCGAGCAGGGCATCTCCGCCGGCCGGGTGGTGCAGCTCTACCTCTCCGCCGCCCGACGGCTGTGGCAGGACCTTCCGGACGTCGTACGCAGCCGTGACCGTGAGGCCGTGCGTGCGGCGGCGGCCGCCGTGCTGCACGTCATCGACGACGCCGTCGCGACCCTGGCCGAGGGTTATGCGGTCGCCCGTCGCGACCTGGTCCGCCATGAGGAGACGCTGCGTCGCGAACTCATCGACGACCTGCTACGCGGTGACTCCGACCTCGGCGGTCTGGTCGACCGGGCCGAACCGTTCGGCCTCGACCTCGCCCGCGTCCACCAGGTCGCCCTGGCCGCGCCGAGCCGGCGGCTGCCGGACACCGACACGGCGATAACGGCACTGGAGGCGGTCATCTTCGACCGGCTCGGCGACCGTGACGTCCTTGTCGCGACCAAGGACGGGCTCCTGGTCGTCCTCGCTCCCGCCGACACCACCGGTTCCGACGGGGTGCCTGCCGGCCGCGACACCGACGACAATCTCGGCCGGCTCATGCATGACCAGTTGCGCCGGTTGCCCCGCGGACAACCCTGGCGTATCGCCGTCGGCCGGCCCCACCCGGGCCTCTACGGCATCGCCCGCTCCTACGAGGAAGCCCGCGAGGCCCTGACCATGGCTGGCCGGCTCCGCATGCCCACCCCCGTGGTCGACGCCCGGGACCTGCTCATCTACCGCGTCCTACTACGTGACCAACCCGCCATCGTCGAACTCGTGCACGCCGTGCTGCACCCGCTGACCCGGGCCCGGGGCGGCGCCGAACCGCTGGTAGCCACCCTGCAGGCATACTTCGACACCGGCGGCGTCGCCACCGAGACCGCCAAACACATCCACGTCTCGGTACGAGCGGTCACCTACCGCCTCGAACGCATCCACGCCCTCACCGGTTACAACCCGGCCGACCCCGCTCAACGGTTCACCCTGCAGGCCGCGGTGCTCGGCGCCCGCGCCCTCAACTGGCCCGAACAGCCACTGCCGGCAGCCGGCTGACCTGCACGAGTTCCACCTGTCGCTGCTGGCCGTGCTCGGCGTACGCCCGGAACGAGAGGTCGAACGCTGCCGGTTTCGGGCCAGGGCGGCGATGCGCTCCCAGGTGGTCGAGCTTCGCCGCGTGGGCCGGCGGTCCGGGTTGGTACTGATCGTGCCGGTGTAGGTAACCCGTCGAAGGGCCGCATTCCCTCAGACTGAGGACGTGTTTGACCTCGCCCCAGGGGAATGGCCCAGGCTGGGCGGGTGAACGACGTGGAGCTGATCCTGCCCGGCGAGTTCGGTGCCGCGACCCGCCTGTCGTCGAAGGCACTGCGGCTCTATGCCGAGCAGGGTCTGCTGGTGCCCGCAGGAATCGACCCCGCCACCGGCTACCGCCGATACCACCGTGATCAGATTCCCCGTGGTCGGCTGATAGCCCGGCTGCGCGTCCTGGGCCTGCCGCTGGCGCGCATCGCCACCTTGCTGGAGCTCAGCCCGCAGGCCCGCCAGGCCGAACTCCGCGCCTGGCTGGCAGCTCAGGAGGCCCAGCTTCGACGCCGGCGCGAGCTGATCGGGGCCCTCGACGGTACCGCTGCACCGATCACGGCCGCTCCGAGGCTGCGATTGAGGCCATCACGCAAGCTGTTGTGTCAGGAACGGCGCGTGCACATCGGCGAACTGGACACCTTCGTCACCGATGCACAGCACCGCATCCGTGCCCGGCTGCAGGCGACCGGTGTGCCCTGCGACGGGCCGGCCCTGGTGCACTTCCACGGGTTCGTGACCCATGACAGCGACGGACCTGTCGAAGTGGCGGTGGCGTTCACCGGCTCCGTTGAACCCGTCGATGACCTGCGGGTCAGGCTGTCGCCGGCTGGCACCGACGCATACCTGCCGGTCGCCGAGGCCGACGCCGGATTCCCCGACATCCTGCGCGCCTACGAGACGTTGGAGGCATGGATCGACGCGAACCGCTTGCTCAGGCTCGCTAGCCCGGTCGAGATCCGGCCCGGCACCGACGGTGCGCTCCTCGACGTCACCTACCTAATCTCGACCAGCGGAGGAAGCTGAAGCATGCACCCCTACGTCGGTTCCGGGCCCTACTGCTATGCCAACTCGCTGGCGATGGCCCTCGGCCCGACGGCCCCCTCCCCGTCGATTCTCGAAGTGCTGACCGGCTCGCCGTTCGGCATGCATCTGCTCGGCGGGCGGCTGCCGCTGTTCGACCCGTACGGCTGGGACGACCGCGGCATCGACGACGCGATCGCTCTGCTCGGCTGGACCTGCCGCCGGCAAGGCGCCGACGACGGCGGGCAGGCCCTGGCGATGCTCAACGAAGCGGTCAAGACGGGCCCTGTTCTGGCCGGACCGCTGGAGATGGGGCTGTTGCGTCACGTGCCCGGGATGACCGGACCGATCGGGTCGGATCACTTCGTGGCTGTCCTGGAAGCCGACGATACGCTGGTCCGGTTCCATGATCCTTACGGCTGCCCCTACGCGACCCTGCCAACCCAGGACTTCCTGGCCGCCTGGCGGGCCGACACGATCACCCTCTACCGTGCCGAGCCGTACACCATGCGCGGCGACTTCCGGCGCGTCCGTGAGATCACCACTGAGGCAGCGCTGCGCGCGGCGCTGCCCGGCGCGGTCGCCTGGCTGCGTGGGCGCGACGACCTCGCCGTGCCGCCCGGCACCATCGGAGGTGCCGCGGCGGTGCACCGCCTCGCTGACCTGGTTGCCGAGGGACTTGCCCCCGAGACAAACGCTCACCTGACGCACTTCGCGATCCGGGTCGGCGCTCGGCGGCTCACCGACGCCGCCGCCGCACTCGCCAGCCTCGGCCGCGGCGAGGCTGCCGCTATCGCTACCCGGCAGGCCCGACTGGTCGGCAGCCTCCAGCACGACATCGTCAACGGACGCACGGAATCCGCCGCCCGAACGTTGCGGCAGCTCGCTCCGACCTACGACCAGCTGGCGGCGGTGCTCAGCTGACGCCGCCATGCCCAGGGCCCCCAGCCGACGGGTAACCTCCTGTCACGACATTCCGGGCCGTCGACGGCCACGGCGGTACTCCGCCCACCAGAAGCCGCTCGGGTCCGAACAACATCCGCAGCGAGGGCGGTACGAAGCGCCCGTCGGTGCCCGATTCCGCGGTGTCGACCCCACACCGGACCGGGCAACGTCGCGCCGGAGATCATCGGTGCATCAAGACCATTGCCGCGTGCGACGCCATGCTCGCCCAGTACCGTGCTATCCCGGATGCCGGAGGCCACCTCACCGCCCGCTGCACCGCTGGATGTCATGCCGCGACGCCGTCCGCATCAGGCCTTATCGAACACGCGCTTAGCGTTTACCTGTCGCTGATCCCGTGGCGTTTCGCTGGCGTGAATAGGATCTGCTTACGGCGCAGTTCGATCCTGGCGAGAATCCCATCGATGTCCGGAAAGCCAGTTCAGTCGGGAACGTCGAAGACTCTCTTTGGGAAGCTGTCATCATCAGGTGGCACGGTATCCGTCATATCCGACTGAGCCACGAATAGCCCAGGTCGCATCAGCGTCGCCAGAGCGTCGACCCCCCGCAGGGCGCACGTTATGACTGCCGACAAGACGTTGACGTGGGAAAATAGGGGAACTGACATCGATATGCCAGGACGCGTCATCCACGTCGAACGGAGTTCTTGACAGTCAATCGACGCAAGGCTATGGTCGAATCACTCACGGTAATGCGTGGATCTGATTCCTGACAGATGGAGGGCGAATCGGTTGGGAGTTCAGGAAGATCTTCCAAGATGGAACCCGAAGCACATTTTCGCCGCGCCAGACTCCCCAAATGTCGAGCACGCTCTGACTGAGGTGAAAAATAGGTCTCGGAGACTTTCCCGAGACTATCGTGACCAGATATCAATCCTGGACCTCGATCACCTCGTACTCGGAATCAGGGAGTACGAGAGTTGCGTCAGCCTCCTCCAGCGGGTTTCCTCCTACGCCGAACTCTGCTATGGCTTGCACGACCAGCAGGCGGAGACACTCGCACTGCTGACAAGATGTGACGAAGCTTGGGCAGAACTTGCCACAGAACTCAGCTTCTTCGAGCAGGAAATCGCCGCCCTGGACAAACCCGACAACGCAGCGTTTCGCGAGTATGAGCATTTCGTCCGCAAGGTGAGGGCGACCTCACTTCAGCAACCTTCAGGGCCAGCCGGGGAGGTGTTGACCAGACTCGCGCCGACAGGAATCGACGGCTGGCAGCGGCTGGCCCAGCAACTCCTCGGCCGGCTTCGGGTCGAGATCGATGGTGCCACCCAGGGCATCGGCGCTCTCCTTCCCACGCTCTACGACCCAGACCGCAGCGTTCGCGCCTCGATTCATGCCGCCATAACCCAGGCCCTGCAGGGTGAGCTCGACCTTCGGGCCACAGCCCTGAGTATGATCGCCGCTGATGGCGAGGCGCGGGCAAATCTCGGTGCACCAGACTGGCTGACATCCCGTTACGCGCTGGACCAGGTGGACGCCACCGAGGTCGATACGCTGTTGGCGGTGGCCGACGAATGCCTGCCCGTCATGCACGACTACTACGCCCTCAAACGCGATGTGCTGGGTCAGGGCGAACTCACGGACTACGACCGGTACGCGCCACTTTTCCCGAATGTGGACCCCGGGCCGATTTCGTGGTCGGAGGCAACGACGCTCGTGATCGATTCCTTCGCGAGCATCGACGCCATCTTCGGAGCTGCGGCACGATCGGTTCTGGCAGGGAACTGCATAGATGCCGAGCCGCGCCCGAACAAACAGAGGAAAGCTTCGACGCGGGCTATTCCCGGCTCCCCTGCGTGCATATCGCTGAACTACACGGGAAGGCTGCGCGACGTTTTCACCCTTGCCCATGAGATGGGACATGCACTACACCTGAGATTCGCGGCCGAGCAGCCCTTCTTCGCCGCCACACCGCCGCCGGTGACGGGCGAGACCGTTGCTCTTTTCTGCGAGGCGGTTGTTGCACATGAGCTGATGTCTCGCAACGACCGGGTTGAACTTCAGGCGATCTATCTGGCACGGTGGCTCGAGGACCAACTCGTGGCGATAGGCCGACACTCGGCTCTGCACGCCTTCGAGGTCGGAATCCGCTCCTCGGTAAGGGACTGTGGATTCCTCACCCCAGATCACATAAACCAGGTCTGGCTGGACACGCAACGTCAGGTTTATGGCCCTGCCGTTACCTTCACTGCAGGCTACGCAATCTGGTGGAGCTACCTCAGCGAACTCTTCATTCAGCCCGGGTCGAACTACAGCTACATCTACGGTCAATTATCGGCGCTGACGCTGCTCGAAGGCTTCAAGCGGGATCCGGAAAGCTTCGGTCCGCGTTTCCTCGACCTGCTTCGGGCGGGCGACAGCAAGCCACCCGCGGACCTGCTGGCCGCGACCGGCGTGCGGACGAGACACCCGAGCTGCCTGCGGCAGAGCGTGGAAGCTCTGCGTACACGGCTTACCCAGCTACACACCCTGGTGGCGGAAGCCGCCACGATACCTCCGCCCCCGGCTCTGTGAGGGGCGGAAGACCCAGCTATCACCAGAAGGGAGGGATCACCATGAACGTCGCCATGACGACCCGCAAGGCCAGCATCGCCGGTGGCACCGCCGAGGGCTGATGCGCCTCGTGACAGGCATCGTCCTGTCCAGTGACAGATCCCGTCGGTGGAAGCGCAATCTCCATCGGCGGGATCTGTTCGGTCG
The DNA here is from genome assembly GCF_016901255.1 of Micromonospora humida. Lineage (NCBI taxonomy): Bacteria > Bacillati > Actinomycetota > Actinomycetes > Micromonosporales > Micromonosporaceae > Micromonospora > Micromonospora humida. The sequence goes on from NZ_JAFEUC010000005.1 coordinate 310,878, forward strand.
GCCACCGACGGCCGACTGTCATCACAACATCGGAAGGTGGTCGATCATGCAGGACGATGTCAAGCCCGAACTGAAACACATGTCGCCGGTCTTCGGATCGGGGGAGACGATCTATATCGGAGGATTCGGGGAAGTAACCGAGATCAGGGACCCTACGGGTGCGATCCGTGCACTGTTGGCCCTGCTCGACGGAACCCGGACGGTCACAGAGGTGCACCGCGACCTTGCCGCGGCGTTCCCCGAGGTGACGCGCGAAGAGGTTGTCGCGGCCGTAGAGCAGTTCGACGGTGCCGGCTTCCTGCTCAATGGAGCGGTCACGCCGGACGGCATCCTCGACGACTACGAATTGCGTCGATGGGAACGCAACATCAACTTCTTTGGTTCGTTCGCCCGAATGAGCGGCAACAAGTACGCCCAACAACGCAAGCTGCGTGACTGCCGTGTCACCCTCCTTGGGCTCGGCGGCCTCGGATCCCATCTTCTACTCGACATGGCTGCGATGGGAATCGGGTTCGTGCGGGCCGTGGAGTTCGACCGGGTTGAGATCTCCAACCTGAACAGGCAGATCCTCTACCGGGACAGCGATGTCGGCCAGGAGAAGCTGGGGCTGGCGGTCGAACGGGTACGGCAATTCAACCCACGCATGACGATCGAGCCCGTGAGCCTGCGCGTCACCTCCACCGAGGACGTGCTCAGGGTCGCCGATGGAGCCGACGTGCTCATATCGGTGGCCGACCGCCCCAAGATGGAAATCGTCAACTGGGTGAACGAAGCGTGCGTGATGCGCGGCATACCGATGCTCACGGGGGGTTTGGAAACTCAACGCGCCATCTACTTCACCATCGTCCCGGGTCAGACCGGTTGCGTGGAGTGCTGGCGTCAACAGGTTTTCGCAACGGATGACGTGTCCCGGGATCTGCTCGAAGAAAAGCGTCAACGACAGATCGGTGGGGACAACGCCGCCTTCTGCCCATTGGTGACGATGACCACCGGCTTCCTGATCGGGGAACTCACGCGTCTGGTCACGGGCGTAGCCCCGCCGGTGGCCGCAGGACGACTCATGGAGCTCCAGTTCACCGACTACTCCATGACCGAAAGCGAGCGCTGGGTACGCATGGAAGAATGCACCGTCTGTGGTTCAGATCGTCGGGTGGGTTCGACAGCCGCCCAACTCACCAGCGCTCACTGATCTGCAAGGCCGTTGCAGGTGTCGCTCGTGGAGGCCGGACAGGCGGGATGCGGCCACCGCGTGATCGAGTGTCCGTCGTGGACGTGTCTCGATCCGGCGGTGGCCGCTGCCCCGCGTGAGCGATCACGATGCATTGCTGCGTCCTGGTGCAACATTCACCGCTGCGCCGTCAGAAGCCAGAGGTGCCACACCCGGGACTGACTGCATGCGATCACCACGATCCGATTCAGGATCATCGGTGCCGCCCGACCTCCCTCGCTCGCAACCGGGCGACCGCTCAAACCCGGTCACGACTCTGACTATTCAAGATCGGCAAGCGCGTGCCGGCCGCGCGCTTCGCGCGTCTACCACCGGCTTCACAAAGGTCTGCAGCTTCCCGGCACGGCCGCCCACAGGTCACTTCCGCCGCATGTACTATGAGCCCGGCCAATCTCACCGACCCTGCGCCATCGAGGGGAGACATCATGGGTGGACGCTATTACCTGCTGCTCATAGCGTCCGTGACGTCTTCCTTGGGCAACTGGGTTTATCGATTGGCTCTCCCCCTGCTCGTGCTGCATCTCACCGGCTCGGCGTTGAGCACCAGCCTGCTCTATGCGATCGAGTATCTCCCGTTCTTGCTGCTGTCTCTGCCGGGTGGGGTTTTCGCTGACCGTTGGGACCGCCGGCGACTCTTGATAGCGGGCGACGCCACGGCGGGGGTGATAGCCCTCGGCCTCGCTCTGCTGGTCGTGATGGACATGCAGGTGATTTGGCCGATCTATCTGGTTGCTTTCGCACTCTCGTGCGTTGAGCCGATCTATCATCCCGCCTTTCAGAGCTTCCTACCGCAGATCGTTCCTGCGAACCGCCTCGGGCAGGCCAATGGATGGCTGCAGTCTGGTGAGAACGTCACCACCATGATCGGGCCCGTGGTCGCCGGCGGCCTGATCGCGCTGACCGGGTTCGAAGTGACCATCCTGGTAAACGCCCTCTCTTTCTTTGTGTCCGCACTCGCAATCTTGGCAATTCGGGCCACCGATGCTGTGACCCGGGTCGCCAGGACAGCCAGAGCATCCCTCACAAACGAGATCAGGGAGGCACTGGCCTACATATTCCGCAAGAACAAAGTGCTGATGGCCGGCTCACTGATGTTCACCGGGACCAACTTCGCCATCTGGTTGATTCAGGCGAACTTCATCTTCTACCTGGTGAGTTACCGGAAGCTCTCCCCCGACGTTATTGGCATCGTCCTGGCCGCTCAGGGGGTCGGCGCGGTTCTTGGTGCGGCCGTCGCGGGAAGGTTGATCAGGCAGATCGCCCCTGCTCGGGTGCTGATCGGCACGACGGCCCTGGCCGGCCTCGTGACGCTCTTCCTCATTCCGTTGCACAGCCCCGTGGCCATCGCCATCGTCTGGGGCCTGCTCTATGCACTCGGATCCATCAACCCGGTCGCCTGGTTCACGCTTCGACAGAAGATCGTACCCAACGAACTCCTGGGACGGGTGGTGGCAACAACCCGGATGCTGGCCTTCGCCTCCATCCCCGTTTCAGCGATGGTGGCCGGCGTTATCGAGACGACCTTCCACAACTTCTATCTGGTGATCGCCATCGGTGCACTGCTCAGGCTGTTGGTTGCCGGTCTTGCCTACCTGTCACCCCTGGGGGCGTCAGTCCGGCGCCTCGACCCCACCACGCCCGTCGAGGGTTCCGCCAAGGAGCAGGAACCGGTGCCGGCCCCCCGCATGGTCCGGGCAGAGTCGGTGCAGGACGCCGAGTAACGCAGTGATCGGGCGTTGGCGCAGCGCGCGGGGCCACTGCACCGGCGACATGCGCGTCCTCGGCCGCGACAGCGGGCCCAAGAAGAGCACGACAACCCTGGCGAGAACCCGCCGGAGTGGCGTTCGTGTCGTTTACCCGAAGTGACCTTCCGTCTCGTCGCTCTCCGGCCAGCCGCGGCGCACGTCGGGTTCCGCGTTGACCTCTGCGTAGGAGGGAAGGTCCGTGCGGACGGTGAGGCCGTCGCGGACGGCCAGAGCCGTCTGCACGGATGCGGCAAGGGCGGCGCGGAACAGCAGGGAGCCGGTGCTGATCCGTCGTACGCCGAGCTCGGTCAGGGTGGCGACGGTGTGTCGTCCGGGCAGGAACAGGACGTTGACCGGTATGTCGACCGCCGCCACGAGGGCGGCGATGTCGGCCGACTCCGCTACCCCGGGGACGAACACGGCATCGGCACCGGCGTCGGCGTAGAGCCGTATCCGGCGCAGGGTCTCAGCCAGGTCGCCGGAACGCTGCCAGTAGGTGTCGGTGCGGGCGTTGACGAACAGACCCGGCACTTCCCGCTTCACCGACCTGATCAGTGCCGCGTGCGCCGTGGCCGGGCCCATCGCGTCCTCCATGTTCACGCCGACGGCACCGGCTGCCGCCACCGCAACCGCGGTGGCGACCGAGCCGGTCTCGATGTCGACGGTGATGTGGGCCGGGAGCGTCGCCAGGCTGTGCGTGAGGCGCAGCGTCTGATCGTCGGTGGCGTTGACACCGTCGCGCAGGCCGTTGGCAGCAGCAATGCCGAGGCTGGTTGTGCCGAGCGCCGGGAAGCCAGCGTCGACAAGGCAGCGGGCCGAGGCGACATCCCATACGTTCGGTAGGACGAGGGGCGCAGCAGTGCGGTGCAGCGCGGCGAAGTCCCTCACGTACGGGCTCCTTCGATGAAAGCGAGCACGCCTCCAACCGAGGCGGCGTGGCATAAGGACGCTGAGCGCCAGGTCCCTGGCGAGGCTCACCTGCTCCAGTCGCCAGCATTGATCCTGGCATACGTTATGGCCGTCGTCATGAGCACCTGCTGAGGTTCCCCCGGTTCGCCGGAGGGTTAGTTACCTGGCGCCGGTGGGCTCAGGCTGAACGATAGCCGTCTCGTCGGGTCGGGCCTGGTGGGTGTGCCAGGCGGTTTCGTACTCGTCTGGGGATCGCCAGCCGAGGTCTTTCTGGATGCGGCGGGTGTTGTACCACCCATCTATGTAGGCGAAGATCGCGTTCTCAGCTTCGTCGCGGGTCCGCCACGAGTTGCGGTAGACCAGTTCGATCTTCAACGTCGACCAGAAGTTCTCCATCAGAGCGTTGTCGAACGAGTCGCCGACCGACCCCATCGACGGCAGGATCCCGTTGTCGGCCAGGCGTTGGGCGAAGCGGAACGACGTGTAGTTCGACCCTCTGTCCGAGTGGTGGATCAGCTGGCCGTCGCGGACGTCGCGGGACCAGATGCCGTACTCCAGAGCGCCGAGGATCAGGTCGGTGTCGCAGCGGTCGGAGCACCGCCAGCCCACGATGCGGTTGGAGAACACGTCCCGCACCGCGGCGAGCCAGAACACCCCCTCACCGCATGGGATCCGGGTGGCGTCAGCGACCCACAACCGGTTCGGCGCCGCGGCCGTGAACTGTCGGTTGACCAGGTCCGGAGCCGGTGTCGCCTTCGGGTTCGACCGGGTCGAGGGGATGCGCCACTTCTTGCGCAGGAACGCGCCTTGCAGGCCGGCGGTCCGCATCAACCGCTCGACCCGCTTGCGACCGACGTGCCGGCCCTGGCGGCGCAGCATGGCGTGCACCCGCGGGCTGCCGTAGGTGCCGCCGGAGACCTCGTGGATCTCGGCGATCTCCACCGCCAGATCGGCGTCCTCACGTCGGCGGGCGGACGGGTCGACGGCCTGGGTGAGCCAGCCGTAGTAGGTGGAAACGGCGACGTTGAGGACCCGGAGGACGGGCTCGACCCCGAAGCGATCGCGTAGCTCGTCGACGAGCGTCACGACCGTCGCCGGGTCGGGTCGAGTTCCGAGGCGAAAAAAGCCGACGCGGCTTTCAGGATCTCATTCGCCCGCTTCAGCTCGGCATTCTCCCGCCGCAGCCGGCGCAGCTCCTCCACCTCCGAGGTCGTCGGCCGGTCGCCGCGCTGACCGCGGTCGGCCTCGTCCTGGCGGATCCAGTTGCGCAACGCTTCGTGATGCACCCCAAGCTGGCGGGCCAGCTGGCGGATCACGGGCTTCGGATCCGACTCCCGATACAAACGCACCGCACGTTCACGCAGCTCATCGGGGTACTTCTTCGGTGCAGCCACGGATGACTCCCTTCAGCTCCATCAGAGCATGATCGAAAGCCTCCGAGCTACCGGGGGAACCTCACTGCCGTTCGACCTGAGGTTCCCCCGGTCTTCAACTGCCCGAGGGAGTCGAGGTCGTGGCCTTCTGCGACGGCGCGTTCCGAGTGCCCACCGACGCCGTCCGGCTGCTCACGATCAGCGGCACCGCGCCCGGGGCCCTGCGGCGGACAACCGGCCGGGATGCCCGGATGCGGTAGGCCCCTCGCTCCGTCTGCTGGACGGTCGGACGGCGTCCGGCACGTCGACCTGGAGACGGTCGAGGGCCGCTACGGCGTGACCGTAGGGCTCCACCAGGGCGACCACTGCCGCTACGAGGTCGTCGCCCGGCTTCGGTCCGGCGGTCTGAGCCCCCTGCCGGGCAGCCGCCGGCCGCGCCCAGGGCGTCTGATTGTCGACAGTGGCGAATCGCGAGCTGGGCGCACTTTGATCTCAGAGCCATGCCACTGTTGCGCGCGTCGCCTCGCTTAGGAGTGATCGTGGTGTGGAGTCGAAAGTCGTTTCGGGCGTCGTGGAGTTTGGCCGCCGCGGCCTTGCTTGTCGCCGTCGGTGGTTGTTCCGCTGTGGACGACAGCCCCGCCGGCCCGTCCTCGGAACCCGCCGTCGTCTCCGTGCAGGCCGCCTATCCTGGCGACAAGCAGGGCGCCCGAGCCTTGATGGCAGAGCTCGCCGCGCACGGCGATCCCGCGCTGGTCGCCTCCCTGCGCCCGACGACCGCGGACTATCAGGCGCTGTTCGAGCCGGCCTTCGCCGAGCGGGCGCAGCGCTTCTACGAGAAGGGCCTCTGGGCCTCGATGCCGCCCACGGCGGCGCCGTTCGCCAAGCCGGACCAGACGGAGGTACGGGTCTGGGGTGCGACCACCGAGGAACTGCGGGCCTGGGGGAAGGACGCCCAGGCCAACTTCCCGGGCGGGTACGAGGAGATCAAGGACCAGTTGCGGCCTGGACTGACGATCTACTCCATCGACATGGTGGTTCCCGGCGAGGAGCACGGGATGGCGTACAACGGTCTGACGTACGTCAACGGTCATTGGGCTTTCTTCCCCAAGCCCTGGCGCGTACTCGAGTCCGAGAAGTGAAGGGGTGTCGATGACTGAGCTTGCTCGGATACCGCTCGCCGGGGGCGGCGTCGTCCTGGTCGAGTCGGCCGAGGTGGACACCGCCGGTGGCCCGGTGAAGGCCGGTCGCGTCGGCGACCGGGTGCACGAGATGTCCGCGACCCTGCAGGACCTGTTGGAGCCGGTGGTCGACGCCGCCCAGGTCCTGCTCGACCAGCTCAGCCGGGCCAAGCCGGCCGAACTGGAGGTCGAGTTCGGAATCGCGCTGTCCGCCCAGGCCGGCGCGGTGATCACCAAGACAGCGATGAGCGGCAATCTCAAGGTCAAGATGAAGTGGCGGCGGGACGGGCCGGAGGTCCCGGTGCAGGAGGAATCGGGCAGCGTGGACATCGCGTGACCGATGCCGTCGACCTGGGGTGGTCCAGCAGCGTGGCCCAGATCCTCGACGCGCGGGACGCCGCGGCCGGGGCGGGTTTCCTGATCGCCGAGGACGTCCTGGTCAGCTGCGCGCACGTGGTACTGGCGGCAGGAGCCCGGATCGGCGACCCGGTGCGGCTGCGCTTCCCGCAGGCGGCGGGCACCCCGATGGTGGGCGGCCGGGTACTGGCCGACGGCTGGCAGCCGCCGGACGGCGACGACATCGCCCTCGTACGGCTGGATTCGGTCCCTGGGGGGCTGCGACCGCTCCCCCTGGCCGGGTCCGGCGGCCGGCGGGGGAACCGGGTGCGGTCCTTCGGTTTCCCGGCCCAGGCCGGTCCCGGCGGCCACTTCGGGTACGGGCGGGCCGGTGACCTGCTGCAACCGGCGCTGCTGCAGCTCACCGCAGCCAACGACCTGACCCAGGGGTTCAGCGGCAGCCCCGTGTGGGACGACAGTGCCGACGCGGTGATCGGCATGGTCTCTGCGGTGACCCGCCCGGACGCGCTCGACCGGGGCACCGGCATCGGGTATGCGACGTCCGTCGCGGCCCTGCGGTCGGCCTGGCCCGCGCTGGTGGTGGCCGATTCCTGCCCGTACCGGGGACTGGACCCGTTCGGGCCGGAACATGCCGGGGTCTTCCACGGCCGGGCCGGCGCCGTCGACCGGGTCGTGGCCGCGCTGGCCGACCGGCCACCGCTGCTGTTGCTGCTCGGCCCGTCCGGCGCCGGGAAGTCGTCGCTCGTCCAGGCGGGTGTCCTCCCGGCGCTCGCAGGGGGACGGCTGCCGGGCAGCGCAACGTGGTCGACGATCGTGGTCAGGCCGGACGATGCGGGTTTCCCGCTCGGGGAACACGAGTTGCTGGTGATCGACCAGTTCGAGGACCTGCTCATCACGCCCGCGGCGGGGCCGGTCCTCGATGGTCTGGTCGCCGCCGCCGGGCGGCCGGGACGCACCGTGCTGCTGGTCATGCGGGACGACTTCTACCCCCGGCTGGCCGCCGAAGCGCCCGCCCTGCTCGAGCTCGTCGGCCCGGGAATCATCAACATCCCGGCCACGCTCACTCGCGCCGAACTGCACGACATCATCGAGGCACCGGCCGCCGCGGGCGGCGCGCGGCTACAGGACGGCCTGCCGGAACGGATCATCGACGACGTCCTCGCCGCCGATCCCCGGGCGGCCACGGCAGTCCTGCCGCTGCTGGAGGTGGCGCTGAAGCAGCTGTGGGAGAGCCAGGAGGACGGGGTTCTGACGCACCGCGCGTACGAGAGGTTCGGGGGCCTGCGTGGCAGCATCACGACCTGGTGCGACCAGACTGTCACCGATCTCCCGCAGGTCGCCAGCCGGGACGTCCTGACGGCGCTCGTCCGCCCGGCCGACGCTGCGCACCACATCCCCGCCGTGCGCCGCCGACGTCGGTTGTCCGAGCTGCGGGAGCTGGCGGGCGACGCCGACGACGTGCTGGCGGTCCTCACCGCCCAGCGGCTGGTGGTGACCAGTGCCCCGGCACCCGGTGCCGAACCGGTCGCCGAGCTGGCGCACGACGCCCTGATCCGTGACTGGGCCACGCTGCGCAGCTGGGTGCGCAGCGACGAGCAGTTCCAGCAGTGGCTGCAGCGCGTCGAGGAGAAGCAGCACCGCTGGTCCGACCGGCGCGAGCCCGCCGAACTGCTCCGCGGCCGGGACCTCGGCGAAGGACGGGACTGGTCGGCCAACCGGCGACTGCCCCAGGACCTGAATGTCTTCCTCGCCGCCAGCGAGCGGGCCGCCAGGCGGGCGACCCGGGCACGCCGGACCCTGCTGGCCGGCCTGTGCGTGCTGACCCTCGTCGCCACGGTCGCCGCAGTCGCCGCGCTCCGCTACGCCAGGAACGCGAACGAGCAGCATGCCATCGCCCTGTCCCGGCAGCTCGCGGCGCAGAGTGGCAGCATCGACGGCACGCAGCCGGTGACCGCCCGCCGACTCGCGGTCGCCGCCTGGAAGCAGGCACACACCGCCGAGGCCGGGGACGCCCTGGCCGCGCGCCTCACCGAGGGGCAGTCCGGCTTCGTCGGTCACTCCGGCGCAGTCCACGCCGTGTCGTTCTCGCCGGATGGCCGGCAACTGGCGTCCGGCGGCGAAGACGGCACCGTCCGGTTCTGGCAGGCGGCAACCGGCAGGGTCTGGCAGACGGCCGCCGAGGGGCCCGCTGCGGCGCCACCGGCCGGGCACACCGGGGCGGTCACCGCTGTGGCGTACGACCCGGCCGGGACGGTGCTGGCGTCGGCCGCGGCGGACGGCACCATCCGGCTGTGGGACACCACGACGGCGCAGCCCACCGGCGGACCGCTCACCGGTCACACCGACCGGGTCAGCTCGGTGGCGTTCGCCCCCGACGGCACCCGTCTGGCGTCGGCCGGGTGGGACGGAACCGTCCGGCTCTGGAACCGCGGTACCGGCGAGCAGATCGCCTCGGTCGCGCATTCCACCCGGGTGCAGGCGGTGGCGTTCAGCCCGGACGGCAAGTGGCTCGCATCCGCCGCCGACGACGAGACGGTGGTTCTCCGCGACCCGCATACCGGCCGGGCCGTCGGCTCCCCGATCACGACCCGGAGTTCGATCCGTGCCCTGGTCTTCGACCCCACCGGGACGAAACTCGTGACGGGTGGTAGCCGAGGCGACGTCACCCTGTGGGACGTCGGCAGACGCCGGCCCGCCGAACTGCCCGCCGGCTCCGACCCGGTGCTCACCGTGGCGGTCAGCCCGGGCGGCACCCGGGTGGCGGCCGCCGGCATCGACCGGACGGCCCGTCTCTGGAACCCGGCCACACGGGTGCCGGTGGGTCCGCCGATCACCGGCCACGGCGCAACGGTGTGGTCGGTGTCGTTCAACGCCGACGGCCGTGTCCTCGCCACCGGCGGTGCCGACGGCCGGATCCGGCTGTGGGACTCGACCACCGGCGCGCCGACCACCGCTGCGCGGCCACTCGACGGCAGGCGAACGCTACCCGTCGCCACGGCCGGGACGTCGACCCTGACGGCCACCGTCGACGGCGAAAACAACCTCCGCCTCTGGGAGGCGACGACCGATCAGCCCTTCGGGGTACCGCTGCCAGGTTCCGTCGGAGCGCTGTCACACGTCGCCACCGACCCTGACCGGCGGGTCGTCGCGGCCGGGGCAGGCAATCGCATACGGGTGTGGGAGCCGCGCTCGGGTAGGCAGATCGCCGGTCCGATGAGCACCGACAGCGACTACATCGCGAGTCTGACGATCAGCCCCGACGGCACCCGCGTGGCCGCCTCCGGCAGTGACGACCGGGTCCGGATCTGGGATATCGCCACCGGGCGGCTGATCCAGCTCATCCGTACCGGCGGCGACTTCTTCGTCCACGAGGCGATCTTCGCCCCCGACGGTTCCCTGGTCACTGCGGGCAGCGAAACCGGTGTCCGGTTCTACGACCCGGACACCGGAACGCTGATCCACGACTACCGCACCACCTACCGGTACCCGGTCAGCGCACTGGCACTGGATCCCGCAGGCACCCGGTTCGCGACGGGCAGCCGCGACGGACCGGTCGAGATCCGGGACACCGGCACCGGTGCCCTGCTCACCCGGTTGCAGACCGACGACGCGAAGGAGGCGACGGCCCTGGCTTTCGTCGCCGACGGGTCGGTCCTCGCCGTGAGCGACGGAGCGTTCCGCGAACCCGGCACGATCCGCTTCTGGGAGATCGCCACCGCACGCCTGCTCGCCACCCGCACCGGCCACCCGTCCCGGATCGCGGGCCTGGCTGTGAGCACCGACGGCACCGTGATCGAGTCGGTGGACGAGATCTTCCAGACCCGGGACTGGTACGTGCCGGCGCCCCGGGTCGCGTACGCGGAGTTGTGCGCCCGCCATGGCCCACCCACCGGGGCGGAATGGAAGCGGTACGCCCCCGACGAACCCGGCCCCCCGCCCTGCAAGCCATGAGCTCCCTGAACCGGTCGTCGCAAAGAAAGTGTCGACATCCAGCGACTCATCGAGGCCATCGGCAATGTGCGCGCCCAAGGCCACACGGGCCGGCGACTACTCGAATTCGCAGGGTCACCGCAGGCGGTGCGTGGCTGTCCTTGGGCCGTCAAATGGTCGAGACGGCGGCCCGCGTCGCATGCAGGATGGGGCCATCACTCTCGTGGCCAGGACCAATGACGACACGTACTCGTCACCGCCAACCGCGAGCTACACCTTGACCAGCAGATTGCCGGTGCGGGCGTGGACCATGTACTCGGCGTACTTGAAGCCGGGGGTGGACCGTTCGGTGAACGCCTCCGCCTGCTCCCCCATACCCTGCACTGCGCGGCGGGAGCCATGGCCGTGACGTGCCGGGTCGTGAAGTGCCCCCTGTCAGCCGGTCACCCACATGCCTGTCACGGACTACCCGGTCATGTCGACATGGCGACGTAGGGGCAACCGGAGCGAGTCCAACGGGGTCGCGTGAGTCCATCTGTTCGCGGTCGGGTCCCAGCTTCAGCGGGACGGCGTCCGGGCCGGTCCATCGCGCGCCGGCCCCGTCCATCGCGCCAGAGCATCCACGGAGCACCCCGTGAGACGCCGCGTGGACAATCAACCGCCAGCCGGCCATCGGGTCACGGTCGGCCCCGAACCAGGTTACGCAGAACCACTCACATGGACATGGTCCGCTCCGGGTCTCCGATCAGCCGACGACGCACATCGAACGTCCTACGACGACGGTCGGTCGAGCCACGCCCCAGTGCATGGACGGCACCAAGAGTCCATGCACTCAGCCGCGACGCCCCGGGCCTGGCTCACGTACGGGTAGCGAGCGGACCAGACCGGCGTCTGTCCGGATCGGTAGCTCGTGTCCCACCGCGATCGGATCGTGGCCGACTCGGGCGCACAAACCGTGCCCCCGAGTCGGCGCGACAATCGGCAGTCCGCTACCGGCGGCCGAACTTGACACTCACCTCTGCCACTGGTCAGGCGGGTACGAACTGCCACTGCTGGTTGGTCCCGCCGTTGGCGGTCCACTGCACGACCTGCGCTCCGTCGCTGGTAGAGGCGCCGTAGACGTCGGCTGCCAGTCCGTTGCCACGGCTGACGATGGTGTAGTAGCCGTCACCGGTGGGCCGCAGGTACCACATCTGGTTGGTGCCACCGTTGGCCGACCACTGCTGCAGTTGCAGGCCCTGCGTGGTGCTGCCGCCGTTGACGTCGAGCACCTTTCCGGAGGCGGTGTAGCGCAGGGTGTAGGCGTCCTGTGCGGTGCTGACCGTCCAGGTGGTGGTGCCGCTCTGCTGGACGGTCTTGGCGCCGTCGGCGGTGGAGTTGCCGGCGATGGCCAGGGGCTTGCCGCTGTTGCGGTTGACGATGCGGTAGGTCCCGGGAGTGGGTCCGGTCCCGCTGCCTCCGCTGAGGTTGAAGTACTCGACCGCGTCGGTGAAGACGGGGCTGCCGGACTTCGTGGTCGACAGCTGCAGGTACACGCGGCTCCCGGTGGCGGGGGCGGTGAAGGACACCGGCTGGGTGACCCGCGAGCCGAGCGGGACGGTCAGGGTCGTGCTGCCGGACGCGACGACCGCGCCGGTCGGGCTGTCGAGCCGCGCCGTCCAGGTGAAGCCCACCGAGCTGTCGACGAAGTCGTCGTTGAACACGGTGATGTTGCGGGTGACCGTGGCGTTGCGGGCGTAGCTGGGTACCGCCTGCGGCAACGGGAAGGTGCCGTTCGAGTCCGAATTGCCGGAGGCCGACCAGTACGGAAGGTCGACTGCGGCCACCGGGTTGAACGCCGCCTGCACGCGCTGGATCTGCGGGTTGCTCCAGGGGTCGGGCAGGTTGTCGGCGCCGTAGATGGGGTGACCACCCTCCTCCGGGGTGAAGTCGGTGCTCCGCACGCCGGGCACGACGCTGGCCCAGGCGGACAGCAGCGTGTACGGGCGCAGGTCGGTGGCGCCCTTGCCGCGCTTGGCCAGGGTTGCCGTGGCGAACCACGCGAAGCCCTGCTTGTTGTTGCATGCCGGCCAGATGTACTCGCCCTCGCCGTCGGGCCGCCCGTTCACGGTGATCAGGCCCTCCCCGTACCTGCCGAAGCCGTCGACGTAGTGCGGGATCACCGCGAAGTTGGCGTACGTCATCCCGGGATACAGGCTGACATTCCCGCCGACGCCCACCTCGGCAATGATCGGCCGGGTGCCGTCGGCGCCGTTCATCGCCGCGTACAGCTCCTTCTCGAACTGTTCGGAATCCTGGCCGCTCTGGTTCGGCTCGTTGTTCTGACTCCAGCGGATGATCGCGGGGTGGTTGCGGTCGCGCAGGACCAGCGCACGGGCGTGGTTGACCATGTTGTCGTGCCCGACGGACTCCTTCCACTCCTGCGAGGATTGGGAGCCGCGAATCGCGACCTCGTCGATGATCATCAGGCCCATCTCGTCGGCGACGTCCAACATGTACGGGCTCCCGGGCTCCTGGTGGATGCGCACCACGTTGTAGTTCAGCCGCTGGTAGTTGTCCACCGCCTGCGGCCAGCCGCCGTTGCCGGACGACGGGGGCAGGAAGCCGGGCAGGGTGTGGTAGGCATCGCCCTTGCCGCCGTTGTTGATCCGGTCATAGTCGGCACCCTGGAGGTTGTCGCCGCGGAAGTTCACGCGCACGCCGTTGAGGTAGTAGTAGTCACCGTTCTGGGTGGCCTCCCGGAATCCGAACCGGTACTCGGCGTCGCTCGTCCGGCCGTCGTCGGTGACGGCATGCACCGTCAGCCCGTGCAGCTGCGCCCGGTACCCCGACCGGTACGGCACGTTGGGCCACCAGTACGAGGTGCTGTCGAGGTTCCACGCGACCGGCCCGACGGTCACGGTCACGGTCGAGCGGGCCGCCACGGTGACCGTACGGCCGGGCAGTTCCGGGTAGCTGAAGGCCGTCCCGTTCTTCGACGCCAGCGACCCGGTCAACGTCACCGACCGGGGACTGCCCGACGTGTTGCGCACCGTCACGTCGTAGGTCAGCGTCTTGTTCGCCACCGACGTACGCACGAATGTGTTGCTGACGTACACCGCCGGGTATACCCGCAGGAATGCGGACCCGAAGATCCCCTGCGGTACCGCCTCGGACCACGTGGCGGCGTCGGGCACCAGGTACCGGCCGTTGGATGCCTTCAACGCGCCGCGGCCCTTCACGTTCACCGTGATCGTGTGGGTGGTGCCGGGTGCCGCGTAGGCGCTGATGTCGAAGTTCGACGGGGTGAACGCCGTCGTCTGGGTGGCGACCACGCGGCCGTCGACCGACAGTGTCGCCTGGTGGTTGACGGCGCCGAACTCGATCCAGGTCGACTGCGGCTGTCCCGAGTCCGGCACGGTGATGCTGCGCGAGTACACCGCCTCGTTCACGGTGGTGAAGCCCTGTTTGTACCAGCCGCCACCGGGCACCGCGATCGTGGTCGCCGCCCGGCCCGCGGGCGTGAAGCCCCAGGTTCCGCTCAGGTCGACCGAGGCGATCGCGGCGTTTCCGGCCGCCACACCGTCAACACCGGCGGCGGCCACGGCCCCCATCGCGCCCGGCGCGGCCAGGGCCGACCGGGGGGTCGCCAGGGGCAGGCCGCCCAGCGTCAGGGTCAGGCCGAGCGCCACGGTCGCGGCAAGCCCTCTGGCCGACGCCGACAATCGGACACCCCAATGGGCGTTCGTACGATGCACGGCAACCTCCTGTGACTCATCCGTCAGCTCCGTAACGCCGGTTCAGGGCGCAGCCTCAAGGCCGATACTCGAACCGATTCGACGAATCTGCCGGCGTCGCCGACCACCCCGGAAGGGTGACTACGACCCGAATACATAGGTATGTATTAATGGACCCATCGAGCGTGAAGTCAAGGTTTCAGGACGGTTACTTCCTGCTCCTGGCACCTCGCGGGCTTCAAGCGGCCACCGATGAGCGCGCCCCTTCCGGAGCGCCAGGGCATCGCGCTCAGGCATTCCGTGTCGCCGGCTCACCGACGTGGCACCGACGGATTAACGAATCGATTCGACTATGCGGTTGCCCGGCTGCGTGACACGTCGAAGGCGTGGACAGCACTGCGGTCCTCGGCGAGGTCGGCAGGCGGCCCGACCCGGCCTGTTCGGTTCGAAACTGGGGTTAGGGTGTTGGCAGGGAACGTGCTTCGCCCGCATTACAGGCGGGTGACGGGATCTTGATGGCGAGTGTATGACTGCGCAGACATGACAGCGCAATCATACATAACGATGACTGGCGATGGGAGGTGCCATGACGCGACTGGCGAGGCCGGGTGGAAGCCCTCCGACGCCGCGCAGCGTGGACGTCGCGCGGCTGGCCGGCGTCTCCCAGAAGACGGTGTCCAGGGTCCTCAACGACGAGCCGTATGTCTCGGCCGACGTGCGCCGGCGGGTCCTGGACGCCGCCGAGGAGCTCGGCTACCGGCGCAACCAGGCGGCCCGGGCGTTGGCCTCCGGTCGGACCCGGTCGATCGGCGTGGTGACGCTCGGCAGCGCCTTGTACGGGCCGACGTCGTGGCTCATAGGCATCGAGCGGGCGGTCCGGAAGGTGGGCTACACGCTGCGGGTGGCCACCACGATCGAGGGCGACCCGGGCGGCATCGCGAGCGCCCTGGCATCGCTGCTGGACCAGGGCGTGGACGGCGTCGTCATCTCCGAGCCGATCGACGAGGGCGTCGGCATCATCAGCGTGGACGTGCCGGTCCTGGTCCTCGGCGCGCCGCCCACGTTCGCCGCGCCGCAGGTGGTGACCGCCAGGGTCGGCGCGGGCCGGCTCGCGCGGGCCGCGACCGAGCACCTGCTGGAGTTGGGGCACGCGACCGTCCATCACCTGGCCGGCCCGCAGCGGTGGCATTCGGCACGGGACCGTCTCGCCGGCTGGCGCGAGGCGCTGCGAGCCCACGGCGCGGACGAGCCGCCGGTCGTCGAGGGCGACTGGTCGGCCGCGTCCGGCTACGCAGCGGGCCGGGAACTGGCCGGCGACGGCACCGTGACCGCGGTGTTCGCCGCGAACGACGACATGGCGATCGGTCTCATCCGCGCGCAGCTCGAGGCCGGGCGCCGGGTGCCCGAGGACATCAGCGTCGTCGGGTTCGACGACATCCCGGTCGCCGCCTACGTCACTCCCCCGCTCACCACCCTGCGCCAGCCGTTCGACGAGGTCACACGGCAGGGTCTCGCGCTGCTGGTACGCGTCATCGAGAAGCCGGACGTCGCGCTTCCACCGGCGGCCGACCAACCGGTCGAGCTAGTCGTCCGCGCCTCGACGGCACCACCACCGCCTCGATCGATCCCGGGACGTGGCCGCCGAGCGGTCCCCCACGCCCACGGTGACCCGGACGGTCAGCCCGCCGGCAGCGAAGCCCTCTCCACCTAGCCCTGATCAGCATCGATCTGGCCACCTACGGCGGCACGTCACCCGAGGCCCGCACCGGCTGTCGCTGACGAGCGGCGGTGGCACCCGCGCGGACGCGCACCTCATCTCGATACCCTGCCTGTCCCAGCACTCCGTTGCCCGGCGCGCAGGTCCCCGTGAGCGGGCAGTCCGCGCCGATGTCGAGCCGGACGATGCCCGGTCCAACTTCTGCTGGGACAAGCGGATCGATACTCACCTGTTTCCAGTGTGTTCTGGCCCAGCCGCCTGCACGTGCGCGATGGGGCCAGTTGGCCTGCCCGATCTGCCGACATCGCGCCCCGGAGCACGGCGGCAGGCCGACCACGCCCGTAGGCGCGTCCACGCACCGAGGAGCGGCAGTGTGGTTCGGCCTGGGCAGCCGCTCGCCTCGCCCAGGCAGGCTGCCGGTACCGCGTCCGGATCCATCGATGACTGCAGCGCGAAGAGAAGTTGTCGTCCCGGCCCGGCGGGGTGGCGGCCGAGGGAACTGGCCGCCGCCCCGCCTCACCGCCGTGCCATGGTGGTACGGGGTTGCCGGACTGTCAGCTACGGGTGGCCCATTGCTGGTTGCCGCCTCCATTGCACGCCCACAGGTTGAGTTGCGTCCCGTTGGCGGTGCCGTTGCCGACGGCGTCCAGGCAGAGTCCCGACTGGACGGAGGTGATGGTCCCGTTGCTGTTCAGGTTCCACTGCTGGTTCGCGCCGCCGTGACAGTCCCAGATGTGCACGACGGTGCCGTTGCTGGTGCCTGACCCGCTGGCGTCCAGGCACTTGTTGCCGTAGACGGTCAGGGTGCGGTTGGCGGTGTGGGTCCAGCGCTGGTTGTTGTTGCCGTGGCAGTCCCACAGTTGCACCCGGGCGCCGTTGCTCGTGCTGGAGTTGGCGACGTCGACGCAACGGCTCGACTGGCCGCCGGCGATCATCACGTTCGCCTGGCCGGGCGGCGGCGTGGTCGGCGGGGTGGTGGTCGGCGGGGTGGTGGTCGGCGGCGGGGTCGACCCGAACTGGGTGAAGAACCGCCACACCTCAGGCTTGACCCAGCTTCTTGCGCCGCTCTCACAGCCGGCACATCCGTCCACCGGGCCCTGCTGGTGTCCGCCGTCGAACGGGGCCCAGAGCACTGGATAGCCGGCCCGGCACGAGTAGGTGGTGATGATGTGGGTCAGGCTGCCCCGTGCGGGCTCGGGTGCGTTCTGCGCAGCGCAACCGTTGTTTCTGAGCCACCTGTCGCGTAGTGACCGGCCGCTCTGAATGTTGTCGTTGATGCCATGAATTCCCATGTACGCCACGGGCTGGGTCCCGCCACTGCAGCCACTGATCTCTCCGGGGGCGGCGATGGCCGCGACCGCGCGGAACACCGTCGGCCGGGAACACGCCAACGAGTAGCTCATCGCGCCGCCGTAGCTGAACCCGACCGAGAAGCGTTGCGTGGTGTCGACGCAGAGCGCGTTGTCGATCATTCGGATCATGTCGTCGGTGAAGGTGACGTCCTCGCCATTGGTGTTGGCCCAGCCGTTGTTGATGCCCTGGGGGGCGACGAAGATCGTGGTGTTGTTCGACTGCGACAGCATGCCGTAGTAGGCCCAGGCGTAACCGTCGGTTCCGCCTGAGGCGACGGCACTGGCGGTGCCACCCAACCAGTGGAACCCGAAGGCCAGCCGGTGCGGGTAGGTGTTGTTGTAGCTGTCGGGAAGCCGAAGGATGAAGCTGCGGCTCTTGCCGCCGCTGGAGATGGTGTGGGTGCCGCTGTTCAGCCCCGGGGCCTTGCCGCAACCGGCAGTGGCGGCCGCGGCGGCCGGCGTCGCGTTCGTGACGACGTACGCGCCGACCGTGGCCACGACCATGGCGGCCAGGATCGCCCCTATCCAGGGGGCCGAGCGTTTGCGAGGTGACACAGAGTCGTCTCCTTACGGGGAAGCTGCCGTCCGGCTCGGGTGTCAGGCCAGCGACCGCTACGTGAGCCACAGCCGGCTGGACGTGCAGGCGCCACCGAAGCGTCGACGTCAGCGCAGGACTGCGGTCGAAGCGGCGACCGCAGACGTCGACCGGCCCGGTGTCATCTCGACCATTCGGACGGGACGCGGGCAGGCATATATCGACGCCTATATTCGTATGACGTACGACGTCCGTCAAGTCCCTGCTGCTGTGGGCCATCGACCAGCAATGCATCGCCTACGGCCAGACCGTCACCATCGGCCCACCCGGGACCGCCGCCAGCCGCCGCACCGTCGCCCTGGACCACACCACCGCCACCTCACGCCCACCACCCTACGGACGCCCCGCGCCCACCCCCTTCCCCGCGTCTTCCCGCTGCCTGGCGTCGACGAGGTCCTGCGCGTCAACGGCACGGTCACCTCCCAGCAGAGAGCATGGACCACAGTGGCGATCAGGCAGGCGTGGGTACACTGCGCGCAGGCCATCCTCCGGTCCGGGCTGTGGCAGCCGCCCACCCGGACCGCGCCGACCCCGGACGGCCACACCGGGCGCCCCCGACGGCTCGTCGACGGCGACCTCGGCACCACGATCGCGACCACCACGCCGCAGCCGATGACCGTGGAGGCGGCCGGGCAACCCGTCGGTACGGGGACTGTCGAGCCCGGTCAGAGTCTGCTCGACGCGGGTCTCGCCGCCGGGATCGACCTGCCGTTCTCCTGCACCGTCGGCACCTGCGGCGAGTGCGTCGTGCGGCTTCGCCGTGGTGACGTCGTGGTGAGCGGGCCGAACTGTCTCACCCCGCAGCAGCGGGCCGCCGGTTACACCCTGACGTGTGCCGGTCAGCCCCTGTCCGAGGTGGCCATCGACCTCGCCGACCAGGGGCGTTCCACGACGGGTGGCCGAGGCTGATCTGGACGCCGGGTGGCGGATCGGCGGGGTTGCAGGTCGACGGCGTGGTGGTCACGCCCGGGCTGGGGAAACGTGGTGTGCGGCAACGCCGACGGCGTCCGGGCCGAGGGCGGTCGAGCGGTAGTCGGCGCGGGGGTGGGTTCGCTCCGGCAAATGGCGATCACCTCGGGTGCGGCCTACCCTGAAGCGGTGATGAAGCGAATGGTGACCGCAACGCTACTGACCGTATCGGCAGCTGTGCTTGGTGCCGCACCCCCCGCCGCAGCCAGTGGGTCCGCCGTCGAGACCCGGCAGTTCAGCGGAGAGGGCTCCAGCAGCATGGGCCTGGCCTACTACTACGCCTACCAACAGGCCCTGATGAAAGCGGACGACGCCGGATTCGGCGACTGCGTGCTGATCGACAGCTACACCTGGCCCGGCGGGTTCGACGTCTGGGTGCTGCTGGAGTGCACCCGCTGACCGGCAGCCTGCCGTGAGCGCCGCGCAGTCTCCACGGCATCGGCGACCTGCCCGGCGCTCGTCCTTTCCGTAGCGTCGCCGGATTACTCGGTGCGGGTTACGCAGGCGAGAAACACGCCCCAGGCGGCGATCATCACCGGGACCACCGAGTTCCACCAGTTCGGTGTCAACCAGGGGAAGGAGCCCACGACGAATGCGGCTGCGGCAACGATGCCGACAGCTCGCCCGGCCAGTCCGGCGCGTGTCGACCAGCCGAGCGCCACCGCGGCGACGGCGAAACCCAGGAACGCAACGTGCAGGGCGCCGAACGTCGAGCTGACGAGCAGGGCTACGACCTCGGCTGACAGGTCGATCTCAAACACCGGGTAGACCAGACGCCCCACCGCGAGCAGTACGACGACGAGCGCGCCGAGGGTGACCGTGAGAGCGGTCCTTCCCACGTCGACCCACGCCGACGTGCCGGCCCGGCCCGTGCTGACGAGACCGCGTGCACCGGCTCCCCAGCAGATGACCGCGAGGAACAGCAGTTCGTTGCTCCACATCAGTAGCGGGTGGCCGCGTTCGACCCACGCCGTCATCGCGACCGCCTCGGCGGGCGGGTCAGGGAGAAGCGACAGCAGCAGGAGGGCGCCTGCGGTCAGGAGCGCCCCCACGATCATCAGCCAGCGGTGCGCCCGCACGTCGACTGCCTGACGCGGCGTCATGTCTCGTACCATCGGACCGCCTGCGGTAGCGGTCTTCTCTCTCCCGTGCCCTGCATACTCCGCCTCCCGTGGACGACCAGCCATGATTCCGGACGGCGGTGCCGTATCAGGAGTCGCGCCTGCCCCAGTTGCCGAGTGCGACGATCGCCTCGCGTAAGGCGAACCCGCGATCGGTCAGCGCGTAGGCCCGGGTGTTGTGGTGAAGGGGCAGGCGGATCAGCACGCCGGCCGCTTCGAGCTCGCGCAGGCGTATCGCGAGCATGTTGGTCGGTACGCCGAGGTCACGTTGCAGATCGCCGTAGCGTTGTGGCCCGTCGAGCAGCCGTTCCACAATGAGCAGGGCCCACCGTGCTCCGACGATGTCGAGGGCCGCGGCGAGGTCGCTCACGCGGTCGGGTCGGCGTCCGCCTTCATCCAGAACGGTGAGTAGTGGTAGCCGTCGGGGTCGTCGAACTGGCGCTGGTACATGAAGGGGTAGTCGTCGGTGTCACCGATCCGCCCGCCGGCGGCGCCGGCGCGGTCGACGAGTTCGTCGACCGCCTCCCGGCTGCCCAGGTCGAACGAGACCGTGACCTTCGAGGGCGTCTGCGGTCCGCCGATCAACTCTTCGACTCCGCCGACGCTCGCGTACATCTCGCGGCTGCCGAGCATGACGTACTGCTCGGGGGCGATCGCGAAGCACGACACGTTGTGGTCGGACATCTCGGCGTTGAGGGTCCAACCGAGGGCGGTGTAGAAGGCGGTTGCGCGCTCGACGCTCTCGACCGGGCAGGTGATGAAGAGGCTCACGCGGGCCATACTTGCAAAATACAAGTGAATGGTCAAGCGGCGCGCACCCGTGGTCAAGCGACAGAACCGGGAGTGGATGCCCTCCCAGGTGCCGAGTTCGTCAGGAGGGTCCCGCCACGGTGCGCCCGGTGCGGCACTTCCAGACGATGGTCTCGATCTCCTCGGTTCCTGAAAGGACGCTGCGCGCAGTCAGCACATCTGGGTGCTCTCCCATGACGGACCCGGGTCGTTCGAGGAGGCCGATGGCGCCTGCTGGGCCTCGGATCGACGCTGGATGCCGGGGCCGAACCCTGCCGGCTACCTGGTGGGTGAGGAAGCCTGGGAGGTGGAGCAGACGTTATGGGTTCCCGCTGCAGGTGACCGCACGGGCCCGCTTCCGTGGCCGCTGAGTACGAGGAACCGGTCGGTTGCCGGCGAAATCCGGTGGGGCGGGCACAACACCGCCCTCGTCAAATGCCGCCCGGCTCGGTGGTCGGGGGTCGTGCGCCGTTGCTGGCCCGCAGTTGACACATCCCGCATGAATGGCCTCGTTGCCGGCTCCGCCCTGACCGTCCTCGTCGTGCTGGTGGGTGCGCTGCGGCGGCGGGCGGCCCGTCGTTGACCAGACCCCGCTCCCGCGATCGCGGCACATCCTCCGAGGGGATCCCTGAACGCGTGGCATGCCGGGTCCCGCCGTGCCTCGGTGCCGGTCTCGGGACGCCAGGGTGACGACGACCTGCGGGAGAACGCCTGGCAGTCAGCTACCGGTGTGGGCCGGTCGAATGACGGTGAAGACGGCTCCCGCCGGGTCGGCGAGCGCGCAGACCCGACCGGTCACCACGTCGCGCGGCGGCACCAGCAGTCGGCCACCGCCCCGCTGGGCCCGCTCGGCGACGTCGTCCGGATCCGCCACGGCCAGATAGACCATCCAGCCGGCGGGCAGCAGGGTATCCAGCGGCGCAGGCGTGGCGAGCCGGCCGGCGACCGGCGCGACGTCGCCGACGAGCAGGGCGTACGAGTCGTCGGGGGCGCCGGGTGGCACGCTGGACCGCAGGCCCAGGGCGGCGGTGTGGAACCGGTCCGCTCCGGCCGGGTCGGTCGTCATGTACTCGTACCAGCAGGGCCGACCGAGGCCCGGGGCCACCGGGGCCGGTGCGGTGCGTAGCCGGAAGCTCCCGCCCAGCGGGTCGTGCACCTCGTCGCCGGACAGCCGGGCGCCGGCTGCGCCGGCGGCGGCCCGGACGGTGGCCTCGTCAGCGGCGCCGAAGACAGTCCACCAGCGGGCCGGGGCAGGACCGAACCGCAGATCGGCGGCGCGAACCCCGTCGGCGAGCGCGGTGCAGCCGTCGGCGGTGGCCTGGTACGTCCATCCCAACAGGTCCTGGTAGAAGGTACAGGCAGCGTCGAGGTCGCTCGTGACGAGTTCGGCGCCGGTGGGGAACGGCCTTGTCCGGGGTGCGTTCACCTGAGTCTCCAAACCGGGGCGGTTGATCAGGGTTCAGGATGCCCCACGACTGTTCCGGCCGCCCCGCCGCCCTGCCGCGAGTCGAACGTTCGACCGAGTAGTTCGTCCAATGGGGTCGGTCGGCCCAGGTGGTAGCCCTGGCCGGCGTCCACGCCCAGCAGCCGCAGCGCCGGCACCAGCGCGGCGCGCTCCACCGACTCGGCGACGGTTCGCATGCCCAGGCCGTGCGCGGCGCGGACGACCGCGTCGATGAGCACGGGATCGGCGCCGCCGTGATCCGCCTGGCGGACGAAGTCGCCCGCGATCTTGACCGTGCTGAAGGGCAGGTGCTTGAGGTAGGCGAACGAGCCGAATCCGGCGCCGAAGTCGTCCAGGCTCAGCCGGCAACCGGCGTCGCGCAAGGTGCTGGCGAGGTGCCGCACCGCGGCGACATTGGTGATCGCCGCGGTCTCGGTGATCTCCAGGCCGAGCCGGCTCGCGTCGATGCCGGCCGCGCGCAGGGTGCGCACCACCCAGTCACCGAAGCCCGGCGATTCCAGGGATCGAGCCGAGATGTTGATGTCGAAGCGCATCCCCGCCGTCATGGCCTTGGGGTGGGCCAGCGCCTGAGTGGCGGTGGACACCACCCACCGGTCGAGCTCACCGATGAGGTCGTCACGTTCCACCGTCGGTAGGAACTCCGCCGGTGACAGGCTGGGCTCGCCGCCGTCGCGCAGCCGGACGAGCAGCTCGCGGCTGACCACTTCCCCGGTCGACAGGTCGATGATCGGCTGGGCGTCCAACCGCATCCGGTTCTCGTCGAGGGCCTTGCGGACCCGGGTCACCACGTTGACGCGCTGCACGGCGTGTCGGTACTGCTCCGGCAGGTAGAGCCTGGCCCGGTTGCGGCCGGCGTTCTTCGCCTCGTACAGGGCGAGGTCGGCGTGGGCGAGCACGGTATCGCGGGTGTCGCCCGGTTCCAGCGAGGCGGCACCGATGCTCAGGGTCACCCGCAGCCCGGTGCCGGCCAACGGCACGGGCGTGCTGACACTGGCGTCGCAGAGCCGCTCGGCGACGGCGAGGGCGTCCTCGGCGTACGCCCCCGGCAGGACGACCGCGAACTCGTCGCCGCCCAGGCGGCCCAGCACCGTGCCGTCGGGCAGCTCGTGCAGCAGCCGCCGGGCCAGGACGCGCAGCACGTCGTCGCCGACCGCGTGCCCGTGCACGTCGTTGATGTCCTTGAAGTTGTCGATGTCGATCAGCAGCAACGCCGCGGACCGTTCCCGCAGCTCGGCGATCAGGTCGTCGAGGCGGGCCAGCAGGGCACGGCGGTTCGGCAGGTCGGTCAGCGGGTCGCGTTCGGCCAGCTTGGTCAGCTCGTCCTGCACTCGCCGCATCTCGGTGATGTCGTGGGCGGTGCCCAGGACGCGCGCCGGCGCCCCAGCGGCATCGGGGAAGACCTCGCCGTAGCACTCGAAGACGCGCAGTGTCGCGCCGTCGGCGAGGTACATCCGATGCGTGTAGGAGAACGAGCCGCCGTCACGTAGGGCCTGCTCCAACGTCCGTTCGATCATCGCGACGTCGTCCGGGTACAACATCTGCCGGTAGGAGTCGTAGTCGAGGTGTGCATCAGCGGGCAGACCGAACATCTGCAGCAGCACGTCGCTCCAGACGACCTCACCGGTCAGTACGTTCCACTCCCAGGTGCCCACCTTGGCGAGTTGCTCGAGGTGGGCCAGCCGCCACCGGTAGTTGCGCCCACGGTCGCGTTCCTGCCGCTCGGCGCTGACGTCACGCAGCTCGTACAGGCGCAGCGGTTGCCCCTCGTGCTCCATGCCGTGACATAGCACTCGTAACCACCTGGTGGCCCCGTCGGCACCTCGCACCGGGTGGTCCACTGCGGGCCCGTCGGGCCCGATCTGCCCCAGCGGCAACTCTGCCAGCCCCACACCCAACCGGTGACCGGCTGGGTTGCACCAGAGAAAGCGGCCGTCCGGGGCCATTATCGCCAAGGCGGTGGAGGCGGTGTCCGCCGCGAGTCCCGGCAGCGTGCTCACCTGGGGCCACCACTTCCCTTCGCCGAGCAGGGCGCAGCACGGCCACGGCTGACAGACGGTCATCCTATCGCGACGGGCAGTCTAGCGGCCGTCCGGAGGGTCCGCTCAGGCGTCGGCGGCGAGAGCGGCGGGCCCGGTCGCGATGCTGGTCTATCGAGCCCGTGGTGACGGGTTGAAGCTGACCGGTGCGGCGCATGCACCGTCTTCCCGACAGCGTCGACCGCACGGTCCGTGATCTGATCGAGCATCTCTCTTCCGATGCTGGGTTGTTGCCAACCGATCTGAATGACGTCCGGACGAGGCTGGACGAGATGCAGCGTGTCACCGCCGACTTCTACGCTGCGCCGGCGCAGATGGTGCAGTCTGATGTCACCGACGATCTGCTGTTCGGGGAGAACCGTGATCGTGTGATCGAGGCCCTGCGACAGTTCCCGCGTGAGTACGGGCGGGCGCTGCGCCGGGTCGAGGCGGCCCTGACCGACTTGGAGTCGGCCGGGCACCGGCCGCTGGTCGAGACCGCCGCCATCCACGCGGGCCTGCTCGACACCTGCGATCAGCAGGAATCGATCGACGAGCGGGTGCGTCGGTTGTCCGACCTTGCCGCCTGGTTCGCCCCTTCAGGTTTGGTGCAGCCGCTGATCTCCTCGGCGGCTGGCGCCGTGCACACCCTCCTGGTGGCCATCGATCGACGCTACACAGCCCTGCGGCGTGGTTCGGATCTGGCCGCCGACTTCCGGGAACTCGCCTACAGCTTGTCCGCCCAGCCGGACGACGACGCTGCCAGCCGGGTGTATGCGGCTACGTTCGGCCAATGGCCTGCCGTGCATGCGGTCGTCGGGACGACCGAAGAGGACGTCGCCCACGCCACCCCGGCAGCCGGCGGGACCAGCCGGCCCCAGGTGGATGTGCTCCTGCTGCGAGCACGAACGCGTCGGTCGCGCCAGCGGCCGTCCCCGCAAGGTCCCGGACGCCGGTGCTGCCCGCGCTGCCGCTTTGGAGAAGGCTGGAGCCACTGCGGCGAACCGGCGACGGTTCAGCGCGTTGCTGGTCACCGACGGCGAAGTGCCGCCGAGCTATTTCACCGCTCCGGTTTACCGAATGAACTTTCCCCCGCTTTGATGGGGCGGGTCTACTTCGCTGGCCTGGAGGTCCAGCCGAACCGGTGCTTATCGGCTGCCTCAGCGGTACGGGTGGCCGGCGACCAGGTCGGCCAGCAGTACCGTCTCCGATGAACATGCAAGCCTGCTGAGGCTCGACGGTTTCGGGGAGGGGCGACCGGTGGCTGATGACGTGCCGATGCCGGTCCACCTGTCGAAGGTGCTCGACGGCCTTGCCGAGAACCCAGCTCTGCCCGCCGGCTTGGTCCGCCGCTTGGTGCGCTACCGGGGCGGCTTCGGTCACGTCGCCACCCGTGCCGACCTGACCCTGGACGTGATCGAGGAGATCCTCGCCTCGGACCATCACTGGCTGCTGCACTCACTCGCACTCAACCCGCGATTGCCGAACACCGCCCGGAGGCGGTTGACTGCGCACGCCGATCCCACCATCCGGGCCGCCCTGGCCGCTGGTGCCCGTGACGCACCCCGCGACGTGTACGAGCGGCTCATCGAGGATCCGCACACACAGGTACGCACCTACCTCGCTAACCGCGACGACATACCGGCCGATCTGCTAGCCCGACTCGCCGTCGATCCTGACCCGCAGGTCCGGACCACCCTCGCACGATGGTGGACGCAGGCACCCGAGACGACCCGGCGGATCCTCCTCACCGACCCCGTCGACGAGGTCCGCGCAGCTGCCTGCTCGACCTACTACGCACGGTCACCCCACCCGGTGCCGCCCCCCGACCTCGTGACAGGACTGCTCGCCGACCCGGTCACCCGCGCCGGAGCGGTACGCCACGCGATCCTCACCCCGCAACTGGCCGCACAGCTGGCCGGTGACCCCGACCACCAGGTGCGCCGCCAGCTCGCCGAACATCCACACCTCTCCCCACCAGTACGGGATTTCCTCACCGACGACCCCAGCGCGAACGTACGCGTCGGTATCTTCGGCCGCCGGGACACGCCCGAGCCGGCACGTCACCGGATCTACGGGGACATCCAGCAGAGTGAGCGCCCACTGACCGACCTGCTCGACAGCGACCTCGACGACAATGCGCTGCTGCAGCAGGTCGAAGACCATATGGCCCTCGCCGAACTGCGGTACCTGCAGCTCGACTGGGTCACCGCAGACCCGCGGCCACACCTGTCCTCGCCCTTCATCTGCTTCCGCCGCTCCGCGGCACGGAACCCGGCGCTGCCGGCCGACGCGATCATCCGGCTCCTCAACGACGACGACAGCGGCGTACGCATGACCATGGCCACGCACGCCCCGCACCTGGTTGATCCTGCGACGGCCGAGCGCATCGACCGTGAGTTCCGGCCGGAGAAGAGGACGACCTGGCGTCCGGCCGACGTCCTCACGTTCCCGCCGCAGACCCTGCGCCGGCTCGCCACCGACCCCGACCCACGGATGCGATGCCTCGCACCCCGAGACGTCGACCTACCCGTCGACCTGGCCGAACGTCTGGCCACCGACCCCGAGAGTACGGTCCGCCGCGCCGTCGCCGAACACCCAAACCTGCCAGTCCACGTGCGACGCGCCCTGCTCGGAGATCCAGACGAATGGGTAGCGCACGCAACCGCCGCAGCACCCACACTGCCAGTGACCGAGATGGACCGGCTCCTTACCCTCGCAGGCATCTGAACGGACACCTCGGCGGATCGAGACGACTTGAACCCACAGGCGGCGGCACCCTCTGCAGCCCTGCCGCTGGATCCGGGACGCGACAGTCGTCTCCCACTCCTTCGACCCGCAGCAGGGGCAGTGCCACCGGCAGCGGTCACCAGAACCCGGGCGGAGCCGATCAGGCCCCCGATCAGGGTGGTCCAGGTTCGCCAGAAAGGTGCTCGCGATCTCGGGATGCAGGTCGCCCAGCGATCCACCGGGCGAGGGCTCCTGGCGGGACGCGGTGCGCCGGCGGATGCCGCACGGCTGGCAGCCGCGCCCGGAGGTGCGGGTGACGACGGGCGCCACCCACTCGTGCGCACAGTCTGGGCATCGCCAGAGCGCTCGGATGGTCGACCCGCGAGCCAGATCGAGCAGCTCGATGTCGCGGGCCTTGTCGACGTCGAGGATGCGCACGGCCCGGGTAAGCAGTTCGGGAGCGACGTCGCGGAACCGGAGTTCGGCCCGGGTCAGACGAGTCTGGTAGGAGCGTTCCCGCCGAGAGCACGCTGGGCAGCCGGTTTTGCGCTGGGCCCGGCTGACCACCCGGGTACGCCAGACGTGCCGGCAGGTCTCGCACGGTCCACTGGAGCCGCGACGTCACCCACGACGAAGACCGCAGCCGGATCCGCACCGGCGTCGGACCCGAGGTCATGGCCGCCCTCCGCAACGCCGCGATCGGTGCACTGCGCCTGACCGGCGTCACCGACATCGCCGCCGCCAACCGACATGACGCCCGAGACAGCACCCGCCCGCTGGCACCGCTCGGCATCACCTTGTGACTGTGCCGGGGCCCTGGGGTGCCAGGACCTGCACCGGAACGAGACGGTCACTAGTAGTGCCGTCGCCAAGCTGACCGTGGTTGTTCAAGCCCCAGGCGACGACGGTGTAGTTCGGCTGTAGCGCCAGATTGTGGGCGACGCCGGCGGCGATCGCCCGAATCAGGTACAGGAATCGACCGGAGGGCGCGACTTCCCCCACCGCACATACCCGCACCGGCGTCAGACGATTCACGCGAGTACCGTCGCCGAGCTCGGCACGGCCGTTGTAGCCCCACGCCAGAACGCCTCCGCTGCTCAGCTGCGCCATACTGTGATAACCGTTGGCGGCGATGTGCCGCACCCCGTACAGAAACCGATCACAGGGTGCGACCTCCCCCGTCGCACACACCCGCACCGGAACGAGCCGGTGGTTATCGCGTGTACCGTCACCGACCTGACCCTCGACGTTGTAGCCCCAGGAAACGACACTGCCGCTGCCCAGTAACGCCATGCTGTGGAAAGTGCCGGCCGCAACGGCGCTCACCCCGGACAGGAACCGGTCGCAGGGGGCCGTCTCCACCACCGCACACACCCGCACCGGGATGGGACGGAAATCGTCGTTGGTGCCATCGCCGACCTGACCTGCGCCGTTGAAACCCCAGGCGACGGCGTGGCCGGTCCCCACCACGGCCACACTGTGATCTTCACCTACCGCGATGGACGTGGCCCCGGTCAGGAACCGGTCGCAGGGGGCGGTCTCCCCCACCGCGCACACCCGCACCGGAACCGAGCCTCCGGAGTATTCGCCGTCACCGAGCTGACCGAAGGCGTTGAAACCCCAGGCGACGACAGCACCGTTGCCCAGCAGGGCGAGGTTGTGGTCTGCACCGCCGCTGGCGATGGCCCTGACCCCGCTGAGGAACTGGCTACACGGCGCGGCCTCCCCCACCGCACACACCCGCACCGGAACCGAACGATCCGTGAAAGTGCCGTCGCCGAGCTGGGCTGTCACGTTCTGACCCCAGGCGACGACGGTGCGGTCCCGCAGCAGGGCCACGCTGTGCGTGAACCCGGCAGCGATGGCGATCACTCCGGTGAGGAACTGGGTGCAGGGCGCGACCTGACCGACGGCGCACACCTGCACCGGGGTGACACTCGCATCGAGGGTGCCGTCACCCAGCTGGCCTTCACTGTTTCGACCCCAGGCCAGTACGGTGCCGTCCGAGCGCAGGGCAAGGCTGTGCCCGTAGCCGGCGGCGATGGCGGTCACTGCGCCGAGTTCGGCCGGAGCCTGCTGGGCCACTGGTCGCTGGGCCACCACAGGCACAGCGGATGAACTGGCCGGTGCCACCCTCGCCCCACCGACCGAGGCGTCACCGACCACCGCGACCAGCGCCAGCACCACCAGCACGCCAGTGACGGCAGCGCGTCGGGCATGGCCGACCATCACGGCCGACGTGTCTTCGGGAAAGCAGAATCCACCCATCTCCTTCTCCTGACCGAGACAAATTCAATTCCTGGCCACCTGACTGCCCGGACCTTGGCGGCGAATCAGGCGTGTAGCTGCACAGGCCCCGAGTCCGGCACGCCGCACAGGCAAGACCAGAACGGGGACACGCGTGAGGGGCGGGAGGGATGCCACGAGAATTGGAGTAGATCTCACCTCCCTGGCAGGCAGCTCAAGCAACAGGGATTCGTGACCCAGAATATAGACCCATGCAACGCGGAGATGAATAGCCGAGTCGAATGAGTGAGATACTCGCGAACGGTTGCGTGTTCTTCTCACATCGAACCATCGCACGCCCGCCCTCGGCCGCTGCACGTCGAATGCCGGCACGGATGTCCGCCCGCCCTGCGGGAGATGACGCAGCGGCAGCCTCCCGGCTCGTGGATCGGTGTCGGACCCCGTCGTTGATGCGTTGACGACCGACGTTCGCGGTGGTGGGGTCAGGCCGCTGGGGCGGGTGATCTGGTCGACCGGCCGGCGGCACACAGGTGCGAGAACCAGCAGCAGGCCCAGAGTGTCGATGGTTCGGTGTGCAAAGGAATGCGACACCCCCGACAACGGCCCGATCTGCCGCATCGTCAGGTTCTGTACACCAGTCGCCGGCCATCAGCTGCACCCGGTCGGGTCGATCGAGGGCCCACTGCTGGCCCGGCCGACCGTCAGGCGTCGTACCGGAAGTGTGCCGGCGGGGCGCTCTCCGGGCAGGCCAGGCGGGGCGTCTGAACACACTCGATCCAGTGGTCGCCCCCTGGGGGAACCTGGTAGGTCCGGGGTCCGGGTGCTGCGGTCGTGACAAAACTCCGACCCCGATTGCTCACCTCGACCCGCTTTCGCTTCCCAGCGACCACCAGGTCGAGTTCGAGAGTCCACTCCACTGTGCCGGTGGTGAACGCGGTCAGGTCGAACACCTCGGTCTCACCCTTGGCGAGGGTGAACCCGAACAGTGGCCTGCGCCCCTCAATCAGGGTGCGGTAGCGGGCGGCCGGCTGGGGAGCGTCCAGGTCCATCTCGACGTCCCGTGGTTCGGCGGCCCCCTGCTGGCCGCCGCAGCGCAGTTGCACACCGGACGGATCCGGAGTCTGGCTGCGCCGGATCACGCGGGCACGCAGGTTGTCGATCAGCACACCCTGATCTCCGGCGCCCTGCACGACGACGCGCACCCGGCTCACCTGGTGATCGACCGCGCCAAGGGCGCGCGCCCAGTCGATCAGCGTCGCGCAGCCCACCGGGGGATCATCGGAGGGGCGGGCGTCCTTCGGCAGCACCATCGCGAACTCGGCGGTGCCCCAGGTGTCCACGGTGGCAGGATTCGCCACGACGTGCACCGCGACGACCTGCGGGTCAAGATCGTCCACCCACCTGGTTGCATAGATGCTCGCGACGGCACCGAGAAGGGCGGCTACCGCAGTGCCCAGCACGAACCACCAGGCCCGATGCAGCGATCCCAGCACCCGACGCACCCGCGGTACCGGCTGGTCGCCGCCTGGTTTGTCCTGGCCCGCTACCGGACGCCCGCCTTGGGCTTGCCGCTTTCGGTCCGGACCGCTGTTGCCGCGCCGCCGTTTCGCTCTGCCGCCGCTCACGACCCGGGCTCCTGCCAGGAACCCGCCAGCCTGCCGTCCGGGATCGATCACACGTGGCCGTATTCCGGGCCGGCCAGCAGCCAACCGCCGTCTTCGGTGAACTTCAACTCGGTGGGGTTCACGGCCGGTTTGGCGCCAGAGGCCAGGGCCGGCACCTTCCAGTGTCCAACCTCCCGGGGAGGGCCCGGATCCCAGAGCACCACTTCGTCGTCCAAGGTCAGGAATGCCACATGCTGAGCCTGCCGGTCCACGGCGCTGGTCAGGGTGCTACCGCAGGCGCAGGGCCGCCACTGGAATGCCCGATCGTCCGGCGCCCAGACCAGGAAGCCACCCTGACCGGCGATCACCACCCGCTTTCCGCCGTTGACCACGGCCAGCCCCGTCACGTACAAGATGACACCCGGATCACTCGGGACCTCGATGTTCGGCGGGAGCGGCGAGACGATCTGACGGCGGCTGCGCAGATCGTGGAGCCAGTAGCGACTGTTGTTCCGTTCGTCGAACAGTTCGACCACCAGATGGCCGCTGTCGGCCGAGAATCTCAACTGGCCGGTGCTCGGCCGGGGATCACCGTCCGGCCGCTTCACCTCCTCGGGCAGGGGCAGCGCCGTGGGGTCCTTCGTGGTGAAGTCGTAGAGGACCATCGAGTCCGAAAGCCCGACCGCGAGGTAGCGCCCGTCGGGAGAGAAGTCCATGTTGATCCGGACGCTTTCGGTGCCGATGCCGAACCGGTCGAACTCGGTACCGTCGGCAGTGGATACGACCACCCAGTCGCCGACCAGCCGGGCCTGGTACTTACCGTCGCGAGTGAGCAGGGGACCGGCCAGACTCCGACGAGCCAGGTCGAATTCAGGACCAGGCGGCGGCGCGCTGCTGACCGCCGGCTCGACGATCTGATCGGTGCCGTCCAGCCGGGTCGGCTCCGGGTCGGTGGTGCAACCGGCAAGCAGCAGACTCACCAGTCCGGCGACCATGGCCCGCGCTAGCCCGACTCTCGCCGGTTCCCGGCGAGCCGACGGCGCCGCGGGCGGCGGATGACGTCGACCCGCCAGCACGCTCGGACCGCCGGAATGACTGGCACCCATCATGCATCGCCGCCGATCGCCATCGCATCAATGCGCCTCCAGTGATCCACTATGGCCACTCGTTTCGCTCACGCATTCTATCCTTTGGCAGCGATTCGCCCGAATGACTGAATACTGACAGTTCGCTGCTCGATGATGTTGACAGTCGGACAACGCATTCGGACGCAGAGACCGCGCAGGGTCCCATTGCACTCGGACGACTACTGTCAGTCGCCCCGACGCCCCCACGTTCGCGCTGAGCGTTGAACGATGCCGCTACGTCGCGGCGAGTTGTGTGCACGCGCAGATGGTCGGCGAGTTTGCGGATGCTTCACCGGGTGAACGGCCGGCGCAGCTTCACGGAGGGGGTGTTGGCCGTCTCGACGATGGATGCTCTGTCATCGGGACTGATCTGGCCGGGACGGCCACCCATCGCCCGCCTCGGTCGGATCGGTGAACCG
The DNA here is from genome assembly GCF_016901255.1 of Micromonospora humida. Lineage (NCBI taxonomy): Bacteria > Bacillati > Actinomycetota > Actinomycetes > Micromonosporales > Micromonosporaceae > Micromonospora > Micromonospora humida. Next base: position 343,464 of record NZ_JAFEUC010000005.1, read on the forward strand.
GCTCCGACGGGTGACTCCGGGCAGCTGCCGACCTTCTTGATCCCCGAGCCGCCGCACCCGTACAAGATCTGCCACAGCCTGATCGCCACGACGCCGCCCGACCGACACCACGGGCGGCGTGTCAACCAACACCGTGAACGTTCATGGCCACGGCACAACCCGCACCCGGCCAAGGGGTTCCCGGTCAGGTGCGCTTGCGACTCGCGATCCGGTCAGAGAGTTGCCGCACACGGGCAGGGTCCGCGTCACGGGCAAGGGCGACGTAGTGGTCCATGACGGCCGGCCGGTAGCGCACGGGCAACGTCTGCCCCGGGGCGAGTCGGGCGAGCTCGGTGACCGTGAGATCTTCGTCGGCGACACCGCGGAACGAGACGCCCTCGGCGGTCTCCACGTCGAACATCAGGACCACGCGAGGGTTGCTGTTCACCTCCCGCCAGCCGACGAGGACACCGAGCGCAAGCACCCCCGTACGCAGTTCCGCATTGCGCTTGCGTGCATCACCGCTCAGGAGCGGATTCGGGGCGACGCCCGGGAAGTCTGGCCCGACGCCCAGCGACTCCCGGCTCAGGTCAGGCCTGAGCTGCGCCACCATATCGTCGAGCTTCTTCTTCCGACCGAACATCCTGACCCCTCCCTCACCGGTGCCGGGATCTCGGCCTGACGCCTCGCCACCATCGCGATCATACGTCGCCAGTCATCCCCTTCCGCCCCAGGCGTCCCAGCGGTTTCAGGAGCATCCCCTCGAACAACGACCACTGGGCATCCGAAAGCAAGCAAAAGCGACCGGACCAGAGTCCCGGCCAGAATATTCAACCTTTGTCACATGCCCTCAGTATCAAACGTTCCCGCGCACGCATCCGCATCCGCATCCGCATCCACGGTATTCCCGGCAGGGGATATCGTCCTCGACTGCCGGCACCTAATCGGGGAGTCGGCCACCGAAGAACTTGGCCGACAACGGAGACGCCCCGGACACACCTCCTACCGATTGTTGATCAGACGCTCGATGGTGTTCCGCTCCTTGTAGAGGTCGGCGTCGTGGCTGACGGGTCGGCCGCCCCGGCTGCCCTTCTTCCGGTTCGCGGCCTGGCCCCTCTTTCCGGAGTGACCGCCTGATGTGGTGTTTCCGTAGGTAGGCGCGGTTGCCGCGGGACGAGTAAGCCGTGTCCCCGGCGCATCACCATCCGCTGGGACTCCGCCGGTAACTCGCCGGCCGGGACGGCGGTCGTCGAGCGCACCGTCGGCCCTCCGGGCGGAACCGGACAGAGTGGACCGTATTTGTTCCAGCCACCCCATCAAGGCACCTTGCAACAATTGTCGAAACAACTCGCTCGCATTGACAGTCATGAAGTTGATCTGAAGAATTTACCAACAACATGGACGACGCATGGAGGGGCTGGTCGTCGCGACGATCACGGCGACCGTCATGACGACAGGAGTCACGGCGACGGCAATGGCAGCGGTCCCCGCCGGCCATTCGGACGCCGCCGCCAGCAGCGACCCGGGCAGCCGACTGCTCGCCGACACCGCTCCGCTGATCAGGTACCGGGGGTCAAAGAAGGACCACATGAGTTCCGTCTTCCACCCCGGTCAGGGCTACGCACCCGAGTTCGTCATGGGGCAGATCCACAGCACGCCGCAGGCGGGCACCCACCCGCTCTTCCATGCGTTACGGGCTCCGACCGAGCGTCTTCTACCGTGATGACATGCAGTGGTACACCTGCCGCCGCGATTGCGGGATTTCGCGCAACAGGCCACGCGAGATGGTTCAAGCCGTCGGCGCACCGGCGAGTCCCGCCTACTTGTGAGTACTTAACTCGTTCAGGGAGCCTATTCGCTGATCATGCTGCCTTGACTTATATTTCCATCAAACCCGGGCAGCACTCCCGGGTCGACAAGCCGAATCCCGGTCACGTTCCCTCAACTCGCACCGTTGCCGCTCCCGACCTTCTTCGAACCTCGGGAAAAACGTAGACCTTCCCTGTCGCACGGCTGACCGGCTGTTGCGATCGGACTGAATCGAATCCAGAAGCTGCCTCGGAAAGGAGAGCAGATGGGCACAGGAAATGATCTTCATCCTACGCCGGCAGCAACGTCCGCCCATCGCCGGCGGTCGGAATTCCTCGCCACGGTGGCGGCGCTGGTCGTGGTTCTGATGATCGGTGATGCCTACGGCGCAACGGCCGGCCGTGCAGTCGCCTTCGCGATGCCACCCAACCCCGGCACGCAACAGGTTCCAGCGAAACTCGGCACCGTGACAGCCATCGCCGCCGGTGACGCGCACAGCATCGCCCTGCTCTCGAACGGCACCGTCGTCACCTGGGGCGAAAACTTCTTCGGGCAGCTTGGCGACGGCACCAACGCCCGCCGCACCACTGCGGTACGAGTGTGCGCCGTCGGCCAGAGCGCCCCCTGCTCCAGGTTCCTCACCGGCGTAATCGCTATCGCCGCCAACCGGAACGACAACCTCGCCCTACTCAGGGACCACACGGTCGTCGCCTGGGGCTACAACAGTTTTGGGCAGCTTGGCGACGGCACCTGGACCAACCGCACCACTCCGGTACGGGTATGTGCGGTGGGGCAGGTCGCACCCTGTGGCAGGTTCCTGAGCGGAGTCAGATCCATCGTGGCCGGCTGGACCCACACTTTGGCCGCGATGGAGAACGGGTCGGCCGTCGCCTGGGGCTGGAACGGACAAGGCCAGCTCGGTGACGGCACCACCGCCACCCGCCTCACTCCGGTAAAAGTGTGCGCGGTGGGGCAGGTCGCGCCCTGTGGCAAATTCCTGAGCGGAGTCAGATCCGTCGCGGCCGGCTGGGGTCACAGCCTGGCGGTGGTGGGTAACGCCCTGGCCGTGGCCTGGGGTCGGAACTACGAAGGTCAGCTTGGTGACGGCACCACCGTCGGCCGCACCACCCCGGTACGAGTGTGCGCGGTGGGACAGGTCGCGCCCTGCGATCAATTCCTGTACGCGGTGAATGCCATAGCAGGTGGCGAGTTTCATAGCATGTCGCTGCGGGGTGACGGTGGTCCTGTCGGTTGGGGCGCGAACTATGTTGGTGAGCTTGGTGACGGCACCGTCGTCAACCGGGCCATTCCTGTGCGGGTGTGTGCGGTGGGAGAGATCGCTCCCTGCCACCGCTTCCTGTACGGAATCCGGCACATCGCGGTCGGCGCGTCGCACAGCATGGCGCAGCTGAGTAGCGGCGGCGTCCTGGGCTGGGGGTTCAACGGTTATGGCCAACTCGGCAACGGCACATGGGACACCCGCTTGCAGGTCACTCAGGTCTGTGCTGTGGGGGAGGCTGCCCCCTGCGACCGGTCCCTGAGCGGGGTCAGATCCATCGCGGCTGGCACAGCCCATAGTCTGGCTCTACAGCCTGACTACACGGTGGCCGCTTGGGGTTACAACGCCCAGCGCCAACTCGGTGACGGCACCACAACATGGCGTCCCACCCCTGTGCAGGTCCTCGCACCCCCAAACCTAGTGCCGCATCAGGGAATGTTTGCCTCATGACGACGCACCGTACGGGTGCTGGTGCGGGCGGTGCGGTGTCGCCAGGCTGTTCGGGTGGCAGAACGGGTGCGTGTGCGCGAGATCGATGACGACGAGGGGCAGCAGCCGCGGCGGATCATTGAGCCATTTCATCCTGCGGAGCGGTCGGTTTCAACGTGGTGCAGGACGAGGATGGCGTACACGATCGCGGTCGCTCGGCGTGGGCATCAGCGCAGCTTGACCAGGATCTTCCAGGTCGTGAGTGTGGCGATCGCGCGTTCGCCGCGGGCGCGGATCTTCGCGTGGGCCCGGTTGACGGCCTTCTGCCGGCGTGACAGCTTCGGGCGGAAGCGGCGCCGCTTGAACGGGGTGCGCACGCTGCCGAGAGCGCCCTGATAGCCCTTGTCCGCGAAGGTCATCACGTCGGGGCCGGTCAGGGCGTCGATGATGCCGTGGGTGCGGGCGGCGGTCAGGTCGTGCGTCGAGCCGGGCAACGCGCCGAGGCCCAGACGAGACGCGCGGCCGCATCGGCGATGACCTGCACGTTCACTTCGTGACGCTTGTGCTTTCCGCAGGTAGTACGGCTTCTGGTTGGCGACCCGGTTCACCAACGAAGACCGCACAACTGCGGCACCTGGCGTACGTAGAACGCCTCACGACACCGGCCGGCTCACCGACGAACACCGCCTCGCCCACTGTTCCGGGCCCTCGACCAGGCCGCCGGACGGCGAACGGCAGATGCCGAAATCCCACCGTTCGGCATCTGCCACTCCGAACTACACCCCACCTCGCTGCACCTCACCCACCACAGGTGGCACCTCCTCGACGTCGCCAAAGCCCTCAACGGTCCCGGCATCCTCCTCGACCTCGCCACCTGGCACGGCACCCGCCACCCACCCCGACTACGCCGCCTCCTCAACCACTACGTTCACGCCGGCGGCCACGCACAGACCCTCCGCGACCGCGCCGGCCTACCCGCCGAAACCTGGGCACTCGCCTGGCACCGAACCTGGGCAGCGGAAACCCTGCTCCACCAAGCCACCCTCGCCACCGGCAACCCCAGCGCCGAGACGCTCGACGCGATCCAGCGCCAGGCCACCACCGCACTCGAACTCCTCGACACCAGATCGTGCAGTTCCGTCTCTTCGGCCAACAGACCATGATCAGGATCCATGAAGAAGCGGTGGCTTACGACGCCGCCGCCGAGGTGCGTGTTGGCCACCATGCTGTGTGGCGTCAACTGCGGACTCCACCAGCAGAAGCAGGACGACCACACGAACAGGCTGTCCGCCGAAGTAAACGTAAACAGCGTAGTTAGTCTTCAGCGCCCCAGGTCAGGAAGTCTGCTCGCCCGCTGAGCGCCGCCGCAGCAGCGGACCCGCCCCCGATCGACAGTTACCGCCGAAGATCCGCCCACTATTTCGCCGGCGCGTCGGCCGGTCGCTACGGCGGCCTTACCACAGGGTACGTACACACTGGGCGTTTACGTGCAATGTCGACAATGACAGTTGACAGCAGATACTTCGCACCATGTGTCGAAGCGGGGCCTTCGGTACTTTCAGGCGGTGCGAGTACATCATGGCAGGAATCGATACCACCATCGTCGATCGCCCGGTCGAGACGATGCAGATCTTTAGCAGGAAGACCCGGATGCGATGCAAACCAATGAGGACTGTTGGCCGTATCTCACGCCGCTCCGCGAGGGCTGGCGGTGGATAAGCGGCACCCGGGCCACAGTTCGCCGCGCGATCGGCATCGAGAACGCGCTCACCGCAGCTGACCCGGTCGAGGCCGTGCTGCGGGTGCTCGGCACGATGGCGGAGATGTCGCGAGCGTTGGACACCGAGACGGTGCTGCTGGTCACCGAGGCCCACTACCGCGGGGCCACCTGGGCAGCGATGGCCCGTCACCTGGGCGGCTCGAGGCAGCGGGTCCATCAGCGCTATCAGCGGTACGTCCACTCGCCTTTGACGAAACAGATACTCACCAACGACCTGCGCGCCGCGAATGCGAATTCACGACGCGTGATCCGGCCGGTGCGGTAGCGGCGCAGCAACGTCACCCGGTGACGGAAGCCGAGCGGCGCGACGCTGAGGCATCCTGACCCGGGGAGCAGATCATGTCGTACTTCACCGACAAGCCGCTGGCGCCCCAGAACGGCCAGCTCTGCATAGACGACCTGTACGTCTTCGACGGCGAACGCGGCACCGTGCTGATGATGAACGTCAACAGCTCGGCCGTCCGTCCCGACACCGAACGGGGCTTCCATCCCGGAGCGCGGTACGAATTCAAGATCCACCATGAGACCGACAAGATCGAGGGCCTGACCTACCGGGTGGCCTTCGGTGATCCCGACCAGGGCGGCAGGCAGTCGGTCACGCTCCACGCCCTGCGGAACTCGGATGCGAGCACCGACTCGGCCGCGGGCATCCTGGTCGTGGCCGGACGAACCGGCGAGGTAGTCAGCGGCGACGGGATCCGCCTCTGGACCGGGCGGATCATGGACCCGTTCTTCATCGACCTCGACCAACTCACGACGGTCAACGAGGCCCTTCGCGACGGCACCCGGCTCGACTGGGAGGCCTGGCACCCGGACGAGGCCCGCAACAGCTGCGCCGGCTCCATCGTCGAGTGCATCGTCCTGGAGGTCATCCGTAACGAGCCGCTCCTACGGGACGGGGCGCGGGTGCGGATCTGGTGCACCACCAAGGTAGCCGCCGAGGGCGGTCAGTGGCGGCCGGTCACCCGGGCCGGCCAGCCGATGATGTGGCCGATCTTCTGGCCGACCGATGCCGACTTCACCAACCCGGCCAATGCCCGGCACCCCCGGGACGACGTCCGTAACGCCAGCAGCGAGATCGCGGCGAAGGTCGCCCGCTTCGTCGCGGCGAACCGGACCGCCGCCGACCCGGAGAGTTACGGCCGCAGCGTGGCCGAACTGATCCTGCCCGACATGCTCTCGTACCGGGTCGGTTCGCCGGCCAGTTTCGGTTTCGCGGTACGCAACGGACGGGCGCTGCGGGACAACGCTCCGGAGGTCATGTTCTCTCTGGTCCTGAACAAGGCGATCACGTCCGGCCTCACCGCGGAGACGGCCGAGGGGACCCGCTCCACCAGCTTTCCTTACGTGGTGCCCGCCTGACCGACCGGCTGGTGGACGCCGCGCGTCGATGGTGCCATGCCCGCCGCGCAGGGGCGAGGGAATCGGCCTGGTCGTCCGACTTCCCTGACGGATTTCCTCACGCCAACGGGCACGGCCCCGGCCCGTCATACGTTTCGAGGGCAACCACGCGTGGGGCGAACCCGTCGTTCCCGGCCTGTCGAGCCGAGGCCGCGCCATCCGAATCGAGGGCTCATGACGGTCAGCACGTCCTGTCCGGGCATCTACGTCCAGGAGGTTCCCAGCGCGGTGCGAACCATCACCGGGGTGGCCACCTCGGTCGCCGCCTTCGTCGGCAGCGCCCGGCGCGGGCCGGTGAACACCGCCACGTTCATCAGCGGATACGCCGACTTCGAGCGGACCTTCGGCGGGCTCTGGGCGGAGAGCACGATGAGCGGCGCGGTGCGGGACTTCTTCCGCCAACGGCGGCGGCCAGACGGCGACGAGGGCCGGCTCAACCCGCTCGGCGTCAACTGCCTGCGTTCCTTCCCGAACACGCGGGTGGCGTGGGGAGCACGCACCCTGCACGGCGCGGATGGTGGCGGGCTGCGGACTGACGCTCCCATTCGTGAACGTCCCGAGGCGGAGACGACGGCAGGCAGGGGGGTGAATGCTACATGAAGCGGCCGTACGAGGCCGACACGTCGCACAGCGAGGTAGCGGCGACGACCGCAGACGTGGCCGCCGAGAAATTGGTCGCACAGATTCTTTCCCAGGATGGGCTGACAGTAGACGACGTCGCCGTCGGAGGGCGGCCGAGGTCGCCGTTTACCGGGACGATGGGGAACCACTCCACGGCGTTCGTCGTGCAGGTGGGAGCCATCCGACGAGCCATCATCACCAAGCAGGCGGGCGATGCGGCGGGCGCGATCGGGCAGCTCGTCGCCCAAGTGAGAGAACTCCCTGGATATGGATTGATCAGACGCCTTCCAGAGAAACAACGCGACAACCTCAGGGTCGCCGAGGAGAGGATTGTCGAGAAATGTGCTGATGCCGAACAGATGGGCTTGCTCGATCTTCAGGATATGATCCGGGATTTTCTACAGTTCCGGGAACTCGTACCGCTCACAGTCATCAATGTAAGAGCAGTTGCACAGAGCGATAGCGGGAAGGGGAACGCCGAGGGCGAGCACCATGAGACACTGCGGCGCAGCGAGGAGAATTACGAGCCCATACCCCCCGACAACCTGAAGCTTGCCATCATCGGCCTGCTGGACGTCAAGGCACTCGCGTACATATTGACCGCAACGCCGGGGGACCGCGAAAGAATCTTGCCCGGCAGCACAGAAATCCGTCCGGAAGATCTGAAGCTCATGATCGTCCAGCAGCACATATTTTCCGTGACCATGGATTGCCCGAATGCTTTTGGAAAAGCATGGCCCGGAGTCGCCGCCACGCCGGAGAAATTGCCAGAAATCATCATCCGGGCAATCGATCCAGCTATCGAGGAGCAGCGCGAAAAAGTCCTCAATGCTTGCCTTGCACGTCTCGCCGACTGGGACAGAAGAGCGAGTCCTGGACTCTATGAAGAACGAAGAAGCTCCGCCTACCGCAACGAGCTGGTGGCGCAGATAGAGCAGATTGGCGGAACGCCGCCGAGTGCACCGACGGGTCTCGGGCGTCGGGAGGTCCGGAAACCTGAACGGTTCAGGGAGACCCACGAGCAGCCAACAGCGAAGCCAGCGACCAAGCAGCCCGGGCACTGCAACAACCTACCTGTCGAGTCTGCGCCAATCTGGGCGAAGGAGCAGGTTGAGGGCCGCCGCCGTCAACGGCTCGCCACCCAGGTACGGATCGACAAACGCGGACGGATCATTGGATTGGACTCCAGCGGACGAAGCCCTTCCCCCTTTCCTGGCGCGATAGGGATGGGTGGGCACACCACGGCGTGGATCGTATACATTGACCTCGTGCGCACCACAATCATTTCGAAGACCGCACAAGAAGCGTTCACAGCGCTGCAGAGAATCGCCTCGGCCGCAGATCGGCAGAAAATGCCGTTCAAGAGGCATGTAGATGCAGACGGAAAGGACCTGGCCAGGATCGCCCTGGAGCAGTTCGTGGGGCACGGGTCACGGCTGGCGGAAATCGGCCGGAAGCAGCCGCCGGAGTCGAGGTACCAACTGGAAGGAATTGTACTACAGGAGGCGATCAACTCCCTGTTCACTTTCTTCAACTATCTTCCCGGGGCGACGTTGCAGTCCGGCAACATCAATGGCGCGAGCGAGGGCAGGAAGCGAAAGCTGCTCAAAGGTCATGAAAGCGCCGAAAGCCCGCGTCCCAAGGGACTCCTGCAGCGAAGCCTGCTGGGACTACTTGACCTACGTGGAGTGCAGCAACAAGAGCGGCGACTCGCTCTGATGGACCGCCACCGATGGGCGGTGGAGCAGGCCTATCCGAAGTGCTGGCAGGACTCAGGAATGAAAGAGAAGAATGCAAGCGAGCTACTGAAAATGTCGCCGGAAACCAAGGAGGACGAGACTTGTCCGCCTCTCAAGAAGAGGCGGACGATGGACGACGCCCCACCAAGCAGTCCAGTTTGATCTGGTATAGCTGGCGAGCGTACGTTACGCTGGCCGATCGCCTCCCCGACATCACCCTGCGGCTTTGATCTGTCATTCATCCCGCGCAGAGCCAGAACCGGGTCCGGAGGCCGGTCCCCGGCACGTCGCCGACGGAGGGTAGCCAGAGCACGAGGTGGCAGCGGACCGGCTCAGCCAGCACCGCGAACAACTGCTGACCGACGACGGCGCGGGTGAACTCGGTCGGCAGCCAGCGCACCACCGCCTCGTCGGCGTCCAGTGACACCGTGCCGTCCAGCGCGATCGGCTGGAACCCGGACGCCCCCACCACGTTCCACGCCCTCCGCTCGGCGTCCGCGAGCGGGTATGGCGACGGTGGCCCCGGCGGGCGCGGTCAGCGGCCGGAACAACCGGCGGAGGTCCGTCACCTGGGTCCAGGTTCCGGCGGCGGCGAGGTCGAGCAGCGCGACGGGCGGGAAGCTGTGCGCGACACCGCCAGCGGGGCCGGCACCGCGGGCCGGTGTCGTCACTCGGCCATTCGATGTCGCCGGCTGCGCCCGGCGCGTCCCTGCCGGCGCGCAGGTTGGTGGTACGCGCCGGGATGAGCCAGTAGTCCCCGGTGTGGTGGCTCCCGGCGGTGTCGAACTGGACCTGGACGCCGTCCTCGCGGAGCTGGGCGAGGAGGCCGGGCAGTCCACGGCGGCCTCGGGCCGGGTCGGTGACCTCCACCCAGTCCCCCTTACCGAAGCCGAGGCGTTCGTCGTGCCCCGGCGCATCGAGGCGGATCGTGCCGGCGTCGACGTCCGCCAGCGGCGCGACCACCGAGCCGTTCTCCCGGACCAGACGTAGGTGGGGCCGCCGGCGGTGTCGCTGCCGTCGAGGATCTCCACTCGGTAGAGCTGGTTCTGGAGCCCGCGGTAGCGGGCGGTGGGGACGGGGCACGGGTCGACGTCGGGCTGCGGCGGCCGGGCCCGCAACCGCCCCCCGTCCGCGCTGCCGGGAGGGCCCAGCCAGCCGGGAGCCGGTCGCCGTGGCGTCGACCGGCGCGAGCCGCACCTGCCAGACGGTACGCACCCGGGTGGCGGTGTCGGGTCCGCCGAGGGCAAACTCCCGCAGCTCGCGGCGTTCGAGGGCGGTCACGCGCTCCGACCAATTGAATCGATGCGCGCACATGCCGCGATCCGCATGCTTGCCGGGATCATCGTGCGACAAGCCTGCCCGGGCGTACGGAGCCGGACAGGAGGACGAAGTTCAGCCGATGACGGCGGCGGGGGGTGGGTTCGCAGCTCGCGTCGTGGTCGACGGCCGCAGCGAGCAGTCTGGCGGTTGCTGAAGAAGCCGGGACTGCGGTTTCACCTGCCAGTTCGTCGGGAGCCGGGTCGCCGACCCCTACCCGCAGACCCAGACCTGCGGGGGCGGGTCGGCTGATCAGCCGGTCCGTCGACGGCACCAGGGCTGGAGAACGACACCGAAGGCACTGCGGGACGGGAAGACTCCGGTGGCGGCCACTGCGACGCCGCGATCTGGGCCCCGGTGACCGGCAGGGTGGGCGAGATCTGGTCGAGCAAGCGCTGCGCCACGGTGGCGTCGATCTTCACGTCCGCGCTGATGCGAACATCGGCCGCGGTCGCCAGGTCCACGACGTCGTCGCTGGTGAACGCATCAGCTCCGAGAGTACTCAGCCGTCGCGCGAACTCCTGGACATTGATCATTTACAGCCTCATCGTCGGATTGTTGATTTCCCAGCGTACGGCACCACCCGGGTCTACTCCGTGCACGGGGAGCTGTTCTTCGCCTCCAGCAACGACCTCGTCGGCCGGTTCGACCACGCGAACGGCCCCGACACCGTGGTCATCGACATGACCCACGCCCACGTCTGGGACGCCTCCTCCGTCGCCGCCCTCGACGCCCTCACCACCAAGTACGCCACCCGGGGCAAGACCGTCGAGATCATCGAACTCAACAAGCCCAGCGCCCGCATCCACGACACTCTCGCCGGGCAACTCGGCGTCGGCCACTGATGGCCGCCACCAGCCGGGACACCGGGCCGCAGCACGCCTGCGGCCCGGCCACCGGCCGCCTCATGCAGATCGGCGAGGCGGCAGAGCGGGTCGGGCTGAGCATCCGGACCATCCGCCACTACGAGGAGGCCGGCCTGATCGTGCCCTCCGCCCGCAGCGAGGGCGGCTTCCGCGTCACCGCGCTGCGCGACCAACTCGCCATGGCCGAAGGCTTCGCCGACACGCTCCACGACAGACTCGACCACCACTGTGGTTCGACCAGTTGAGGCCGGGACACCGTCATGGCCGGTGGTGTCATCGACAGCACGCAGGCGGGACGGTGGGGCGGTGCGGCAACCCTGCGAAGCCCGTCACGGACAGACACGCGAGGGGCGGCGATCCACCCCCACGACGGTGCCCGCCGTGGGGATCGGCGGGCACCGTCGTGGAGGTGGGCTTCAGCTGCCGCAGCAGCCGGCCTGCGGGTCGGCGGGGGCGGCGTCGAGGGTGACGAGGTTCAGCGGCGCGGTCAGCAGCCCGCCGGTGGTGCCGGTGGCCAACCCGCGTCCCACCGGCGCGGGTCCGCAGCAACTGTCGCCGGTAGCGGAGTCGTCGGGGTTGCTGTTGCACACGCCGGTTTCGGGGAGGTCGAGCTGGACGTCGCGGGCGGCGGTCCAGTCGCCGGCGAGGGCGGCGACGACGGAGCGGACCTGCTCGTAGCCGGTCGCCATCAGGAACGTCGGCGCGCGACCGTAGGACTTCATGCCGACGGCGTAGTAGCCGACCTCGGGGTGGGTGAGTTCGTCGACGCCGTGCGGGGGGACGGTGCCGCAGGAGTGCTCGTTGGGGTCGATGAGCGGGGCGAGGGCGCGGGTGGCGCCCATGACCGGGTCGAGGTCCAGGCGCAGTTCGGCGGCGATGGTGTGGTCGGGGCGGAAGCCGGTGGCGGCGACGATGCGGTCCACGGTGACCATCTCCTCGCTGCCGTCGCCATGGCGCACCACGACGGTCACCCGGCCGTCGGCGGGGGTGAGGGCGTGCACGGAGAAGCCGGTGAGCAACCGGATCCGGCCGGCGTCGACATGTGCCCGCAGCCGGGAGCCCAGCGCCCCGCGGGCGGGGAGGGCGTCGGCGTCGCCGCCGCCGTAGGTGCGCGCCGGTGAGGTGGTGCGGATCGCCCAGGTCACCTCGGTGCCCGGTTGCCCGACGGCGAGTTCGGCCAGGGAGAGCAGGGTGTTGGCGGCGGAGTGACCGGCGCCGACGACGAGGGTGTGCCGTCCGGCGAACCGGTCGCGGTCGGTGCCGAGCACGTCGGGCAGGGCATGGTCCAGGTATGCGGCGGCGTCGGTCTCACCGCGGGCGGGCAGGCCGGACGCGCCGAGGACGTTCGGGGTGCCCCAGGTGCCGGAGGCGTCGATGACCGCGCGGGCGAGCACCTCCTGGCCGTCGGCGAGACGGATGAGGAAGGGCGTGGTGTCGCGGCCGGCGGTGCGCAGCCGGTCCAGGCCGAGCCGGCTGATCGCCTCGACCCGGGCGTCGTAGCGCAGGTGCGGCTTGAGCTGCGGCAGCTCGGCGAGGGGCTGGAGGTAGTCGGTGGCCAGTTCGGTGCCGGTGGGCAGGGCGTCGAGGTCGGGGGCGACCCAGCCGGCGTCGTCGAGCAGCCGCCGGGCGGCGGGGTCGATGTCGTACCGCCAGGGGGAGAAGATCCGCACGTGGCCCCACTGGCGCACTGCCGCGCCGACGGCGTCACCGGCTTCGAGTACGAGGAACGGTAGGCCGCGCTCGTGCAGGTGGGCGGCGGCGGCCAGGCCGACGGGTCCGACGCCGATCACCACGACCGGAAGGGTGTCCAGGGTGCTCATCAGGCAACTCCGCTGCATCGATAATGGTCGAATCAGAAAGGTGTGCGGGCCCGGGTGTCCGGGGCCGGGAACGGGTCAGGCGATGGTGGTGCTGCGGCGCTCGATCAGGACCACGTCGCGCCACCGGCCGTGGTGGCGGCCGACGCGTTCGCGGACGCCGACGACCCGGAAGCCGGCCCGCTCGTGCAGGGCCAGGCTGGCGGTGTTCTCGGGAAAGACACCGGACTGGATGGTCCAGATCCCGGCGGCCTCGGTGGAGGCGACGAGCGCGTCGAGCAGCAGCCGGCCGGCGCCGCGCCCCCGGGCGGCGGGGTGCACGTAGACGGAGTGTTCGACGACCCCGGCGTAGACCGCCCGGGAGGAGGTCGGCGACGCCGCGATCCAGCCGACGACGACGCCGCCGACCACGGCCACGAAGCGGTGCGCGGGCAGCCGCGCGGCGTCGAAGTCCGCCCAGGTTGGTGCCGTGGTCTCGAAGCTGGCGTTTCCCGCGTCGAGCCCGGCCTGGTAGATCGCCAGGACCGCATCGGCGTCGGCGGCGGTCATCGGCCGTACGGTGACGCCCGCGCGCCCCGCCGGGCCGGTGGGGTCGCCACTGCCGCCAGCCGTCATGATCATGCGTTCCACCCGATTCTGTCTCGACGTCCGTCAAATCAGAGAGTTGCACGGTGATTAGAAGGATGTCAACCTAGAGGAATGTCTAAGCAGCCGGCGTCGCTCGTCGCCATCGACCTGAACGCGACGACCTCGTGCTGTGCGCCGCTTGCGCAGCGGCGGGTGCCCGCAGAGGCGGCCGGGGCTCTCGCGGCGGCGTTCAAGGCGCTCGGCGACCCGGTTCGCCTGCAGTTGATGTCGATGATCGCCTCCGCCGAGGGCGGAGAGGCGTGCGTCTGCGACCTCACGCCGGCGTTCGACCTGACCGGTCCGACGATCTCCCACCACCTGCGGACGCTGCGCGAGGCCGGCCTGGTCGACGCCGAACGGCGCGGCACCTGGGTCTACTACCGGGCCCGGCCGGGCGTGCTGCGCCAGTTGGCGTCCCTGCTCTCCGTCGAGCCCGCCGGCTCGTAGCAACGCGCCCGCCCCCTCGGGCGGGTTCAGGCGGGGAGGCCGGACACTCCGGCCAGCCGACGCCCGGCATGCGGCACCCGGACGACCACGTCCCGGAGACCACTCTTTACCAACCTCCGATAGCTCAGCTATGATTGACTCAATGAACGTTGAGCTTGATTCTCTGGTGGGGCGGGCGCGGATCCACGCCGCGCTCGGGGACCCGGCGCGGCTGGCGATCGTGGACGCGCTCACCCTGGGCGACGCGTCCCCCGGCGAGATCGCCCACACCCTTGACCTGCCCACCAACCTCGTCGCCCACCACGTCAAGGTCCTCACCGACGCCGGCCTGGTGGTCAAGGGCCGCTCCGAGGGCGACAGGCGGCGCACCTACCTGCGGCTGCGGCCGGAAGCCCTCGCCGTGCTCGCCCCGCCGCCGCTGACCGGCGTCGGCCGGGTGGTGTTCGTCTGCACCCGCAACTCCGCCCGCTCCCAGCTCGCCGCCGCGCTCTGGCACGACCGCACCCACAGCCCGGCCGCGTCCGCCGGCACGCAACCGGCCTCCCGGGTGCATCCGCGCGCCGTGGCCGTCGCCGGCCGGCACGGGCTGCGTCTGGACCCCACCGCCACCGCCCACGTCACCGACGTCGTCCGCGACGACGACCTGCTCATCGCCGTGTGCGACAACGCCCACGAAGACCTCAGCGGACCCGTCCGCCCCCGCCTGCACTGGTCGGTGCCCGACCCGGTCCGCGTCGACACAGACGAGGCGTTCGAGGCCGCGTTCGCCGACCTCGCCGCCCGCGTCGACCGGGTCGCCCCCGCCGTCACCACCGCCCCGGGAGACCGCCATGACTGACACCAGCGCCCACCCCTACGCCGAGATGCCCATCGACCAGCAGGTCGCCCCGCGCACCTCGGCGACCCGGCCCGCCGAGGAGTTCACCGGCGTCTGACGGCCCGGAGAGCAACGAGAAGTTCCCGCACTCCAGCCACGACCCCGCCGGCCGCGCGACACCACCGCGTACGACCGACCCGCGACAAGGTCGAACGCCGGGTCCGGCGTCTCCCCGACGACCTGCACGTCCCCACCGACCGACAATCACCTGCCCGGGCATCCGGGACAGCAACACCATGGGAGACAACAGACCGATGACCCCCACCCTGTGGCGGCGCCTGCTGGCCGAGTTCACCGGCACCGCCGCACTGGTCACCGCCGTGGTCGGCTCCGGCATCATGGCCGCCACCCTCTCCCCGGACGACGTCGGCCTGCAGCTGCTGGAGAACTCGATCGCCACCGCGTTCGCCCTCGCAGTGTTGATCCTCATGTTCGGGCCGGTCTCCGGCGCGCACTTCAACCCGGTCGTCTCCGCCGCCGACTGGTTCCTCGGTCGCCGCGCCGGCACCGGCCTCACCGCCCGCGACCTCGGCGGCTACCTGGCGGCGCAGGTGCTCGGCGCGATCGCCGGGTCGGTGCTGGCGAACCTGATGTTCGACCTCGCCGCCGTCGACCTCTCCGGCAGGGACCGCGCCGCCGCCCACCTGTGGCTCGGCGAGGTCGTCGCCACGACCGGCCTGATCCTGCTGATCTTCGCCCTCGCCCGGTCCGGCCGCGGACCCGTCGCCCCCGCCGCCGTCGGCGCCTACATCGGCGCCGCCTACTGGTTCACCTCGTCCACCTCGTTCGCCAACCCCGCCGTCACCATCGGCCGGGCGTTCACCGACACCTTCGCCGGCATCGCCCCCACCTCCGTGCCCGGCTTCGTCGTGGCCCAGCTCGTCGGCCTCGCGGTCGGTGTCGGCCTGCTCGCCGCCCTCTATCCCGATGCCGGTGCCGCCGCCGACCAGGTCGTCGTCCCCACCGACGCGGACGCCACCGTCCACCACCGCTCGTGACGCGGCGCCCGCACGGCACCGGCGCGGCCGAACTCCCGCCCGGGCTGTTCGACCGCCGCCACGACCCGGGCCGCCACCCGACGCCCGACCGCAACGACAGCCCCGACCCTCGCCCGTTCGTCCCTCTCAACGACATGCTGGTCAACCGGACCCGCGACCCGTACCGCCTGGAAGGCACCCCATGAGTGACAAGCCCAGCGTCCTGTTCGTCTGCGTCCACAACGCCGGCCGTTCCCAGATGGCCGCCGGCTGGCTGCGCCACCTCGCCGGCGACACCGTCGAGGTCCGCTCCGCCGGCAGCGCACCCGCCGCGACCGTCAACCCCGCCGCCGTCGAGGCGATGCGGGAGGTCGGCATCGACATCACCGACCGGACCCCCCAACTCCTCGAGTACGCAACGGCCGAGTCCTCGGACGTGATCGTCACCATGGGCTGCGGCGACGCCTGCCCGGTCTTCCCTGGCAAGCGGTACGAGGACTGGAAGCTCGACGACCCGGCCGGCAAGGGCGTCGAGTCGGTCCGCCCGATCCGCGACGACATCCGCGCCCGCGTGGAGCAGCTCCTCGACGAGCTGCGCCCGACCGCCTGACGTCACCCTCGACGCCGCCCGCCGGAGCCCCGTTACCTCCTTGACCTGGCTGGGGGGTTCACCGACTGGCGGGAGCAGACCCGATGGTGACCACGCGCGCCCACTCGGGTGGCGAGTCCGGCACGTAGTCAGGATCGTCCTCGCTCCACCCGGTGGCCCGGGGAAACAACCCGACCACGGTGCGGCAGGGCGGCCGCGAGGACGGCCAGGGTGTCTGCCCGTCGGTCAACACGACGACGACGTCGGGGCACGGCCTGTCCCGCAGCGCACGGGCGAAACCCGCGCGCAGATCCGTACCGCCACCGCCGAGCAGCAGGATGTCCTCGATGCGGCACAGGGGGCGTACGACCTCGGCCGCCGCGTCGCACGGCAGCACGGTGACCAGGTCGCGCCGACCGCCGACGGCCCGGGCGATCGCGGCCACCTCGAGCAGCGCGCTGCCCAGTTCGGCGTCGCTGACCGAGCCGGAGGTGTCGATGACGACGCAGACCCGTGGGGGTCTGCGCCGCAGCGCCGGTAGGACGACGCCGGGTACCCCTGCCGAACGCCTCGACTGTCGACCGTAGGTGTAGTCCTCACCGACGCCGGGCGCGGTGACCACCGAGCGGACCGCGGCTGCGAGCAGCTCCCGCCACGGCTGCGGTGGATGGAAAGCCTGCTCCGCCCACCGTCGCCAGCTCCGGGGCAGGTTTCCCGGTCGGGCGGTGATGCCTTGCGCCACCCGGAACCGCACCGCGTCGCGTTCCTGTGGGCTGAGTGCGTGCGCGCCGTCGGGTCCGAGGTCCCACTCCCGCTGCAGGCCGTCGGCGCCGCTGCCGCAGTCGAGCCAGGCCAACTGCCGGGTACGCGGTCCGAGCCGGAACTGGCGCAGATAGTCCTCCATCAGCTGCCCCTCGGGCAGCAGCAGGTCGCCGGGTTCGACGGTGCCCTCGGGGCGGGCCAGCCCGTCGCCGAAGACATCGTCATTGATCTCGCAGTCCGCGGCGATGTTCATCCGCAGCCGCTCCCCCGGCCCGGTCAGCCCGCGTTCCCGCGCGACCCGGTCGCTGCGCCCGTGGTGGTCACGGAGCAGGTGCGACACCTCGTGCACCCACACTCCGGCGAGTTCCTCCACCGGGGTGCGGTCCACGAACACCGGCGAGACGTAACATCGCCAGTGCCGGTCCACCGCCATCGTGGGCACGCGCCGGGACTCGACGACGTGCAGGGCGAACAGCGCCACCGCCAGGTAGGGCCGAACCCGGACAGCGTGCAGCCGGGCGGTGAGGAGCTTGTCCCGGTCGAGCGTGCCGGCCGGTCCGGGCGTCACCGGCCGACCCCCGCGACCCGGGCCGCCACCTGGTCGGCCCGACGGGACAGGGCCACCACCCCGGTGAGCCGCTCGATCGATGCGGGCACCTCCCAGTCCTCGCGGCGCAGCCGGGCGAGGGTGGACGCGGGGACGACCACCAGGTCCGCAGCCCCCGTCTCCAGCGCCTGGGCCAGCAGCGTCCAGGCCGCGTCCCAACGGGACCGCTCAGGGTGCCGGCGGACCGCCTCCACCACACCGTCCAGCACGGCCTGGCGCAGGTCGCCGCGCTTGGGCAGGACGGCGGCCCCCGGGTCGGCCAGCAGCACCTCGGGGTCAGGAAGATCCATCCGGTCCAGGCTGGCCAGCAGCTCCAGTCCCGGGCCGTCGCCCACGGTGCCCCTGACCAGCATCGACAGGACCTCCCGGGAGGTGCCGGCGGCGGTGGCGAAAGCGATCAGGCGAAGGGTCATCTCCCAGCTGCGGGGCGACGGCCACGGGCCGCCACGACCGGCCTCGCTGGTCGGGAGCCGGTGCACCAGCGCCGGGCGGGCCGCCAGGAGCACGCACACCGCGCGACGGGCGAAGGCGACGGCGTCCGGCAGCCGCTGCGGGTCGAGCCGGGGCAGTGCCGCCCGGGGCCAGGTCCCGCCCAGGCCGCGTACGACGACGTCGTGGTCGTAGGTCCACTGCAGATGGACGAACCGGTTGGCCAGCGGCGGGCTCAGCTCCCAGCCGTCGGCGGCCGAGGATCGTGGATTGGCGGCGGCCACGATCCGGACCCCGGCCGGTAGGCGCAGGCTGCCGATCTGCCGCTCGAGCACGAGTCGGAGCAGGGCGGCCTGCACGGCGGGTGGGGCGGTCGACAGTTCGTCCAGGAACAGCAGCCCGCGACCGGCGCGTACCAGGCGCACGGCCCAGTCCGGCGGTGCCATCGGGACACCCTGGGTCGCCGGATCGTCGCCGACGACCGGCAGCCCCGCGAAGTCGGAGGGCTCGTGGACGCTGGCGATCACCGTCGTGAGCGGCAGGTCCAGTGCGGCGGCGAGCTGGGTGAGGGCGGCGGTCTTGCCGATTCCCGGCTCGCCCCAGAGCAGCACCGGCAGGTCGGCGGCCACGGCCAGGGTCAGTGCCTCCAACTGCGGGTCGCAGCGGGTCTCGGTGGTGGTGTCGCACAGCAGCGCCACCAGGCCGGCGGCGACGTCGAGCTGCGGGGCGGTGTCGATCGGGGTACGCGGAAAAGGCATCGGAGATCACCTGAGATCGTGTTGGCCGGCCCGGAGCCGGGCGAGGGGGCGAGGTCCCGCGGTCAGCGGGCGATCGTGTGGCGTGGGTGGGAGCGGCGGTCACGCTTGAGCTGCCGGTCCCGGGAGCAGGGGGCAGGTCCCTGGTCGACCAGCCCGGCGCGGAACAGCCCGTACGTGATGCGGCGCAGCGCGGCGTCTTGCAGTTCCTCACGCAGCTCCCCGCTGCGCAGGAGCGCCTCGGGTCCGAGCAGGGCCTCGACGGCGGCCAGCGCCCCGGCGGTGTCGCCGTGGTCCAGGCGGGCGCGGATGTCGGGAAGGCATTCCGGCCGGCGGTGCGTTTCGTCGACCGCCCGCAGGCAGGGCAGCGGGGTGCCGGTCAGGGCGGCCAGCAGTTCCTCCCGGTGGAGTTCCGCCGGATCGTGGTCGAGGGGTGCAAGCGCACCGTCCACCAGGCCGATGCGGTGCCAGGTTCCCCGGCAGGCCACGAGACGTGGCGCTGCTGCCGGGACCGGCGACGCGGACGCGGCGGCCACCGGGTGGCCGGGCGCAAGCGCCGCGGCCACCAGCGGGTGGAGCCGGTCGACCTCGATCAGCCCGCGACGCAGTAACTCCGGGTCGGGTGCCGTCCAGGTCGCCGCGTCGGGCAGCACCGGCAGCCCGGCGACCCGACCGGCCCGTGCCGCCCCGGTGATCCGTGCCCCGGGTGCCTGCGGGTCCGCCCCTGCCGGAGCGACGTGCAGTAGCAGTCGACGTCGAGGGCCGAGGCGCACCGTCACGGCCCCGCCGGTACGGCCTTCGGCGTGGAGCAGTATCGCCGCTTCGGCCGCCCACCGGTGCACCGCGTAGCCGCTTTCCCGCAACGCGTCCCAGGGCTGATCAGGTCGCATCACGGTGGTGTCGGAGGGTGACCGCTGGGTACCCGACCGGCTCGGTAGCTCGTCGGCTCTGCGTACGTCCCAGAGGTGACGGTGCAGGTCGAAGCGGAACCGACGGTCGGGACGCGGATGCGGATGCGGGCAGTTGCCCGCTTCGCCGGTTCCGACCCACAGCGCCAGGCTGATCCGTTGGCCCGCATCCGCCCAGGCCGGCGGCGTCCGGGCCACGAGGTGCACCGGCTCGACGCCGTCGTGTTCCGCCAGACGGTAGCTGGTCAGCGAGACGGTCAGACCCGGGCGCAGCAGCCCGTCGGGAGCGATCCTCGGCAGGTGCCAGCGCAGCAGGTCCGGCGCGAGATGCCGGAGATCGGCCCGCAGGCGGGCGGCCAGGTCACGGCCGTGTCGGCGGGCTACGGCGCGCAGGTCGAGGTCGACGTCGACGCGGGCGGCGGCGCACGCACCGGCCCAGTCGCCGACGAGGCGACGAGCGGTCGCGGCCTTGATCATGGAGGGCGGCACGGCGTACTCGCGCACCCGCTGCCAGAGGGAGAGGCGGGAATCCGCATTCGCGGCGAGGGAGCGCATCAGCACTCACCTTGCGCGAACCGGGCCCCCAATCTGAGAGAAGGATTCATCGTGGCGGAGCATAGCGCCCCGCTGTGAGCTACGCCAAGGCACAATCCAGCCTGCACGGAATCGACTGCTACTCGCCGTTTGCGGCGGTCGGCCGAGCTCGGACGGGTTTGGGACGCCCCCGGGCGCCCGGACGGGGGGATCGTCGATCGCCGCCCGGGACAGGTCGGGTGGTGCGTCGGCGCGGAGCATGCCGAGCAGGATCATGTGCAGCTGCCAGTTCCGGGGTGCCAGGGGCTGCACCGGCACGGGGACGGTCCTGCTCGGTGCCGTCGCCGAGCTGTCCATAGCCGTTGCAGCACCACGACAGAACGCCGCCGCCACGGTGGCACCTCAGGCGAGGTGCCACCCGGTGTCGCAGGTGGGGCGACGGCCGCAGCAGGGTGGGTCAGCTGTGGCAGCCACGGGGTGCGTGGGCGCACAGCGCGACCACGTCACCGGAAGGCGCCGACGCCAGCGCCGCCTGGGCACCAACGACGACGAATGCCAGGGCGGCACCCGCGACGACCGCGCGAACCAATATGGACATAATCGCCCCTTCGAGGTCGGGAAATTCAACACAATCGATAATATCGTTGTCGCTCGATGCCCGGCCAACGTCGGATTTTCTGGCGGGCGCAGCCGCCCGGACCGGGTCCTGGCCGACAAGGCGTACACGTCGAAGGCGAACCGGGCCTACCTACGCCAGCGGGGCATCGCCGCGACGATCCCGAGCAAGGCCGACCAGGACGCCCACCGGCGGGCCAAAGGGTCCAAGGGCGGCCGGCCGCCAGCCTTCGCCCCCCACCTCTACCAGCAACGTCACGCCGTGGAGTGCGGCATCAACCGCCTCAAGCGCAACCGAGCCGTGGCCACCCGATACGACAAACTCGCCGTCCGCTACGAAGCCACCATCCACATCGCCGCCATCAACGAGTGGCTGTGACCGACTTCGACACAGGCCCTAGCCCCAGGTTCAACCCTGGTCTCAGCCCATCGACCTGCCCATAGTAGACCCCTCCTTGCTTACCTCCATGCGGGCTGCCCACGTCACCAGCGTCGGTGCCCCGCCCCGGCCCTCACCTCCTTGCCTCTCGGTGTCCAAATCTGCTGTTGTCGACAGCCATCAGGCCAACATCGCCCAAAGATCCACGTGGCGGTCGGATCAGTACCGCCGTGCTACGGGACGCGACGCATTGGGACGAGGTGGTGACGAAGCTCGGGTACGAACACCTGCGGCGGCACGACCTACGGCACACCGGGTTGACCTGGATGGCCGACGCCGGGGTTCCGGTGCACGTCCTGCGGAAGATCGCCGGCCACGGGTCGCTGACCACGACACAGCGATACCTGCACCCCGAGCGGCAGTCGATCACCGACGCGGGAACGGCGCTCAGCGCCCACTTGAAGGCCCGCCGGTCCCCAGGTGGTCCCCAGCTACGTGCCGTCTAGATCAGCAATACCCTACTGAGGGAGAATGAAAAAGAACCCGTTGAACAGGGCGTACACCCTGGTCAACGGGTTCCTTAGCAACTGTCGGGACGGCCGGATTCGAACCGACGACCCCTTGACCCCCAGTGGACTAGCAGGTCTACCGGCGACTGCCAGTCGATACCGCCTCCTGCCGAATATGCAGGTAATCGGCCAGGCGGCGGTCCGAGGCAGGTCGGGCTCTACCGGGCCTTCCCGGGCCGTCCGTGAGACGGTTGTGAGATCTCACGGACGGCCCGGCTGCGGAGAGGCGCTAGAGAAACGACACCAGCGCCTCCCCGCCACCGAACGCTCGATGCATAGGCCTCTCAACAGCTTGTACGACTTCCTCCCACGACGGGTCTGCTGCACCGATAGGTGACATCTGAGATGGCTTGCCCTGACGGTGAGCTGGAAGGATGTTGCTGTGCCCAAGCCCTACCCTCGTGAGTTCCGCGATGACGTCGTGCGGGTGGCCCGTGACCGTGACCCGGGCGTGACCGTCGAGCAGATCGCGAAGGACTTCGGAGTCCACCCGATGACGTTGTTCAAGTGGATGCGCCAGGCTGACGTTGACGCCGGAACCAGACCGGGTGTCAGCGGCAGCGAGTCGGCCGAGCTGCGTGAGGCCCGCAAGCGGATCAAGCTCCTCGAACAGGAGAACGAGGTC
The DNA here is from genome assembly GCF_016901255.1 of Micromonospora humida. Classification (NCBI taxonomy): domain Bacteria; kingdom Bacillati; phylum Actinomycetota; class Actinomycetes; order Micromonosporales; family Micromonosporaceae; genus Micromonospora; species Micromonospora humida. Next base: position 366,201 of record NZ_JAFEUC010000005.1, read on the forward strand.
CTGCGCCGGGCCGCGGCCTACCTGTCGCAGGCGAATCTGCCGGGAAAAGGCTCTACCCGCTCGTGAGCGAGCTGGCCGCCGACGGGATCCCCGTCGCGGTGACGTGCCGGGTATTGACCATCGCTCGTCAGCCCTACTACCGGTGGCGTGCCCACCGTGTCACCGACGCCGAACTGGCTGCGGCGTACCGGGCGGACGCGTTGTTCGACGCCCATCGCGACGACCCGGAGTTCGGCTACCGGTTCCTGGCCGATGAGGCCCGCGCTGCCGGTCAGCCGATGGTCGAGCGCACCGCCTGGAGAATCTGCTCTGGCATGGGCTGGTTCAGCGCGTTCAGCAAGAAGAAACGTCGGGGCAAGGGCGGCAAGGTCGGTCCGCCGGTGCACGACGATCTGGTGCGCCGCAACGTCACCACGGACGGCCCGAACCGGTTGTGGCTGGCCGACATCACCGAACACCGCACCGGCGAGGGCAAGCTCTACCTGTGCGCGATCAAGGACGTGTGGTCCCACCGGATCGTCGGCTACTCCATCGACTCACGGATGAAGTCGAGGCTGGCCGTCAACGCCCTGCACAACGCCGTAGCCCGCCGTGGTGACGTGACCGGATGCGTGCTGCACACCGACCGCAGGTCGCAATTCCGCAGCCGGAAATTCGTCCACGCCCTCCACCAACACCACATGATCGGGTCGATGGGCAGAGTCGGCGCCGCCGGCGACAACGCCGCCATGGAATCCTTCTTCGGCCTGCTCCAGAACAACGTCCTCGACCGCCGAACCTGGACTACCCGCCAGCAACTCAGGACCGCGATCGTGACCTGGATCGAACGGACCTACCACCGCCGCCGACGCCAACGATCCCTGTCCCGGTTGACCCCCATCGAGTACGAGACCATCATGACCCCACCGGCCAGTCAGGCCGCGTGACTGAACCTGTCACCTATCGGTGCAGCAGACCCCTGCGCTGAGCAGAGCGATCGCTTCTTGGATGTAGCGCTAGGCGGTAGCCACGCCGATCTGGAAGCCGGCGGCGAGGCGGCTGTAGGTGTCGCTGTTGCGCAGATGGGCCAGGGCGAGTAAGGCCTGCTGGCCCGGGTTCAGTCGCCGCCAGCGGGATAAGCGCTGCTGGCGGTGGGCGCGGATGCGGTCGGCGAGGTGGTTCAGGCTCCGGATGGACAATGGGATCGTGGCGAGGTAGGACAAAATGGCGAGGCTCCCGGCCGGGGCATCGGATGCTGGTCGATCTGCTGTCCTGCCTGGAGCCTCGCGCCCATCGATCACCGGGTCCACCACACCCACCCCGAGCTGCAAAATCATCTTCAAATGGCTCGCCGTATGGCGAGAATGCGATCGACATGCCATCGGCGTCTCCGAGTTCAGCGGCGGCATTGCTTTTCCCGCTTCGACCTGGCGTGGTGAGTGGTGTGGAGCTCCGGCTACCGGTTCTGTGCGTTCGCCCATCACTGCCGTCGCACAGGCATCATCGGCGCCGCGGAGAGCCACGCTCATTCCCAGTGACGAGGTGGCGCCGTGCTATGCCTGATCACCAGCTCAGGCACGAGCAGTTGCTGCCGCGGTGTCGGAGGGCTCCCGGCCGGGTCCAGTTGGGACAGCAGTAGCCCCAGGCTGAGCCGACCCAGCTCGGCGAAGTCCTGACGTACAGTGGTCAGCGGCGGCAGGTAGTGCGCGCCGTAGAGCGCCCCGTCGAAGCCCACCACGCTGACATCCTCGGGGACCCGTCGGCCGGCCTCGTGCAGGGCCCGCAGCACGCCGAGGGCCAACTGGTCGCTGGCGCAGAAGACGGCCGTCACGCGCGGATCGGCCGCCAGCCGCCCACCCTGCTCGTACCCCGCCCGCGCACTCCAGTTCCCCGACATGACGGGAGGGATCGGCCGGCCGGCATCCCTCAACGCTTCGCGCCAGCCTCGGATTCGCTCGCCGGCCTCAGGCCAGTCGTCCGGCCCGGCCACGTGGTGGACGGTGCGGTGTCCCAGCTCGATCAGGTGCCGGCTGGCCAGGCGCGCGCCCGCGACGTTGTCGATCTGGGTACTCGGCACCGCGTCGCTGCTGCCCCCGCCCACGGTCACGCAGGCCACCGTGGGCGGGGCCTCAGCCAGCGCGTCGGACATCGCCGTCTTGGGCGCGATGGTGATGATCCCCTCGACCGACTGCTGGCAGAGCCGGTCCACCGCGTCGAGCACCGACCGGCGGTCCAAGTGGCGGGCGCTGGCGACGCTCACCGAGTAACCCGCCGCCCGTGCCGCGCTCTCGATCGCGAACAGCATCGAGGTCGGACCGAACAACGAACTCTCGCAGCCGATGATCCCCACCGTGCCGGACCGCCGTGTGACCAGCGCGCGGGCAAGGAGATTCCGGCGGTAGTGCAACTTCTGCATCGCGTCCAGCACCCGCTGCCGGGTTGCGGCCGCGACGTGCGGACGCCGGTTGATCACCCGGGAGACCGTCTGGTAGGACACTCCTGCCAGCTCGGCGACGTCACGCATGCTGGGGCCCCTGGGCCACCCGGCCGGTCGGATCGAGGCTTCCGACCACGGGCCGCCCCCCACCCGGGGGCCGTTCACCTCGACCACGACCCACCCTCCTCGATCTCGGTCCACCCACGGTCCAGCTCCGGATGATGACCGCCGAGAAGGTGTCGGCGGAGCGCCCGTCGCCCCCGTACCGGCGCGGGCCGGCACCGGGGCGACGGGCTCCGGGTCAGACGGGTCGGCGGGTGAAACGTTGGTTCGGGTTGCCGGAGTACGCGTACTGGGAAATGCGGACGCCGTCGGTGGTGGAGTTCTCCCACACGTCCATGGCCAGTCCGGACTGACGGTTGACGAGGCTGATCACGCCGCCGCCGTGGTCGGTGATGCGCCACTGCTGGCTGGCCGCGTTGGAGTCGGGCTGCTGGGTGATGTCGGCGCCGCTGGCGTTGTTGGCCACTTGGAGCACCAGGCCGCTGTGGCGGGCCCTGATGCGGAAGTAGCCGCCGCCGGCGTCGAGGAACTCGAACTGCTGGTTCGGCCCGCCGTTGCTCGGCCACTGGACGAGGGCGGCCCCGGCTGTGGTGGAGGCGCCGGTGATCTCAGCGACCTTGCTGCTGTGCTGGGCTATCAGGTGGTAGAAGGTGGAGGTGGGCGGCGGCACGGTCGAGCCCGGGACGAACTCCCACCTGGTGGTGGACGACGTCGCGTCGGCGGTGAGGCGGTCACGGGCGGTGGTGTCGCCGTACAGGCTCCACCGCATCCAGTCGATGAAGGTCCGCATGGACAGGGCGTTGCCGAAGAAGTTGCCGTGGTCGCCGCCGAGGAAGGTGAGGAACGCCTTGGGGGCAGGCAGCTCCGCATACGCCTGGCGGGCCGAGGAGTACGGGCAGGTGGGGTCCCGATCGCCGTGGATGAACAGCACGTTGGCACGGACACTGCCGCCCGGGTTGCCCATGTCTACGCAGGACATGGGGATCGCGGCCTTGATCCGGGGGTCGGGGAAGGCGGTGAGCATCGCATGGGTGGTCATGCCGCCCATCGAGTGCCCGGACATGCCGACCCCGACAGTGGTGTCGATGTGGCCGGCCAACGGGTCACCCGCGGTGTTGAGGGCAAGGGTCCGGGTGATGGCTTCGGAGTTGTCCCTGGGCAGTTCGCCGTTGTACGTGTCACCGATGCCGACGCTGGGCACGCTGACGGCGGGCACGATGAAGCCGGCGGCAGCCAGCGGACGGATGACCGACAGGGCGCCCTGCGGGGTGCCGCCGAGGCCGTGCTGGTAGGCGCAGACGGGGAAGATGCCCGGGGCGACGGGGGCGTTGGTGACGGGATTACCGCCGGGGGCACCGGTGGCGGGGTAGTACACGAAGGTGGTGATCCGGCGGCTGCCGCGCATCCAGTTGTACTGGCGCACGCCCACGGCGAACGGCGTGGTCGGCGCGGCCCGGAGCGGACGGACCGGGCCGGCGTGCGCCTGCCAGGGACCGAACACGGATCCCGCGCCCACGGTGGCCGCTCCGACGACGCCCAGCCTGAGGAAGTTACGTCTGTACATGGGATTCACTCCTTGCGATGGAGGTGATCAGGGTCGGTGTGTCCTGCTTCCCGGCACCCGTGAACGGACCCACGTGGCGAACCCCGTCCGGGCACGGATCGGGTGCCGCGCCCCCGGCAGGTCGCCGGGTCCGTGTCCGGCTATCGCCGTCCGGCAGTCGCGGCCGGGTGCCGTCGGCCGTGGCGGCACCGTCGACGTCCGGGCACCTGCCGGCGTCGACCGCGGTCTCCGTGCCGTCGGCGTTGATCCGGAGCTGCTGACCGGGCTGGCCGTCGCGGTCCGGATCTCGACCGGGGTGCGCCCCCGGCCCCCTTCCGCGCCCGGCTCCGAGTGCCGGGGTGGCTGCCCAGACGGTCACCGCCGGAAGCGTGAGACGACTCGGATCGGACGCTCGTGACGCCCTTTCGCCGCACGATTACGGCGGGAATCGTCATGCTCCTCGGTGTTACCAGTTACTTCTGCAACTTAACAAATAGATAGATTGCCGTCAATGTCTATGCTCTACAGCAATTGCCGTCACCCGGCTTATGGCCACCTTGAACCATTCGCCACGGGCCGAGCGGAGTCCCGGGCGCGTCCATATCCGACGTCCCGTGCAGGCAGATCCTGTTCAGCGACGACACGAATGACGACGGGCTGCGCCACCGATACCCGTGCAGTTGAGCTAGGTGGTCGCCACCCGCGCCCGGAGGGACTGCTGGGCGTGGGTGGCGACCGGGACCTGCGCGTGCTATTCGCCGGAGGGTGCGGTCAGCGTCGTGCCCAGCCGTACCGGGGTCCCGAAGTTGGGCGTGCCGTCGGCGTTCCAGGTGAACTTCTGGGCGCGGGTGGAGCGGTTCATGTCGCATCCGCCGGAGGCGGAGTCGTTGGCGTGGTAGACGATCCAGTCCTCGGTGCCGTCCGGTGACTTGAAGAACCCGTTGTGGCCGGGCGCGAACACACCGTTCGCGTCGCTGCGCTGGAACACCGGGGTGGACTTCTTCGTCCAGTGCGCCGGGTTCATCGGGTCGGTGCCGGTGAGGGTGAGCAGCCCGAGCTTGTAGTCCGGACCCCAGCAGGCGGAGGCCGAATAGACGACCATCACCTTGCCGTTGTGGTAGAGCGGCTCGGGTCCCTCATTGACCGCCCCGGTCTGCCGTTCCCAGGACAGCGTCGGCGAGGAGAGCCGCGCACGGGAGCCCTGCAGGGTCCAGGGGTTGGCCAGCCGCTGGATGGAGTTGCTCTGCCCGGCGCCGTCGCCGCCATAGGTTGCCATCAGGTAGAGGCTGCTGCCCACCCTCAGCACGCTGGCGTCGAGGGACCAGTCGCTGCCAAGGTCGGCCTTGAAGGTGTACGGGCCCATCGGGTCGGTGCCCGCCGATTCGAGGACGTGCAGCCGTTGGGTGGGGTTGTAGTCGGGGACGTTCCGGCCGGCGGTGTAGTAGAAGTACCAGCGGTTGCCGTTCGGGCCGTTGATCAGGTGGAACTCCGGCGCCCACATGTTGCAGCAGCCGTTGGGCCGGCTCGACAGGTTGAAGATGACCTGGTCGGGCGCGGTGGCCAACCCGGCCAGGGTGGTCGACCGGCGCATGGTGATGGTGGAGTTCCAGGTCGTGGTGGCCAGGTAGTAGTAGCCGTTGTGGTACTGCAGCCACGGGTCCGGGCCGTTGCGCTTGATCGGGTTGGTGAAGGTTCGGGTGCCGGGGCCGAGGGCGACGAGCTGCCACTGCTGGTTCGCGCCGTCGAGGTCCTGGTACTGCGAGACCTTGGCACCGTCGGCGGTGGACCACTCCCAGACCTCGAGGGCCTTGCCGCTGTTGCGGTTGATCAGCCGGACCTGACCGCCGGCCGAGTCGGCGAGCCGGAACTGCTGGCGGGCGTCGTTGCGGTCGGCGTTCTGCACCAGCTGGACGCCGTCAGCGGTGGTGGGCAGGTCGAGCACCTTGCCGCTGTGCACCGATTGCAGCCGGTACCAGCCACTGCCGGAGTCGAGGAACCGCCACTGCTGCCAGGCACCGTCGTTGCGGGTGTACTGGTTGATGGCGGCACCGTCGGTGGTTGCCAGGTTGTAGACATCGAGGGCCTTGCCGCTGTTGCGGTTGACCAGCACGTAGGACACGTTCGGCTGCACCGTGGCGGCCTCGGCGGCCGGGGTGGCGACCGCCGTGCCCGCCGCGGCGAGCATCGCCACCGCCCCGGTGACCAGGATTCTGCGCATCATCGGATCCCCTTCCCGGTCAGTAGACGAACGGCCAGCCGGCGTTGTCGTAGCCGAGCAGGTTGATGCCCAGCAACGAGGCGCCGTTGTTCGCGTAGTAGTGGTAGACGAGGACCTCGGCGTCGGTGTCGGTGAACACCGCCTGGTGCCCGGGCCCGTGGATGCTGCCGTGTCCGGCGAGCACCTGGGTGCCGCCGCCGGCGGTCATCGCCACCCCGTTGCGGTCGAGGTACGGGCCGGTGATCGAGGTGGACCTGCCCACCATGACCCGGTACGTGCTCGCCGCACCCTGGCAGCACCGGTCGAACGACACCCACAGGTAGTAGTAGTTGCCATGCCGCACGATCACCGGGGCCTCGATCGCGCCTCCGTTGCGGCCCGCGATGCTGCGCACCGTCGTGTCGGAGCGTTTCCCGGTGGCCGGGTTCAACGCCACCATCTTGATGCCCGACCAGAACGACCCGAAGCTGAGCCACCACCTGCCGGAGGCGTCGACGACCAGATTCGGGTCGATCGCGTTGAAGTTGTCAGAGGTGCGGGACTCGATCACCAAACCCTGGTTGGTCCAACTCCCGGAGGCACCGGTCGTGCTCGTGGCCAGGAAGATCGCCGACCGGTTCGACCCGAACGTCGAGGCCGAGTAGTACAGCCAGTACCGGCCATCACGGTAGGACAGATCCGGTGCCCACAGGTTGCGACTGCCACCGGTGTACGTCGTGGTCCACGGCGCACCGCCGGGGAACACCGCACCCGCGTTACGGAACGCGGTCCGGTCACTGGAGGTCTTGAGAGCGATGTTGTCACCGGTGTGCGCCAACAGGTAACCACCACCGGGACGAACCACGATCGTCGGGTCGTGCACCCCGACGTCGCCGGTGACCCGGCCCGGACCCGGGTAGGACCCGGGCGGTGTGGTGGGCGTCGCCGCCGCCCGGGGCGCCGCAGTCCGGGAGGCGGCCGACGAGGACTGCGTTGCCGAGGCCCCGCCGGCCGCCAGAACGGCGACGGACAGGGACAGCACCGCCAGGCGGCGGAGGGTGGGCGTTTTCCGTACGGGTGAAACTGAAGTTGTCACGACTACTCCTGGGGACGGGGCGCCGGGCAGCCCGATGGCCTGCGGGAACGGCGCGATGAGTGGTATGTCGTTCGGTGGCTTGCGGTGGATCAGTGCGCATCGGTGGTCGGGTGCGGATGGATGTCGGAGACGGGGTCAGGGGGCCATGGATGCCCGGAGTTTCACGAGCGGGAGGCTCGGTCGGCGCCGGCCCACCGGTCGGCACGGTGGACACCGGTCCGACGGCTCCCCCGCTGCGTCGTTCGTTCCGCGCGGGGCAGCCCGTCCCTGCCCGTCAGACGCGCGTCCATCGTTGGTGGGACGCGCCGGAGCAGGTCCACAGGACCAACGGGCTGTTGTTGGCCGTACCCGCTTGATTGACGTCGATACATTTCCCTGATTGCCCTCCTCGGATGGTGCCGTCAGATTGGCTCGTCCACTGCTGGTTGGTGCCCGTACCGCAGGTCCAGAGGATGACCCTGGTGCCGTTCGCGGTGCCGTTACTCTCTGCGTCGAGGCACTTCCCGCCAATGCGGAGTTGGCCCGAAGCTGCGGTGAGAACCTGCGTGATGCCGCCGTTGCAATCCCAGATGACCGCCTGGGCGCCGTCGGTCGGCGCGCCGCCGAGCACGTCCAGGCAGCGACCGGAGCCCACGCCGCGCAGGCCGAAGGAGGTGGTGGGCGTCGACGAGCCGGTGCGGACCCGGTACATGACAACGCCGTTCGGCGGGACGGTCGCGCTGATCGCCGCGGCGGTGTTCCGCGACGCCCTGGTCCAGACGTCGGCCAGGGTGTAGCTGCCGGCCGCCGGCATGCCGATCTCGGCGGCGGTGGTGGACACCGTCGCGGTGCTGCCCGAGCGGTTCAGCAGGGCGACCGCGCCGGAGCCGTCGGCGAGGGTTTTGGCCCACACCTCGGTCTCGCCGAAGTCGCGCACCCGCCGGGCCTGCCGGCCCGCGCTGTCCTGGTTGACCGCCAGTACGTCGGGGTTGGTCAGCACGTCACGGACGTCGGCGGGCATCGTGGTGATGTCGTTGCCGGCGATCAGCGGCGCGGCCATCATGGCCCACATGCTGAAGTGCGCCCGGTTCTGCGTCGGGGTGAACGTGCCGCGGACACCGACCTCGAGCATGTCGGGGTCGTTCCAGTGCTGCGGGCCGGCCCATGCGGCCAGGGGCGCCTGGACGTCGAGGATCTCGGTGACGCCCATGAAGCAGTCGGCCCGGCAGCCGGTGCTCCACCGATCGGTGATGTCCTCGGTGGTACGCCACATGTCCGCCACGTTGCTCCAGTTGTAGGACGGACCGGTGTTGGAGTGCGCGCTGTTGGAGTTGATCGAGTAGACGATCGGCCGTCCCGTGGCCCGCAGCGCGTCGCGCATCTTCGTGAAGCCCGCGATCTGGTCGTTCAGGGTGCCCCAGGGCGAGCACCAGTCGTACTTCAGGAAGTCGACCCCCCAGGACGCGAACGTGGTGGCGTCCTGCTGCTCGTGATTCAGCGCGCCGGTGGCCCCGCCGAGGGCGTTGAAGTACTGGGCGCAGGTCTCCTCACGAGGTGCCTGGTAGATGCCGAACTTGAGCCCCTTCGAGTGGATGTAGTCGCCGAGCGCCTTCATGCCGGACGGGAATCGCACCGGGTCGGAGCGCAGGTTGCCAGCGGCGTCGCGGGTGGTGGCCTGCCAGCAGTCGTCGACCACCACGTACTGATAGCCGGCCGCGCGCATACCGGAGTTGACCATGGCGTCCGCAGCGCCGCGGATCTTGGCTTCGTTGATGTTGCAGCCGAAGGCGTTCCAGCTGTTCCAGCCCAGGGGCGGCCGGACGGCCGGGCTGCCGGGCACCGCCGAGGCGGGCGACGCGGGGGTGAGCGCGGTACCCGCCGCGACGGTGGCGCTGGCGGCGAGGACGGCCAGCAGTGTTCGTATCCGAGATCGCACAGTTACCTCTGCCTTCGGGGATCAGGAGACACGGAAGGTGGCGTCCTGGCGGTCGCTGGCGCTGGAACTCGCACTGAGGGGGTCGATGCGCAGCACGTAGTTGGAGTGGCGCAGGTAGCGGTCCGGGAAGTTGTAGGACCGGAACGACGACCAGGTGGAGTCGGCCAGGCCGGGGACCCGCCGGAAGGTCGCGTCGGCGCGGAACGTCGCGGTGCCGTCGTTGGCCGCCAGCCGGATCGCGTAGTCGCTGTGCCGCAGGTAGCGCCCGGGAGAGTTGACCGACTCGAACGACACGCCGGTAGAGTCGGCCAGGCCGGCGACCATGCGCCACAGCTGGTCCTGGTGCGGGTCGAAGGGGTAGGCGTCGATCTGGCCCACGTCGCCGGCGTGCCGCACGTAGTAGTCGGGGAAGTTGTACGACTTCAGCCGGACCCAGGACGGCAGGCCCCAGTGGGACACCAGCCCGTCGTACTCGGCCGAGGTGACACCGACGATCGAGCCGTGCTTGGCGCTCAGCGGTGGCGTGTAGTCGCGCTGGTTGAGCAGCGTCCAGGAGTTGCCCGCCACGTTCGAGGTGGACCAGCCGTAGTAGTCGTTGTTGACCGGGCTGAACGAGTCGCCCCACAACCGCCAGCCGCTGCCGGTGTTGTTCTTGATCAGCAGGGGTGCCTCCATCGCGTTGCCCTGCCGCAGGCCGCTGGTGTAGTTGGTGTAGCTGTTCGGCGCGCCGGTCGACGACCGGGCACCGTAGATCAGGCCGTTGGACATGTTCTTGTAGTACATGTAGAAGGTCGATCCGTCGGCCACGATGTCGGCGTCCAGCACCGGGTAGCCGGGGCTGAAGTAGACCTGGTTGGCGCTCACCGTCCGGAAGTCCGAGGTGTAGTTGACCATGAAGACGTCGGCACCGTTGTTCGCGGAGTAGACGATCGCGTACTGGCTACGCGACGGCACCCAGAAGGCGGTCGGCGCCCAGGTGTGGGTGGCCAGGCCGTGCATCCGGATCCGGCGGTAGCCGGTGAAGCTGCGCAGGTCGACCGAGTCCCAGACGTGCAGGTACTGGTTGTTCTGGTTGAAGATGCGGCCCCGCAGGTCGGTGGCGAGCACGACGAAGGTGCCGTCCTGCTTGCGCAGGATGAACGGGTCACGCAGCCCGAGCGTGCCGGCGGTCGGGGTCGCCACCGGGTTGTTCTGGTTCAGTGGACGCCAGTTCAGGCCGTCGGCGCTGACCGCCAGGTGCAGCGCGTAGCTGTCGCCGCTCTCGTTCGGCGTCTCCTTGAAGTAGCCGAACACGTACGCGCTGTTGGCGGCCGAGGCGGCCGACGGCCCGACCAACGCGGCCGCGCCGCCGCCGATGGCGGTCAGCGTGCCCAACGTGGCGAGGCGGGTGAAATCTCTCCGGGACAGGGACACAGCGGTCTACCTCTCTGGTGATTCGGTGGTGGCCGGTTCGGGCGGGGATCTTCGGGTTCGACGGTGCCGGAGCACCGCGTCGGCGAACACATTTCGAGAATGTTGAGCTCAGGTTTCACATAAGTGTTAGCGCTAACATCGACTTACATCGATACTTTGTCTACACCTCCCCCGTGCAGCATCTGAAGAGAGTGGATCTAGTGCGTTAGCGCTAACATTCTGGATCCGACACACAGAGCCGAACGGCGCTCCACGAGACGGACGGCAGGGTCGCGCGCAGCACCCCGTCGGTCACCTCGACGTCGGCCGTCGGCCGGGCGACCACCCGGTCCGGGCAGTCCGCCGTGTTCACCGCCAGGAGGTCGTCGTCGGCGAGGGTCCACGATTCCGCCACCCGCAGCTCGACGCCGAAGCCCGTCACCGCAACGGTCAGCGTCGCCGCCTGCGACTGGTGCCGGTTGACCACGAAGACGGTCACGTCACCGGTGTCCGCGTCGTGGGTGGCGACCGCGTCGAGTGCCGGCACCGCGCCATACCGCGCGGTCTCGTACGTCGGGCAGCGTGGCTCCACCCGCAGCACCTCACCCCGGGCCAGGCGCGAGGTGATGGCGAAGGGGTGGAAGATGGTCTGCCGCCAGGCCGCTCCGCCGGGTTCGGTGCGGATGGGTGCGATGACGTTGACGAGTTGGGCCTGACAGGCGACGGTGACCCGGTCGCTGTGCCGCAGTAGCGAGATCAGCAGGCTCCCGACCACCACGGCGTCCGCGACGCTGTAGCAGTCCTCGATGACGCGCGGCGCCACCGGCCACTCGGTGGACCCGGTGTCCAGCCGATCCTGGAAGTCGCGCAGGTACCAGACGTTCCACTCGTCGAAGGAGATGTTCAGTCGCTTGGTGCTCTTGAGCCGGGCGCCGACGCTGTCCGCGGTGGCGACCACGCTGCCCACGAAGTGGTCCATGTCCACCGCGGAGGCCAGGAAGCTGGCCATGTCGCCGTCGACCGGCTCGTAGTAGGCGTGCGCCGAGATGTAGTCCACCGCGTCGTACGCCGTCTCCAGCACCTCCGCCTCCCAGGCGACGAAGGTCGGCATCGACGAGCTGGAACTACCGCAGACGACCAACTCCAGCTCCGGTTCGGCGGAGCGCAGCGCGCTGGCAGTCTGCGCGGCCAGCCGGCCGTACTCCTGGGCGGTCTTGTGTCCCGTCTGCCAGGGTCCGTCCAGCTCGTTGCCGAGACAGAACATCCGCACCCCGTACGGCTTCTCCACGCCGTTGGCCCGACGCCGCTCGGCCAGGCGGGTACGGTCGGGATGGTTGAGGTACTCATGGACATCAAGCGCCTCCTGCACCCCACGGGTGCCCAGGTTGAGCGCGTACATCACCTCGACGCCGGCCTTGCCCGCCCAGCGCATGAACTCGTCGACCCCGACCTCGTTGGTCTCCAGGCTGCGCCAGGCCAGGTCACGGCGGACCGGCCGATCCGCGACCGGGCCGATGCCGTCCTCCCACCGGTACCCGGAGACGAAGTTGCCACCCGGGTAGCGCACGAGGGAGACCCCGAGCTCGCGTACCAGGGCCAGGACGTCCCCACGAAAGCCGTCGGCGTCCGCGGTCGGATGCCCCGGCTCGTAGATGCCGGTGTAGACACACCGGCCCATGTGCTCGACGAAGGAACCGAAGGTACGCCGGGACACCGGCGCGACGGTGAAGGACGGGTCAAGGCTGAACGAGGCGGCAAACACGGATCTCCCCGGGCTAGAACGCGTTACTTGAGGCTGCCGACGGCCAGCCCGCCCTGCCAGTACCGCTGCAGGGTGAGGAAGGCGATCACCAGCGGAATGATCGACACCAGCGAGCCGACAATGATCAGATTCCACAGCGACTGGCCACCGCCGTTGTTGGAGCTGGCCAGTTGCGACCACAGCCCGATCCCCACGGTCAGCGGATAGAGCTTGGAGCTGGACAGCATGGTCAGCGGCAGGAAGTAGTTGTTCCAGGTGCCGACCACCGACAGCAGCAGCACGGTGACGACGCCGGGCCGCATCAGCGGCAGCGACACCCGCAGGAACGTGCGCAGTTCGCCGGCGCCGTCGATGCGCGCGGCGTCCAGCAGTTCGTCCGGCACCGAGACGGCCGCGTAGACCCGCATCAGGTAGACGGCGAACGGACTGAGCAGGGACGGCAGGATCACCGCCCAGATCGTGTCGGTGAGCCCGACGTTGCTCATCATGACGAAGGTCGGGATGACCAGCGCGGTGAGCGGGACCATGACCGAGCCCAGGACGAGCGCGAAGACGACGCCCCGCCCACGGAAGTCGAACTTGGCGAATCCGTAGCCGGCCAGCACCGACACGATCGTGCAGCCGACGCCGCCGGCGAACGCGTACCGCACGGAGTTGCCGAGCCAGCGCAGGTACTCGCCGTTGTTGTGGGTGAACAGGTCGCCCAGGTTGTCGAACAGGTGGAAGCCGGAGAACCACAGGGCGCCGGAGCCGGCGAACAGGCCCGGGGCGTCCTTGGTGCTGGCCACCACGAGCCACCAGACGGGCACGAGAAAATAGCACACCATCGCCAGCAGCAGCAGTTTCGCCCAGACGTGGCGGGGCCGACGCCGCACGTCGCTCACGTGAAGATGCTCCCCTTCTTGCGCGTGACGATCATGAAGATGGCGACCGCCACGAAGACCACGAAGCCCAGCGCGAACGAGATCGCCGAGGCGTAGTTGAACTGTGCGTAGCGGAAGGCCAGGTTGAACGCGTAGATGTTGGGGGTGAAGTCCGGGGTGACGGTGCCATTCGCGATCGGGCCGAGGATCTGCGGCTCGGTGAAGAACTGGAGGGTGCCGATCAGTGAGAAGATCAGGATGAGGGTCAACGCCGAGGTCACCATCGGCACCTTGATCCGCAACGCGATCTGGCGGGCGTTCGCGCCGTCCATCCGAGCCGCCTCGTAGACCGAGGAGTCGATACTCTGCAGCGCCGCATAGATGATGATCATGTAATAGCCGGCCCACTGCCAGGTGACGACGTTGAGCAGGCCGTAGAAGATGTTGCCCTGGCTGAGCAGGAACGGCGCCCGCACATCGAACGCCGAGGCGAGCTGCTCGATCGGCCCGAAGCTGGGACTGTAGAGGAAGCCCCACATCAGCGCGCCGAGGACCGCGGGGATCGCGTACGGCAGGAAGATGACCAGACGCGAGAAGCGCGCCAGCCGGCCGGTCACCTCGTCCAGCACCAGGGCCGCCACCAACGCCACGATCATCTGCAGCGGGATGACGACGAGGCTGAACCGGAGGACGAACCACAGACCCTTGCGGAACGACGGGTCGCCGAAGGCCCGGGTGTAGTTGTCGAGGCCGGCGAACGTGGTGCCCGTCGCCAGCCCTTTGGTATAGAGGCTGAGGTAGCCCGCGTAGGCCAACGGACCGATCAGGAAGACCACAAACACGATCAGGAACGGGAGGATGAACAGCCAGCCCAGGGCACCACGTCGGGCGGACCGGCGGCGAGCCGGTGCCGTGCCGGGCGGATCGGACGCGACGGCGCGCGGCGTGCTCGGTCTGGTATCGACGGTGGCGGCCACGGAGCGTCTCCCTTCGTTCCGAGAGGGGACCGGGTGGTCCGCGGTGCGCGGCGTCCACCCGGAGCGGATCAACGTACGGTGAAGCCCTGGGTCTTGGCGTACTTGACGATCTCGTCGTGCAGATCGGTGGCTGCCTGCGCGCCGGTCGTCTGACCCGCGTTGAGCTTCACGATCTGGGCCTGGAGCTGGGCGTAGTAGTAGACGGTGAACGGGCTGTAGACGGCGCCCCGGTAGGCGTTCGCCGCCGGGATGTAGACGTCCCGGTTGGCGGTCTGGCCGTTGAAGAACTCGCTCCTGGCGTCGACGAACTCCGTGGAGGTCAGCACGCCGGTGTTGAGCGGGAAGATGGTCTGCGACTTCCAGCCGTCGGTCAGCGACGGCTCGTCGGCGTACAGGCCCATCGCGACCTTGGCCGCGGCCGCCTTGTCACTCGCCTGGCTGGTCACCGCGAAGGTGGAGCCGCCCCAGTTCACCTCGACCGGGTTGGCCGGGTCCCACTGCGGCAACGGTGCCACGGCCCAGGTGCCCTTCTCCGTGCCGCCACCGACGCCTGCGCCGGTGAGGTAGCCGGGTGCCCAGGCAGCCGAGACATAGGTGGCGTACTTGCCGCCGACCATGCCGGAGATGTAGTCCGTGGTGAACTGGTCCTCCTTGCCGACCAGGCCGTTCTTGGCCAGCTCACCCCAGAAGGTGAGGACGTCCTTGGTGGCCTGGTCGTCCAGTTTGATGGTGATGTTCTGCTTGTCGGACAGGTCGTAGCCGAACGGCTGGGCGCCCTTCTGCATCATCAGCGCGGTGGTCACGGCCGGCACGTTGCTGCCGAAGTCGCCGAAGACCGGGCCGCCGGCCGCCTTCACCTTGGCCGCCGCCGCGGCGTACTCGGGCCAGGTTTTCGGTGGGGCCGTGATGCCGTACTTCCGGAACACGTCAGTGCGGTAGATCAGGGCCATCGGACCGCCGTCGACCGGGATGGCGTAGACGGCCGTGCCCTGCGAGACGTCCTTCCAGGCACCCTCGCTGAAGTTCTTCTTCACCGTATCGGCGCCGAACGGGGCGAGGTCGACCAGCGCGTCCTGGATCTCGAAGCCGACGAGTTGGTCAGATTCGAGCATGACGACGTCGGGAGCGCCCTTCTTCGCCGAGATCGCGGTCTGGAACTTCTCGTACTGCGGCTGGCCCTGGCCGGCGTTGGTCCAGCAGACCTGCACGTCGGTGTGGGCGTTGTTGAAGTTGTCGACGACCTTGGCCATGTTCGGGTACCAGGCCCAGACCGAGACACGGGTCGCATCCTCGTGAACGATCTTGTTGGTGCAGTTGGTGGGCTTCGCGCGGGACGCGCCAGCGCCGTCGTCACCGCCACTACAGGCGGACAGGCCGAGAACGACCGCCACGGCGGTGACGAACGCGGGCAGATTCTTGCTGGTACGCATTGCTGCGAGCCTCCTGAAGGGACTTCGATCACCGAACCGCGCGCTGGCCTCCGCGTTCCTGGGCAGGACGACATGGCCGTACGCGGGGCACGGCTCAAAGGCTGTGGCGAGGTGCTGTTCGGGGGGTTCGTTGGCAGAAGCGAGGTAACAACGCATCGATGAGCATGTGTCATGTAGGTTACATTGCAGCGCTGCAAAGGACTATGCACCGGGGCCCTGGCTCTGGCAAGAGGCGACCTGAGGAAAATACGATCGTCACTGCGGGAGACCCATCACCCGCCCGGCGGGGAGGCGCCCATGGGGGAAAGCACACTACGGGACGTCGCGGAACTGGCCGGCGTCTCGCCCCGCACTGTGTCCAACGTGGTCAACGGGTATGCCCGGGTCACCGACGCCACGCGGAGCAAGGTCGAGCACGCCATCGCCGTGCTCGGCTACCGCCCGAACGTTCTCGCCCGCAACCTGGCCACCGGCCGGTCCGGGCAGATCGTCGTCGTGGTGCCGTACCTCGACACCCCGTACTTCGCGGAACTACTCCAAACGATCATCCCCACCGCCCGCAAGGCCGGCTACAACGTGCTGGTGGACCAGACTGACGGCGACCGCGACCACGAAGTCGAACTGATCGGACGTGGGCCACGGCGCTTCCTGTTCGACGGCATGATCATCAGCCCGCTGGGCCTGTCCCAGGAGGATCTCTCGCTCCGCGATCCGACCCTGCCCCTGGTGGTCCTCGGCGAACGCCCTTCCGACGGCACCTTCGACCACGTCGGCATCGACGACGTCGCCGCCGCCACCGAGGCCGTCCGCCACCTCATCAGCATCGGGCGGCGTCGGATCGCGGCGATCGGCGACCAGCCCTACCCCACCGGGGAGGCGGCACAGCTACGCACCAGGGGCTTCCGGGCCGCCCACACCGCCGCCAGCCTACCGGTCGACGAGTCACTGATCATCAGCACCACGCGCTTCAACCGGGCCGACGGCGCCACCGCCATGGCCGCCCTGTTGGACCGGCCGGACCCGCCGGACGCGGTGTTCTGCTACAGCGACCTGGTCGCCTCGGGCGCCATCCACACCGCACTCCAGCGCAGGCTGCGCGTTCCCGAGGACATCGCCGTGATCGGCTACGACGACATCGAGGACGGACGGTACGGTCGACCCACCATCAGCACCATCTCGCCCGACAAGAAGGCCATCGCCCAACTCGCCGTCGAACGGCTCATCATGCGGATCGGCAGCACCGAGCCGGTGCTCGGAGTGGAACTCCGCGCCGCCCACCGACTCATACCCCGAGAAAGCACGCTACGGGACGCCCCGTGACCGGATGACGGCGTTGCCGGGAGCCGAACCGGCGGTGGTCCGCAGCACGATCAGGTCGCTGCGGTGGTCGGCGCCGATGGGTTCCCAGGCGGTGGGGCGGATGCCGACGGCCATCAGGGTCCTGCCCTGCCAGCGCGACCCGGCGGCCAGCCGTCCGGGTACGCCGTCGGTGTCGCCCCCGGCGACCACCTCGTAGCACGCGTCCGGATCCAGGGCGGTCAGCCGCAACCACCGGCGACCGCTCTTGGCGTTTCCGTACGGGTGGTAGACGAGCACGACGACCTGGTCGTCGAGCAGGTACTGCAGGGCGGACCGCTCCACTCCGGGCCGTCCACCGAGCCGGTACTGCCGGCCGTGTTGGATGGTGCGGCGCACCATCTTGTACTGCGCGATCAGTGCACGGGCTTCGTCCAACTCGGCGGCGGACCAGCGGGCCAGGTCCACCCCGATGCCGAGCACTCCGGCCATGGCGACGTGGAAGCGGTAGCGCAACGGCGTCGACCGGCCGACGTTGGCGTTCGGCGAGTCGGTGACCCACGCGGACATGACGTTGGCCGGGTAGAGCTGGGAGACGCCGTGCTGCGCGGTCTGCCGGTCGACGGGATCGGTGTTGTCCGACGGCCACGCCTGGTCGATGTGGTGCAGGATGCCGAGGTCGAGCCGGCCGCCCCCACCGGCGCACGACTCGATCCGCAGTCCCGGATGCCGGGCGCGCAGCCGGGCCATGACCTGGTAGACGTGCCGGGTGTGATCGATCCAGACATGGTCCTGGCCCTGACCCTGACCGGGCCAGCCCGCCTGGGTGAACGGCCGGTTCATGTCCCATTTGAGGTAGTCGAGGCGCAGGTCGGTCACGAGCCGGTCGAGCCACCCCAGGGCCCAGTCGCGCACGTCGGTACGGGCGAAGTTGAGGACCAGTTGGTGACGTTTGCGGTCGCGACGGCGGTGGTCGAGGTGCAGTGTCCAGTCCGGGTGCGCCCGGTAGAGGTCGCTGTCCGGGCTGACCCCCTCCGGCTCCACCCACAGCCCGGCCTTCATACCCAGCGCGCGGACGCCCTCGAACAGGCCCTGCAACCCGTCGGGGAACCGTTCCCCGTGCGGCCACCAGTCGCCCAGCGAGCTGTGCTCGTCGTCGCGCCGGCCGAACCACCCGTCGTCGACGACGAACAGCTCGACCCCGAGCGTGGCCGCCCGCCGGGCGAGCCTGAGCTGTTCCGGTTCGGTGACCGCGAAGCCGGTCGCCTCCCAGGAGTTGTAGAGCACCGGGCGGTCCTCGTCGCCGGCGGGCAGGATGTGCCGGCGGATGTGGTCGTGCCAGCCACGGCTCGTGCCACCGAACCCGTGGGCGCTGTAGAGGCCGAGGACCGCCGGGGTGACGAGCTCGGCTCCGGCCGGCAGCGGCCACCGCAATCCGTCGTGACCGAATCCCGCGGTCACCGCGGTCCCGCCCTCCGGCCGGCGGGTGGTGGTCATCCGCCAACTGCCGCTCCAGGCCAGGGCGACACTCCACACCTCACCGTGTTCCTCGCCGGCGTCCCCGGCATCGATCATGATCCAGGGATTGGCGTGGTGGCCGGTGATGCCCTGCCGGCTGGTGAAGGTCAGCTCGCCCACCGGCAGCCGGCCCTGCTGGAGTTGGCTCTCCTCCGCCCAGGCCCCGGACGCCGCCCGGTACCGGTAGTCCTCGGCGTCGGGGATGAACCAGCTGCCGGAGTCCAGGCGGCTGACCTCCACGGCCGCGTCGCCGCCGGCCCGGTGCCGTACGGTCACCCACCGGGCGATGGCGTTCGAGTCGGCGTACGGGCGGGCGTGCAGCACCACGTCGATCGGGAAGGTGCGGTCTTCCAGCGCGATGTCGAGCTGGTCCACCCCGTCCCCGGAGGCCGCGTCGACGCCGACGAGCCGCAGCTCCAGCGACCGCACCTGGTCCACCGCGACCTGGAGGGCCGGTAGGCCCCACCGCAGGCCGCCGTCGACCGGCAGCAGTTCCTCGACCTCGACGGGGCGGGAGAAGCTGGTCACGTGCCGGCCTGCACCTGAGGGGCTATCGGGCCCGGCCGACATGGCGGCGGCTTCCCGGGCGGCCTGCGGCGGTAGGATCGGGCCCCAGTACTTCTGCAGCACCAGTGCCTCGCCGGTCGCCTGGTCGATCTCGATGCCGATCACGTAGGTGGAGTCGCGGGTATTGAGTGCCCACAACCGGCCGGTTTGATCGAGGGACACCAGCGACACTACGTCCTCCGTGCATTAAATCGGGCAGAGCGTCCGGCGGCCGAGGGGCCAGGCAGGGTTCATTCCTTGACATCATCAACAAATTTGTCCAAGATGTCCAGTGTGCTGTCCGATGCGCATCTGACCGAGGGCATGCGATCGGTTTTCGTGGAACTGCTCGTACACGGGCCGCTGTCCCGGGCGGAGGCGGCACGCCGGTTGGACCTCTCACCGTCCGCCGTGACGAAGCTGACCAAACCGTTGCTGGAGAACGGCTACCTGCTCCATCAGCCGCTCGGCGACCGCAGCACGATGGGTCGCCCCTCGCAGCCCCTGGCGGTCGATCCGGCCCGCGCGGCGTTGATCGGGGTCAAGCTGACCGAGGACGCACTGTTCGCGGTCCGCACCGATCTTCGCGCCGAGATCCAGCACGAGCTGCGTCGCCCCCTGGTCAGCCACGCCGTCGACGACGTGGTGACCCGCATCGGCGACGCCGTGCGTGAACTGACCGGGTCGGGGCAGCCGGCCGCGGCCCTCGGGATAAGCCTGGCCGGCACGGCCTCCGGAGGAGACCCGGTCGTGCCCACCTCTCCGTTCCTGGGCTGGCGCAACGTGCCCCTGGGCGACCTCGTCGCGGCGGCCACAGGCCTGCCGGCGGTGGTGGAGAACGACGTACGGGCGCTGACCGCCGCCCAGCAGTGGTTCGGCGCCGGCGTGGGCCACAGCTCGTTCGCGCTGGTCACGGTGGGTGCCGGCCTCGGTTGCGGCCTGGTGATCGGCGACCGCCTCGTCAGTGGCGCCGGCCGGGGAACCGGTCTGGTGGGCCACCTGCCGATTCACGACAACGGGCCACTGTGCGAGATGGGCCACCGCGGCTGCGCCCGGGCGTACGCCAGCTCGGCGGCGATCCGGCGGGCCGTCGCTGGCACCCTCGACCGTCCGGACCTGACCTTCGAGGCGTGCCTGGCGCTGGCGGGGGAAGGCCAGCCCGTGGCCCGGCGCATCTTCGAGGAGGCCGGCCGCACCCTCGGGCAGGTGGTCGCCACGGTCGCCAACATCACCGGCGTGCAGCTGGTCATCCTGTCCGGCGAGGCGGTGGCGATGTACGACGTGTGCGCCGAGGCGTTCGACGCCGCGCTCACCGCGCACACCCACTGGACCTCGACGCCCGTCGACGTGGTGGTCAAGCCCTTCACCTTCAGCGAATGGGCCCGCGGCGCCGCTGTCATCGCCCTCCAGCACCGCATCCTCGGTCGCTGACGTCCATCCTCCGGGTGCCCGGCCAGGCGGATACCCGGCCGAAGTTTCTTGCCGTGTTCAACTAACTACGCCCCCAAACAGGGCCTTGCAGCGCCGCAACACATCGAAATACTTGACATCGTGTATGAATTAAGCACATGATTCCGGCATGTTAACCACGGCCTCGTCGCCGCAGCCCGGCGAATGGAGCCTGGGCACCGCGACGACTCCTGGGCGGCGTCCGCTGCACCGACATCCGGACCGCAGCGCTGGAGCCTCACCTGTTCAGGGCCCACCTCGACGCGGTCGACAGGGTCAACGACACGCACAGCTCTCCCGGTAACTCGTGTCGAGTTACCCGCACCTGTCCGCACTGCTCCATGGGGCCGGGCCACCGGGCACGTCCGGCTCCGTGGCTCACCACGTCACCACCCGCTGAGCCGGACGGGTTCGACGCCCCACGAAACCCGAGAGGAGAAGTCATGCGATGGAGGATCATGCTCGCCACGGCCATGGTGGCCGCGAGCGGGGGCGCGGCACTACTGGGGGCGGGCACCGCCTCGGCCGCAGTCGGTAGTCCGCTGGTCAGCGCCGCGTCGGGACGCTGCCTCGACGTATCGGGCAACAGCCCCACGGCCGGCACCCCGGTCGCCATCTGGGACTGCAACGGGCAGCAGAACCAGGGTTGGGTCTTCACCGGTCAGGGTGAACTGCGCACCTTCAACGAGACCAGATGCCTGGACCTCTCCAGCGCCACGGCCGGCACCCCGCTCACCATCCAGAACTGCACCGGCCAGACCAACCAGAGGTTCCGGTGGAACACCAACGGCAGCATCACGGCCACCCAGTCCGGCCTGTGCCTCGACGTCGAGGGAAACAACCAGGCCAACGGCACCCGGGTGGTGGTCTGGGGCTGCAACGGCCAGCCCAACCAGCGCTGGAGCCAGTCCGGCGGGCCGACCACCCCGCCCACCACCCCGCCGACCACGTGCACCGCCACCCCGGTCGATCCGCAGGCCACCACCCAGGCTCGGAAGCTGCTGTGCTACCTCTACAGCCAGTACGGCAACCACATCCTGTCCGGCCAGCGGGAGACCAACGGCAGCGAGGCCGAGTTCAACCACATCCTGACCAACACCGGTAAGCAGCCGGCCATCCGCGGCCTCGACATGTGTGACCGCCCCGGGGCCGTCGACCGGGCCCTCGCCTGGTGGAACGCCGGCGGCATCCCGTTGATCGGCTGGCATGTCGGCGCGCCCGCGACCAGCTCCTGCAACTACGGCGGCACCGCGTCCATCAACGCCACCCTCACGCCCGGCACCGCCGAGAACCGCTCCTATCTCGCCGAGCTCGACGCCGCGGCAGCCCAGTTGCAGCGCCTGCAGTCCAACGGCGTCGCTGTGCTGTGGGCGCCCTATCACGAGGCCGGCGGCACCTGGTTCTGGTGGAGCAAGGAGGGCGGCAGCCAGTACCAGCGGCTGTGGCGGTTCCAGTTCGACTACTTCACCCGCACCAAGGGCATCCACAACCTGGTCTGGTTGCACCCGTACAACGGCGAACCCAACGCCTCGTTCTACCCCGGTAAGCAGTACGTGGACATCGGTGGCGCCGACACCTACGCCAACGACCACAACCCGTTGACGCCGCTGTTCAACCGCACCCGCGACATCGTTGGCGGCACCGTCCCGATCGCCCTGCACGAGAACGGCCCCATCCCGGATCCCGACCAACTCCAGTCCACCGGCACCCGATGGGTGCTGTTCAGCACCTGGAACGGCAGTTGGCTCACCAACCAGGACATCCCGTTCCTGCGTCGCGTCTACAACCACAGCTATGTCGTCACCCGCGACGAGGTTCCCAATCTGCGGTGATCCCGTCCCCGTCGAACCCGATCCGTCCCTCACCCCGGAGGCCCTCCATGACGATCACTGCCCATCCCATCCCGGTGGTGCGGCGCCGCCGCACCCGGTGGATGAGCCTGGTACTCGCCGCGGTGACAGCTGGCAGCGTCAGCGTGTCCGCGCTCTGGCTGACCGCGGGCGATGCCGAAGCCGCGTCGACCGGACGACTGGTCAGCGCCGCGTCCGGGCGCTGCCTCGACGTCGTCGGCAATGCCCCGACCACCGGCACCCGCGTGCAGATCTGGGACTGCAACGGCCAGGCCAACCAGACCTGGACCTTCACCGATGCCGGTGAGCTGCGAGTGTTCAACAACAGCCTCTGCCTGGACGCCGAGGGTGGCCAGACCAGCCCGGGCACCGCTGCGGTCATCTGGTCCTGCACCGGGGCGGCCAACCAACGATGGCGGCTGAACTCCAACGGCAGCATCACCGGCGTGCAGTCCGGGTTGTGCCTCGACGTCTCCGGTGCCGCCACCACCGCCGGCACCCTGGTCGCCCTCTGGAACTGCAACGGCCAGGCCAACCAGCGCTGGTCGCAGACCGGCGGCAACCCGACCACCCCGCCGACCACCCCGGGTAGCTGCGCCGTTGCCCCGGTCGATCCCAACGCCACCGCCGCCGCGCGCCGGCTGCTCTGCTACGTCTACAGCCAGTACGGCAACCACATCCTGTCCGGGCAGCAGGAGTCCACCTGGGTCAGCGGGCCGGACTACGAGATGAACATCATCCGCAACGCCTCCGGCAAGTACCCGGCAGTCCGCGGCCAGGACATGGGTGACGCCCCGGACTTCGGTGCCCGTGGGCTGGCCTGGTGGAACGCCGGAGGTATCCCGATGGTCGGCTACCACATGGGCTCGCCCGCGCAGAACACCGACGGCTACAACGGCTCCCTGATGCGGGCGAACATCAACGCGGCACTGACCTCCGGCACCGCCGACAACGGCCGGCTCAACCAGCGGCTCACCGCCTGGGCCAACCAGTTGAAGGTCATTCAGAACGGTGGCGGCGCGGTCCTGTTCCGCCCCTGGCACGAGGCCAGCGGCACCTGGTTCTGGTGGAGCATGGAGGGCGCCGGCCAGTACAACCGGCTGTGGGTCTACACCTACAACTTCATGCGTGCCCAGGGGGTGCACAACCTGGTCTACCTGCACCCGTTCAACGGCTCCCCCAGCGCCGCCTGGTACCCCGGCAAGCAGTACGTCGACATCGGCGGCGCCGACACGTACGCCGGTGACCACGGGCCATTGACGTCGATGTTCAACGCCGCCCGCAGCGTGTACGGCGGGACGATCCCGATCGCGTTGCACGAGAACGGCCGCATCCCCGACCCGGCGCAGTTGCAGTCCTCCGGTGCCCGGTGGGTGCTGTTCAACACCTGGCACACGAGCTTCATCAGCGACGGCAGCACGAACCCGCCATCCTTCATCAACACCGTCTACAACAGCTCGTACGTGGTCACCCGCGACGAGGTGCCGAACCTGAGATGAGTGCGGCCCTCCGGGCCATGTCTGACCGGCATGGCCCGGAGGAGCCGTCGCCTCCTCGCCTCCTCGCCTCCTGAGCGACGGACCCGACCGTCCGGTGGGCACCGGGTGGGTCGTTTCCGCCCACCGGTTCCCGGGCGGGTGGAAACCGGGTCGCCGAAGGCGCGCCGAGAACGGACAGTCGTCCGGTGCGGGCAGCCGGATCGGCTGAGGCCAGCGCCACCCCGCCCGACTGCCACCGATCCGAAGCAACTACCGGTGGGCGTTCATCGGAGATCCGCCGGCAAGCGCCGGCCGTCACGGCGCCGGCCCCCTCTCCGGGCCGAGCCCACAGCACGCAGGTGCCCCATTCGAAACCAATTCGCACTGAGGTCATCGCCGAAGGGCCGGTGGCCAAGGTGCGGAGCAGGATCCTACGAAAGGTGTGAACATCGTGAAAGCAGACGCGCGCGATGGACTCGGCGGGGATCTCCGGCCGGTGCCGGCCGCAGATCCCCGGTCCGGCATGCCGGACGGTGCCGGGGCCGGTCGGCAGGAACGCAGTTCCCCGCCCCGGCGGGGCTGGCGCATCATGGCGGGCGGGGCCGCGGCCCTGCTGGGCGTGGCGATGGCCGGAGCCGCAGTGGTGGGCAGTTCCCCCTCGGCTGCCGCGGCGTCGTACCAGCGGGGGCCGGATCCCACGGTGCAGAGCGTCGCCGCCAACCGCGGCACGTTCCCCACCGCGGAGATCACCGTGCCACGTGGTTACGGCTTCAACGGCGGGAAGATCTACTACCCGACCGACACCAGTCAGGGGACCTGGGGCGCGATCGCGGCGGTACCAGGTTACACGGCATCCTGGGCTGCCGAGGGTGCCTGGATGGGGCCCTGGCTGGCGTCCTTCGGCTTCGTGGTGATCGGCATCGACACCAACAGCCCCACCGACTTCGACACCGCCCGGGGCACCCAGTTGCTGGCCGCGCTGGACTACCTCACCGGGCAGAGCGCGGTCCGTGACCGGGTCGACCCCAACCGGCTCGCCGTGCTCGGTCACTCCATGGGCGGCGGCGGCGCCATCAGCGCCGCCATGCGGCGTCCCACCCTCAAGGCGGCCATCCCCCTCGCCCCGGCCTCGTTCTCGCAGAACCTCTCCACCGTGCGGGTACCCACGCTGATCATGGGCGCCCGGGACGACGGCACGGTCACCCCGTCCTCGATCAACAGCCTGTGGGCCACCAAACCGGCCACCACGAAGGGCGCCTACGTCGAGCTCACCGGTGGCGGCCACGGATTCCCCACCTGGGGAAACTCCCAGGTGACCCGACGGGAGATCCCCTGGCTGAAAATCTTCCTCGACAACGACAACCGCTACACGCAGTTCCTGTGTCCGTCACTCGCGGACAACACCGGAGTCTCCCGGTACCTCAGCGAATGCCCGTACGGATCCACCGGCCAGCCGACGTCTCCGCCGTCCACCCCGCCGCCGACCTCCGGCGGGCCGGTCCGCGCGGTCGGCGCGGGCAAGTGCCTGGACGTGCCCAACGCCTCCCAGACCAACGACACCCAACTGGCGATCTGGGACTGCAACGGCGGCACCAACCAACGCTGGACCCGCACCGCCGGCAAACAACTCACCGTCTACGGCAACAAATGCCTCGACGCCGCCGGTCAGGGCACCACCAACGGCACCCGGGTCATCATCTGGGACTGCACCGGCACCGCCAACCAGCAATGGAACGTCAACGCCAACGGCACCATCACCGGCGTCCAGTCCGGCCTCTGCCTCGACGTCAGCGGCGGCTCCACCGCCAACGGCGCCCTGACCCAACTCTGGGCCTGCAACAACGGCAACAACCAGCAGTGGCGCCTCGGATAGGCGGCACCCGGCAACCGGGGCCAGCACGGCGGCTGGATCACCATCGGCAACTGGCATGGAGGATGTCATGACTGTTCGTAGACGCCTGTGGCGTCTCGCCTCGATCGGCGCGGCCGTTACCGTGCTGCTGGGCTCACTGGGCGTCCATGTGGCCACCAGCGCACCGGCGCAGGCCGCCACCAGCCAGTTCCGCGGAGTCAACTGGGCGGACGCCAGGGACAACTTCCTGTACGACGAGAACGTCCCGATCGGGCTGTCCAAGTCGGACAGCTATGCGACCACCTACACGAAGGCCACCGCGATCCTCAGGGGATTCCAGGGCCTCGGCTCGAACACGATCCGGTTCGGGATCAACCCGCAGACCACGTCGTCCCCGTGGTGGGGCAGCCTGACGGCGGCGTACGACGCGGCCAGCGCGATGGGCATGAACGTGATGATCGCACCCTGGCCCCCGACCGGCGGCCGGATCAGCGACATGAACGCGTTCTACCGGATGTGGGACACGGTCATCGCCAAGTACGGCAGCAACAGCCGGTTCTACTTCGACATCGTGAACGAGCCGTGGGGGTACAGCGCGACCGAGTTGACCAATCTCGCGGCAGCGTTCCTGCAACGCTACTCGAACATCCCGCGCGGCCGGATCGTGGTGCCGGGGCTCTGGTCGGACATCGACCTGTGCGCCGTAGGGGCGGACTCCCGGTTGAACGGCACCCTGCTGTCGATCCACATGTACACCCTGGGGGGCGAGACCCACCCGACGGAGGCGGAGTGGATCAACAGCTTCAAGGCCCGCCTGTGCGGATACGCCGACCGCGCCATTCTCACCGAGTTCGGCGTGCCGATGAACACCGGCGTCAACTACAACGGGCCCCGCGACGGCAACAACAACGTGTCGTACTTCTACGCGCTCACCGACACGGTACGGGAGTTGGGCATGGGCTCGCTGGTCTGGACCGGCGTCAAGGAGGCCAACCAGACCCAGGGCCCCGGCCCCTGCTTCAACGCCTCCTGCGCCATCACGTCGCTGACCGGCAGCGGCACCAACCTGTCACTGACCGTCATCAACCAGTCCGGTCTCGACCGGCTCCGGTACGGCTGGAGACTCGACGGCCCGACGACGCCGCCGACCGGCTCCGGTAACGTGCTGCGCGGTGTCGGCTCCCAGCGGTGCCTGGACGTGCCCGGCGCCAGCACCACCAACGGCACGCAGCTGGCGATCTGGGACTGCACCGGCGGAAGCAACCAGCGTTGGGTCGCGCTGCCCAACGGCGCCCTGCAGGTGTACGGCAACAAGTGCCTCGACGTCCCCGGTCACTCCACCACCGCAGGTGCCAAGGTGCAGATCTGGGACTGCAACGGCGGTACCAACCAGCAGTGGACCCTCAACGGTGACGGCACGGTCGTCGGCCGCGAATCCGGGCTGTGCCTGGACGTGACCAGCGCGGGCACCGCGAACGGCAGCACCGTGCAGACCTGGAACTGCACGGGCGGCAGCAACCAGAAGTGGACCCGGCAGTAGTTCGCCGGCAACGCCGGGACCGGGTGCCGATTCGGCGCGGCACCCGGTCCCCCGCCGTCGTACCCGCCGGCCGTGCCGCCAGGCGTCACCGATCCGGCGGCGCCTGGCGGCACGGCCCCGGCGGCATCCGCGGCGCTCCCGGCAGCCAGCCGGCCGCCGCCCACGGCCGGCACCGCCACCGGGTGACCCACCCGCCTCGTCGGCCGGTCCGTCCCACCCACGGCACCGGTGGCCACGGAATCGCCCCGGGTCTGGTGTCCCCCACCAGACCCGGGGCGATCCGGTCCGCAGGACCGGTCAGTTCTCGACGAGGACGCGCACGTCCCACGGTCCCAGCGGCAGTTCGTCGCCCGGGGCGTACGAGGTGGCGTCGAGCACGTCGGTGACCGCGACCGGGACCCGGACATCCACCGGGGTGAACGACCAGTTGTGCAGGAAGCGCAACCGCTGCCCGGTGCGGGCGGTCGCTCCCGTGCTGGTCACGGAGTCGGGCACGGCGTACCACTGGTCCGACCGCTCGACGAGCAGCCAGCGCATGATGCCCCGGGCAAGGTCGACGTTGGGCAGCGCCCCGACGCACGTGACCCGTCCGCGTCCGGCCACCCTGGTGGTGACGGCCGCCCACTGCCCGAAGTGCGGGTGGTCGTACCCGGCCAGCACGGTGGCGTCCTCGGCGATCAGCGCGTCCAGCCAGCGGGTCGCGGCGGGCCGCCCCAGCAGGGTGAGTCCGGCGTCCCGCGCGGTCACCGGCACCTCGTCCAGCAGGTTGGCGGACTCCTCGTACCACGCTCCGGCGGCGTCGGCCAGGCGTCCGGGCTGCACGTCGACACGGGCCCGTGTCTCGCCGTCGCTGTAGCCGGTGCGCGGACCGACCACCAGGTGCCCGCCTGCGTGCGCGTACGCCTTCAGCCAGTCCAGGGTGGCGTCCTCGGCGACGTAGAGTCCGGGCACCACAAGCACCGGGTGACCCTCGACGGCCTGCTCGACGGGCTGCGCCACGAGCTGGCTGACGTGGACGATGCGGGTCTGCAGCCGGGCGTCGAACGCCCCGCGGTGGAAGGCGTCGAAGAACGCGTGGTAGGAGTCGGTGTCGCCGCTGCCGTCCTGCCGGGCCAGCGGCGGGTGTTCCTGCATCAGCCACCGGGTGGGCAGGGAGTGCAGCAGGGTGACGTCGGCGTCAGGGGTCAGCCCAGCGACGAGATCGCCGGCGATGCCGAGCTCCCGACCGATGCGGGCGATCTCCCGGTAGGCGCGTCCGGGCCGTCCGCTGTGCGGGATGATCCCGCCCCAGCTGGTCTCCGCGCCGGCGTGGATGGTGTGCCAGTGCCAGTATTCGATCATCTGCGCGCCGCGGCTGACGAGGGCCCAGGCGGCCTGCCGCCACTGCCCGTCGTATGCGGCGCGGCTGTGCGGGGCGATCCGGTGGTTGGCGTTGGTCTCGGTGACCAGGAAGGGTTCCTGGCGCGAGCTCCACATCCGGTCGGCGTGCTGGTGGATCGTCCAGGCCCCGTTGCCCACCCGGTCCGGCGGCGGCGTACGGGGGTCGGGGAGCGTCAACGCGTCCTGCGGCTCGTAGTAGGCGTTGCCCGCGGTCACGTCGAGCCGGGCGGCCAGCTCGTCGTCCTCGACGGCCGGCCGCCCATAGTCGATGCACGTGGTGACGAACTGTTCCGGGCTGGCGTATTCGCGCACGATGCCGGCCTGCCAGGCGATGAACTCCGTGGTCAGCCGCGCCTGGAAGCGCCGCCATGCCAGCGAGTACTGCGGATGGGTGTTGCCCTCCGGCCGCCACAGGTCGGCCCAGGTCGTCAGCCGGTTCGACCAGAAGACCAGACCCCACTCCCGGTTCAGGGCCTCGACGCTGCCGTACGTGCGGCGCAGGTCGTCGACGAATCGTTGGAAGACGCCGTGGTTGCGGAACAGCCACAGGCCGGGTTCGTTGTCGACCTGGAACCCGATGACGGCCGGATGGTCGGCGTACCGGGCGACGACCGCCCGGGTCACGCGCTCGGCGTGGAACAGGAAGGCGGCATGGGTGTAGTCCGCCTCCTGCCGGCCGCCCCACCCCATCCGTTCACCCGTGCGGAGCTCCCCGGCGATCTCGGGGTACCGGCGGGCCAGCCACGGGGGCACCGAGTACGTCGGGGTGCCGAGGACCACGCTGATCCCGCGTTCGTGGGCACCGTCGAGGACCGGCTGGAGCCAGTCGAGGTCGAACTGGCCGTCCTCCGGCTCCCACGTCGACCAGACCGACTCACCGACCCGGATGACGGTGAAACCGGCCGCGGCCATCAGGTCGAGGTCGGTCTTGAGCCGCTCGTACGGCTGGTACTCGTGGTAATAGGCCGCGCCGAACAGCACACGCGGTGGGAGGTCAGACATCGCCGATCCTCCCGGTCACCGCCGCCGACGGCCGTCGCACCTCGGACCCCGGACGTGTTGCCCCCGGCGTGTTCGGTGACGTCAGTCGAGATTTCCTGCGCATGCCATCCCCTCGGGATACGGGTGGGTGGGTCGTCGGCCGGCCAGCGCCGCGAGCGCGGGCCGGCCGACGAGATTGCTCAGAGATAGGGGCTCTGGGTCAGCAGGTGGGCCTTGAAGCCCTCGCCGATGCCGGGCTCCGGGGTGCCGGCCCAGTCCTTGATGAGCACGGCGCCGCCGGTGCAGCCCCACGGGTTCCAGGTCCAGGCCAGGTAGCTCAGGTCGTGCTCGTCGGCCCAGTTCACCAGTCGCTGCATGTAGTCGAAGCCGCAGTTGTCCTGGCCGAACTCCCCGATCACGATGGGCACCTGCTGCGCCAGCGGAGCGATCTGGCTGTCCCAGCAGGACTCGGTGGCGCAGGCGTTGAAGCTGTACGCGTGCCACGAGGCGGCCAGGTTGTTCAGCGGGTCGTTTGGCTTGTAGGTCAGCCACTCCCGCAGGTCGTTGGTCCATTCCAGACCGCTGATCATGAGCAGGTTGGTGGCACCGGTGGCGCGGACCGCGTCGACGAGGTCCTGCATGCCCGCCACCTCGTACGGCAGGCCGGCGCAGCTGCCGCCGTCACGTAGACACTGCCAGCCCAGGGTCTTGTTCCAATCGGCGGGCATGTCCGGGTAGGGCTCGTTGAACAGATCGAAGACGACCGCGTCGTTGCCCTTGAACGCGTTGGCGACGCCCGTCCAGAACTGCGGGGCGTACCGCGCGTCCGGCATCGGCTTCTGGCAGGTGGCATGCTCGTCCTTGCAGTGCCACTCCGGGCTGTTGGGGTAGGCCCCCCAGGTCCAGTGCAGGTCGAGGATGACGTTGATGCCGTTGGCGACGAGCCGGTTCACGTAGTCCTTGACGCCCTGCTGGTAGGTGACGCCGCTGGGCGAGCCGTTGACGCCGAGCCAGCATTCTTCGTTCAGCGCAACGCGCACGGCGTGGATGTTCCAGGTCTTCATCGCATCGATCGAGGCCTGGTCGACCGGTCCGGAATCCCAGAGGCCCTTACCCTGCACGCAGCCGAACTCCCCGCCGGACCGGCTCACGCCCAGCAGCCGGTACGGCTTTCCGGCCGTGGTGACGATCTTGTTCCCGGACACCCGCAGCCCCGGTGCCGACCCACTGGTCGGCGGAGGGGTGGTCGGCGGAGGGGTGGTCGGCGGAGGGGTGGTCGGCGGAGGGGTGGTCGGCGGAGGGGTCGGTGTGGTCACCGACCCGGTGCACCTGGTGCCGTTGAGCGTGAACGATGCGGGCACCGGATTCGCGCCGCTCCACGAGCCGCCGAACCCGATCGAGGTCGAGGCACCAGTGCCCAGTGCGCCGTTCCAGCTCATGCTGGCGGCCGTCACCCGGGTGCCGACCTGGGTCCAGGTGGCACTCCAGCCCTGGGTGACCTTCTGGCCTGCACCGGGGAAGTCGAAGGCCAGCTTCCAGCTCGACACCGCGTCGCCGAGATTGGTGACGGCGACGTTGGCGGTGAATCCGCCCGGCCACTGGCTCTGCACCGTGTAGGTGACTGCGCAACCGGTGGCGGCCGCCGCAGCGGAGGGCGTGGACGTTGCCATGCCGCCCAGCATCAGCACACCGGCGGTGCCGGTGGCCAGCAGTGCATGTCGATGTTTCATCTGATCTCCTCGTGCTGGTGAGAGATCGATGGGAGCGCTTCGGGCCATCCTTTATTAGCTTGGTTACGAAAGTCAATACATGTCAGGACCGGTGCGAATGCGGAGACAGGGCGGCGACCAACGAGGTGCTGAGTGAAGTAGCCTGGCGGGCCGGGTGGAAACTGGGAGGGACCGTGGCGAGCAGCCCGATCTGGGCCAGCCGACCGAAGACGCGCGGCCTGGTGCTGGACGTCATCAGGTCGGCGCGCAGCATCAGCCGGGTGGAACTCGCGGCGGCGACGGGTCTGACGGGCGCGACGATCTCCGAGGTCGTGCGTGAGCTGATCGGCGACGACCTCGTGGTCGAGGCTGGTCGGGGTGCGCCGACGGGTGGCAAGCCACGCACCATGGTGCAGCTCAATCCGCTGGCCCGCTACAGCGTCGGGGTGCAGCTGGAGCGCAACACGTGCGTGATCGTGGTCATCGACCTGGCGGGTCGACAGGTGGCCCGGACGTCGTTCCAGGGCGTGGCGACGATGCCACCGGAGCGGGCGCTGCCACTGGTGGCGGCGCAGGTCGACGCGTTGCTGGCCACGGCGGCTGTCGACCGCGACCGGGTGCTCGGGGTCGGCCTGGTCAGCTACGGACCACAGGATCGACGCGCGGGTGTGCTGTTGACGCCGCAACCGACCGAAGAGTGGCTCGACCACCCGGTCGCGCTGCGGCTGGCGGAGGCTCTCGGGTTGCCCGTCCTGCTCGACAACGACGCGGCGGCGGCGGCGATCGGTGAGTACTGGATGGGTACGGTCGACCCGCGAAGCACCTACGGCTGCATCTACATGGCCACCGGCATCGGCGGTGGCGTGGTGGTCGCCGGCGAGGTCTATCGGGGAAGTTCGTCGAACAGCGTGGAGATCGGCCACATCTCGATCGACGTCAACGGTGACGAGTGCCCGTGCGGCAACGTCGGTTGCCTGGAGAACTACGCGGGCCCGTCGGCCCTGGTCCGGCAGGCCCTGGCGACACCCGGGCTCGGCCGCCGGCTGGCGCTGGACCCGACCGCCACCGACGTCCTCACCGAGTTCGCGCGGATCGCGGCGGCGGCGAACACCGGCGACGCCGGCGCGCGAGGGCTCGTCGAGCAGTCGGCCCGCTACCTCGGTCACGCGGCCGTCACCATGGCGTGCCTGTTCGACCTGGAGGCGATCGTCCTGGCCGGGCCGAGCTTCGCCGTGGCCGGTTCGATCTACCAGACGATGATCCAGCAGGAGGTGGACCGCCGTCTGTTCGCACGGCGCGCGCACCAGGTACGGATCGTGCCGTCGGTCAACGGGTCGGACGCGGCGGCGATCGGCGGCGCGGTGCTCGTCCTGCGGAGCGAGCTGACTCTCGGTCATCCCCATCCGCAGGACAGGGCACGCGCCGCCGGATCGGACGAGGCCGGGTAGCTGGGTCCGGATACCGCCGTCCGCTGAAGCCCGCGCGCACATGACGCATTGACTTACTTCGTTTGCCTACGTAAGGATGCTCCTCGGGCCTGACCCCTGCCGCCGACAAGGAGGAGGACCCGATGACGCGCACGACCCTGCACGAGGGCTGGCGGCTACGCGCCGACGGAGGCCCCGCGCCGGACGTCCTCGCGGGACGGGACATCCCCGCACAGGTGCCGGGCAGCACCCACCTCGACCTGATGGCCGCCGGGCTCATCCCCGACCCTTACCTGGACAGCAACGAGGCGTCCCTGACCTGGATGCACCGCGTCGACTGGCAGTACACGACGGCTTTCCAGACGTCCGCGCCCGGCGTGGACGAGCGGGTGGAGCTGGTCTTCGACGGCATCGACACGATCGCCACGATCGCCCTCAACGGCGTCGTGCTCGGCCGGACCGCCAACATGCACCGCGGCTACCGGTTCGACGTCCGCGACTGCCTGCGGGAGGGCCACAACGAGCTGACCGTGACGTTGGCAGCGGCGCTCACCTACGCCGAACAGGCAGAGAGCCAGCTCGGTTGGCGGCAGCGCGCCTACCCGCACCCGTACAACGCGATCCGCAAGATGGCCTGCTCCTTCGGCTGGGACTGGGGACCGGACCTGCAGACCGCCGGCATCTGGAAGCCGGTACGGCTGGAACGCTGGGACACCGCCCGGCTGGCCCAGGTGCGGCCGCTGGTCACCGTCGACCCCGACGGCACCGGTCGCGTCGACGTACACCTGGACGTGGAGCGCGCCGCGGACCGCTACTACACCGCGGTGGTGACCGTAGACGGCCGCGAGGAACGGACGGCTGTCTCCGGCAACGCCGCCCACGTCACCGTCCTCGTGCCGGACGCCCGGCTGTGGTGGCCGGTCGGCTACGGTGAGCAGCCGCTCTACGAGTTGACCGTCACGCTCCTGGCCGACGCCGAGCCGGTGGACACCGACCGACGTCGGATCGGCTTCCGCACCGTCACCGTGGACACCGAGCCCGACGGGACCGGCACGCCGTTCGTGTTCGTCGTCAACGGCACCCGGGTCTTCGCCAAGGGCGCCAACTGGATCCCGGACGACCACCTCCTCACCCGGGTCACCCCCGAACGGCTCGCCCGCCGGATCGACCAGGCCGTCGGGGCGAACATGAACATGCTGCGGATCTGGGGTGGCGGCATCTACGAGACCGACGACTTCTATGCCGCCTGCGACGAACGGGGCGTGCTGGTGTGGCAGGACTTCCCCTTCGCGTGTGCCTTCTATGCCGAGGAGGAGCCCCTGCGGAGCGAGGTCGAAGCCGAGGCGCGGGAGAACATCACCCGGTTGGTCGCCCGCCCGTCGCTGGTGCTGTGGAACGGCAACAACGAGAACCTGCCCGCCTACACCGACTGGGAGGGCTGGCAGGAGGCCCTCGACGGACGCAGTTGGGGGCTCGGCTACTACACCGAACTGCTGCCGGCGCTCGTCACCGCACTGGACCCCACCCGCCCGTACGCGCCCGGCAGCCCGTACAGCCCCGGCGATCTCCCGCCCAACGACGCCCTCTACGGCACCCGCCACGAGTGGGACGTCTGGAACATGCTCGACTACACCCACTACCGCGATCACATCCCGCGGTTCTGCGCGGAGTTCGGCTTCCAGGGCCCACCCACCTGGGCGACCCTCACCCGCTGGATCCGTGACCGACCACTGACACCCACCTCACCCGCGTTTCTGCTGCATCAGAAGGCCGGCGACGGCAACGGCAAGCTGGACCGCGGCCTCGCACCCCACCTGCCGGTGCCGGACGACTTCGAGCAGTGGCACTGGGCGACACAGCTCAACCAGGCACGGGCGGTGGCGTTCGGCGTCGAGCACTTCCGCTCCTGGTGGCCCTACACCGCCGGGGCCCTCGTCTGGCAACTCAACGACTGCTGGCCGGTCACCTCCTGGGCCGCCGTGGACAGCGACGAACGACCCAAGCCCCTCTACTACGCGCTCAAGCACGCCTTCGCGCCACGGCTACTGACCGTGCAACCCCGCCACGGAAGGCCCACCCTGGTCGCGGTCAACGATCACGACCAGCCGTGGACGGGTACGGTCCGCGCCGCGCGGCAGACCCTCACCGGCGACATGCTGGCGACCGTCGAGATGCCGCTCGATGTCGCGCCCCGGTCTGTCGCCCTGCTCGACCTGACCGACGACCTGCTCACCCCGGTCGATCCGAGAAGCGAGGTGCTGACCGTCGCCGCCGGTGGCATCCGCGTCCACCACCAGTTCGCCGAGGACCGCGACCTCGCCTACGACTCGACCCCCTTCACGGCCGAGGTCACGCCCGTGACCGGCGGCTACCAGGTGGAGGTGCGGGCCACGTCGTACGTCCGCGACCTCGCCCTGCTCGCCGACAAGGTGGCCCCCGACGCGGTCGTGGACGACATGCTCGTCTCACTGCTCGCGGGCGAGACCCACACCTTCACCGTGCGAACCGCGGCGTCCCTGGCCGACTCGTCCGCTCTGCGGCATCCCCGCGTGCTGCGCTCCGCCAATGCGGCAGCCCGGGCCGAGGAGCGGCCCGACAAGGACTGACCGCGTCCCTCCTCCCCCGCCGGAACGGCTGCGGGCCTGCCGCTGAGCCCGCAGCCGTCGTGGTGACGCTGCCGCCTCAGCCGGTGGCCGCCCGCGCCACCGCGTCGAGCTCGGCCGACGTCGGTGGATCGGCACCCGGCCTGGAGACCGTGATCGCGGCAGCGCTCGCCGCCCGAGATCCCACCCGGCGCAAATCCTCCCTGCTGAGCGCGGCGAGCGCCCCGCGTGCGGTCGGCCCGTGCACCCCGACGCCGACGAGCGCGTCGACGAGCGCCCCCATGAAGGTGTCGCCGGCGCCGATCGTGTCGGCCACGGTCGCCGGCCTGCCCGGCACGGTGACGACGTCGTCGCCGCGCACGAACACGCTGCCGTCCGCGCCCCGGGTCACGACGACCAGGACCGGCCCCGACCCAGCCCAGGCACGAGCCACCTCCACCGGGTTGACGCCGGGGTGGTACCAGGCGAGGTCCTCGTCGGAGGCCTTGACGACGTCGCTGAGGCCCACCAACCGCTCCACGCGCGGCAGCACTCGCGCGACGTGCGGCGTGACCGCCGGGCGCGCATTGGGATCGAACGTCACCAGGGAGCGTCCGCGGGCCCCGTGCAGCGCGGCCTCGACCGTGTCGGCCCCCGGGTCGAGCACGGTGGCGATCGAGCCGGCGTGCAGGACCGCGATCCCGCCCGCCGCGGTGACGCCGGTGAGGAACTCGGGCGAGAGGTCCCAGGTGAGATCGAAGTCGTAGGTCGCCGACCCGTCGGCGGCGAGCCGGACGGCGGCAGCCGACGTCCGCCCGGTGGCCGGCGGCTGCGCCACGACGGTGACGTCCGACGCCTCGAGCCAGTCCCGCGCGGCGGTGCCGCGCGCGTCGTCGGCGAGGGTGGTGACGAGCACCGGCCCCCGGCCCAGCCGCCCGAGAGTCACCGCCACGTTCGCGGGACTGCCGCCGGGTAGCTCGCGAACGCCGAGAGCGGCACCGTCGCCGCGGCTGGCCGGCAGCACGTCGATCAGCGTCTCGCCGATCACCATCACCGCCCCCACCGACGGTCCGTGCCCGCTCATGCCGGCTGCCCTCGACCGTCGGTGCCCTTCGGCGACGAGACGAGCAGCCCCGCCCGAAGCGCCCGGGCGAGCGTGGGCGCGAGCGGCAGGCGCGGCAGCAACGTGGCCTGCAACGCGTGGTAGACGTCGGGTTTACCGGGCCACACGGTCGTGGCGGGAATATTGTGCGGGTCGAGCTCGTGCCACCACGAGCCGCCTGTGCGGTCGAGCAGATGATGCTCGGCGTAGTCCCACCAGGCGGCGTAGCTGTCGGCGAACCGCCGCTCGCCGGTGCGCCGGTGCAGTGCCGCGGCGGCGGCGATCGCCTCGGCCACCACCCAGTGCATCCGCTGGCGCACCAACGGCGTGCCGTCCCAGTCGGTGGTGTAGACGAACCCCTCCGCACCGTCCGCAGCCCAGCCGTCGTCGACGGCCCGGTCGAACAGCCGCACCGCTGCTGCGGCGAGGGCTTCGTCGGTGCCGATCGTGGCCTCGACGTTCAACAACAGCCGCGACCACTCCAGGCCGTGTCCGGGTGTGGCGCCGTACGGCTTGAAGGGGTCGTCCGGCTGGTTGCGGTTGAAGCCGAGAACCGGGGCCCAGTCCGGCCCGAAGTGTTCCGGCAGGCGTCCGTCGTGTGCGGTGGCGAGCTCGACGACGAATCGCGCCGCCCGCGCGGCCCGGTCCCGCCAGGCAGACGCTCCCCCGCCGACGCCGGGCGCGTCCGAAGCGTCGAGCACCTCGACGGCGTCGGCCACGGCGAGCAACGCCTCGACGGAGTGCATCGTGGCGTTGAGACCGCGGTAGTCGTCGGCCCTGGTGAAGCCGGCGTCCCAGGTGTCCACCGGGCGACCGGCGTCGTCGTCCCAGAACCACGTGAGATAGACGTCGGCGGCCTCGGCGAGCAGCGTGGCACCGCCGGGCCGGCCGGCGAGCGCCGCGGATGACGCAGCCAGCAGCACGAAGGCGTGGTTGTAGCAGGATTTACCGGCGGCGCGGTCAGGGGTGCCGTCCGGCGCGAGCGCGTGGAACCACCCACCGTGCTCGGCGTCGCGTAGCCGGCCGGTCAGAGCCTTGAGTGCGGCGTCGGCGACGGCGGCGCTGCCGGGCACGCCGAGCAGCACGCCGAGTGAGTACGCGTGCGTGGTGCGGGCGGTGATCCAGGTGAGCACGCCGTGGGTGGGATCCGGCCTGCCAGTGGTGTCCAGGTAGGCCGCGCCGCCGTCGGGCAGCGCGGAACGCGCGCCGAAGGCGATCAGCCGACGGCACTCGGCATCGAGCCACGCGTGGTGGGCGGGCAACTGCCCGGGGACAGCCGGGACAGCGGTCATGGAAAGGTCCTCTCTGCCGGGTCCAGGAGGGTGTTGGCACAGCGCACGGCTGCGGCGAAGGCGTCTGGATCACCTGCCGGCGACGTCACCTGGATGGTGACGGACCGACCGGCCCGAAGGTTCACCATGCCGTCGTTCACCGAGGCCAGGGGATTCACCACGTCGGCAGGGCAGAACACGTCACGGGCGTAGGAGGTGGCGGCCACGTGCAGCAGGCAACCGTCATCCGTGGGTACGGCCTCGACCCGCAGCGGCCGGGGGTCGAGGCGCTGGTCGACCACCTCGACGCCGTGCCGGAAGGCCGGTGCGAACCCTGCGGTGCCATCGTCCGACTCGGCCACGATCACCTCGGCGGCGGGATCCCCGAACGCGGCGACGTCGTCCGGAACCGTGACCGACACCGCGCCGCGCGCGGGCACCGACGCCTCGATCGTGGCCTTGGCCAGGAGCGTGCCGTCGAATGTCTCCCGCGTCACCGTGAAGGTGCCGCGGAACGCCTCGGCGGTGTCGTTGACGAGCACCAGCGCGAGAGTGTCCGGGTCCGGCTCGAGTCCTTCCCACGCGGCGGCCCACGCCTCGGCCGACGCGCGCGGCTGAAGTGTGGCCAGCCGCGGGGCGTACGCGGCCCGCAGGGCGTACCAGAGGGGCTTTCGGCGCTCGGCGAAGTCGACGGCGGCCCAGGACACCACCGGCCAGTTGTCGTTGAACTGCCACAGGATCGTCCCGGTGTTGTGGGGCGTCAGGGAGCGGAAGTGCTCGACGCCGAACCGGATGGCGTGCGCCTGGTTGAGCTGGGTGGTCCAGTGCCAGTCCTCGATGGTGACGGGGTCGGGCAGGTGGCCCTGCCATCCGCGCGCGAGCTTCGCGTTGCCGAGGTTGGCCTTCTGGTGCACCAGCATCTGCGGGCCGAACGGGTCCAGCGGCTCGTCGTGCACCACGGCGGCGAGCGTGGACCAGGCAGGCGGCGCCTGGAAGCCGAACTCCGCGACGAAACGCGGCTTGTACCGGGTGTAGCCGGTGTAGTCCGCCCGGTTCCACACGTCCCAGACGTGCATGGTGCCGTACCGCTCGTCGTTCGGGTGCCGGTAGTCGCCGAACGAGTACGGGCTCGCCGGTGAGTACGGGCGCGTCGGGTCGAGCTCGGCGAGCACGCGCGGCAGCAGGTGGCGGTAGTAGCGGTCGCCCCAGCCCCGACCGTCCAGGCGGCCGGGCCAACCCCAGTCCACCGAGCCCCAGGTGTTCTCGTTGTTGCCGTTCCACAGCACGAGGGACGGGTGCGGGCTGAGCCGCGCCACGTTCTCGCGGGCCTCGGCGTCGATCTCCGTCCGCATCGGTGCGTCCTCGCTGTATGCGGCGCAGGCGAAGGGGAAGTCCTGCCACATCAGCAGGCCGTGCTCGTCGGCGAGGTCGTACAGGTCGTCGGACTCGTAGATGCCGCCGCCCCACACGCGCAGCAGGTTGATGTTGGCCTGCAGCGCGTCGGCCACCCGGCGGGCGTACCGATCGCGGTCGATCAGGGTGAGGAACGCGTGATCCGGGATCCAGTTGGCGCCCCGCACGAGCACCCGCTCGCCATTGACCCGGAGCAGGAACGGAGCCCCGGCCTCGTCGGGCGTCGTGTCGAGTTCCACGGTACGGAAGCCGACCCGCCCGTACCAGGACGCGGCGTCACCTGCGGTCTTTGCCTCGACCTGCACGCCGTACAACGGCTGGTCGCCGTATCCGACGGGCCACCAGCGCCGCACGTCGCGCACCGTGACGAGGACGACGGCGGACGTCTCGTCAGCGGGCACGGTGCAGCCGGTGTGCAGCGTGCCGCCGTCGGGGTCGGTGACGGTGACGGTGAGCGAGACGTCCTGGTCGGCGTGTTTGCCGTCGCGCTCCACGTCCACGTGCACCCTCAGCAGGCCGTCGTCGCGCCGATCGGCACCGTCGGCGCCCCCGGTCGACACCACATCCACGAGCGGCCGCACCGAGGCGATGCGCACCCGGGACCACGAGTCGAGCCCGATCGGCTTCCAGATGCCGGCACCGGCGACGTCGATGCCCCAGTCCCAGCCGAACGAGCAGGCCATCTTGCGCAGCTGGTTGTAGTCGTGGTGGTTGACGCGCGGCAGGGCGCCGTCACGCTGGGCCCGCGCCGTCGCCTCGGGCACCGGAGCGGCGAACGTCACCGTGAGGGTGTTCTCCCCCTGGCGCAGTGCCCCACGCACGTCCCAGCGATAGGAGCGGTGCATGTTCTGCGTCCGCCCGACGACGTCGCCGTTAAGCTGGACGGTGGCCACCGTGTCCAGCCCGTGAGCCACCAGGTCGTGGCGTGTCGAGGCGTCGTCGGCCCAGGTGAACGTCGTCGAGAAGCGCCATGTCGTGTCACCGATCCACTGCTGCGCGGCCTCGTTGGCACCGTCGAACGGGTCGTCGATCAGGCCGGCACGCCGCAGGTCCAGGTGCGCCTCGCCGGGTACGACGGCGGGCACGCCGTCGGCGAGGGCTGCGGTGACGGCTTCGGGGGCGTCGTCGGGGAGCGCGGGGGCGGTGAGGGTCCAGCCGTGATCCAGGGCACGAAAAGTCAAGGGAAGGTGAGCCATGCGGTGTCCTCGGGTTCGAAAACGAATACGACAAGCTGGGGCGTGGCCCGCCGGGTCAGCCCGCGGGCATGCCGGCCGCCGTGACCGAGGGCACCCCGGCCTCCATCCACCGGCTGGTGCGGTGGTCGTAGCAGGCGCTGTTGTCGATCGCGTCGCGGTCGACCGTGACCGCGGCCGTGATCCGGTCGAGACGCTCGGGATCTGGTGCCGAACTCGCCAACAACTTGGTGTAGTCGTGGTGCGGGTCCAGGATCACCGCGTCGGACGGCCCGCGCTCCACGATCCGACCGCGGTAGAGCACGAGAATCTCGTCCGAGAAGTGCCGCGCGGTGGCCAGGTCGTGGGTGATGTACAGGACGGCGAGCCG
Organism: Micromonospora humida; assembly: GCF_016901255.1. Taxonomy (NCBI): domain Bacteria; kingdom Bacillati; phylum Actinomycetota; class Actinomycetes; order Micromonosporales; family Micromonosporaceae; genus Micromonospora; species Micromonospora humida. The sequence goes on from NZ_JAFEUC010000005.1 coordinate 406,812, forward strand.
GTCCTCCCGCTGCAGGCGGCCCATGAGGTTGAGCACCCCGAGGCGGATCGAGACGTCCAGCATGGACACCGGTTCGTCCGCGATGAGCACCTGCGCCCCCGGCGCCAGCGCACGGGCGATCGCGACGCGCTGCCGCTGGCCGCCGGAGAGCTCGTGCGGACGGCGCGGCGCGATGGTCTCGGCGGGTGTGAGGTTGACCCGTTCGAGCATCTCCAGCACGCGCGCGTGTGTTTCGGCGGCGGTGCGGGTGCGCTGGTGGATGCGCAGCGGACGGGCGATGTGGTGCTCGATCGAGTGGAAGGGGTTGAGGGAGGCGAACGGGTCCTGGAAGACCATCTGCACCTGCCGCCGGTACAGCGACCCGTGCACCGGGGTGCCGTCGTCGAGACGCACGTCAACTCTGCCGGACGTGGGCTTCTCCATGCGGGTGAGGATCTTGGCGATGGTCGACTTACCCGACCCCGACTCCCCCACCAGGGCGACGGTGCGCCCGGGGATCAGGTCGAAGCTGACGTGGTCGACGGCGCGCAGCCGGGTGCGACGTAGGCCCGTACGGAGTCCGTAATCCTTGACGAGGTCGGTCACGTGGACGAGGGTCATGCCCGCTCCTCGATGGTGCCGTCTGGGAGGGCGGTCTCGTCGACACCGGACCGGATGAACGCCCCGCGCGCTCCGGACAGGCTCGGGAACGAGCCGAGGAGCTTGCGCGTGTACGGATGCCGCGCGTGGCGGTACAACAGGTCGGCCGCACCGAGCTCGACGATCTCGCCCGCCAGCATGACGGCGATGCGATCGCTGATCTCCAGTAGCAGCGGCAGGTCGTGCGTGATGAAGATGACGGCGAAGTCCAGCTCGTCGCGGAGCCGCATGATCTCGCTCAGGATCTCGCGTTGGACGACGACGTCCAGAGCCGTGGTGGGTTCGTCCAGGATCATGACCTGTGGTTGGAGCAGCATCGCCATGGCGATCATGACTCGTTGGCGCATTCCCCCCGACAGCTCGTGCGGGTAGGAGCCCAACCGTCGGGGGTCCACCCCGACGCGTCGCAGCACCTCTTCGGATCGCTCGCGCACCTTCGCCCGGGACAGGCCGGGGCGGTGGGCCAGGAGGGTGTCGCGCAGTTGCGCCCGCACGGTGGTGACGGGGTTGAGGGCGTTCATCGCCCCCTGGAACACCATGGAGAGTTTCTCCCAGCGAAAGGCGCGCAGCTCGGCGTCGGTCAGTGCGAGCACGTCGACGTCGTCGCCGCCACCGTCGTGGAACGTCACGCGGCCGGAGGCGATCCGGGCGGGCGGCCGGTGCAGGCGGTTGATCGCGTACGCCAGGGTGGTCTTGCCGCAGCCGGACTCGCCGGCCAGGCCGAGGACCTCCCCCCGGTGCAGGGTCAGGCTCGCGTCCCGGACGGCCGTGACCGGGGTGTCCGCCTCGTACACGACTGTGAGATTCTCGACGGTCAGGACGGCGTCGGCCCTCGGCCGGCCGGGGGCGGGGATGTTGTCGTTCAGCAGCGTCGTGTTCATCGCGGGGGCGCCTCCGAGACTGTCGAACGGGTGGCCGGGGTGCCCGGGGCACCTGCGCCGCGTCGGGCCAGTTGCCGCTCCATACGCGCGGCCCGCCGCGCGCGCCTGCGGTACAGGCGGAGGTTCTTGAGCTTGGGGTTGATGGTCTCGTCGATCGAGAAGTTGACCAGGGACAGGCCCATGCCGAAGAGCGCGATGATCAGGCCCGGCGGCACGAACCACCACCAGGCGCCGAGCGACAGCGCGTACCCGTTCTGCGCGTAGAAGAGCATCGTGCCGAGCGTTGCGGAGTTCGAGGCGCCGAGGCCGATGAAGGCCAGACCGGCCTCGCCGAGGACCGCGGCGATGATCGCGAACACGAACTGGGACGCGAGGACGGGCAGGAGGTTCGGCAGGATCTCCACGGCGATGACCCGCCAGGGTTTCTCGCCGGCGACCTTCGACGCGGCGACGTAGTCGCGGTTTCGCACCGAGAGCGTCTGGGCGCGCAGCACCCGCGCCGATGCGGCCCAACTGGTCAGGGCGAGCACCACGACGATGGTCCACACGCCACGGCTCTCGCGCGGTACGAAGCCGGAGATCACGATGACCAGGGGCAGGCCGGGGATCACGAGGAAGACGTTCGACAGCAGGGAGAACGCTTCGTCGAGGATGCCGCCGCGGTAGGCGCCGTAGATGCCGAAGAACGCCGACAGGACGGTGGCGAGGATGCCGACGAGCACGCCGATCTGCAGTGAGCCGCGGGTGGCGTAGGCGAGTTGTGCGAGCACGTCCTGCCCGGTCTGGGTGGTGCCGAGCAGGAACTGCGCCGACGGCGGCGTGAGCCCCTGGTCCCGGATCTGCTTGGGGTCGCCCACGACGTAGACGGCGAGGACTCCGAAGAGCGTGATGCCGACGACCAGCGTGAGACCGATGGCCAGCCAGGGTGTCATGGAGGGCAGGAGCATGCGCCAGCCTGCCCGGGCGGGACGGCCCGCCGAGCCGGTCGGCTGGATCAGCGTGTCGGCGGCGTCAGCCACGGTCGGCGCGCTGGCGGGGGTGAGGTTCGTCATCGTGGTCTCCCCCGTCAGTGCCGGGCGCGGGTGCGCGGGTCGATCAGGCCGTAGAGCAGGTCGACGATCAGGTTGGCGCCGAGCACGGCCAGCGTGATGAACAGGAAGACCCCCTGCATGAGCGCATAGTCGTTGTTCGTCACGGCGCCGAGCAGGCGCCCGCCGATCCCGGGGTAGGAGAAGACCTGCTCCGTGATGACCGAGCCGGAGACCACGAACCCGAGGGAGATGGCGAACCCGGCCACGGAGGGAAGGGCGGCGTTGCGCGCCGCGTAGGAGCGTCGGATCTTTCTCGGTGTCAGGCCCTTGGCCTCTGCGGTCAGGACGTAGTCCTCCGACAGGGTGGAGACCATCATGTTCCGCATGCCGAGCAGCCACCCGCCGATCGATGCCAGGACGATGGTCAGGGCGGGCAGGATCGCGTACCGCACCGCCGAGAGGATGAACTCCGTGTTCCAGCCGGGGGTGAGCGCGACGTCGTAGCCGCCCTGCAGCGGCAACCAGCCGAGTACCCGGGCCAGCAGATAGGTGAGGATCAGGGCGAGCCAGAAGTACGGGATGGCCGCCAGCAGCGTCGTGGCCGGGACCAACGAGTCGAGCCAGGTGCCGGGGCGCCACCCCACGATCGCGCCGAGGAGCACCCCGAGCAGCGCGGCGAGGACGGTGGCGACCCCGACGAGCACCACGGTCCAGGGCAGCGACGTCAGGATCACGTCGGAGACCTTGGCCGGGTAGTAGCTCACCGAGACACCGAGGTCGCCGTGTGCGAGGTTCTTGAGGTAGTTCAGGTACTGGCTCCACAGGGAGCCCGTGTCGTCGCCCCCGAGGAGGAGCGTGTACGCCTTGCGCGTCTCCGGGCTGACCGAGCCGCCCCGCTGCTGGAGCTTGGCCAGCAGGATGTCGACGGGGTTGCCGGGCAGGAGTCGCGGGATGGCGAAGTTGAGGGTCAGGGCGGCCCAGAGGGCCACCGCGTAGAAACCCAGCTTGCGAAGGAAATAACTCACAGCAACGCTCTCTCCTCGGGGGCGACGTCGGGGGCGGTCAGCTCTGGGGCTTGAGCCGCTTGAAGATCTCCGCGGCGTCAAGGGATGACCACACCGCGGGGAAGGCGTACAGGTCCTGGTCCGAGGGCCAGCCGCTGAACTTCCCGGTGCTCCACACGCTCGTCGTCCCACCGGTCAGGATCGGGACGTACGGCATGTCCCGCACGACCGCCTGCTGGATGGTGTCGAAGTAGGGCTGCCGGGCCGCCTGGTCGTCGAGCGGGAGCGCGGCCAGCTTGTCGAGCGCCGCGTCGACCTCCGGGTTGGTGTAGCGGGAGAAGTTGTTTCCGGCGGACTTACCCACCTTGGCTCCGGTGTTGGAGTCGAAGAAGTAGGTGTAGAGGTAGAACGGGTCCGGCGCGGGGCCCTGCCCGAGCGAGTCGATGACCAGCTGGAAGTTGCCGGATCCCTTCTTCTCCGTCCACTCGTTCCAGGAGGACTGGGCGGCTTGCAGGTCGATTCCGGCGGCCTTGGCCTGCGAGGCCATCGTGTCGATCGCGGTGATGTAGTCCGTCCAGCCGGTGACGACCTCGACGGTCAGCGACAGCCGCTTGCCGTCCTTGGCGTAGATGCCGTCGGCGCCCTTGACCCAGCCGGCCTGTTCCAAGCTCTGCGCGGTCTTCTGCGGTTCGGCGGCCATGGGCGCCACCTTCTCCGTGAGGGCGGCGGAGGCGAACTGGTCCTGGCTGGGGGTGAGCGTGAAGGCGGGGGAGATCGCGCTGGCGGTGTCCTGGAACGCCAGTTTGTTGAGCTGCGTCCGGTTGAGGGCGGCGTAGAGGGCGTGCCGGACGGCGGGGTCGGTCTGCGGCCCCTTGCAGCCCATCTGCACGCTGGAGCAGGTGGCGAGCACCATCTGGTTCTGCCACTGGGTGTACGCGTCGTACTTCGGGAAGTTCTTCTTGGTGTTCTTGATGTCGGGGATCGGCCCGGTGAACCAGTCGACGGTGCCGGCCGCGATGCCGTCGGCGCCGGCCTGGTTGCCCGACAGCGCGACGAAGCGGATCTTCTTGACCTTCGGTTCGCCGCCCCAGTACTTAGGGTTCGCCGCGTAGGTGAAGGCCTGCGGCTTGAACTCGCCGATCAGGTAGGCGCCGGTGCCGATGGGCTTCTCGACGACGTCCTGGGTGGGGTTGATGGTCTTCCACAGGTGCTCGGGGACGATCGGCACGGCGCCGAGCAGGTCGGGGCCCTTGACGAAGGCGGGTGCCTTGAACGTGAAGGTGACATGGGTGTCGTCCACCGCGGTGGCGGTGCCGTCGAAACCGATGTTGTTGATGGCCGCGTTGCTCTTCAACAGGCCGAAGGTGAACGCGACGTCCTTCGCGGTGAAGGGCTGACCGTCGCTCCACGTCACCCCGTCGCGCAGGGTCACCGAGAGGACGGTGCCGTCGGTGTTCCAGGACTGCTGGGTGCCGAGCAGCGGCACGAGGTCGGACACCTTGGCCTTGTTGACGAAGAACAGCGTCTCGTAGGTCGCGCCAAGGCCCCCGATCCGGGACGGCGAGAACGGGTTGAAGTTGATCTGGTAGTCGCCCGATTGACCGGTGTAGGCCACGAGCGTGGCCTCCGAGCCGGCGGACGTGGTCCCGCCGGAGCAGCTGGTCAGCACGAGGCCGAGCGCGGCTGCGCCGGCGAGCGTCGCAGCGCGGCGCGACATGCCGGTGAGAAGAGACATCTTGGTCCTTTCACGCGGGGGGCGATGCTCGCCCGCCATGGCCCAGGAAGGGCATGACATGTATTCTTAAGCGACTAAATTTACTCAGTCAATGCATGGGGCGAATTGATCTCTATAAGTTCTCGCTCCAGAACCGGCGAACAGCTGGTCACAGCCGCCCGGCCCGCCCCGGCGACCGTCAGGGACGGGCCACCCTGCCAAGGATTCGCGGCACCCTTCACACAGACCATGACCAGCGGATACACCTGGAACGTCGCCGGCGTCCGTCCGAGCTGGACGCTGCCACCGGGCATGCCGTCGTCGTCCAGCCCGACCACACCGCGCCGATCCCGACCCATCGGCTTCGCCGGGCCGGCGAGGTCACCCTCGTCGACCCTTGCGCTATTTAGTTGATCGGATGAACATATGAGCGGGAGTGATCAACCCGGCTCCAGCTCCCGATCGGATTCAGGAGGGCTCCCGGCATGCTCCGCAACGACGATGGCCGCGTCACCACGGCCGGGCGAATGCTCGATCTCCTGCGCACCCGCGGCACGCTCAGCCGGGTGGAGCTCGCCGAACTCTCCGGCCTCACGCAGGCCAGGATCACCCATGTGGTCCGCCGCCTGCTCGACGGGGGCCTCGTGCGCGAGGTGGGTCGTGAGCAGCAGGGCCGGGGCCAGCCCCGACGTCTGCTGGAGCTGGAGGCCGATGCCTCGTACGCCGTCGGCGTCCAGTTCGACCGCACCACGACGACGATCGTCGTGATCGACTTCGCCGGCCGGCGGGTCGCGACCGCCGGCTTCCGCGGCACCGGGACCAGCGGGCCGGATGCGGCCGTCTCCACCCTGGCCGACCAGGTCGACGACCTGGTACACCGCGCGGGCGTGCCGCGCGGGCGGGTCCTCGGCGTCGGCCTGGTCACCCACGGGCCTCAGGACCGCGAGCGTGGCATGCTGCTGATGGCCCATCCCACGCCCGACTGGCTCCAGTACCCCCTGACGTCGACACTGTCGAACCGGCTCGGTCTACCCGTCCTGCTGGAGAACGACGCGACGGCGGCGGCCACCGGCGAGCAGTGGTCCGGCACGGTGCCGACCGACACGTTCGGGCTCATCTACCTGGGTTCCGGCCTGGGCGGCGGCATCGTGGCGGACGGTAACGCCTACCGCGGTCGCGCCTCGAACGCCGTCGAGATAGGGCACGTGGGGCTCATGGGCGCCAGCGCCCCCTGCGTCTGCGGCAACCGCGGCTGCGCCGAGGCCGAGGCGGGCCCGCGCACGGTCGTCGCGCAGGTGCTCGCCCGCCCCGACCTCGCCGAGCGCCTCGGCATCAGGGCCCACGAGGAGGACACCCTCGCCGACTTCGGGCGCGTCGTGCGCGGCTGGCAGGCGGGCGACCCGGACGCCACGACGATCCTCCAGCAGTCCGCCCGTTGGATCGGCCGCACGGCGGTGACCATGGTAAACCTCTTCGATCTCGACACCGTCGTGCTGGCCGGACCCGCCCTCATCAGTGCCGGCCCGCTCTACCAGCAGTTCATCGAGGCGGAGCTGACCCGCCACGCGCTCAGCCGAAAGCTCAGCCGGCCCCGCGTCCTCCTGTCCGCCAACGTCGACACCGCCGCCGCCATCGGCGGCGCCCTCCACGTCCTGCGCAGCGTCACCGTGGAGCACATCGCCAGGACGCCCGCCTGACGTCCCACCCACCCCGCCCGGTCGCGCCCGACGAGAGCCAGGAGAGAGATGTCGTCTCCACGCACCCCCGTACCGCACACCGCCTGGACAGCACTGCGCCGCGACGGCGTGGCCATCATCCTCGCCCACCCCGCCACCGGCCTGCCCGCCGTCCTGCACTGGGGCGCCGACCTCGGCCCGCTGGCGGCCGGCGACCTCGACGCCCTGGACCTGGCCACCAGCCGGCAGACGACGCCCGGCACGCTAGACGCCGCCTGGCGCCTACCAGTCGTGCCCGAGGAAGCGAACGGCTGGTCCGGCCGACCGGGTCTGCTCGCCACCCGCGACGGCCGTCCCCTCTATCCGCGCTGGTCGTCGCAGGTCGAGCACGAGGACTCCGGGTCCGTACGCGTCACCGCGACCGACGCCGACGCCGGCCTGACCCTGCGCATCCGGGTGGAACTCGGTGCCGGCGGGCTGGCGCTCCTGCAGCACGAGCTGATCAACGACGGTGCCGGGGAGGTGGAGGTGGCATGGCTGGAGGCGACGCTCCCGGTGCCGAAGACCGCCGACCACCTCACCGCCTTCTCCGGGCGCTGGACCCGGGAGAAGTCGCCCCTCACCACGGCCATGCCCCGGGGGACGACCACCCGCGAGTCGCGCCGCGGCCGTGGGGGGCACGACGCCCCGTGGGTGACGATCGCGTCGGTCGGGTCACCGCACAACCGCCGGGGTGAGGCGTGGGCGGTCCACCTCGGTTGGAGTGCCGACGTCCGGCACCGCACCGACCGGGTCACGGAGCATGTCACGCTGCTCGGCGTCGGCGAGCTGTTGCGACGCGGGGAGATGCGCCTGGCGCCCGGTGAGTCGTACCGCACCCCCACGGCGTACTTCGCGTGGTCCGCCGCGGGTCTCGACGGCATCGCGGACCGCTTCCACACCTGGACACGGGCGCGGCCCCAGCATCCCCGTACCCCCCGGCCGCTCGTGCTCAACACCTGGGAGGCGGTCTACTTCCAGCACGACCCCGCCCGCCTGGAGCAGCTCGCACACCGCGCCGCCGCCGTGGGCGTGGAGCGCTTCGTGCTCGACGACGGCTGGTTTCTCGGCCGCCGCGACGACACCGCAGGGCTGGGCGACTGGCTGGTCGACCCGACGGTGTGGCCGCAGGGCCTCGAACCCCTGGCAGACCTCGTCCACTCACTCGGCATGCAGTTCGGGCTGTGGTTCGAGCCCGAAATGGTCAACCTCGACTCGGAGTTGGCCCGCGCGCACCCGGACTGGCTGCTCGCCAACCCGGCGTCGGTTCCGTCGCCCACCGGGCTGTCCTTCCGCACCCAGTACGTGCTCGACCTGGCCCGTCCCGAAGCCTGGGAGCACGTGCGGGCGCACATGTCCGCGCTGATCGGCGGGCTCGGCATCGACTTCATCAAGTGGGACCACAATCGGGACCTGGTCGAAGCGGTCCATGACGGGGTGCCCGGCACGCACGCGCAGACACTCGCCACGTACCGGCTGATCGAGCGCCTCAGAACCGACCACCCGGGCCTCGAAATCGAGTCGTGCTCCTCGGGCGGGGCACGCGCCGACCTCGGCATCCTCGCACGCACCGACCGGGTGTGGGCGTCGGACTCCAACGACCCCGTCGAGCGGCAGGACATTCAACGGTGGACGGAACTCCTGCTGCCACCGGAGCTTGTCGGCGCTCATGTGGGCCCCTCGCCCGCACACTCGTCGGGTCGCGCCACCACACTGTCCTACCGCATGGCCACCGCCCTGCAGGGCTCGGCAGGGTTCGAGTGGGACATCGTGGGGTGCACCGACGAGGAGGTCGACGCGATCACCGCGTTCGCCGACCTCTACAAGGAGCTCCGCGGGTTGTTGCACACCGGCACCGTGGTGCACCCGGACGTACGCGATCCGGCGCTGCGGGTGCGCGGCGTGGTCGCCCCCGACCGGGGCGAGGCGCTGTTCACCGTGTGCACGGTCAGCTCGTTCGAGGAGGCGTTGGTCGAGCGGCTGCGGCTGGACGGTCTGGACCCGGAGCGCCGATACTCGGTGCGCCTCCGCGACGAGATCGGCGCGGCGCAGTGGGGATGGGCAACCCCGGCGTGGGTGGGCAAGACACCGGTCGTCGTCCCGGGCCGGGTGCTCACCGAGGTCGGCCTGCAGCTGCCCGCCCTCTGGCCGGCACAGGCGCTCGTGCTGCACCTCACCGCAGTCTGACGACCGCAGCGGCGATGCGTTCTGTGGTGGGCTCTGCCGCATCGCCGTGCCGGTCATCCTCTTGTCGAAGTCTGGTGGCGTGAAGGAGGACATGATGGACGATCCGACGACGCTGGCGAACAAGATCGCCTGGGAGACGGCGTCACAGAAGCATGTACGCGAGTACGACGATCTGTTGGCCGAAGCGGCGACCGGTGACTCGCTCATCGACATCGAGCGCGACCTGCTGCAGGATGTCCTGGTCCACGCGCCCGAGGTGATCCATCTTCAGAGCGGCCACGGCCTGGACGACCCCGCGCTCGTGTACGCCGGGGCCAGATCCGTGGTCGGCGTCGACTACAGCGAGGTCGCCGTCGATGCGGCGCAGCGGCGAGCCGACGAACTCGGCTTGGCATGCCGGTACATCGCCGCCACAGTGCCACAGCACATACCCTTGCCGGACGCCAGCGCCGACCTGGTCTACACCGGGAAGGGCGCGCTGATCTGGATGCCCGACCTAGACGCGTGGGCCAGCGAGGTGGTCAGGCTGCTACGACCCGCCGGGCACCTGTTCGTCTACGAGGCACATCCGGCAGTACCGCTGTGGACGTGGGACACCGACCAGCCCCGGATCCGCCCCGACCGCAGCTACTTCGCCACCAGCCACGTCAACGACACCTTCCCTGGCAACGGCGCGGTCGAGTGGCAGTGGAACCTCGGTCAGATCATCACCGCGGTGGTGGCCGCCGGCATGGAGGCCCTGCACGTCGGTGAGTATGCCGAGCCGTTCTGGCGGGCGGGCGGTGTCAGCGCCGCCGCATGGGACGGCCGACTGCCGAACTCCTTCTCCCTCCTCGCTCGCCGGCGAGCGTCACCGCCTCGACTCTCCACATCGACCCACTTGACTTAATCATGTTAATGAATAAAGCTCCGAGGTGCGCTCCCATCGACGCTCCCCGCTAGTTCAGGAGAGCATCAATGACACCTCACCCTGCCCTGCCGGCGTCGGCGTCAGCCGACTCGCCGGTGGCCGCCAGCCTGCCTGCGGCCACACCTCCCCGCCTCGGCCGCGACCATCTGCTCACCGTGACGCGGTAGGGAGTCCCCGATGTCGCGAAAGACCCTTCGGTACGCGGCGCTCGCCGCCATCACCACGATCCTGGCGCTCACGATGGCGCTCCCCGGCACCCCGGTGCGGTCAGCCCCCCACCAGTCGGCGGCAGCGCCGATCAGGATCATGCCGCTCGGCGACTCGATCACCGCGGGCCCCGGCTGCTGGCGCGCCCTGCTCTGGAACCAGTTGCAGACCGCCAGCTACTCGAACATCGACTTCGTCGGCAGCGCCTCGGATGGCGGAAGCTGCAACTACGGCTTCTCCTACGACGCCGACCACGAGGGCCACGGCGGCTTCTCCGCCGTCGGCATCGCCGGCAACAACCAGCTCCCGCCCTGGTTGAGCGCGGCACGGCCGGATGTGGTCGTGATGCACCTGGGCACGAACGACCTCTGGGGCGGCTGGCAGTCCATGGACACGATCCTCGCCGCGTTCACCAAACTGGTCGGACAGATGCGGGCGAACAACCCCAGCATGAAGATCATCGTCTCGCAGATCATCCCGCACCACGGCTGCGCCACCTGCCCCGCCGACACCATCACGCTCAACAACCGGATCCCCGGTTGGGCCGCCGGTCTCACCACCGCCCAGTCGCCCATCGTCGTCGTGGACCAGTGGACCGGCTTCGACGCGGCCACGGACACCGGCGACGGGGTGCACCCGAACGACTCGGGTTTCCGCAAGATGGCCAACCGTTTCCACCCCGCGCTCGCGCGGGTGCTCGGCGGCACCTCACCGCCCACCTCACCGCCCACCTCGCCGCCGGGCCCGACCCCCTCGGCCACCCCGACCCCGTCACCGTCGACACCCCCGCCCGGCAACGGACGGTGCACGGCGACGTACCAGGTGGTCTCCCAGTGGTCCGGAGGATTCCAGGGCGAGGTGAGCATCCGCAACGGCTCGACGGCGACCACATCGACGTGGACCGCAACGGTCAACCTCGGCAGCGGCCAGCAGGTCTCGCAGGCATGGAACGCCACGGTCACGCAGGCCGGCACGACGGTCACCGCACGGAACGTGAGCTGGAACGGCGGCCTGACACCGGGTGGCACGACCAGCTTCGGCTTCCTGGCGTCCTCGACCGGTAGCAACCCGACACCGGTGGTCAACTGCGCGGTCAGCTGACCACCAGCGGGTGGCCGAGGCACCGGACGCCCCGCCACCCGATCGCACGATCAGTCATGTCCGTACCCGGACCGCCCTGGCCGTGGTCGACGCCGGAGAAGGCCGGTCAGGCCCCCGTCGACCGTGAGCCGAACGCGGCGAAAACGATCCTCAAGGAGAACTGCCGTGACGAAAAAGTGGTGTTATGCCCTCATCGCCTTCCTGGCGATCCTGGCCCCGTACCTCCTCGTTCAGCCGTCGGCGAGCGCGGCGGCATCCACCCGGGTCATGCTCCTCGGTGACTCGATCACCGGTTCGAACGGCTGTTGGCGGTCGCTGCTCTGGCAACACCTCCAGTCCTCCGGATACCCCAACGTCGACTTTGTCGGCACATTGCGGAACCCGTACTGCTCCGGCACCTTCGACGTCGACAACGAGGGCCACGGCGGCTTCCTCGCGACGGGAATCGCCGACGGCAATCTCCTTCCCGGATGGCTGTCCGCCACCAGACCGAATGTCGTCGTGATGATGCTCGGCACCAACGACGTCTGGAGCAACAAGGGAACTCCGGCGATCCTGAACGCCTACTCGAAGTTGCTGGCGCAGATGCGGGCCAACAACCCGGACGTCAAGGTGCTCGTCGCACAGATCCTGCCGATGGCCCCGGCAGGGTGCGGCAACTGCAACGCCAACGTGCAGAGCTTGAACGCCGGCATTCCCGGGTGGGCCGCGACCAACAGCACCAGCAGGTCCCCCGTCCGGGTGGTGGACCAGTACACCGGCTTCAATCCGGCACAGGACACCGTCGACGGCGTGCACCCGAACGACACCACCGGCATCCGTAAGATCGAAGCGAGGTTCTTCCCGGCGTTGACCCCGCTGTTGGGAACCACCACCCCGACCTCCCCGTCGCCGACCGCGCCGAACGGGTACCCGTACTGCACCAGCGCCGCCAGCGACCCGGACGGCGACGGCTGGGGCTGGGAGAACAACCGGTCCTGCGTGGTCCGGGGTGGCCGTGCGGACAGCGGCTCGCCGACTCCCAGTGCCACCGCGCCGAACGGGTACCCGTACTGCGCCAGCACCGGCAGCGACCCGGACGGCGACGGCTGGGGCTGGGAGAACAACCGGTCCTGCGTGGTCCGGGGCAGCCAGGCGGATCACTGATGAGCCGGCGAACCGTGAACCGGCTCCGTGCCATCGCCGTCGGGGCCGCGAGCATCGTCGCAGTCGTCCTCGGTGCGCTGACTGTGGCACCGCCCGCAGCTGCCGCCTCGCTCCAGGAGATCACCAACTTCGGCGCCAATCCGAGCGGGGCGCGGATGTTCCTTTACGTCCCGGCGAGCGTCAAACCCAATCCGGCAGTCGTGGTGGGGGTGCACTGGTGTCACGGCACCGCACAGGACTTCTACGGCGGCACCAGCTACGCATCGCTGGCCGACCGGTACGGCTTCGTCGTCATCTATCCGTCGGCCCCCAGCAGTGACGGATGCTGGGACGTCCACTCGACCGCCTCGCTGAGCCACAACGGTGGCGGCGACTCCCTCGGCATCGTGTCGATGGTGAACTATGTCAAACAACGGTACTCGGCGGATCCGGGGCGCATCTTCGTGACGGGTCATTCGTCCGGCGGCATGATGACCAATGTGCTGCTCGGCGCCTATCCTGACGTATTCCGTGCGGGATCGGCGTACGCCGGCGTGCCGTTCGGATGTTTCGCCGGCACCAGTTCGTGGAACACCGCCTGCGCCAACGGACAGATCATCCGGTCGGCCCAGCAGTGGGGTGACGCGGTGCGGGCCGCATATCCCGGCTACTCCGGCCCCCGGCCACGGATGCAACTGTGGCACGGCACCAACGACGACACCCTGCGCTTCCCCAACTTCGGCGAAGAGATCAAGCAGTGGACCAACGTGCTCGGCGTCAGCCAGACGCCGACGTCCACGGAACAGAACCAACCCCGCTCCGGCTGGGTCCGCACTCGCTACGGCAATGGCGTCGAAGCGATCCAGGAGACCGGCCAACCGCACAACCTGCAAATTCTCGCGGACGACACCATCCACTTCTTCGGTCTTGACGCCTCGACCACCCCGCCGACCTCGTCGCCACCCTCGACGGCCGGTGCGATCGTCGGCACCGCCTCCGGCCGCTGCGTGGACGTGATCAACGCGGCCCAGGCGAGCGGCACCGCGGTGGCGCTCTGGGACTGCAACGGCGGATCCAATCAGCGTTGGGAACGCACCGGCGCGGGACAACTGCGGGTGTACGGCAACAAGTGCCTGGACGCTGAGGGCGGTGGCACGTCCCCCGGCACGAGAGCCATCATCTGGGACTGCACCGGCGGTGCCAACCAACGGTGGAACGTCAACCCCAACGGCACGATCAGCGGCGCACAGTCCGGCCTGTGCCTGGACGCCGAGTCGGGCGGAACCGCCAACGGCACCCGGGTGATCCTGTGGACCTGCGCCGGCGGGTCGAACCAGCGATGGAGCATCCGCTGAGATCGAGGTAGGGCCGGCGAACCCGCCGCGACGACGATTCGTCGACGCCGGCCCACGCCGCCACGTCCGCGCCCACGGGCCGGACGTGGCGGCAGCCCGGCGACGGCGTCCGGCCGGCTTCCCGGCACGCCGGGACCCCACAGTGACGCCTTCTCACAGAACTGGAGTGATACTCATGCGACGACGGAACTTTCTGCGGCTGAGCGCTGCCGGCGCGGCAAGCGTGGGCGCGGCATCCCTGCTCGGCCCCTGGCAGGCACAGGCCGACACCATCGGCCCGCTACGGACCGCACCGGCCACACCGTTCGGGGTGGGCGTACGCCAGTACAACTGGATGCGCGGCAACCGTCAGGTGACCACCTTCGTGTACTACCCGTCCACCGGCCCAGCCGGCAGCGGCCCCACCACCAACGCACCGGTCGCCCCGGGCGTCTTCCCCGTCTGCCAGTACACACACGGCAGTGGCGCCAGCCCACAGGGCGCCCTGGCCCACATCCGACCGATGGCCGCAGCCGGCTTCATCGTCCCGGCCCCCGTCTTCACCCAGGCCAGCGTCGGTGACACCTACAACGGCGAGCTGCCCCGGGACGTCTCCGAAGCCATCACCCGGACACTCGCCCTGAACAACGGCAGTGACCCGTTGGCCGGCCACATCGACACGGCCAACGTCGGCGTGTCCGGCTACTCCATGGGCGGCATGACCACCAACGCGCTGCTCACCGCGTTCCCCGACCCGCGGATCAAGGCAGCGGTCGCCATGTCCAGCATCAGGATGGGCAGTCCGAGCACGGCGGTCCACGCCAACGTGCTGTTCATCCACGGCGACCGGGACACCTTGACGACGTACTCCTCGGCCCGTCAGTCGTACGCCGAGATGCCCGCGCCCAAGGCGTTCCTCACCTTCATCGGCGGGGACCACAGCAGCTACTTCTCCGACAACCGGGCCATCAGGACCTATGTCGACTGGATGCGGTGGAGCCTGTACGGCGACACCACCGCCCGCGACCGCCTCGCCACCGACGCGACTTCATCCGGCACCAGGTGGGAGTTCGTCCCGGGCCCGGCCAATCCGACAACCGGGCCGACGACCCCTCCGGCAACGCCGTCACCCACGGGTACCACCCCGGCACCCACCGGGCAGGTCGGCGCGACGTACCGGATCGTCAACACGTGGTCGGGCGGGTACCAGGCCGAAGTGACAGTGACGGCGGGTAGCGCACCGATCAACGGGTGGACCGTGCGGTGGACCATGGCCGGTGGCGCCACCATCAGCCAACTGTGGAACGGTACGCTGAGCACCAGCGGTTCGTCGGTGACGGTGCGAAATGCCAGCTACAACGGGTCGCTGGCCGCTGACGCCTCGACCACGTTCGGATTCCTGGCCAACGGCTCACCGACGACTCCCCCCCTGACCGTCACCACGCCGTAGGGCCGGGATCAGGATTGGCCAGTCGACGACATCCAATCGGCCACGAACGCGTACACCCTCGTGAAGGGATTCTCGCCACCGGCGAACCTGTCACTCGGTAGAGGCGGGACGGCGTCACCTGCGCCTGGTGACAGACGGCCGAGGTTGCGGCGCGGAACACGCCGCGACCCCGGCCTTGTCTCAGGTACCCGGCGAGAGGTATCGACTGGTCACGCAGGGCTTGGAGTGTTTCGATTTCCGTGTTTGACCGCTGGGTGTGATCGAGGTTGTTAGATGGTGATCCGGTCGCTGTAGGCGAGGATCAGGGCGTTGAGGGCTTTGGCCCAACCGTAGACCCGGCCGGTGATGCTGCCGCCGCCCCGGCGTTTCTGCTGGACGACGAGGTAGAGGACCTTCATCGCGGCCTGCTCGGTCGGGAAGTGCCCGCGCCTGCGGGCGGCTTGCCGGAACCGTGCGTTGAGGGACTCGATGATGTTGGTGGTGTAGAGGACCTTGCGGACCTCGTGGTCGTAGTCGAGGAATGGTACGAACTGCGGCCAGGAGGTCCGCCACAGGCGGATCACCGCCGGGTACTGGTCACCGAACTCGGTGGCGAAGGCCTCGAACCGGGCCTCGGCGGCGGCGATGGTCGGGGCGGTGTAGATCTCCCGCAGCGCGGGGGTGATCTTCTGCCAGTCCTTCCGGTTCGTGTACCGAAGGCTGGCCCGGACGAGGTGCACGACGCACTGCTGGTGCACCGCCTGCGGCCAGACCTGCTCGATGGCGTCGGTCATGCCCTTCAACCCGTCGGAGCAGACCATGAACACATCCTCCACACCGCGGTTGCGCAGTTCGGTGAGGTAACCGGCCCACTGCTTGGCGCCCTCACCACCGGTCCCCGCCCACATGCCGAGGACGTCGCGTTCCCCGTCGAGGCTGATCCCGACCACGACGTAGACGGGCCGGTTCGCGACCTGTCCCTGGCGGATCTTCATCACGAGGGCGTCGATGAACACCACCGGATAGATCCGGTCCAGAGGTCGTTGCCGCCAGGCTTCCATCTCGTCCACGACGCTGTCGGTGACTCGGCTGATCAACTCCCGGGACACGTCGGCGTCATACACATCCGCCAGATGCGCCGAGATCTCCCCGGTGGTCAACCCTTTGGCATACAGCGACAGGATCGCCTCGTTGAACCCCTCCAGGCGGCGGACGTGCTTCGGGACGATCCGCGGCGTGAACGAACCCGCCCGGTCCCGAGGAACCTGGATCCGCACCGGCCCGACCTCGGTCTGCACCGTCTTCGCACCGTGCCCGTTACGAACGTTG
Organism: Micromonospora humida; assembly: GCF_016901255.1. NCBI lineage: Bacteria > Bacillati > Actinomycetota > Actinomycetes > Micromonosporales > Micromonosporaceae > Micromonospora > Micromonospora humida. The sequence goes on from NZ_JAFEUC010000005.1 coordinate 423,418, forward strand.
ACCCGCCGACCCGACTCCTCATCGACGCCGACCTCGTCGAGATGAGCATCCAGTTCGGCGTCGAGCGCCGATTCCAGGACCGTACGGGTAATCCCGGCGAGGAGCCCTCCCGGCCCGACCAACGAGACTCCCTCGGCCTTCGCCCGCTCGACCAACTGCTGCGCGAACTCCACCTCCGCCGCCGTCGGCTGCGGAAGCTGAACCATGTTCTTCTTGTCTGCCATGACGTGGTCCTTCCCGGACAGGATCAACGTCCTGTCCAACGGACCACACCCAGGTCAAACACGGAAATCTACGCAGTCCCACCGCCGGACGGTCCCGGCTCAGCAGCCGTAGCGACGATCTGGCGGAGTCTGGAGCGCAGCCAGCGCGAACTCAACGAGACCAAGCTCAGTCATGTGCAGCGAGACGGCTCTCGGCAGGCTGAGATCGCGCGGTTGACCGGTGAGCTTGAGGCCGCTGAGCAGAGCCTCGCCGAGCTGGGTCGACAGTCGATCGTCGCGGTGGTGGTGGCCTGGGTGGGCACCGTGTTGATCGGCTTCGGGGCCAACCTGGTGACCGGGGATGATCAGCAGGCCCAAGGGGTGGCGCTGATCGCGCTGGGGGCGTTGGTAGGAGCAGGGGCATTCCTCATCCCTCGACGGTAGCGGCGATCGCGGCCTCTGCGCGGTAGGGGTGGGAGGCAGCGGCCTCTGGTCTTGTCTTGCAGGACGGGCCCGCTCGCCTACTTCGCCCAGACATCAACCGGCGGCAGAAGAGGACTGCTCCGCACCGCTGGCTACTCCGAGCCGACTGCCCGGACCGTCACCGGCTGTCCGCCACCCGCCCGCTGCGTCCTGTCCTTCGCGGGGCTCCTCACGATCTGCCCGAGATTCGATGTCTCGATCTAGGCCTGGTGCGGCTATGGGCCAGATACCGTGCTATCGGGCGTGGGCGGTCCGCAGGTGACCGGTTGTCCGGCGGAGGCGGGATTCCTCGACCTCGTCCGACAGGTGACTCCAGCGCCACATCGGTGGTAGAAATACTGGCGATCATGACATCTGCCCAGTGCGGGACAAGGTGCGTGGCACGCTTCAGTCAGGCGGATGCAGACGGGTGATCATGTGAGTGGCGCGTTGCAGGACCTGTGTACGGGCACGGTCCGGCTGGCATCGCGCGGCGTCGCCGACTTTGTTCCAGCCGATCGGGACTGGTCCCTCCTGCAGATGCTTGGCAGTGACGTTCTCATCGCTCATCGCGTCGACGAGGCGGAGCATGATCGTCGGCAGCGTGACGGCCTTGGGGCGCTGCTGTCCTCTGATCACCTTGAACTGCTGATGTCGCTGCCGGTCGGATGGCCTGTGCCGGTCCCCTCGCTGTCTCATTGTGATCAACGTACGCTGCGCCGGATGCCCCGAGGTTCCGTTCGAATTGCTGCAGGAGCCGCTGAGCGGTTGGCTGTTCGTCCGGCGCGGGTCGATCTGGCAGTCGTGCCGGCGAGGCGCTGGCGAGCCGGCCTGGAACGTGCGGGCAGGTTCGCCCCGTTCACCGCACGGATGATGTGGCTGCAGCGCATGCCGTTGGACGTCGACATCATGGTCCGAGAGTCGCGTCGGTTCGGCGTCGGAGTGATGGTCGGGCCGTCTGAACAGGCCGAGGTGCTGGTGCCGCCGGCGCCCTTCATCCAGCGACGGTTTACCGCCGCTGGATGGCTCTTCACCGAGCAGGCTTACCAGCAACTACGATGAGGCTCGGATCGGTTCCTTCCATCAACTTCGCGAGACGCTGCAACGTCTTGGAGGGCTTGAAGGCGTTGGCCTGCTGGATACGCTCGTTCTCCGCCTCGTAGGCCAGGTGCGCGAGCCGAATCCGCTCGGCCAGCCACCGCTGCCGCTCCGTGCCGGTCGGTAGGGCTTGCATGTGCGCCCAGAGCGCTGACCACGAGGCGGCGTTGTGGGCGCGCGCCTCAGTGTCAACCCCTGGGTCATGGCTGTCGAATCGGTCGAGCCCTCGGCCCGCGCAGAGCGTGCACCAGCAGGGCAGCGGGTCCACGTTCGCCCACCGTTGCGCCAGGGTGTCGGCCCGGAAGAAGTGCAGCAGTTCCGGGATGAATACTGACGGCTTGAACCGCTTCGTGATCTTCGTGGGCTGACCGGGGGGTACAAGGTGCCGCAGGCTTCCCGAGGACCCGATGCCGGCGAACATCCCACCCTGCGCCATCGCGTCCAAAGCCGTCACCGGGTCGGTCCGCCATGGCCCGACGCGGCCGATCTCCTGGTAGATCCGCCGGAGGTTCTTCATGATGTCGGCGTAGGAGTCGGTCGGGTTGTACTGGCCGCCGAGGACGAGCGCAATCGGGTGAGGAATCGTCTTGAGGATCGCGATGAGCTGGTCGATCTTGTTGTCGCGCAGCCAGGTCACGTCCAGCGGCACCACGATGACCACGTCGGTGCGGGTTACTTCCTGAGCCGCGGAACGGATGGCCTTGAGCGCGGCCGGTTCACCGGCCTCGACGTATGCGGTGGGAGTGAAGATCGCTGAGTCCGTTCGCGCCCGCATGTCATCGAAAAAGCCGTCGCGACCGAACAGGGTTTCCGGGAACAGCATCGGCGTCTCAGGGGTGGCCAGTGTCTTCTCGTAGTAGGCGAGGTCGGCCACCACTGGCAGGCGGCGACGCCCGGAGATCTCGCCGATACGCTGCTCGCCCTGAGGGCCGCAGAGGGCGAACCCGGTGATGGTCGGGTCGAGGTACTGGGGTACGGCCCAGGTGCCCTGCGGCCTGGTCAACAGGAAGATGCGGTCCTTCGTAGCGTGCTCCGCAGCCGTGGTCAGTTCGGCTGTGGCATCCCAAGCCGGCCGTCGTGGCGACGGCGGCACAGGGTCATGCGTCATCTCTCATGAGGTTCCCCCGGTTTGCCGGAGGGTTGGTTACCTGGCGCCGGTGGGCTCAGGCTGAACGATAGTTGGTTCGTCGTGCTGCGCCTGGTGGGTGTGCCAGGCGGTTTCGTACTCGTCTGGGG
>NZ_JAFEUC010000006.1:0-416403 GCF_016901255.1 Micromonospora humida
CCTTTCCGCTCGACTTGCATGTGTTAAGCACGCCGCCAGCGTTCGTCCTGAGCCAGGATCAAACTCTCCAACAAAAACCTGTTGAACAGCATCCTGACAACAAAAGTGTTGCCAAAGGAATCCGAAACCGAACAGACCAAAGCCTGCCCAGCCCGGGGTATAAAACAATTGGCACTGGCTTTACAAGCACCCTGTTGAGTTCTCAAAGAACAACCACACACCAGCCAAACCACCGCACCAACGGCAACCCGACCGGGGTATCTCGTTCGTCGCGCCCCGCGCTCTCGCGCCTGGCACTTTTACTACGTTACCTCACCGTCTTCCCCGTGTCAACCGGTGTGTCCCGGTGTGTCACGCTTCGTACGGCCTTGCTCCGCTGAGCGCACGCAGCGGCCAGCGCTGCGATTGATCATCGGATTTGGCAGAACCGGCCGCTGCGGTCTCCCGCATGCTCGCCCGGTGCTCTGCCGGTCGACAACCTTACCCGGTCGGTTCCGCCCGGCCAAATCCGCCCTGCGGCGTTCGGCTAGCCCCACCCGGACCGCGTCGTCCTGGAGACAGTGCCCCCGACGACCCGGTGCCACACATCGGATCCGAACCCGGGGCTTTTCACCCCGTTTGCCCGTTCCGCGCTGGCAGAGAGAAAGTTACGCGGCCTCAGGTTTGATCGTCAAATCCGCTGGTCATCGGCTTCCGCGCCGCCCGGCTGACTTCGGCGGGACAGGCGACGGGCCGCCCGCCACCCCCGGACGCCGAGCACGCCGGCCGTGGAGCCGATGGCCAACGAGGCGGCGATGAGCAGCGCGTGGATCCAGAGGAAGCCGGTCGGCGCGCCCATGCCGGCCGCATCTCCCGACCAGGCCCGCGTGTCGTTCCAGATGGCGAGCCCGAACCTCGGCCAGATCACCCAGGTCCACACCCCGACACCGACCAGGAACAACGACCAACCCCGCGACAACACCATGGTCGACGAGTATCCCAGCGCCCTGCCGCCTACCGGCCCACCCCCACTCCCGCCCCCGGCCGCGGTCCCCGGACCACACCGTGTTGATCAAGAGGTTTGCGTCACCCTCGGAGGGCGTCCGTGACGCAAACTTCTTGATCAACACGGTCAAGCGACGGGCCGAGCGACGGGCCGAGTGGCGGTCACCTGGCGGTCGGGGCGGGTCGGGTCCCGCCGGGCCGGATCTGATGGCCGGGTTTCCGCTGGTGGGGGTCGGGGCACCTGGCAGGGGTCGACGACGAGGTGGAGGTGGCCCGGATGCAGCCGTTCAACCCGTGGGCGTGGCGTGACCCGGCGGCGCTGGCCGGCGGATACGACCAGACCGAGCCGGGTGAGCGGCCCGACCGGGAGTCGCACGACGGACCGGACGCGCCCGGCCCGGGCACGCCGCTCGACCTGACCGGATACCGGGTGGAGGCGACCGACGGGCGGATCGGCGCGATCGACGAGGCGAGCGAGGACGCGGGTGCCCGCTGGCTGGTGGTGGACACCGGGCCGTGGATCTTCGGGCGGAAGGTCCTGCTGCCGGTCGGCACGGTCGCCCGGGTGGACCACGGGGACCGGGTGGTGCACGTCGACCGGAGCCGGGAACAGGTCAAGGACTCCCCGGCCTTCGATCCTGAGGACGGTGCCCGGCCGGACTACCGCGACCAGGTCGGCGACTACTACACGCAGAGCTACCGCCGGGGCTGACCGGCGGGGCCCCGGCGGCATCTCGGTGGGGGTCGAGACCCGCCGACGGGCACCGTGGTCGTTCCGGTGCCGGCATGCCCTGCAAAACGAGACCGATCGCCTCGCCGGCCGGGTCCGCCCGACGGGCACTCGCGGGCGGACCGGCCCAGGCCGTGACCAAGCCAGGCCAGGCCAGGCCAGGACCGGGCCAGGCCAGGACCAGCAGGGCCGACCGACCACGCCGGGACGGGACGCATCGGCAGGGCGACCGACCAGGCCGGCACGGGACGGAACGTGGCCAGCAGAGCCGACCGGCCACGCCGGGACCGGACGCGGCCGGCAGGGCCGGACCAGCCACGCCGACGTTCCGGTACGCTGCCGGCATGACCAGCGCGACCGCTCAGCACACCCGGACGTCGTACGACGTCGTGGTCGGTGCGGAGCGACGCCGGCGATCCGTCGCCCGCCCGCGCTGACCCATTCCCCTGCGACCGGCGGATCGAGCCGCCGGTCACCACCGCTGTCCTCGGTCCGTCCGCAGGCTCCCCCGTCCGGGGATCCGCCTGACTGACGGATCCGAGCAGATCGGCGTACCAATGGATCTTGAAAGGTTGCTCACCGACCGGCTGACGCCCGCGTTCGCCGCCGTGGCCGGCGAACCGGTCGCGCCCACCGTGCGGCGCTCGCCGCGGGCGGACTTCCAGTCCGACGCGGCACTGGCGCTGGCCCGGCGGCTCGGTCGGCCCCCACGCGAGATCGCCCGGGCGGTGCTGGACCACGCGGTCCTCGACGACGTCTGCGCGGTGGCGGAGGTCTCCGGCCCCGGCTTCGTCAACCTGACCCTCGCCGACGGGGCACTGGCCGGGATGGTCGCCGCGCTCGCCGGCGACGAGCGGCTCGGGGTGCCGGTGACCGGCGAGCCGGAGACCGTGGTGGTCGACTACTCGGGGCCGAACGTGGCGAAGGAGATGCACGTCGGGCACCTGCGCTCGACGGTCATCGGCGACGCGGCCGTCCGGGTGCTGGGCTGGCTCGGACACCGTGTCGTCCGGGTCAACCACCTGGGCGACTGGGGCACCCCGTTCGGGATGCTGATCGCGCACCTGGTGGACCTCGGTGAGGCGGAGGCGGCGCAGGAACTGTCCATCGGCGACCTGGACGGGTTCTACCGGGCGGCCCGGTCGAAGTTCGACGCCGACCCGGCGTTCCGGGAACGCGCCCGGCAGCGGGTGGTCGCGTTGCAGGGCGGCGACCCGGAGACCCGCCGGCTGTGGCGGCTGCTGGTCGGGCAGTCCCAGCGGTACTTCCTGACCGTGTACGAGCTGCTCGACGTCACGCTGACCGGGGAGGACTTCCGGGGCGAGAGCGCCTACAACGACCGGCTCGGAGCGGTGGTGACCGACCTCGACCGGCTCGGGTTGCTGACCGACAGCGCCGGGGCGACCTGCGTCTTCCCGCCCGGGTTCGTCGGACGCGACGGCGTCGGGTTGCCGTTGATCGTGCGCAAGGGCGACGGTGGGTACGGGTATCCGGCGACGGACCTGGCGGCGCTACGGCAGCGCGTCGACGAGCTGGGCGCGACCCGGCTGCTCTACGTGGTGGGCCTGCCGCAGCGGCAGCACTTCGCGATGGTGTTCGCGGTGGCCGGGCAGGCGGGGTGGCTGCGCCCGCCGGTCCGGGCCGAGCACCTGGGCTTCGGCTCCGTCCTCGGCCCGGACGGGCGGATGCTGCGCAGCCGGGCCGGTGGCTCGGTGAAGCTGGTCGACCTGCTGACCGAGGCGGTCACCCGGGCGACCGCGCTGGCCCGGACCCGCAACCCGGACCTGGACGAGGCGGCGGCGGCCGAGATCGGCCGGGCCGTCGGCATCGGCGCGGTCAAGTACGCCGACCTGGCCACCGACCGGACCCGCGACTACGTGCTCGACTGGGAGCGGATGCTCGCCCTCGACGGCAACACCGCCCCCTACCTCCAGTACGCGTACACCCGGACCCGGTCGGTGCTACGGCGGGCCGGTGCGGTGCCGGGGGCGGCGACCGTGGTGCTGCCCGGTACCCCGGCGGAGCGGGCGTTGGCAGTCGAGCTGCTCGGGTTCGCCGGTGTCGTCCACGAGGTGGCCCGGACGGCGCAGTTCCACCACCTCGCCGGCTACCTGCACCGGCTGGCCACCCGGTTCAGCACGTTCTACGAGCGGTGTCCGGTGCTGCGGGCAGACGGGGAGCTGCGGGCGAGCCGGCTGCTGCTGACCGACCTGACGGGACGGACCCTGCGGCAGGGACTGGACCTGCTCGGCATCCGGACGCTCGACCGGATGTGAGCGCGACGCCGGGGCCGCGCCGGGTCGACCGGATCGCGGCCCCGGCGGGCTCAGGCGGCCGGACCGCGCAGCCCCTCGTAGTACGGCTTCATCGCCGGGTAGTAGTCGTCGAACCCGGCCTTCGGGGCGTCCGTCCCGGCGGCCACCAGCAGGTCGAGGTAGTACTCCCAGCCGGGGCCGATCTCGCCGACGTGCTCCTCGCTGTCGAGGTGGTGGGTGAACCGCAGCTCGGTGCGGCCGGCCGTCTCGGTGAGCAGCAGCTCGATCCGCCAGCCGCCCGACCCGTCGGCCGCCGACACGGCCAGGTGCCGGGGCGGCTCGCAGGTCTCGATCCGCAACTCGGTCCACGGGGCGTCGTCCTCGAAGACCATCTGCAACCGGATCGTCCGGCCGGGGCCGGCGTCGCCCTCCCACGGGCCGAACCAGCGGGCGGTGCGCTCGGGTTCGGTGACGCTCGCCCAGACGTCCGCGACGGGGGCGCGGAAGGTGCGTACCAGCACCAGGTCGGTGCCGGTGGCGGTACGGAACAGCCGTCCGGTGGGGGTGCCGGTCACGCGGTTTCTCCTCTGGGTCGGTCCGCCTGGTTGTCGCGCGTGCGGCGCTCCCGGCGGGTGCGGTGGACCTCGGTCTCCAGCGCGTCGAGGTGCTGCGCCCAGCCGCGTGGGCGGCGGAACCGGGCGAGCCAGTCGGCGAGCTCGGTGAACCGGTCGGCGTCGAGCCGGTAGCGCCGTTGCCGGCCCACCAGCTCGCTGCGGACCAGGCCGCTGTCCCGCAGCACCCGCAGGTGGCGGCTGACCGCCGGCCTGCTGATCGGGAACCGGTCGGCGATCTCCCCGGCGGGAAGGTCGCCGTCGCGTAGCAGCTCGAGGATGTGGCGACGCACCGGATCGGATATCGCCGCCGCCACCTCGTCCACCGGAAAAGCGTAACCTATGGGTTACGCTTTACCGGTCGGCCCCCGCCGCTCAGCGCAGCGGGGCGGGCGTCAGGCGCACCCCGGTGATCTCTTCGGAGCGGGCCCAGAGGTCGGCGGCGAGCTGCCGGTCGGTGGCGCGACCCCGCAACGGCGCGAAGGTGGGCTCGGCGTTGCGGAAGCGTCGGCCGGGACCGATGTGCCGGCCGGTGGGCGCGGTCGGGACGGTGGCGGCGAAGAGCATCGGGGCGGCGGCCTCGTCGAGTGGGCGGCGCAGCGGGCCCGCGAGCACGGTCTCGATCCGACGGGCGAGTGGCGGCAGGTCCCGGGAGAGGTCGGTCCTGGTCATCCCGGGGTGGGTGAGCAGGCTGCGTACCGGGGAGCCGGCGGCCCGCAGCCGGCGGTCGAGTTCCAGCCCGAACAGCACGTTGGCCAGCTTCGACGTGGCGTAGGCACCGGCGGCGGAGTAACGGCGTCCGGCGGCCAGGTCGGTCAGGTCGAGCCGGCCGAGCCGGTAGAGACCGGAGGAGACGGTGACCACGACCGGGTTCCGGCCGACGGCCAGCATGGGCAGCAGCCGGACGGTGAGGGCGAAGTGCCCGAGGTGGTTGGTGGCGAACTGGCTCTCCACCCCCTGCGGGCTCAACCGTCGGGGGACGGTGCCGATCCCGGCGTTGTTGACCAGGGCGTCCACCGTGTCGACGTCGCGGTCGAGACCGTCGACGAAGGCGTGGACGGAATCCAGGTCGAGCAGGTCCAACCGGCGGACGACGAGATCGGCCCGGGGGTGGGCGTGGCGGAGTTCGGCCCGGACCCGGGCGCCCTTGGCGGTGTCCCGCACGGCCATCACCACCCGGCCGCCCCGGGCGGCCAGGTGGCGGGTGATCGCCGTGCCGAGGCCGCTGCTGGCGCCGGTGACCACGAAGGTCCGGCCGGACTGGTCGGTGAGATCGGCGGCGGTCCAACCGGGTGCGCGATGCATGGCGAGTGCCTTCCGACAGAGGAGTGGATTACCTATCCGATTCAAGCCCCGATTAAACGGATTGTCAATCCGATCGGATGGGCAATCCGCTGGGTTAGGCTGGCGCGGTGACGACGACACTGCGCGCGGACGCCGCGCGCAACCGCGACCGGGTGCTGGCCACCGCCCGCGCGCTGGTGGCGGAGGGCGACCTGTCGTTGCAGCTCAACGACATCGCCCGGCGGGCCGGGGTCGGGGTCGGCACCGTCTACCGACACTTCCCGACCCGGCGCGCACTGCTGGAGGCGCTCGCCGCCGACGCCTTCGCCGCCCTGCTCGACCAGGCACAGGCGGCGAGCCACGACGACGATCCGTGGGCGGGACTGCAACGGCTGCTGCGCAGCATCCTGCTCGGTCAGCTCACCGAGCCGACCCTCGCCGAAGTGCTCTCGACCAGCCCGGACGAGGACGCCACCGCACCGACCACGACCCGCCGGGCGGAGTTGGCCGCGCTGGCCGCGACCGTGCTGGAGCGGGCGACGCGGGCCGGTCAGCTACGTCCCGGACTCACCCTGGACGACCTGCAGCACCTGGTCTGCGGCACCGCGTTCGCCGCCCGGATCGCCGACGCGCCCGACGACCGGGTCGAGCTGTACCTGGCCGTGCTGCTCGCCGGTGTCCGCGCACCCGACCAGGGTTCACCCCCGCCCGCCTAGCCCGGCCGCACGCACGGATCGGCCACCGTGGACGACGGGCTCTGCGCGGTCCGGCCGTCGACGGCGGTCACCCGTACCGTCCAGGTCACGGCGGACGCCCGGAGCTGACCCACGGTCACCCGGGCGGACGAGCCGTCCACCGTCATCGCCCAGCTCGTCGGGACGCCCCCGGCGGGGGTGTACCGCACCTGCGCGCTGCTGAGCGCACCGCTGCCGGTGGCCCGGACGACCAGGGCGTAGGCGTCCGCGCCGCAGCGGACGTGCGCGTCGGCCGACACCGTGAAGGGCGCGGCGAGCTGCGCACCCGTCGTCGGGCGGGGAGCGGCCGGCGGCCGGGAGGGTGCCGGCGTCGGACCCGGGACGACCCCTGTCGCGGTGCCGGCCGGTGCACCGCCGGGCGCGGACGGCTCACCGGCACCGCTCGCGTCGGGCCCCGGGGTCGTCCGGGCCGAGGGAGCCACGGTGGCGGGGGCGGACGGCGTGACCGCCGCCGCACCGGTGGGGACGCCGGCCGTCACCGACACCTGTTCGGCGTCCCGCCCGGCCGCCGACACCGCCCAGGTGCCGGCCACCACCAGGAGCAGCAACAGCCCGGCGGTCACGGCCATCCGCCGCCGACGCCGCCGGTCGCGGTCCCGGGCCGCGACGCCCGCCGTCCGGGTCGCGGTGGATGTCGCCGCCGCGCCGGCCGGGGCCGCCGCGACGCCGGCCGGATCCGACCCGCCCCGCCCGGCGGCATCCGACCGACCGGCGACACCGGAGGACCCTTCCGTCGACATCGGACCGGCCGGGGGCGTCGGATCATCGGGCGACGACGGACCGGCGGCCGACGACGGATCGGGACCGGCCGGAGGGGTCGGCCCGGCGGGGCCGTGGGCTGCGGTGACGTCGGTGGCGTCGCTCCCGACGGTGGGTCCGGACGGGTCGACGGCGGACGGACCGCTGCCGGCCGGCAGCTCGGCGGTGGCCTGCACGGCGGTGGAGCCCGCCTCGGCGAGACGCGACCACACCGTCTCGGCCACCACCAGGAACCCCGGCGCGGTGTACGCGGTCAGCAGCGCCGCCGGGTTGCACTGTTCGCGCCGGAGCAGCCCGCACCGTGCGCAGTCGTCGATGTGCCGGGCGAGCCGCTTGCGCAGGACCGGGGTGAGCCGGCCCTGCCAGTCGCCGAGCAGCTCGGCCAGGGCCGGGCAGTCCCGTGCCCCGCTGCGGGCGACGAGCAGCGTGCCGAGCGCCCGTTCGAGCTGCGACCGGGCCCGGGACAGCCGGGCATGCGCGTGGTTCGTGGGCACCCCCAGGGCCGTACCGATGTCGGCGGAGGAGAGGTCGTGGCGGATCGCCAGGTGCACCACCTCACGGTCGCCGGGGTTGAGCGCGTCGACCGCCAGGTGCACCAGGGCGCGTACCTGGTCGGCGTTGACCCCGGCAGCCGGGTCACCGGTGTCGGCCACCGGCTCGGCCGCCTCCGAGAGCGGCGCGGACCGGGCCCGTTCCCGCAACTGCCGCAGGCATTCGCTGCGCACGATCGCGTACAGCCAGGAGCGCAGCCGGTCCGGGTCGCGGAGCTGGTCGATGCGCTGGCCGACGGTGAGGAACGCGTCGTGGACGGCGTCCGCGGCGGCTTCCGGCTCGTGCAGCATCGTCCGGGCGTACGTGTAGAGCCGGTCGGCGTAGCGCCGGTAGATGCCCTCCAGGCCGATCCGGTCACCTCGCCGGAGCGCCTCGACGAGCGCCCGGTCGTCCTGCGCCATCACGTTCATCCGTGCCCCCACCGCTCGTCGACCGGTTCCAGTACAGCGAAGAAAAAAATCCCCGGGAAGTTTCTGTTGGCATGCCGACCCCGGCGCGCTCCTACCGGTGTCATCGCACCGCCGACACCGGGAGACACCCATGACAACGACACGCTCCGCGACCCGCCGGACCCGCGTCCGCCGGTACCTGACCACCGTAGTGGCGGCGACGCTCGCCGCCGGACTCGTCGCGACCACGGACGCCGGCGCCGCACCCACACCGGGTGGCCCGACCGGGCCGACCGACGCCACCAGTGCCGAGCCGCTGGCCTTCCGGGTCGACCCGGGCCTGGTCGCGCCCCGGCTGCGGCTCGACCCGGTCGGTCGGACCGGCACCGACCGGGAGATCGGCGTGGTGGCCGGGCCGGACGGCAGGCCCGCCGGCCTGGTCCTCGACGAGGTGATGGTGCGGACCGCCGGCCAGGCCGAGTTGGACGCCTTCCTGGCCCGCTGGGGCGGCCAGGTGCTCGACTCGTTCGCACCCGACGCCGAGGGGCAGGACCACCTGGTCCGGGTGGACGTCGCCAAGGCCGACCCGGCCGGGCTGGTCGCCGACCTGCTCGCCGCCGAACCGCGCCAGTCCGGCGGGTTCCGGGTCGGCGACGAGCGGGCGTTGCGCCTGCTCGCGCTGGCCGCCGCCGAGTGGCGGACGGGCACCGAAGTGGTCCTCGACTGGCTGGTGGAGCCGTCCGGTATCGCCGACGGCCAGGTCTTCGAGGCCCCGGACATCGGCAAGAACGTCTTCGACTGGTCGTTCATGCGGGCCGGTGGCGCGCTGGACGTCGGGGTCGCGCCGGCCTGGCAGCTGCTGGAGAGCAAGAGCAGGCTGACCAAGCAGGTGAAGTACCTGGTGCAGGACGGCGGGTTCCAGTTCAACTCCGACTTCCCGAGCAAGGTCTCTCTGCACAAGGTGGAGTGGGGCGAGACCAACACCAACGACTGCACCGGCGGCACGCCCTGCCCGTGGCACGCCACCGACGTGGTGCTCGCCGCGATGGGGCGGGTCGACAACGACTACGGCACCGCCGGACCGGCCGGGCCGGTGGTGCAGGAACTGGTCGCCGTCCGCAACGGCATCGACTACTGGACGGTCCTGCGGCGGCTGGAGAAGGCCGCCGAGTCGACCCACCCGGACGTGGTCAACCTCAGCTTCACCCGGGACGTGAACCTCGGCGTCAGCCATGCCCGCACCTGGACCGACCGGCGGATGAAGCACGTCCGGGACACCGGCGCACTGATCGTCGCCGCCGCCGGGAACAACGGCACCAACGTCGACGGCGACACCCTCTGGGTGCCCTGCGAGAGCACCCACGTGATGTGCGTGGGTGGGATGAACACGAACGCGACCGTGGCCGGCGGGTCGAACTGGGGCACCAAGGACCTCACCACGTCGGTGGAGATCTACGGTCCGATGTGTGTGCCGGGGTTGACCGACCCGGGTACGCCGGCCGTCAACACCACGAAGACCACCTGCGGCACCAGTGTCGCCTCGCCGTTCGTGGGCGGGGTGGCCGCCCTGGTGATGGCCGCCGACCCGACGCTCACCTCCGAGCAGGTCCGGCAGATCCTCAACGACACCGCGCACGTCGGCGGGCTGGGCGGCAAGGTGACCGGCAGTCAGCGCCGGGTCGACGCGCTGGCCGCCGTCGCCGAGGCGCTGGGCGTGACCGTCGGCAAGCCGGCGGTGAGCATCAGCACCCCGAAGACCAAGCAGAAGTTCGCGGTGGGCCAGTCGGTCGACCTGTGGGGCACCGCGACCGACTTCCTGGGCAAGGAGATCCCGCTCACCTGGACCAGCAGCATCGACGGTGAGCTGGCGACCGGGTCGCAGACGTTCGTGCCGTCGCTGTCGGCCGGCACCCACGTCGTCACCGCCAGCGCCACCGACAGTCTGGGGCGTACCGGCTCGGCGTCGGTGACCGTCACGGTGGTGGACAGCCCGACGAAGGTGGCCATCATCTCGCCGCCGGCAGGGCTGACCCTCGTCGCGGGGCAGTCGGTCGGGCTGCTCGGCACCTCGAACGACCCGGACGAGTTCGGGCCGGTCCCCGACGCCCAGGTGACCTGGACGGTGCGCCGGGGCAACACGGTGGTCCTGGAGAAGACCGGCCACCAGGCGGTCCTGCCGGCGAACGCGGTCACGCCGGGGGCGTACACGGTGACGTTCGCGACGGCCGGGTCCAGCGTGCAGCGCGCCTTCTCGGTCACCTCGGCCCCGGCCGGGCAGTCCCGGCCGACCGCCACGATCACCAAGCCGGCCACGGCGCTGGACCTGACCACGGTGGAGGCCGGGCCGAAGTCGGTCGCGTTCGCCGGGACCGGCACCGACGCCGAGGACGGCACGGTCGCGGGGACCCGCTTCCGGTGGACCGCGTACGGCGACGGTGGCGTCAAGCAGGTGCTGTGCCAGGGCGGCGGGGTGCCCACCGGCGAGCCGGTCGACGACAAGGGCACGCCGAAGAACTGTGCCTCGTTCACCGCGGCGCTGGCCCAGTTGACCAGCGGGACCGCCACCACCACCTGGTCGGTGTGGCTGGAGGTCTTCGACGCGACGGGGTTGGTCGGCACGGATTCCGTGCCGGTCCGCATCCAGCACCTCGTCGGCTGACCGACCCGTACCGGCGGGGGCCGGGCACCGCCCGGCTCCCGCCCCGATCCGACCCTGACCGGGGACCGGCCGGTTCCCGGACCGTACGTACTCAAGGAGAGAACACCATGCGTGGACAAACGTGGACGCGGCGGACGGTCGCCCTGGGGGGTGCCCTGCTGAGCGCGGTCGTGCTCGGGCAGGTCGCGCTCAGCGGGCCGGTGGCGGCGGTGCCCGGCCTGCAGTTCCGCACGACGGTCGGGCCGAGCAACAGCGTCGCCAAGTCGCAGAACGCGGTCTGCCCGACCGGCACCTCGGTCATCGGCGGTGGCGGCGCGATCAGCGGGTCGGGTCTCGGCCAGGTGGGCATGGACATCGTGCAGCCGCTGGCCAACGCCGGGCTCTACTCGGTGACCGGCCGGGAGGACCCCAACGGTGTCGCCGGGAACTGGTCGCTCACCGCGAGTGCGATCTGCGCCCCGGCGCCGTCGGGGCTGGAGGTGGTGACCGGCCACTCGGCGGTCAATTCGGTCAACCCGAAGTTCCTGGAGTTGTTCTGCCCGGTGGGCAAGCGGGCGATCGGCGGCGGGGGCGCGGCCGTCGGCTCGGGGGCGAGTGACGTACTCCTGGAGGACCTGCGGATCGGTCAGAACAGCGTGACGGTGGCGGGGGTCGAGGCCGGCAACGCCTTCGCGGGCAACTGGTCGGTGGACGCCTCGGTGATCTGTGTCGACCCGCTCCCCGGCGAGCAGCGGGTGATCGTGGACAGTTCCGACAACTCCACGGCCAGCCGTGCGGTCACCGCCACCTGCCCGGCCGGGAAGAGCCTGCACGGGGTCGGCGGTGAGATCGTCGGTGGCGAGGGCCAGGTGCGGCTGACCGAGATGCGGCCCACCTCGTCGACCACGGCGACCGTCCGCGCCGCCGAGGACGAGAACGGTTTCAGCGGCAACTGGAAGGTGCGCGCGTACGCCGTCTGCGCGACCTGAGCCGTCGACCGTCGCCAGGCCCTGTCACCGGCTCCGCGACCCGTGCCGCCCGTCGGCGCGGGACCGCGGGGCCGGTGGCGTCGCCGGCCGTCGGATGGCCGAGGGTTGTGTCGACCCTGGTCGGTGAGTAACGTCACGAATCGATGTGACTACTCAGCGTCATGGCAGGAGATGTTCCACATGACCCAGTCCACGCAGACCGAACTGCCCCCCTGGCCGCCGACCACCTCCCCGAACAGCCCGTTCACCCTCCTCGACGACACCGAACGACAGCGGTACCCCGGCCCGGTGACCCGGGTGCTGCTGCCCACCGGCGCCACCGCCTGGCTGGTCAGCCGGCACACCGAGGTACGCCAACTGCTGCGCCACCCGGCGTTCAGTTCCGACCTGAACCGTCCCGGCTTCCCGCTGCTGCGCCCGCTGCCCCCCGAGACGGTGCGGAACTCCCGGGGCGCGTTCCTCCAGATGGACGGCGCGGCGCACACCCGCCTGCGGCGGATGCTGACCGCCGAATTCATGATCAAGAACGTCCGGCGGATCGAACCGCTGATCCACCGGACCGCCGACGAGGCCCTGGCCGACCTGGCCGCCGCCGGCCCGCCGGCCGACCTCGTGTCGACCGTCGCCCTGCCCCTGCCGTCCAAGGTGATCTGCCACCTGCTCGGCGTCCCCTACGCCGACCACGACTTCTTCCAGTCGCGCAGCCGTCTGCTGCTCGACCGCCGGGTGCCGCCGGAGCAGCTCCAGCACGCCGCCCAGGAGCTACGGGCGTTCCTCCGTTCGCTCGTCGACGCCAAGCGGGCCCGACCCGACGGCGGGGAGGACCTGCTGGGCCGGTTGGTCCGGGACCGGGTCGAGCCGGGTGAACTTGAGGTCGACGAGCTGGTCGGGATGGCCCTGCTGCTGCTCGTCGCCGGGCACGAGACCACCGCCAACATGCTCGGCCTGAGCGTCCTGCTGCTGACCCGCGACCCCGGGCGGTGGGCGCTCCTGCGCGACCGGCCGGAACTCGCGCCGGGGATGGTGGACGAGTTGCTGCGCTACCTCAGCATCGTCCGGACCGGCTTGTTCCGGGTCGCCACCGAGGACGTCGAGATCGGCGGCCAGACGATCCGGGCCGGCGACGGGGTGATCGCCCTGATCGCCCTGGCCAACCGGGACACCGAGGTCTTCGACGACCCCGACGAGTTCGACCCGTACCGGGAGGCCCACCAGCACGTCGCCTTCGGGTTCGGGGTGCACCAGTGCATCGGGCAACCCCTCGCCCGCGCCGAACTGCGCATCACGCTGGTGGAGCTGGCCCGCCGCTTCCCCGGCCTGCGGGTCACGGCGGACCCGCAGGAGCTGACCACCCGCAACGACTCCATCGTGTTCGGCCTCGACACCCTCCCGGTGACCTGGTGACGCCCGCCCCACGACAGCTACCGGCGGAGACGACGCCGCGGGTGGCCGTCGACCGGGAGCGGTGCTGCGGGGCGGGCAACTGCGTCCTGACCGCCCCGGAGGTCTTCGACCAGGACGACACCGACGGCCTGGTGCTGCTGCGCGACCCCGCACCGCGGGCCGCGTTGCGCGACCGCGTCCAGCGGGCCGTCGACCTCTGCCCGGCGGGGGCGATCCGGATCGGCTGACGGTACGGGGTGGGCGTCCGCCACCTCCATTCACGCCGCGCCGGTCGGGTGCCCGGCCCCGTGACCCGGGCACCCGACCGGCGGCCGCTCACGGGAGGAGTTCGACGTACCCGTCGGTGCCGTGCACGCGGATCCGCTGCCCGTCCGGGATCAGCCGGGTGGCGTCCACCACCCCGACGACGGCCGGCAGGCCGTACTCCCGGGCGATCACCGCGCCGTGGGTCATCAGGCCACCGACCTCGGTCACCAGCCCGGCGACGGTGACGAACAGCGGCGTCCAGCTGGGATCGGTGTACGGCGTGACGAGGATGTCCCCCGGTTCGAGATCGGCCTGTGCCACGTCCCGTACGACGCGCGCCCGACCCTCGACGGTCCCGGCGGAGACCGCCAGGCCGACCAGCGCCCCGACCGGCACGTCGTCCCGCCGGTACGTCCCGGCGACGATCTCGCCCTCCGAGGTGAGCACCCGGGGCGGGGTGAGCGCCCGGTACGACCGGTGGTCCGCCATCCGTCGGCGGATGAGCCCGTCGTCGACCCGGCGGGTGCGGACGACCTCGTCGAGTTCGGGGAACGTCAGGTACCAGATGTCCTCCCGGTCCCGCAGCACACCGTCGGCCACCAGGCGGTCGGCCTCGGCCAGCAGCGCCTGCTTGTACGCGAAGGTGCGGGTGACCATGCCGTACTTCGGGTACTCCCGGTAGCCGACGAACGTCCGGGCCCGGTCGATCATCCGTTTGGTCCGGTCGGCCTTGTCCGCGCCGCCGTCGGGCAGGGCCCGCAGCCGCTCCAGCACCTCCCGCTCCTTGTCCCGCGCCGTCCGCAGGCCCTGCTCGAAGTGCCGCCCGCCGGCCCCCGGTGCGAAGTTCCTGATGTTGCCCAGGATCAGCGGCACCAGCATGGCGGGACGTTCCCGCCAGCGGGGCCGGGTGATGTCGATCTCGCCGACCCCCCGCATGCCGTACCGGTCGAGCCAGGACACGATGGCCACCCGGGCCTCCCGGCCACCGGCGAGCTGGTCCAGCCCGGCCAGCAGGTCGTCCGGGCCACCGGGGCCGTCGTGCTCCCGGTCGGGCCCGCCGTCGTCCGCCACCCGGCTCAGGAAGGCCACGACCTCCGGGTACGGCCGGATCGCATCCGCGACGTCCAGCAGGGCCAGCCCCATCTCCGAGGTGACGTTGTGCGGGACGGACTGGGTGAGCAGGTCGGCGGCGTTGCGCTCACCGAGCCACTCCTGCAGGTGCTCGTTGAGCCACCAGACCGCCTCCATCCCGGCCATGATGACCGGGATGCTCCTCGGGTCGATCATCATCCGGGTCAGCCGGGGGAAGTCGGTCCGGATGACATCGAGCAGCGCCGGCCCGGACTTCGTCCGGATCTCGCGGCGCAGGGCGGCGTTGGCGTCGTCGATCCGGGTGATCAGCTCGGTGACCAGCTCGGGGTCGGTCTCGACGGGCGGTGCCGCCGGCCCGGGTGGCGGCCCGGCGGGCTTCTCGTCCGGCACCTCCCGGACGAAGTCACCGCGCTCCACGACGGTCCGCAACGCGTCCCCGATCAGCGGGTCGGATCTGCCCAGGGCCGCCAGCAGGCCGGCGCGGCGGGTCGGCGACGCCAGCTCGGGCGTCACGTCGGCGAACAACCGGCCGGCGGCCTCGTACATGGGCCGGGCGGCGATCAGCTGGTACATCGAGTACCCGAGGGGCTTCATCGGGTCGGTCATCATCTGCTGGTGGCCCACGGAGACGTAGACGTGGTTGTCGGTGTCGTCGGCCACCGGGACGGGGAACAGCGTGGTGACCGGTCGGGTCTGGACGATCTGGAAGTCGTCGTCGACCAGGCACCACTCCACGTCCTGCGGCTGGCCGAAGTGCGCCTCGATCCGCCGACCCAGCCGCGCCAGCCGGACGACCTGCGGGTCGGTCAGCGCCGGCTGGTCCTGCCGCTGCGGGTCGATCGCCACCACCCGCGTCCCGCCGGTCGTCGTGGTGCGCAGGGCGTGGCGTTTGGCGGCGATCGTCCGGGCGACGACGCGGTCGTCGCGGACCCGGAACACGTCCGCGTCGACCAGCCCGGAGATCAGGGCCTCGCCGAGGCCGAGCCCGGCCTCCACGAAGGAGACCCGCCGGTTGCCGGTGACGGGATCGGCGGTGAACAGGATGCCCGCCGCCCCGGCGGGGACCATCCGCTGGACGACCACCGCCATCGCGACCCGGCGGTGGTCGATGCCGTTGCGCTGGCGGTAGGTGACGGCCCGTGCGGTGAACAGCGAACCCCAGCACCGGCTGATCTGCCGCAGGACCGCGGCCGGGCCGACCACGTTGAGGTAGCTGTCCTGCTGTCCCGCGAAGGAGGCGGTCGGCAGGTCCTCCGCCGTCGCGCTGGACCGCACGGCGTACCCGCCGTGCCCGCCGAGCGTTTCGAGGGCACGGGTGACCTCCGTCGCGACGTCGTCGGGCACGGTGACGCCCTCGATGGTCCGGCGGAGCTGCGCGCTGAGGACGCCGATCGCCGCCCGGTCGGTGGGTGCCAGCCGGGCCAGTCGATCGAGTTGCCCGTCGAGTCCCGACGCCAGCGCGGTGACCCGCCGGAAGGCGTCCGTCGTCACGCAGAAGCCCGCCGGCACCCGGACCCCGTCGAGCCGGGTCAGCCCACCGAGGTGGGCGCCCTTGCCGCCGACCAGTTCCCGCTGCGTCGGGTCGACCTCACGCAGCCCCCGTACGTACCGCCCGCTCACCTGGAGGACCCCGGGACGGTCGGGCCCGGCCGCGGGACGGCGGCCGGGTGGTTCAGCGGCCCCGAATATGTCGTCGGGTACGTGGACATCATTTCGCCTTCCGCTGGTGATGAGGTCGCCGGCGCACCGTCGTGATGCATTTCCGCTGGTGGCGACCACGGCTGACGATTCTGCGGGGTGACCCGGGTCTTGCGGCAAGTCCCCCCGTGCGCTATATGTTGGGAGAGCAGGAAATGGTGGGCGCGAGAGAATGGTGAACGCGCCCGGCGAAAACGTTTTCACCTGGTCGCCTGTCGATATCGGGACCGGGGCGCGCTGCGGCTCGACACGCCGGTGACCGGCGAGCGCCGACCTCAGCGGATCAGTGCGTCGACGTCCAGCCCTGCGCGCGCAGCCGTTCGATGCCGTCCAGGAGCAGGTCCAGCGCGAACTCGAACTCGAACTGGTCGTCGCAGCCCGCCCCGACGACGGAGCCGGTGTCGTGCGCGGCGGCGGTGGCGACCTCCGCGACGTGCGGGAACCGGGCCGCGACCTCCGGCGGCAGGGGCGCGGGGGGTGTCGGGGCGGTCGGTCCGGTCCGGCCGGCCTGCCGGGACGCGTCGAACAGCTCCTGACTGAAGCCCAGGATGCGGCTGCCCAGGGCGTGCATGACGTGGTGGGTGAGGTCGGCGGAGAGCCCGCCGGCCCGCAACGCACCGATCATCGAGTCGAGGTAGCCGAGGACGGCCGGCGTCGCGGTGCTCCGCGACTCGATGGCCAGCGACGCCCAGGGGTGCCGGCGCAGCGCCTGCCGGGCCGAGAGGACCCGGCGACGGATCGCGGGTTGCCAGCCGACGCCCGGTGTGAGCGGCTCGATCTCGCCGACCACCACGTCGATCATGCCGTCGAGCAGTTCGTCCTTGTTGGCCACGTGCTTGTAGAGGGCCATCGGCACGACGCCCAGCTCCTGGGCGAGGTTGCGCATGCTGAGCGACTCGATGCCGGCCCCGTCGGCGAGCGTGACGGCGGCGCGCAGGATGCGGTCCCTGCTCAGCGGCGTCCGGCGCAGCGTCTCAGCCTGCTCGGCCATCTCGGTTCCCGTCCTCGGTCGGCGAGGGAAACCATAACCGCATTGACAGGTGTACGGCGTACACCTACCGTGGGGACACGGCGGTGTACGCCGTACACTCCTGAGGAGGAACCGTGAAGGCGATCGTGCAGGACCGGTACGGCCCGCCGGAGACGTTGACCCTCGCCGACGTCGACGTGCCGGTGCCCGCCGCCGACGAGGTGCTCGTCCGGGTCGAGGCCGCCGCGCTCAACGCGTACGACTGGCACGTGATGCGGGGCGATCCCCGGATGGCGCGGCTGGCCCTGGGCCCGACGCGGCCCCGGGCCCGGATCCGGGGGCGTGACTTCGCCGGCCGGGTCGAGGCCGTCGGCGTCGACGTGCGGGACCGGCGTCCGGGCGACGCCGTCTTCGGCGACCTCGGCGACGCCAACGGCGCGTTCGCCGAGTACGTGTGCGCGCCCGCGACCCTGGTCGCGTCGAGGCCGGCGAACCTGACCGCGCCGCAGGCGGCGGCCCTGCCGCTGGCCGGGGTCACCGCGTTGCAGGGGCTGCGCGACGCGGCCCGGGTCGGGCCCGGCCAGCGGGTGCTGGTCAACGGCGCCTCCGGCGGCGTCGGCACCCTGGCCGTCCAGCTCGCCCGGGCGCTCGGGGCGACGGTGACCGGGGTGTGCAGCACCCGCAACGTCGAGTTGGTCCGCTCCCTCGGCTGCGACCACGTCGTCGACCACACCCGCGCGGACTTCACCCGGGGCGGCCGGCACGACGTGGTGTTCGACCTGGTCGGCAACCGTTCGCTCACCGCGCTGCGGCGGGCCCTGACCCCGACCGGGACGCTGGTGCTCTCCGGCGGCGGCGTGTACCGGGGTGGCAGCCTGCTCGGGCCGGTCCGGCTCCTGGCCCGGGGGCGGCTACTCGCCCCCTTCGTCGGGCAGCGCATCGTCGTCCTGACGGCGACCCCCGGCCGGGAACACCTCGACGCGCTCCGCGCGTACACCGAGGCCGGCCGGCTCACCCCGGTCATCGACCGGACCTGCCCGTTGTCCGAGGTGCCCCGCGCCATCGCCCGTCTCGAAGGCGGGCACGCCCGGGCGAAGACGGTCGTCACCATCTGAGCGCTGACGCCGCAACCGATGCGGTCGGGTCCCCGATTCCCCGGTCAAGTGCGTTCGGCTCAGAGTTTCGTCAGGGTCACCTGTCAATCAGCTGGCAATGGTGAAAGCGCTTCGATTTCCCGCTCCAGCACTGTCGGTGAGTGCTGAATCTCATTTACCATCGTCGATGCCAAGCCTCGTTCATCCGCCGTTCACCTTGCCGACGGCCGGCCGTCGAGGCGTCCGCACCGCGCCCGGGCCCAGCGCACCCCCTCCGCCCGTACCCGAGGAACAGGACCCCCATGACAGCCACCGCACGCCGTACCGCCGTCCTGGCCGGCCTCACCGCCACCCTGCTGGCCGGCCCGCTCGCCGTCGCCGCCGTCGCCGCCGCGACCGCCACGATCACCCTCAACGGCTCCAGCGCGAGCGTCACCGGCAGCAACGTCACCGTGGCCGGCAGCGCCGTCACCATCACCGCGCCCGGCTCCTACGAGATCAGGGGCACGCTGAACAACGGCTACGTCAAGGTCGACACCGCCGTCACCGGCACCGTGGAACTCGTCCTCGCCGGCGCCTCGATCACCAACACCACCTCCTCGCCGCTGTACGTGACGAACGCCAGCGCGGTCACCCTCACGCTGGCCGCCGGCACCAGCAACAACCTCACCGACGCGGCGACGTACACCAACACCGGCGAGCCGGACGCCGCCCTGTTCAGCGCCGCCGACCTGACCATCGGCGGCACCGGCGCGCTGACCGTGCGCGCCAACCACGCCGACGGCATCGTCAGCAAGGACGACCTGGTCATCCAGTCCGGCACCATCACCGTCAACGCGGTGGACGACGCGATCCGGGGCAAGGACTCGCTCACCGTCAACGGCGGCACGATCGCCGTGACCTCGTCCGGCGGCGACGGGCTCAAGTCCAACGACACCGAGGCCGGCAAGGGCGTGCTCACCATCACCAACGGCACCATCACGGCCTCGGTCGCCGACGACGCCATCAAGGGTGAGAACGTCCTGAACATCTCCGGCGGCACCATCAACGTCACCAGGTCCTACGAGGCGCTGGAAGGGCTCCGGACCACCATCAGCGGCGGCACCATCACGGTCGTGGCCAGCGACGACGCGGTCAACGCCGCCGAGGAGGGCCTCGGCCACATGGAACCGTCCGCGATCGCGTTCATCAAGGTCACCGGTGGCACGGTGGTGGCCACCGGCGGCACGGACGGCTTCGACTCCAACGGGTCGCTCACCTTCGCCGGTGGCACCGTGGTGGCCCGGGGCTCCAGCACCCGGGGCGGCGGCGAGGGCGCGATCGACGCCGACGGTCCCATCGCCTTCACCGGCGGCACCGTGGTGGGCGCGGCGCTGACCTCGCTGGCCGTCTTCCAGGCGGTGCCGAACACCGGCCAGGGCTGGGTGGCCCCCCGGTTCAACGCCAACCTGGCCGCCAACACCATCGTGCACGTCGTGTCCGGCAGCACGGTGCTGGGCTCGTACCGGACCTCGGCCACCGTGCGGGAGGTCGTCTTCTCGTCCAACCGGATCACCAACGGCCAGCGGTACGACATCTACACCGGCGGCAGCGTGACCGGCACCAACGTCGGCGGTCTCTACACCGGCGGCAGCATCACCGGGGCCACCCGGGTGCTGACCGGCGTCACCGCCGGCCGGTACGGGCGGTTCTGAGCCCGGGCCCTGCGGTTCGGGCCCGACCGGGCCCGAACCGCGCCACCGGCCCGCCGGTGCACCACTGCCAGATCCGATGCCCCACCGCCCGACGCCGTACGTGGGAAACGGCCGGCGGACACCCCAAGGAGCAAACATGTCCCGCTTGGTCCTGGCCGGAATGGACCTGGTCGCCGTGGTCCTGCTCGTCTTCGCGCTGTACTTCCCGCGCCACCGACGGCGGGACCTGGTGGTCGCCTACCTCGGCGTCAACGTCGGCGTCTTCGCGGTGGCCAGCTCACTGAGCAGCAGCACCGTCGGCGCCGGACTCGGGCTGGGCCTCTTCGGAGTACTGTCGATCATCCGGCTCCGCTCCACGGAACTCGACCAGCACGAGGTGGCGTACTACTTCTCGGCACTCGCGCTCGGCATCCTCGGCCCGCTCGCCGGCACCTCGGTCTGGACGGTCGGCGCGCTGACGGCGCTGATCCTCGCCGTGATGTTCGTCGGGGACCACCCCCGGCTGCTGCGCCGGTACCGGCGGCACGTCATCGTGCTGGACAGCGCGGTCACCGACTCGGTCGCCCTCACCGCGCACCTGGAGCAGCTGCTCGGCGCCCGGGTGCACAACGTCAACGTCGAGCGGGTCGACCTGGTCAACGACACCACGATCGTGGACGTCCGCTACTCGCGGCCCAGGGTCACCGCCACCGGCGGGCGGCGGCCGGTCGACGCGGGTGCCGTACGGTGACCGCCGTCGACCCGCCCGTCACGGCGCTGGCCCAGCTCACGCCGATCGGCCTCGCGGAACTGACCGAGCGCGCCGCGCTACAGACCCGGTTCGACCGCAAGTACCTCCTGCCGCTCGCCGAGCTGCCGCGCCTGCTCGCCGGGCTCGACCACACCGACCAGGTGCTGGAGATCGACGGCAGGCGCGCGTTCCGCTACGAGTCGATCTACTTCGACACCGCCGACCTCGTCAGCTTCCGGCTCACCGCCCGTCGACGCCGCCGCCGCTTCAAGATCAGGACACGGACCTACCTGGACTCCGGCCTGTGCTGGCTGGAGGTGAAGACGGAGGGCACCCGGGGCGGTACGGTCAAGGAGCGGCTGCCCTACCGCCCCGACGACAGTGGCAACCTCGGCCCCGGCCGGTCGTTCGTCGACGGGGTGCTCGCCGCACTGAGCACCGGTCCCGACCTGACCTTCTCGCCGACCCTCACCACCAGCTACCTGCGCAGCACGCTCTACCTGCCGGCGACCGCCAGCCGGGCGACGATCGACGTCGCGCTGCGCTGGGAGGACCACCGCGGCCGTCGGCTCGCCCTGCCCGACCTGGCCGTCATCGAGACCAAGACCGGCTCCACCGCGTCCCACGTCGACCGGCTGCTCTGGCGGCAGGGTCACCGCCCGGTGGCCATCTCCAAGTACGCGACCGGGCTGGCCGCGCTCGACCCCGAACTACCCGCCGGACGCTGGCGACGCACCCTGCGCCGGCACTTCCATCCCGCACCCGCCGGGCAGGGGAAACCTCATTGTGGAGGAGCCGTCGCCGCCGGACCCGGTGGCAGCCGCAACGCGTATCCGACCCCCCGGACGGTGTGAATCAGGGGCGGGTCCCAACGGTCGATCTTCCGGCGCAGGCAGTGGACGTACGACTCGACGATCCGGCCGTCGCCGCCGAAGCGGTAGTGCCACACCCCGTCGAGGATCTGCGCCTTGCTGACCACCCGGCCCGCGTTGACGAGCAGGAACCGCAGCAGGTTGAACTCGGTGGGCGACAACCGCACCGGGTGCCCGCCCCGGCGTACCTCGTGGGCCGCCTCGTCCAGTTCCAGGTCGGCGAAGCACAGCAGACCGTCGTCGCGCACCTGTCCGTCGGCCCCGCACCGCCGCAGGACCGCCCGCACCCGGAGCACCAGCTCCTCCAGGCTGAACGGCTTGGTGACGTAGTCGTCGGCCCCGGCGGCCAGCCCGGCGATGCGGTCGGCCAGCTCGTCGCGGGCGGTGAGGAACAGCACCGGCACCCCGGGACCCGGCCCCGCCCACAGGCTGCGGGCGACCTGGAGACCGTCCACGTCCGGCAGCATCACGTCGAGCACCACCAGGTGCGGGTCGAAGTCCGCCGCCACGACCAGCGCCTCCCGGCCGTCGGCGGCCACCCGGACCTCGAACTCGTGTCTGCCCAACGTCGCCGAGAGCAGCATCCGCAGGTTCGGATCGTCGTCCACGACGAGCACCCTGGACATCGGGGTAATCACGCACTGTTCGTACGGGACATGGTGGGGAACGGCCTCGCAGTCGGCTGTGGATCAGCTGTGAACAACCTGCCACCGGCGCCCGGACGGTCGCCCGGGGCCGCCCACCCGACCGCGCGTCGGGTGGGCGGCGGCGGCGCTCAGGGGCTGGTGCAGGTCGGCGACGGGCTGTTCGGCGTGCCGGTGCCGAGGAAGCCGAAGGTCGTCGAGGTGCCGGGGGCGAGGGTGCCGTTGTAGTCGGCGTTGCGCACGGTCACGGTCGTACCGCTGGTGCTCAGCGTGCCGTTCCAGACCTGGCTGATGCCCTGTCCGCTGGCCAACTGCCAACGGGCGGTCCAGCCGTCGACGGCGGCGCTACCGGCGGTCACCGTGACCTCGCCCTGGAAGCCACCCGACCACGAGCCGATCGTCCGGTACGTCGCGGTGCAGGCGGTGCCGGGCGGCGGCGTCGTCGGCGGCGGCGTGGTGGGCGGGGGCGTGGTGGGCGGGGTGGTGGGGGGCGGGGTGGTGGGGGGCGGGGTCGTCGTGGGCGGGACCGTCGGCCCGCCCGGCGGCACCAACGGGCAGGTGGAGCTGTAGCGGGAGACGCCGGTGCTGTTCGACAGCGGGCAGAGGAACTGGGTGTAGCGGGTGTCGTAGTCCAGGAAGATCTTGAGCCAGGGGATCAGCAGCCGCATCTCGGTCGGGTTCGACCGGGTGAACGACAGGTGGTCGTTGCCGGCCAGCTCCGCCCAGGCGTGCTCCACCCCGGCGGGCAGCGTGTTGTAGATGCCCTGCACGTAGGACGGGGTGACGGTGCCGTCGTTCTGCCCCGACAGGAGCAGGGTGGGGACCTGGGTGGTGGACATGTTCAGGTTGTTGCCGGGCGTACCGGGGGCGAGGCCGACCGCGGTCCGCAGCGACGGCCGCCGCAGCGCGGCCAGCAGGGTGCCGGCTCCACCTGCGGAGTGGCCCATCACGCTGAGCCGGTTGGGGTCCACCCGGCTGCGCACCGGGCTGGTCCGGGTGAGGTAGTCCAGCCCTGCGAGCAGCTGGGTGGCCCGGGCGTCGGCGCCGTCGGTCCGGCTGTTGGTCTCGATCCCGAGCACCACGAACCCGAAGGACGCCAGCCAGGGGCCCATCCAGGCCTCCTCGTTGGCGAACAGGGCGGAGTACCCGGGCACGATCGCCACCGCGCCCCAGGTGCCCAGGCTGGTGTCGGTCGGGTAGTAGACGAATCCGCCGTTGAAGCCGTTGCCCGCCGGCACGGTCGCCTGCGTGGTGGCGAACGGCCCCCGGGTGGCGGCCACACTGGCCGGGGTCGGGTCCGGGCCACGCTGGTAGGGGTTGTCCGCCGCCGCCACCGCGGCGTGCGGCGCGGTCGCGGTCACCACGAGGCCGAGGAGCACCGCGAGGCCGGCCGAGAGCCAGCTCACGGACCGGGCCACGGAGGTCCGGCGGCCGGCCGGGGGTGGGGTCGGGGGTCGATCTGTCGGTAGCGTCACTTCAGGCATCTCCTTCGTTGGACGGGGCTGCGGGCTACCGCCGGCTCCACTGCTGGTTGGCCTGGCCGTTGCAGGTCCACAGGACGAGCTTCGTGCCGTTGGCGGTGGCCCCGCCGTTGGCGTCGAGGCAGAGGCCGGACTGCACGCCGGTGATGGTGCCGTTGGCGTTGACGTTCCACTGCTGGTTGGTGCCGCCGTGGCAGTCGTACGTGGTGACCAGGGTGCCCGGGGTGGTGCCGTAGCCGGCGGCGTCCAGACACTTGGTGCCGAGCACGGTCAACGCCCGGCCGGAGGTGTACGTCCACTGCTGGTTGGTGCCGCCGTGGCAGTCCCAGAGCTGTAGCTGGAGCCCGTTGGTGGTGGCGGATCCGGGCACGTCGACGCACCGGCCCGACGGGGTGCCCACGATGGTGGTGGTCTGTCCGCCGCTGTTGCCCGGGTTGCCGATGCTGCCGGGCACCGACTGCAGGGCGCTGTACCAGCGGGCGGCCATCTTGTCGTAGCCGCCGGAGGTGGGGTGGATGCCGTCGATCAGGTCGGCGGTGGTCAGGGCGCTCTGCATGTCGACCAGGTGCACCCGCTTGCCGGCGTTCACCTTGCTCTGCACGATGCCGGGGATCGCCGCGTTGAAGGTACGCGCGGCCGCCGCCTGGTTGCCGTTGGAGAGCGTGATGATCTGCGCGACGAACACCTCCGCGGTGGGTGCGGTGGTGGTGATCTTGTCGATCAGGGTGGAGAGCCGGTTCGGCGCGGTGCCCACGTTGTAGTTCTGCAGGATGTCGTTGGTGCCGATGTGCAGCAGCACGGTCTGCGGCCGTTGGTTGTTCAGCCAGCCGACGATGTTCGCGTCGATCTGGTCGATGCGCCAGCCGGGGTGCCCCTCGTGGTCGTGGTCACCGAGGCTGCCCGGCCCGTTGAACTGCGATCCGGTGAAGTCGATCGTGTACCGGCCGGCGGCCAGGCGCTGCCAGAGCCCGATCCGGTAGCCGCCGGGCACCTGGGTGCCCTCGGTGATGGAGTCGCCGAGCGGCATGACCCGTACCCCGCCGTTGGATTCGGCGTGGGCGGGGCCGGTCGGTGTCACCACCCCGGCGGTCATGACGCCGAGTACGGCGAGCGCCGCGAGCCATCGTGCCCTCGTTCGCATGGACTTCTCCCCTGGATCGGTGGAGCTGGCCGAGGGCGTGGGCCGGTCGGACGGCCGCCGTGGTGAGGGGCGGCACGCCGGTGACGCGGATCGGCCGGACCGGACGGCCGACAGCCGCCGGGTCCCGCCGGGCACACGCCGATCGCCGCCCCGACAGGACGGGGCGGCCTCGGCACCGGGACGGGTGTGAGCGTTAACAACGACCATTGTAAATACTTGTCGCTGACCTGGTCCAGTTCCGGCCCACCGCCGGCTCCGGAGTCAGCGCGACCGGGCCTGACGGGCCGAGGTATTCCCGCACCTCCGCGCCGAGGTCGTCACACGACAGACGGACGGGGCGGCCCGCCACACCGGCGAGCCGCCCCGTCCGTTTCGTCACCCGCCTCTCAGGGCTGCGGCAGCGCCGCGTCGATGATCGCCGCCTGCTCTACCTCGTGCTGCTTGGCGGAGCCGACCGCCGGGGCGGCGGCAGCCGGGCGGGAGATACGGCGCAGCCGCACCCCGCCCAGGTGCTCCACCAGGTTGAGCGCCACGAACGACCAGGCGCCCTGGTTGGCCGGCTCCTCCTGCACCCAGGCGACGTCCTCCGCCTGGGGGTACCGGTCGAGCACCGCCCGGAGTTCCTCGACCGGCAGCGGGTAGAGCTGCTCCAGCCGGACGATGGCGGTGTCGCCGATGCCGCGGTCGGCGCGGGCCTGCACCAGGTCGTAGTAGACCTTGCCGGAGCAGAGCAGCACCCGCCTGACCGTCCCGGCGGACGGCGACTCGACACCCGGTCCGCCGTCGTCCAGCACCGGTTGGAAGCCGCCGGTGGTGAAGTCCGCCACGTCCGAGACGCAGAGCCGGTGCCGCAGCAGCGACTTCGGCGAGAAGACCACCAGCGGCTTGCGCTTGGCCGACAGGGCCTGCCGGCGCAGCAGATGGAAGTAGTTGGCCGGGGTGCTGGGGATGGCGACCCGCATGTTGTCCTGCGCGCACAGTTGCAGGAAGCGCTCCGGCCGCCCGGACGAGTGGTCCGGCCCCTGTCCCTCCTGCCCGTGCGGCAGCAGCAGCACCAGCGACGACCGCTGACCCCACTTCAGCTCGCCGGAGCCCAGGAACTCGTCGATGATCGACTGCGCACCGTTGGCGAAGTCACCGAACTGCGCCTCCCAGAGCACCAGCGCCTCGGGGTTCTCCACGGAGTAGCCGTACTCGAAGCCCATGGCGGCGTACTCGCTCAGCAGCGAGTCGTGCACGAAGAACCGGGCGTCGCCGGTGACCAGGCGGGACAGCGGCAGGTACGACTCACCGGTCGGCGCGTCGACGACGGCGGCGTGCCGCGAGGTGAACGTGCCGCGCCGCGAGTCCTGACCGGCCAATCGGACGGTGACACCCTGGCTCAACAGCGAGCCGAAGGCGATCAGCTCGCCGAAGCCCCAGTCGATACCGCCCTCCACCGCCATCCGCGCCCGCCGCTGCAACACCTGCTGGACCCGCTTGTGCGCGGTGAACCCGTCCGGCAGGTGCAGGTGTGCCTCGCCGACCGCACGGACGGCCGCCGCGTCGACGGCGGTGTCGACCTGCGGTTCGGGCTCCGCGGACCAGGCCGGGCGGGCCCGCGACGGCGCGCCGGCCGCGTCCCGGCTGGCCTTGAAGACCCGCTCCAGCTCGGCCTGGTACTCGCGCAGCTGCTGCTGTGCGGTCTCGACGGTGATGTCGCCCCGGCCGATCAGCTCCTCGGTGTAGATCTTCCGGACGCTGCGCTTGGCATCGATGATCTCGTACATCCGGGGGTTGGTCATCGACGGGTCGTCGCCCTCGTTGTGCCCACGGCGGCGGTAGCAGACCAGGTCGATGACGACATCCTTGTTGAACGCCTGGCGGTACTCGAAGGCCAGCCGGGCGACCCGGATCACCGCCTCCGGGTCGTCGCCGTTGACGTGGAAGATCGGCGCCTGGATCATCCGGGCCACGTCGGTGCAGTAGAGCGACGAACGGCTGTACTCGGGGGCGGTGGTGAAGCCGACCTGGTTGTTGACCACCACGTGCACGGTGCCGCCGGTGCGGTAACCACGCAGCTGGGACAGGTTGAGCGTCTCGGCGACGACCCCCTGCCCGGCGAACGCGGCGTCACCGTGGACCAGCACCGGCAGCACGGTGTAGCCCTCCAGGCCCAGGTCGAGCCGGTCCTGCTTGGCCCGGACGATCCCCTCCAGCACCGGATCGACGGCCTCCAGGTGCGACGGGTTGGCCACCACGCTGACGGTGGTGCGGTGCCGGCCGTCGGGCGTGGTGTACCTGCCGGTCTGCCCGAGGTGGTACTTCACGTCGCCGGAGCCGTGCGCCGAGTCCGGGTCCATCTGGCCCTCGAACTCGTTGAAGATCTTCTCGTACGGCTTGCCGACGATGTTGGCGAGCACGTTGAGCCGGCCCCGGTGGGCCATGCCGATGACCAGCTCGTGGAAGCCACCCTCGGCGCAGGCCTGGAGCACCTCGTCGAGCAGCGGGATCAGCGACTCGCCGCCCTCCAGCGAGAAGCGGCGCTGACCGACGTACTTGGTCTGCAGGAAGGTCTCGAACGCCTCGGCGGCGTTGAGCCGGTTGAGCAGGTGCTGCTGTTCGTCCGGGTCCGGCTTGGTGTACCTGATCTCGATGCGCTCCTGGATCCAGCGACGCTCCTCCGGTTCCTGGATGTGCATGTACTCGATGCCGACCCGGCGGCAGTAGGTGTCCCGCAGGACGCCGAGCACGTCGCGCAGCCGCATCTTCTGCCGGCCGGCGAAGCCACCGACCGGGAAGGTCCGGTCGAGGTCCCACAGGGTCAGGCCGTGTTGCAGGACGTCCAGGTCGGGGTGCCGGCGGATCGTGAACTCGAGCGGGTCGGTGTCGGCCATCAGGTGCCCGCGCACCCGGTAGGCGTGGATCAGCTCGATCACCCGGGCGGCCTTGTCGATCTGCCCCTCGGAGGTCCGGGCGACGTCCCGCATCCAGCGCACCGGCTCGTACGGGATGCGCAGCGAGGTGAAGATGTCGTCGTACAGGCCGTGCCCGCCGAGCAGCAGTTCGTGCACCGTCTTGAGGAACTCGCCGGACTGCGCGCCCTGGATCACCCGGTGGTCGTAGGTGCTGGTCAACGTGGTGACCTTGCTGATGCCGTGGTCGGCCAGGGTCTCGTCGGACATGCCCTGGTACGGCGCCGGGTACTCCATCGCGCCGACGCCGATGATCGCGCTCTGGCCGGGCATCAGCCGGGGCACCGAGTGCACGGTGCCGATGCCGCCCGGGTTGGTCAGCGAGATCGTCGTGCCCGAGTGGTCCTCCATGGTCAGCTCGCCGCGCCGGGCCCGCCGGACCAGGTCCTCGTAGGCCTGCCAGAACTGCCGGAAGTCCATGCTTTCGCACTTCTTGATCGACGGTACGACCAGGGTGCGGGTGCCGTCCGGCCGGGCCAGGTCGATGGCGATGCCGAGGTTGACGTGCTCCGGCTGCACCAGCGCCGGCTTGCCGTCCACCTCGGCGTAGGAGTTGTTCATCTCGGGATGCGCAACGACCGCACGCACCAGCGCCCAGCCGATCAGGTGGGTGAAGCTGACCTTGCCGCCCCGGCCCCGGGCGAGATGATTGTTGATCACGATGCGGTTGTCCACCAGCAGCTTGGCCGGCACGGCGCGGACACTGGTGGCGGTCGGCACGTGCAGCGAGCTGTTCATGTTCTGCACGATGCGGGCCGCGACCCCGCGCAGCGGGACCGTGCTCGCGGCGGTGGCCGGGTCACCCGCCGCGCCACCGCCGGACGTCGCCCCACCGGCCGCCCGGATTCCGCCGGCCCGGTCACCGGACGACCCGGCCCGCTCACCAGGCGACCCGGCCCGCTCACCGGACGCGGGAGCCTTCCCGGCCCGGGCGGTCCGCGGAGACGGTGCGCTCGCCCCGGTCGCCGCCCCGGCAGGGGTGTCCGCGGCCGGGGTGTCCGCGGCCGGCACCGGATCCGGAGCGGTCGCCTCCCGAGGCGGGACGGTCGCGCCCGCACCCGGTCGGTAGTCGGCGAAGAAGTCGTGCCAGGCATGGTCGACGCTCGCCGGATCAGCCAGATAACGCTGGTACATCTCGTCGACGATCCACTCGTTGGGACCGAAATCCGCGAGCGGATTGTCCTGCGAGGTCTGCTGGGTCGACACAGCCGGGTTCGCCTCTTTCACCACAGATTGACGGCACGCGACGATCTCGTCACGGCGGACGGAAACCACGTCCGATTCAGGCTACGCCGACACGTGCCTGCATTGTGGACACGGCCTACCGTCAGATCCGGCTCCGCCGGAGGTCCGGTCCCGGGGCGGTGCGGTCGCCGACCGGGGTGGTCGGCGACCGCACCGCAGGTGGTGGGCCGGTCCCGGCCGGACGGTGTGCCGTCGCGGCGGCCGGTACGCCTAGCGGGCCCGGCTACCTGCCCAGGGTCACCTTGAGGATCCGCTCGTTGCTGTTGTTGGGGATGCTGTCCTTGTCACCGCCGGTGCTCGTGGTCAGCCACAGGTTCCCGTCGAGGGTCGGCTCGACGGTCCGCAGCCGGCTGTACGTGCCGACGAAGTACTGCTGCACGTCGGTGAGGGTGTTCCCGCTGATCACCGCCCGGTACATCCGGTTGCCCCGCAGGCAGCCGAGGTAGAGCACGTCCCGGACGATGGCCAGGCCGCTGCACGACGCCTCGGCCACCGGGTAGGTGCGGATCGGGGCGATGAAGTTCGGGTTGGCGCAGCTGCCCGTGGTGCCCTCGCAGGCCGGCCACCCGTAGTTGCCGCCCCGGACGATGATGTTGGTCTCGTCCATGACGTTGTTGCCGAACTCCTGCTCGAAGAGCCGGCCCCGGGAGTCGAACGCCAGCCCCTGCGGGTTGCGGTGCCCGTAGCTCCAGACCGCGTTGCCGAACGGGTTGTCCGACGGCACGGTGCCGTCGGGGCGGATCCGCAGCACCTTGCCGCCCAGGTCGTTGACGTCCTGGGCACGGTCCGGGCTCTGCCCGTCGCCGGTGGCGGCGTAGAGCATCCCGTCCGGGCCGAACCGCAGCCGCCCGCCGTTGTGGTACTTGTTGCGCGGGATACCGGTCAGCAGCACCTGCACCGTGCCGGTCTGCAACGTCCCGTCGTAGCGGATGCGGACGATCCGGTTGTCGGTCGTGGTGGTGTGGTAGATGTACAGCCACCTGTCGGTGGTGAAGCTCGACGACACGGCCAGCCCGAGCACCCCGCCCTCGCCGTTGGTACCGGCCACGTTGGGCACCGTGCCGATGCTGCGCTTGTTGCTGCCGTCCGGGTTCATCGCGACCACGTCGAACAGGTCGCGCCGGCCGTAGAGCACCGTGCCGTCGGGCAGTTGCACCAGCCCCCACGGCAGGTCCCGCTCGGTGGTGACCACCGTCGTGCCGCAGACCGCGCTGGTGCAGGCCGACCCGGTACGCACGGTCACCGCGCTGCTCGCCGTGGAGGTGTTGCCCTGCGCGTCCCGGGCGACGACCGTGTAGCGGTACTCGGTGTCGGCGGCCAGCCCGGTGTCGGTGAACGAGGTCGCCGGCGGGTTGCCGGCCGTGCCGGTGACCGAGCCGACCGTCACCCCGCCGCGCAGGATGTCGTACCGGGTGACCGCCACGTTGTCGGTGGACGCCGTCCAGGTCAGGGTCACGTCGGTGCCGTTGGCGGTGGCGGCGAGGTTGGTCGGGGTGGTGGGCCGCTGGGTGTCCGACTGGCAGAACGGCGGCGTAACGGAGAGCGTGGCACTGGCCTGCGACACGTTGCCGGCGGCGTCCCGGGCGTTGACGTACCACCCCCAGGTGACGCCCTGCGCCACGGTGAGGGTGGCGGTGAGCGTGTTGCCGGCGACCGAGGTGACCAGTTGGCCGTCGTGGTAGATGTCGTAGTACGCGACCCCGACGTCGTCCCGGGACGCCGACCAGGCGAGCGTGACCGACTGACAGGTCAGCCGGGTGCTGCGCAGGTAGCCCGGCGCGGTGGGCGGCCGGGTGTCGGCGGCGGCCCGGACGAGGGTCGTCCCACCCGGCGTGGCCGGTGGGCCGGCGGTGACGGGTGCGCCGGCCAGGACGGTGCAGGCGCTGGTCAGCAGCGCGAGGCCGACGAGGCGACGGGGATGGCGAAGACTGGATCGCACGCGATAGGTCCCTTCCTGGAAGCCCGGTCGTGGTCAGTACGGGTAGCCGGGCACGTTGAGCCGCACGCTGTAGAGGCCGGAGTCGTTCGTCCGGCCCGAGGTGACGAAGAGGGTGCGCCGGTCGGACCCGCCGAACGCCACGTTGGTGGTGCCGCTTACGCCGGAGCGGATCGTGCCGAGCTGGCTGCCCGTGGGCGAGTAGACGTGCACCAGCCCGTCGCCGCCGGAGGTCCAGTAGACGTTGCCGGCGCAGTCGATCGTGCCGCCGTCGGGGCCGCCGACGTAGTTGACGAAAACGCTGCGGGGGCCGGTGCTGCCGTCGGGCTGGACGGCGTACTTGTAGATCTTGTTCTCGCCGTAGGCGCCGACGTAGAGGGTGCTGCCGTCCGGGGAGAGCGCGATGCCGTTGGGCTGGCGCAGCGCGTCGTCGACCAGCGACACCTGGCCGCCGGAGACGCGGAAGACGCTGGTCCGCCCGCTCATCTGGTCGGGGCGGTTGCCCCGCTGGAAGTTGGGGTCGGTGAAGTAGACGACACCGTCCGAGCGGACCGCCACGTCGTTGGGCGAGTTGAACGCCCGGCCCTGGTAGTTGCCGGCGACGACCCCCCGGGCCAGGTTGTCGAGCCGGTACGTCGAGACGCTGCGCTGGTCGTGCGTGGCGGCGACGAGCTGCTGCCCGTCGGGGGTGAGCGCGAGCCCGTTGCTGCCGGCGTTGCCGAGGAACGTGTCGAAGGTGGCCGGCGGGGTGAACCGCCGGATCGTCGACGGCTGGACGTTCTCCGACCCGGTCGGCGCGGCCATGTCGGAGAAGAGCAGGTAGCCCCGGTCGGCGATCCAGACGGGCCCCTCCAGGAACGCGAACCCGCCCCGGATCTTCGTGGCCGTGACCGAGGTCGACGGCAGCGGCGGGCCGTAGCCGGTGCCGGCCGGGCAGACACCGGGCGGTGCGCCGGGTGGGCCGGCCAGGGTGGCGGACTGCCCGGTCGACAGGGCGGCCCGCAGGGACGGTGCGGGCGCGGTGCCGGGGCCCGCCGGGACGGCGGCGGGCAGGGCGAGCAGGAGGCTGGCCAGCGCGGTGGCGGCCGGTTGCAGGACCATCGGGAACTCCGATCGGCGAACGGACCCGCCGTCGTCGGCGGTCGCGGGGTGGTGGCACCGGGATCGATCTACCGGCATCGATGCATCATGGGGAGCATAAATTAGGAACCACCGCACCGCATGGGTGACGATCCGCCGATCCCGGCCGGGATCCGGATTTCTCACTAAGATGCTGGTCAATGTGGCTCGATTGTCCGCCGCCCCCGGACGCCGACCGTCGACGGAGTCCACATGCTGATCGGGACCGGTCGATGGAGTCCCCCGGGGGCCGTCCGGCCGTTCCGGGAAGACCTGTCGCCGCCCCCGGTACGACGTTCCGTCAGCGACCATCGTGGAGGGGTCGACTGTGGACCCCGATCGGCCCACGGGGCGCGACGACGGTTCCGATTCGTGCCCACCTGCCGCGTTACCGACAGAGGCGGAATCGACGTTGGGAGCGCGCTCATCTACCCTCAGGGCAGATCCGACCCACGTCGTGGGCCGGCACCGGTTCGGCAGCCATGGGTGTCGTGGTCTCCCCGCCAGTATTCACCGACCATGGCCCTGTTCGGAGGGATCGAAGCGTTGACGAGCGACAAGGCGGCGCCGCCGGGCGTCGACACGACCCGACCCAGCATCGCCCGGGTGTACGACTACTACCTCGGCGGCAAGGACAACTTCGCGGTCGACCGGGAAGCCGCCCAGATGGCGATGCAGGTCACCCCGGACGGTCCGGAGGCCGGGCGGGCCTGCCGGGCCTTCCTACGCCGGTCGGTCCGCTACCTGGCCGCCGAAGCCGGCATCCGCCAGTTCCTCGACCTCGGCTCCGGCCTGCCCACCCGGGGCAACGTGCACGAGATCGCCCACCAGGTCGACCCGGACGCCCGGGTGGTCTACGTGGACAACGACCCGATGGCCCTCGCCCACGGGCGCGCCCTGCTCGCCGACGCCCGGACCACCACCGTGGTCGGGGCCGACGTCCGGCAGCCGGACGAACTGCTGGCGGAGATGCGCGACCGCAAGCTGATCGACTTCGACCAGCCGGTCGGGCTGCTGCTCCTGGCGATCCTGCACCACCTGCACGACGACGACGACCCCGCCGGGGTGGCCCGCCGGCTGATCGATGCCCTCCCCTCCGGCAGCTACCTGGCCATCTCGCACTTCTACGACCCGGGTGCGGCCCAGCCGGAGGTCTCGGCGAAGGCGCGGGCGGTGGAGAAGGTCTTCAACGAGACGCTGGGCACCGGCCGGTGGCGTACCCGGGACGATATCCTCGGCTTCTTCGGCGACCTGGAGCTGGTCCCGCCCGGGCTGGTCCCGCTGGCCGAGTGGCATCCGGACGGCGAGGAGGACACCAGGCAGACCGCCACCTACCACACGATCGTCGGTGGGGTGGCCCGCAAGGCCTGAGCACGGGCGCTGCCGCCGGCGACGTGACCGGCCCCCACCCGGGGGGCCAGCCCGGCCGGCGGCACCCCCTCGGGCACGCCACCGGCCACGGCCGGCGTCAGTAGCAGGTGTTCATCGCCGCCCGTACCTCGGCCAGGGTGGCGTCGGCCACCGCCCGCGCCCGCTCGTTGCCCTCGCTCAGGACGGCCCGCAGGTGGGCCCGGTCCTGCCCGTACTCGGCCCGACGGGCGCGGATCGGGGCCAGGTACTCGTTGACCGACTCGGTGACGACCTTCTTGAGCGCCGCCGCCCCCGCCGACCCGATGTCGGCGGCCACCTGCTCCGGGCTGCGCCCCTGGCACAGGGCCGCCAGCAGCAGCAGCGACGACACCTCCGGGCGGGTGGCCGGGTCGTAGCTGATGTGCCGCTCCGAGTCCGTCTTCGCCCCCTTGACCAGCCGGGCGGTCTCGTCGACGGTGGCGGCGAGCGTGATGGCGTTGTTCCGGCTCTTGCTCATCTTGGTGCCATCCGTGCCGAGCAGCAGCGGGGCGCTCGACAACAACGCGTCGGGCTGGGGGAACACCGCCGAACCGGCGCCGTACCGGTCGTTGAAACGACGGGCGATCGTCCGGGTGAGTTCGAGGTGTGGAAGTTGGTCCTGGCCGACCGGAACCAGATTAGCCTTGCAGAACAGGATGTCGGCGGCCTGGTGGACGGGATAGGTGAACATTAACCCGCTGACGGCGGACTGCCGCGAGTGCGCGATCTCGTCCTTGACGGTGGGATTGCGGTTGAGTTCCGACACCGAGACCAGACTGAGAAACGGCAGCATCAACTGGTTGAGTGCCGGCACCGCCCCGTGCGTGAAGATCGTGCTGCGGGCCGGGTCCACGCCGATGGCCAGGTAGTCCAGCACCAGTTCCTCGACGTGCTGGAGCAGATTGTCCGCCACGTCGCGGTCGGTGAGGACCTGGTAGTCCGCGATGACCACGAACAACTCCACCCCGAGTTCCTGGAGCCGGACCCGGTTGTGCAGCGTGCCGAAGAAGTGACCGAGGTGCAGGCGGCCCGTGGGGCGGTCACCGGTGAGCACCCGGAACCGCCCCGGGTCCGTACGGATCAACTCCTCCAGCGCGGCGCTGCGGGCCTGCGCGGCGGACGTCCCGAGCGCGTCGGTCGGCCCGGCGCAGGCAGCGGCACCGGCGTCTTCGGTCTGGGGTACGGCGGTATTCACAGGATCTCCTGAAGGGTCGGTCTCGACGCCATGATTGCACGGCGAGCGCATCGGGGAACGGCAAAGGGACCCCGATCCGAAACGGCGTCACGCTCCTGCGGGCGGACACCACCGAACTGACCTCGGCCGTTGGCCCGGACCCGACGGACGGCCCGCCCTCACTTCTGCCCGACGGTCCGGGATATGCGCGTGGCGAGCAGTTCGTGCAGCATCTCGTGCAGCGGCGCCGGCCGTCCGGCCCGCCCGGCCAGTCGAACGACGGCACCCGTCCAGGCATCGAACTCCGACAGTCTCCCGGCGAGGATGTCCCTTTGCAGCGAGGTGGTGCTGTCCGCCGGTTGCCGGTCCATCAGCGCCACCGCCGTATCCGGCGCGTCCGGCGGCAGCGCGATTCCGAGCGCAATTCCGGTCTCGTATATCTCGCGCATGCCCGTGACCAGCATCCGGCGGGTGCCGGGGCGGGAACGGAGTTCGCCGACCGTCGCCCCGCCAGTGGCCGCGCCGAGGCTGCCGACCGGCACCACCAGCAGGAACTTCGCCCACAGCGCGGCCCAGATGTCGGCCGGTTCCAGCACGTCCACCCCCGCCCCGCGCAGCAGCCCGCGCAGGCGGAACACCCGGTCGGACGCGCCGCCGTCCCACTCCGCGAAGCCCAACGCGCCCGGCGGACCGTGGTAGCGCACCTCGCCCGGCGCGACGGGGGTGGCGACCACCCGGGCCAGGCCGGGCAGCACCCGGGCACGGCCGAGCCGGGCCGCCACCTGCTCCGGCGCCTCGACCCCGTTCTGCACGGTGACCACCGCGGTGTCCGTGCCGACCAGTGGGTCCAGCGCGTCCAGGGCCGGGGGCAGGTGCGGGGTCTTGACACAGAGCAGCACGTAGTCGACGGGACCGAGGTCGTGCGGGTCGTCCGACGCGCGCAGCGCCGGAGCGACCCAGTCCCCCGCGTCGCCGGTGACCCGCAGCCCCGTGCGACGCAGCGCGGCGAGGGTCGTACCCCGGGCGAGGAACCGGACGTCGTGCCCGGCGGCGGCGAGGCGGCCACCGAGGTGCCCGCCCACGCCGCCGGCCCCGACCACGGCGATGCTCGCGCCCACCGGCGGGCCGTCCCCGCCCGCCGGCCCGGCGTCGATGCGACCCGCACCGGCGTCCACCCGCGACCGGGCCGTCATCGGGGCAGCCGCCTGCCGACCCGCAGGGGGAGCGCCTCCAGGCCCCGGCTCAGCGAGCTGTCCGCCACCCAGACGACCTTCTCGGAGGGCACCGCGAGGGCGAGTTCCGGCAGGCGGCGCAGCAGGGTGGCGAAGGCGATCTCGCCCTGGAGCCGGGCCAGCGGGGCCCCGATGCAGAAGTGCGTGCCGTGGCCGAAGGACAGGTGCCGGTTCGGCGACCGGGTGACGTCGAACCGTTCCGGGTCGTCGTACACCTCGGGATCGTGGCCGGCGGCGGAGAGCGACAGGTGCACGAAGCTGCCCCGGGCGATGTCCACCCCGCCGAGGCACATGTCCTGCGTGGCGACCCGCAGCGAGGCCCAGCCCGCCGACCCCTCGTAGCGCAGGATCTCCTCGATCGCCCCGGGGATCAGGTCGGGGTCGGCGCGCAGCATCGCGAGCTGGTCGGGGTGCCGCAGCAGCAGCAGGGTGCCGTTGCCGACCATGTTCGCGACCGTCTTGTGCCCGGCGATGATCAGCAGCAGGATCGTCGACAGCAGCTCCCGGTCGGTGAGCGCGTCCTCGTCCCGGGCCCGGACGAGTTCGCTCAGCAGGTCGGTGCCGAGGTTCG
Organism: Micromonospora humida; assembly: GCF_016901255.1. NCBI lineage: Bacteria > Bacillati > Actinomycetota > Actinomycetes > Micromonosporales > Micromonosporaceae > Micromonospora > Micromonospora humida. The sequence goes on from NZ_JAFEUC010000006.1 coordinate 36,633, forward strand.
CCCGCCGCTGCGCCACCAGGGCGGTGAAGTAGTCGGAGAACTCGTCGCTCGCCGCCTTCAGCTCGCTCTCCGCGTGCTGCAACGGGTCCTGGCTGAGCACGTAGCTCCACCGCTGGAACAGCGGCCGGTCCTGCACCGGGATGCCCAGGTACTCGCAGATGACGATGAGCGGCAACGGCAGTGCGAACGCGGTCACCAGGTCGATCTCGCCGCCGTCGGGGAACGCGTCGATGAGGTCGTCCACGACGGCCTGGATGCGCGGCCGGAGCCGGGCGACCACGGCGGGCAGGAACGCGCGGCTGATCGGCTTCTTGAGCCGGGTGTGCTTCGGCGGGTCGGCGAAGCCCAGGTTGCCGACGACCAGCAGGCTGTTGGTCGCCGCCTTGTCCCGGTACCGGGCGGGCAGGTTCTCGATCTGCTTGGACAGGCGTGGGTCGCCGAACGCCTCCTCGACGACCCGGTTCGCGAGGACGGCGTACGCCTCGGCGCCGGGCGGGACGTCCATCCGGTGCACCGGGCACCGGGAGCGCAGCTCCGTCGTCGCCGCGTGGGGCGAGTCCCCCGGATCGGTGAAGTACGTCGTGGGCAGCACCTCCGTCATCGTGACCCCCGACCTCCCGGCTCGCCGCTGCCACCGGCCACCGCCGGGATGATCCAGACCAGGTCGTCCCGGCCGACCTTCGTCTCCAGGCCGTCCAGGCCCCTGATGTCGTCGTCGTTGAGGTAGACGTTGACGTAGCGCTTGACCCGCTGGTCCCCGTCCACGATCTTGTCGAGCAGCCCCGGGGCGGCGCGGTCGAGCCGGACGAGCACCTCGCGGATGCTCTCGCCCTCGACGGAGAACAGCCGCCGACCGCCGGTCAACGCGTGGAAGGCCGCCGGGACCTTGACGGTCACGACGGGCGCCGGCGACGGTGTGCCGGTGCCGTGGGCAGATTCGGACATGACTGGGTTACCTCCTGGGCAGGTTTCCTGACGTCACCGGCGCGGTCGCGGCGCGGTGGTCAGGGTGGGAACTCGATCTCGATCTCGGTACGCAGCTCCGCCGGCAGGCGTACGTCCAGCGGCTCGCACCCCTGCGGTCCGGGCCGCCAGCCCGCCACCCGGTGGATCAGCCGGTCACCGCTGGCCCGGACGTACCAGATCACGTTCACCGGCCAGCCGGACTGGCGGAACAGGTACTCGTCCATGCCGGTGGGCTGCTCGCTGAGCCGTTGCCGACGTTCGTGCGGTGGACCGATCTCGTGCCAGTTCGGGTGGGAGTGCACCGAGCCGAGCAGTTCCCGACCGTGCACGGAGTGCTGTTTGATGGCCTGCAGCACCCCCTCGTCGGCGCACCAGAACCCGCGTTCGGTGTCCCGGTAGACCTCGCCGAAGCGGGGGGCGATCCGCTCCTCGAACTCGGCGATGACGCTCTCGTCCCGCCCCCGGACGTTCGGCACGAACTCGATGTCGGTGACGGTGATCGCGGCGTCGTCCACCTGCCCGAACAGCAGCGCCGACGCGCGGGGCGGGTGGTGGGGCACCCCGTCGGCGTCCCGGCTGTCCAGACACCGCCGGTACTCCCGTACGGCGTCGGCGACGAAGCGGCGGGCGGCGGCGGGAGCGAACCGGACCGCCCGGGGCAGGTCGCCCGGCCCGCCCGGGGCGGGGTCCGCGTCGGTCGGGTCGGACGCGTCGTCGCGCTTCTTCCCGGCCGAGGCCAGGGTGCCACCCAGCAGGGCCGCGCCCAGCGGCCACGAACGCATGTGCACCGGCAGGGTCACGCAGTGGTCGCCGAGGCGCAGCAGCAGCCCATCGTCCACCAGCCGGTGGGCGGCGTCGGCCTCGGCCGGCCCGGCGGTCAGCTCGGCCCACGGGCAGCCCGGCAACGCCCGGAGGAAGACGTCGATCCGGGTGGGGTCGTCCAGGACCAGCCGGCGCACGGGCCGGTGACGCTGGTCGACGACGGCCAGGAACCCCGGGCCCCGACGGAAGTGGAGCAGGCCGAACGTCCGGGTGGAGCGCCACCCGTCGACCGCCGTGGTCCCGCTGCCGCGCACCGTCGCCCGCACGGGGGCGGGCAGGTGGTCGAGGTGCCGCACGAGGTGCCGCCGCTGCGCGTCCAGGACCAGCGACCAGGTGACCGGTACGCCGATCGAGGAGCACTCGCGCAGCAACGCGACGATCCGCGCGGCGGTCCGGTCGGGCAGTGTGGACAGGTCGACGGGTTCGGCCAGCCGTACCCCGCCGACGGGGACCCGGGTCAGCAGCTCCACGAACTCCCCGCTGGTGGGCAGCTCCGCCGGGTCGAGGGTGAGCGTGGCCGGCCGGCCGCCCGCCGGGACGGGTGTGCCGGGGGCCCGCAGGTCGTCGATCGTCAGTGACGTGCTCATCGGGACGCCACCACCTCCCTGCCGTCGATCAGCTTCCGCCGGTACGGGTCGACGTCGAGTGCGACGGCGACGTACCGTTCCTCGTCCTCGAAGGCCAGGCCCCGGTCGACGAACCAGCGGAGCATCCGGTCGAGTCCGTCGGCGGTGACCTGGTGCCCGCTGTCGGCGAGCCGTCGGGCGATGCCCGCCCGGCCGGCGACCTGGAACATGCCGAGGTAGACGTTGCTGTGGACGTCGTCCAGCTCGATCGTCTCCTCGGGCCAGCTCGCCCGGCGGTCCTCGATGGTCACCCGGCCCCGGTCGTCGACCCGGTAGGACAGGTCACCGCCCCGGTACGCCTGCGCCCAGCGTTCGACGCCCTGCTTCAGCTCGTCCTCGATCGGGCCGACGATGCCCTGGTCGCGGGTGTCGAAGAGATAGACCAGGTCGTACAACTCGTCGCGCGGGACCTGGTAGATGAAGTCGTATATCTCGGCCGGCCGGCGATACATGAACCCCTGGGTCGGGTCCTCGAAGTAGGGGCTGAAGCGTTCCAGCGCTATCCGCCAGGCCCCGGTCGGCGGTTGGAGGTGTTCCAGGGTGGCGAACTTGCCCAGCAGCCGCCGGTAGTCGTCCTCGGTCTCACCGGGGAAGCCGTAGAGGATGTTCCAGGTGACGTTGAGGCCGAGGTCGTGACCGTCGCGCAGCATCCGGACGTTGTGCGCGGCGCTGACGCCCTTGTCCATCAGGCGCAGCACGTGGCTGCTGAGGCTCTCGATGCCGGGCTGTACGTAGGTGACGTTCGCCTGTTTCAGGCTGCGCAGCTGGTCCCGGGTCATGTTGGACTTGATCTCGTAGTGCACCCGCAGGTCGCAGTCGAGGGCGGCCATCGCCGGAATGGCCGTGTTCAGGTACTTCATGTCGAGGATGTTGTCGACCATGATCAGGTCCAGGACCCGGTACCGCTGCGCCAGTTCCACCACCTCACCGGCGATGCGGTCGGGGGCCTTGCTGCGGAAGTCGATGTTCGACCCGTTCAGCCCGCAGAAGGTGCACTGGTGGACCTCGCCCCACCAGCAGCCCCGCGAGGTCTCCAGGACCACCATCGGCCGGACCTGGGGCGCGAACGGCGTCTCCGCCAGGGCCCGGAAGTAGCTGTCGTAGTTGGGCGCGGGCACCATCGCGAACGGCAGCGCGCCGCGTGCCGGCGGATTCACCACCGTCCGCCCCTCGTGCCGCCAGCTCAGCCCCGGCACGTCCGCGAGGTCGGCGCCCGAGGCGATCTGGTCGAGCAGCATGGGCAGCGAACGTTCGCCCTCGCCGCTGAGCACGAAGTCGAGTTGCGGGAAGTTGCGGTGCAACGCCGGGCCCTGGAGCCCGTCGCAGTTGCTGCCGCCCATCGCCGTACGGATGCCCGGCACGAGTCGCTTCAACTCCCGCGCCAATGCCAGGGAGGGCACGTTCTGCATGAAGGTGCTGGTGAAGCCGACCAGGTCAGGAGGGTCGGCGGCGATCTGTTCGGCGAGCCGTCGGACGAACCCGCGGGCGTACCGCTGCATCGCGACGGGGGCGTCCGGATCCACGCCGCGCTGCCGGAGGAACTCGGCGAACTCGGGGACCCGGTAGCTGTCGACGTCGTACAGCGCCGGGGTGAAGACCCAGTCGCCGACGCCGTGGAACACCTGGTCCGCCACGTTGCCGTAGTCGGTCGGGGTGAGGGTGCCGCCGCTCTCGACGAGCAGGTGCTCGGCCCACCGGAGGTTGGCGTACAGTTCGTCGATCTCCCAGTTGGCGGCGTGCCTGCGGACACACTGCCCCAGGATTCCCAGCGCGCTGGACGGGGTGTCGAGACCCTGCCAGGGCATGGCGACCATCAGGAGCTTCACGGTTTTCCACCAGCTTCTTCCGTCGCGGTCGATAATGTGCGGTGCTTTCGCGGGACGCGCGTCACCGCAATTCGGGGACCGCTGCCCGATCTTTTCCGCGGTGGTTCGCCGACAATGTGCCGGTGCTCTACCGCAGCATGCCGGCCCGCGCTGCGAGGGGGCACGGGGAGGCGTCCAGAGCAATTTTCGGTGGCTGTCGGCCGGCTTGCTGCGCCGTCCCGGGCGGGGCGGCCGACGCCCACCACCGGGCCTGTCGCACTGCCGGACTGCCATCACGTCAGGCCCGCCGTACGACCTCCAGCCTTAACACACGTTAACGCCGGAATTGATGACGGTCAAGTGAAGTTGCCATCCGGCAAGGACCCGTGGGATTCTCGCCTCCAACATTCTCGATAACGGCGAATGCGGGCACGCAGCACACTGCGGCAATTTCTGCCAGGGCAGATGTTGAATGGTCAACCGCCACCGGAATAATTGATCGGAAATGGCGGCACCGGCGCGGCGGACCGCCCGCGCGGGAGGGCGGCGGTGATCACCCCCCGGCCGACGGCTGATGGTCTAGCCTCCGAGAGACAGATACACCCCCGACGATCCAGCGGAGGACACGATGACCATTCGGCGACATCTGCTGCGTACGCTCGCGACCGCCGTGGCGGCGACGACCCTGACGGCCCTGGCACCTGCCGGAGCGGCGCAGGCGGCCTGCACGACGAGCAGCTTCACCGTCGTCTGGGACTACGCGGGCATGTACACCGCGCCCAACGAGTCGACGCTGTACGGCACCCGCCGCTACGGGCAGGTCGTCACCGGCCCGACCGGCAACACCGGCAACGGCTGGACGCTGACCTACGACTACTGGAACGGCCTGCCGCTCTGGGCGTACATGAAGGACGCCGCGTTGCAGTACCGCGGCTGCGCCTGACCCGCCCGGCCGCCGCGGGCACCGATCCGGCTGCGGGCCCGCGCCGGTCCACCGTCGGACCGGCGCGGGCCCGGTGCTCAGCGGCGGGCCAGCCAGACCGTCCGCTCGGTACGGACGCCGAGGTCGTCGCGGCCCGGCAGTTCCGCCACGGCCGCGTCGAGGGCGGCGAGGTCGGCCGGGGAGAGCCGGTCCGCCAGCCCGTGCCGCATCCGGCCCAGCGAGACCTGCGCGTAACGGACGGCGGCGGCGGGCAGCGGGGGGCGCAGGTCGATGTCGAAGCGCCGCTCGGTCACCGACCGGAAGCCGGCCTGCGTCATCCGCTCCCCCCAGTTCTCGTGCATGTGCAGGCCCGCCTCGTGCCGGCGCTTCGCCGCCTCGTCGTGCACCCGCCGCTCCACCTGCTCGCCCGGCGTGCCGGTGAGGAAGCGGGGGAACGCGTCCACCTCGGCGACCACCAGCAGCCCGTCCGGCCGCAGCGCGCCGAACGCCGAGGCGAGCGCGGTCGCCGGATCGGCCAGGTGGTGCAGGGACGCGGCGGCCCAGATCACCCCGGCCGGCCCGAGGTCGGGCCAGGGGCGGTCGAGGTCGGCCTGCACGGTCCGGATCCGGTCGCCCAGCCCGGCGGCGTCGGCCCGGGAACGCAGGTGGGCCAGCATCTCCGGGGAGAGGTCGACCGCGGTGACGGTGGCACCGGGCAGCTCCCGGGCGAGGGCGAGGGAGGCCGTGCCGCTGCCGGCCCCCAGGTCGACCACGTGGGGCTGCCCGACGGCCTCCCGGCCGACCCAGCCGATCACGTCGCGGAAGTAGTCGTGCAGGACCTCGGCGTCCAGGTCGAGCAGCTCGATCAGGTGGTCGTGTGCCATGCGGCGACGGTAGCCGGGCCATGCCCCTACGGCATAGCATCTTGCGTATGAAGCAAGACAGGGATCTGGAGGACCTGGTCCGCCAGCGCGTACGCAGCCTGCGGCTGGCGCGCGGCTGGTCGCTGGAGGAACTGGCCCGACGCTGCCTGATCAGCCCCTCCACGCTCAGCCGGATCGAGACCGGGCACCGCCGCATCGCCCTGGACCAGGTCGCCACCATCGCCCGGGTGCTGGGTATCACGCTCGACCGGCTGGTCGAGTCCGACGCCGACGACGACGTCGTGATCCGCCCGCACTGCGACGAGAACCGGGGCGTCACCACCTGGTTGCTGTCCCGGGACAGCAACCAGACGGTCGCCAAGCTGCGGATCACCCGGGACGTCCCGACCGACCTGCGGGTGCACCCGGGGCGGGACTGGTTCACCGTGCTGTCCGGCACGATCGTCCTGCGCCTCGGCGAGCGGACGATCCTCGTCGGCACCAACGAGGCCGCCGAGTTCTCCACCCTGGTCCCGCACGCGTTCGGCGCACACGACGGCCCGGCCGAGATCCTCTGCATCCTCGACCACGAGGGCGAGCGCAGTCACCTGGGCCCGCACCACCACCCGCCGCCGGTCAGCCGGTGATCACCGGCCAGGCGTAGGCCAGCAGGGCGCACGCCGCCCCGAGCAGGGCGAGCGAGACGCCCCGGCTGGGGATGGGCAGCGCGGCGAGCACGATCAGGATGACCGCGACGACATAGAGGAACGCCTGTACCGACATGACACTCTCCTCGACGGTGGACTGACGGACGGTGCCGTCTCTACCCCCACCGACCCGGTCGGGAAACCCGTGTCCGGCCCGGAGTCGAACCCCGGGCCCTCCGGATCGGACGGTGACGGCCGGGGACCGCTCGGCCCCCGGCCGGTCCGCCCGTCGGCGGTCGCCGCAGCCGGGTGTCAGCAGCCGAGCCGCTTGGTGGACAGCGCGATGTCGTCGATCCAGAGGTTGAACTCGCCAGGCGTCGTGCCGCCCTGGTAGAGCTGCCAGCCGATCTTCACGGTGTCCACCGCCGGCAGGACGAACGGGACGTCGTTGCCGCCGTGGTCGGTGGTGGAGGCGGTCAGCTCCGGGTTCGCCACCCCGTCGATCCACACCGCGACCCGGTTGTCCGTCGGGTCGAGCTTCCACTCGAAGCACTGCCAGGTGTCCTCGACGACCGGGGCCGACTCCCGCCAGTTGGTCCAGTCGCCGGTCGGGCCACCGTCCGCGCCCACCCCCCAGAAGGTGCCGGGGACGGTGGGCGCGTACTGGCCGCCGATCGGGCGGACGACCTCCGAGCTGCCGCTGCCGGTCGCCTCCACCAGCGTGAAGTGTGCCCAGTCCGGGGCGGTGGGGAAGGCGTCGACGCGTAGCCGCATCCGCCCGTAGAAGCGGTTGCCCGGCGCGGCGAAGTCGTCGACGCGCAGGAAGGCCCGGCCGTTGTCGACGGTCCGGACGTGCAACACCTGGTTGCCGTGCTTGGCGCGCTCCACCGTGAGCGTGCCGTGGCGGGTGTCGACGCCCCACTTCAGCGTGCTGGGGCCCCCGGGGGGCAGGCGCTCGAAGTCCTCGCAGAACAACAGGTCGCGGTGGCACGTGCGCGGGGCGGCGTCCGAGACACCGGCCGGGACGCTGCCGGCGGTGACGCCGAGGATCAGGGCCGCGGTGAGTACCGCGAGGGAACTGCGCATGGTCGTCCTCCATGAGGGGGTGATCGCTGCCGGATGGGCGGGCCGGTGGAACTGCCGGCCGGCGGGTCGACTGCCCGTCGTCGTGGCGGTGGCCCGGCGTACGGCACGTGCCGGTCGAGGCGACGTGCGGCCGGCACCGCGCTGCTCCCGCGTACACCGGTTCCCCAGCGCGGTTGCCCCCGTGCTGCGGTGCTGTGAGCCATTCCAGCACGGCCGTCCCGCCCTAGCAATATCGACAACCATCAGCACAGCTCACCCCGGCGAGGCGACCGGCCGGGCTGACCGGCGACACGGGTGAGGGCCCCGCCGGTCAGACCGGCGGGGCCCTCGGGTGCTCATCCGCTGCGGCGTCCCACCGCAGCCGGGCCCGTCAGTTGCAGGTGGTGCCGTTGAGCGTGAACGGCGCCGGGACGGTGGGGGACCCGCTGGCGGTGAAGCCGAAGCTGACCGCCCCGTTGGTCGGGATGCTGGCGTTGTGGCTCTCGTTGCCCACCGTGACCGCCGCGCCGGTCTGCTGGAAGACACCGTTCCAGTGCCCCTGGACCAGCTGGCTGCCGGGGAAGGTCCAGCCGAGCGACCAGCCGTTGACGGCCGGGCCGTCGTTGTAGACGGTGACGCTGACGTTGAAGCCGGTGTTCCAGGAGTTGGTCACCACGTACGACACCCGGCAGGTGCTCGCCAGGATGGTGGCCGGCCGGATGTCGCCGTAGTCGTCCCGGGCGGTGGCGAAGTCCTGGAAGCCGAAGCCGGGACCGGCCGACCGGGTGGTGGTGCCCGCCGCGAGGACGGTGCCGTTGGCGTTGACCGAGTAGACCGGCCCTCCGCTGTCGCCGCCCCGGGCCGACTCGTCGCCGTCGAGCTGGGTGGCCTCGACCAGGTCCTCGATGTCGTCGTAGTGGAAGTCGACCCGCAGGTTGCAGACCGGCCCGCCGATCTCACCGGCCGAGGTGTACCCCGACTGGCAGAGCAGCTGCCCGGGGAAGACCTCGGTCCAGCCGGTCACCTGGGCGCGCACCTCGTCGTTCTGCCCGCCGACGTAGATGTGGCTGCCCGGCGAGGAGGTGGAGACCAGCATGGTGTCGTGGTCGTCGTTGCTGGCGACGGAGTAGCCGATCAGCGTGCCGCTGTTGGTGTTCGTGTTCCAACCGACGTGCCAGGGCTGACCGATGGGACCGCAGTGCTCCGCGGTGAGCAGGTAGCCCACGTTGGTGGTGTGGTTGCGGACGCCGAAGCCGGCGGTGCAGGCGTAGGTGGTCAGCCCGATGCCGATGCCGCCGTCGTACGGCGCGGAGTCGTTGTACCGGGACCGTTCGACCATCCGCTCGCGGACGACGGTGCGCGTGCTGACCCCGGTCGCCGGCAGCTTCGGCTGCTTGGCGCTGAACTTCGGGTCGACGGCGACCTCGATCCCGGAGCCGTCGGTCCGCAGCCGGACGGCGTGCGTGGCGTCCTTCGGGTCGGCGTCGACGACGGGGGTGAGCTTCGCCGCCGCCTTCTTCAGCTCGGTGCGGGAGTAGGTGGCCCCGACGACCTCCACCGGGGCGGTACGGCGTGCGGTCGCCACCGCCGCCGCGACGTCACCGGGCAGGGTGCCCTTCCACCAGAGGGTGACGTGGTCGTCCACCAGGCCGATGCCGGCGTAGCCACGCGGCGCGTCGGCCTCGACGGCGGTACGCACGACGTTGGCCGCGTCGACCAGCGGGGCCTGGGCGAGCATCCGGTCCCGGGTCTGCGCCGGGATCAGGTCGAGGATGGAGCGGTCGTTCTCGGCCGTCGGCGCGGTCGCCGACGTGCCGAACGGCTGGCTGGGGGCGGCATTCGAGGGTGCCGTCAGCGGACCGACCACCACCGTGGCGCCGAGCAGTACGCCGGCGACCACCGAGCGGCGGGTCGCGTTCCAGGTTTGCGTCATGACCATGAGTCAAGTGACTCCGCCGCCCTGGGAACAGGCAGAAGCATCGGCAAGAATCGACCGACGGCGCGACGCCGACCGTGGCCCGGAGCGGACGCTCCGGGCCCGGCCGGCGTCGGGACGCCCCTGCCGTCAGGAGCTGGTGCAGGAGAGGTTGCCGGGTGCGGTGCTGCTGTTGCCGTTGACCAGGAAACCGATGGTGGTCGAGGCGTTCGGGCTGATGGAGCCGTTGTAGGCGGCGTTGCGGATGCTGACCGTGCCGCTGGTGCCGGTGTTGCTGCCGTTCCAGACGTTGGCGATGGTCTGCCCGCCGGCCAGCGTCAGCTGCACCGTCCAGCCGGTGATGGCGGTGGAGCCGGTGTTGGCCACGACGACCTCACCCTGGAAACCGCCGGTCCAGCTGCTGACCGTGCGGTACGTCGCGGTGCAGCCGCCCGGCTGCCCGGTCGGCGGCGGCGTGGTCGGCGGAGCGCTGGTCGGTGGGGTGGTCGGCGGCGTGGTGGGCGGGGTGGTCGGTGGCGTCGTCGGCGGCGTGGTGGGCGGCGGGGTCGAGGTCCCCGGCACCGTGGTGGAGGCCGCGTTGAGCGCGTTGAGGACGGAGGTGTACGCCGGCTTCGGGTTGCTGTTGCGGTCGAACAGCAGCGGGTTCTCGTTGCCCCGCCAGGAGTCGCTGTCCCGGATGCCCCAGGTGGTGATGCCGACGCAGCGCGGAACGTTCATGCACGCCTGGGTCAGGCCCTGGTACTGGCTGGTCGAGGCGTTGGTGACGTCGGCCTCGGTCAGCGCCACGTCCACCCCGAGGGCGGCGAAGCTGGACAGCGTCTGCTGGAAGTTGCCCGGCAGCGAACTGCCCCCGGTGAAGTGGGTCTGCAGACCGACGCAGTCGATCGGGACGCCGCGCGCCTTGAAGTCCTTGATCATGTTGTAGACGCCCTGCGTCTTGGCGTACGTCCAGTTCTCGATGTTGTAGTCGTTGTAGCAGAGCTGGACCGACGGGTCGGCGGCCCGCGCGGTGCGGAAGGCCACCTCGATCCAGTCGTTGCCGGTGGACTGGAGGTTCGACGAGCGGCGGGTGCCGTTCTCGGCGTACGCCTCGTTCACCACGTCCCAGGCGTACAGCTTGCCCTTGTAGTGGGCCATCACGCCGTTGATGTGGCTGATCATCGCCTGCCGCAGCGCGCTGCCGCTCAGGCTGCCCCAGAACCTCGGCTGCTGGGCGTGCCAGGCCAGGGTGTGGCCCCGGAACCGCATGCCGCGCTGGGTGGCCCAGTTGTAGATCGCGTCACCCCGGCTGAAGTCGAACTGGCCGGGGTTGGGCTCGGTCGCGTCGGGCTTCATCTCGTTGACGGCCGTCATCATGTCGAACTCGCGGCTGGCGATGTTCAGGAAGCCGGAGTCGCTGAGCCGGTCCGACCCCATCGCGGCCCCGAAGTACCGGCCGCTGCGTTCGGCGGCGGCCTTCAGCGTGGTCCCGGGCGGTCCGCTGAGGTCGGCGTGGGCCAGGGTCGCCACGGCCATCGACGACACGGTGATCGCCAGGGCGCAGGCGCCGCCCAGCAGCAGCCGGCTGGCCCTCCTGGTACGGCGTTGCGGTCGAGCGGGTACGTCGTTCATCTGTGCGTTTCCTCCTCGGTGTTCCGTCCGGTCACCGCCGGACGGGCACGCGACCGGTCGACCGCTCGTGGGATCGACGACCGGGACACCGCGCCTGCGGCGGGACCAGCACGTCACAGGGGACGTCGAGCCGGTGTCGACCCGGCCGCGCCCTCGTCGGTGACCACCGGTCGGCTGCCCGGTCCGCCCGGTGGATGGCGAACACTCCGCGTCCTACGCCCGTGCGGGGTGACGCTGCCCTGCCCTGATGCTATATCGAATGGATTCGATCTGCGACAGGTGTCCGGCCCGGTCCGGCGGGGTTTGACCCTGCGCGACGGCCCGACCACGGACCGGCGGCACGCTCAGCGGGTACGCGTCCGCCGGGCCGCCAACTCCGTACGGTTACGGACGCCGAGCTTGCGGAAGATGTTGCCCAGGTGGAACTCGATCGTCTTCACCGAGACGAAGAGCCGCTGCGCCGCCTCCCGGTTGCTGAGCCCGTTGGCGATCGCGGTGGCGACCCGGGCCTCGGCCTCGGTCAGCGTCGACTCCCCGGCCGGCACCGGGAACGGCGGATCGGCGACCAGCGGACCACCGGCACCCGTCGCGGGCGTGCCGAGGGACCGCAGATCCCGCATCACCAGCGTGAGCATCCCGGCGGCACCGGTCCGGGCGTACCCCGCGCACGCCTGCTCCAGCAGCCGGGCCGCCTCGCCCCGCCGGCCGGCCCGCCCGTGGTGCACACCCAGCAGCCAGGCCACCCGGGCGGCGAGCAACCGCTCGACCGGGCGGGTCAGCAGGTCCACCGCAGCCGTGAGGGCCGCCGTGGTGGCCGTGCCCGGGTCGAGGATCCAGGCCCGCCACGCCGGCAGCACCGACCCGCCCGGCCAGGAGGCCGGCGGGTCGTCGACCCCGGCGAGCAGGTCGCCCGCCAGCCGGGACCGGCCGGCGAGGGCGTGGTGGGTGGCCAGCTCCCAACGGTGCTCGTACTGGAGGCCGGCGGTCGCCCCGACGTCCCTGGCCACCACGAGTTCGAGCAGCCCGGCCCAGGTCTCCCGGTCACCCCGGGCAAACGCCAGCGCGGCCGTGCACTCGGGCAGATGGCGGGCCACCCAGGCCGAACCGACCTGCGCCGCCAGCTCGCGGGCCTGGTCCAGGTGGACGGCGGCGTCGTCCAGGTCACCGCGCAGCGCGTCGCACTTGGCCAGCCAGGAGGTCGCCTCGGCCTGCACGTCGGGGGTGCCGCACTGCGCGGCCAGCCGGGCCGCCTCCCGCAACTCGGCCTGACCCCGGACCAGGTTGCCCGCCCAGCAGTCACCGACCCCGACCAGGGCGAGCAGCCGGGCCCGGTCGGCCGGCGGCAGGTCCAGGCCGGCGAGCAGCGGGGCGAACCGGCGCGCCTCGTGCGGACGCATCAGCGTCATCACGGCGGTCAACGCGCACTCCACCAGTACCGGGTCGTCGCCGAAGGCGTGCTCGTCGAAGATGCGTACGGCGGCGTCGAGGTGCTCCGGGCCCTCGGCCAGGCCGGCCCGGGTGGCCGCCGTCCCCGCCAGGGTGCGGTAGATCAGTGCGGTCCGCGCCGAGCCGCTCGCCTCGTGGGCCTCCCGCACCCGGGTCAGCAGCGGGAGCAACTGGTCGCTGTCGGCGGTCCGGGACAGCGTGAGGAAGGCCCGGAACAGCAGCCGCGCGGCCTCGTCCGGTTCGGCACGGTCGGCCGCCGACAGCAGGCGCTCGGCCGTGATCTCGGTGGACACCGGCTGAGCGTAGAACCCGGGGCCAACCCTGGGGATTTCCCCGGTGCCCAGGTCACCCCGGGCCGCCCAGACTGCATGCACCTGCCGGTCCAGCCGGCCGGTGGGCGTTCGCGAACGGATAGAGGTAGCACCATGAAGCGTAGGACCGTACAGATCGACACCATTCCCACCGACGGGATGGAGCTGGCCGACGACCAGCTCGCCCGGATGCTCGGTGGGCTGCCGCGCAACGGGGCGGGCTCGTCGAAGACCATCGACGACATCCCCGGTGGGGGTCGGCCGGACACCGACACCGACTTCGACTGATCCGTCACCGTCGACGATCCGGCCCACCGAGGTGGCCGGGCCGTCGGCGGGCCCCCGCCCGGAGTACCCATGATCCTCATCCTGACCGCCCCCGACGACGTGCACGCCGACGCGGCAGAGGTGGAGCTGGGCCGGCGCGGCGTCCGCTGGGTCCGCTTCGACCCGGCCGACGTGCCGTCCCGCGCGTCACTGTCGGTGACCATCCGGAACGGCCGGCTGACCCGTACCCTGGTCCGGCACGCCGACCCGGGCGGGACCGTCGACCTCGACGCGGTGACCGCCGTCTGGTTCCGCCGCCCCGGTGTCCCGGTCGCCCCGCCCCACCTGGGCGACCCCCACGCCGGCTTCGTGGTCGAGGAGAGCCGGCAGTTCGTCGGCGACGTCTGGGAGACCCTCGACGTGCCGGCGCTGCCCGCACCCCGGCCGGTGGTGCTGCGGGCCCAGCAGAAGGTCCGCCAGCTCCAGCTCGCCCTGCGCCTCGGCTTCGACGTGCCGGCCACCGCCGTCGGCAACGACCCCGGGGCCGTGCTCGACCTGTTCGACCACACCGGCGGCCAGATGATCACCAAACAGGTCGGGCTGACCAGCCTGCGCGACGAGCTGATGCGCTTCACCGAACCGGTCACCCACCGCGACGTCGGCCACGTCGACGGGGTACGTCACTGTCCCCTCATCGCGCAGGAACGGGTGCCCAAGCGGGTCGAGCTGCGGGTCACCGTCGTCGGCGACCGGGTGTTCACCGCCGCCATCGACTCCCAGCGGTCCAACCACGCCCGGCACGACTGGCGTCGCCAGGACGACCGGAACACCCCACTGAGCCGCTACGACCTGCCCGCCGACGTCGCCGCCCGGTGCAAGGCGCTGACCCGCGCGCTCGGCCTGCGCTACAGCGCCCTCGACCTGATCGTCACCCCCGACGACCGGTACGTCTACATCGAGATCAACCCCACCGGCCAGTACCTGTGGGTGGAGGAGGAGACCGGGCTGCCCATCACCGCCGCCGTGGTCGACCTGCTCACCACGCCCGCCCCCACCCCCGGAGCCACCACGTGACCACCCTGGACCCGGCACTGCTCGACGCCGCCGTCACCCTCGTACGGGAGCTGACCGCCGACCGCGCCAGCCTGCCCGAGGCCCGCCGACGCCTCACCCCGCTGCGGGAACGCTGGCCCGGTGCCGATCCGGCGGTCGTGCGCGACGAGGAGGTGGCCGACGGGTCGGTCGCCTTCGACGTGCTGCTGCGCGAACCGGCCGGCACGGTCTCCGTGGCGTACAGTCCGACGCCGGCCCTGCCGTGGCCGCTGCGCGGGGCGGTCCGGCACTCCGACCACCACCTCGCCCGGGTCGGCACCCGGACGCTGCGGGTGGGCGAGGCGCTCACCGCCCTCGACTTCCTCTGGTACGACCACGACGTGCTCGCCCGGCTGGTCGACACCGGCCTGGTCGCCGAGGAGCTGGAGCAGCACCCGGTCGCGGTCGACGACGACGAACTCCAGGCGGCGGCCGACGCGTACCGCCGGGCCAAGGGCCTGCTCGACGCCGAGTCGACCGCCAGGTGGCTCGCCGAGCGGGGGCTCACCGCCGAGGACTTCGCCGACCTGATCGCCCACACCGTGGCGGTCGCCCGGCTCCGCGCCCGGGTGGTGGGTGACCGACTGCCGGAGTGGTTCGCCGCGCACCGGTCCACGTTCGACCGGCTCCTGATCGTCTGGGCCGCCGAGGGGACGCCCCCCACCGACCGCGCGACAGCGCTCGCGACGGTGGCCGCCGCCGTCCGCGCCGGGCGGGCCGCCGGCACCCTGCGGACGGTGGCGGTCGCGGCCCCGCCGGAGCTGCGCGACGCCGCCGGACCGGTGCCGACCACCATCGCCGGCACGGCGGTGACGGCCGTGGTGGTCGACCGCGAGCCGGCCGTCCTCGACGACGGCACCCGGGCGCTGGTCGAGCGGGCCATGTTCGACGAGTGGCTGGCGCAGCGGCGGGCCGGCACCGACATCGAGTGGTTCTGGCTGCCCCGGGACCGGACGACCCGGGTCCGGTGACCGGCCGGCGACGGGTGCCGGTGGTGCTCCAGGTCGCCGCCACCGACTGCGGGCCCAGCGCGCTCGCCATGCTGCTCGCCGCCCACGGCCGGGCGATTCCCGTGTCGTACCTGCGGGCCCGGCTCGACGTCGGCCGGGACGGCCTGAGCCTGCGCGACCTGCGCGACGAGGCGCAGGAGCACGGGCTGCGCTGCCGGGCGATCGCCCTGCCGGCGCTGCGCCGGGACGCCACCCGGTTGCGGGAGCTGCCGTTGCCGCTGCTGGCCCACTGGAACGGCGACCACTACCTGGTGGTGGAGCGGATCGGCCGCCGTGGCGTCGACGTGGTCGACCCGGCGGTGGGCCGCCGACGGCTCTCCCCCGCCCAGTTCTGCGCCGGCACCACCGGGGTGGTGCTGCTGGCCGCACCCGACGGTCCCGCTCCGCCGGTGCCTCCGGCACCGTCACCGGTACGTGACCTGCTGGTGCCGGTGCTGCGCCGGCACACCGGGCTGCTCGCGCTGCTGGCGGCGACCTCGGTGCTGCTCACCGCGACCGGCCTGGCCGTGCCGTGGGCGACCGCCGCGCTCATCGACGCCGCCGCTCCCCCGGCGGCGACCTGGCTCGCGGCCGTCGCCGCGCTGGCCCTGCTCACCGGGGCGTTGTCCCTGGTCCGGGGGCTGACCGTGACCGGCCTGCAACGGCGCATCGGCAGCCGGCTCGGCACCGAGACGGTGCACCGGCTGTTCGAGGTGGTCTACCGGTACTTCCACCGCCGGTCGGCCGGTGACCTGGTCGACCGGGTCCGGGCGGTGGCCGGTGTCCGGGACCTGCTGGCGTCGGCGCTGGTCGCCACCGCCCTGGACGGGCTGCTGGTGGTCGGCTACCTGACCGTGGTGACCGTGCTGGCCCCGGTGCTGGGGCTGGTGGCCGCCGCCGTGATCGCGGTGCAGGCGGGCACGGCGCTGTGGGTCGGCCGCCGCTCCGGCGCGCTGCAACGGGAGGAACTGCTCGCCTCCGGTGAGGAGGCGGCCCGGCTCTCCGAGGCGGTGCAGGGCATGGCGGCGATCCGGGTCGCCGGGGCCCAGCAGCGGGTACGGGAGCGCTGGCAGGAGTCGTTCGACAGGGGTGTGTCGGCGGCGCACCGGCTGGCCCGGCTGACGGCGGTCGCGGACGCGCTGCTCGCCGCCTGGTCGATGGCGTGCCCGGTGCTGATGCTGCTGGTCGCGGTCCGGCAGGCCGACTCACCGGGACGGGCCGCCGGCCTGGCCGCGCTCGCGGTGGCCGCGATCACCCCGGCGGTCGCGCTGGCCCAGCGGCTGCCGTCGTTCACCCTGCTCGCCCCCACCATGGACCGGCTGGCCGACATCGTGGACGCACCGGTCGAGCAGCCCACCCCTGGTATGCCGGCGCCCAGGCTCACCGGGCTGGTCACCCTCACCGGCGTGGGTTTCCGGTACGACCGGAGGTCGCCCTGGGCGCTGCGCGACGTCACCGCCGTGATCCGGCCCGGCAGCAAGGTGGCGGTGGTGGGCGGCTCCGGCAGCGGCAAGAGCACCCTGGTCGGCCTGCTGACCGGCCTGTACGCCCCGACCGAGGGCCGCATCCACGTCGACGGCCACGACCTCGCCACGCTGGACCTGTCCTCGGTGCGCCGGCAGATCGGGGTGGTCCTGCAGGAGACCTACCTCGGCGCGGGCACCCTGCGCGAGGCGTTGACGTTGTCCCGCCAGGACGCCTGCGACGCGGCCGTCGACCGGGCGGTCCGGCTGGCCGCGCTGCACGACGACGTGGCGGCCCTGCCGATGGGGCTGCACACCCACCTCGGCGACGGCGGCGTCGGCCTGTCCGGCGGGCAGCGGCAGCGGGTCGCGCTCGCCCGCGCGCTACTGGCCGACCCGGCCCTGCTCATCCTGGACGAGGCGACCAGCGCGCTGGACACGGTGACCGAGGCGGCCGTCGAGGCGAACCTGCGGATGCTGCCGGTGACCCGGCTGGTGATCGCGCACCGGCTGTCGACGGTCGCGGACGCCGACCTGGTGCTGGTGCTCGACCGGGGGCGGCTGGTGGAGAGCGGACCACCGGGGGTGCTGCTGGCCGCCGGTGGACCCTTCGCCCGGCTGGCCGGGGTGCCCGGTGCCGTCCGGTCGTGGCCCGACCCGGTTAGCTGAGCCGGTCACGGCGCGTGCGGGACGGCGGCGAACTCCACCAGGTCGAGGCGGCCGTGGGTGGACGCATAGCGGGTGAGTGAGGTGTTGGCGACCGGGGTGGTGGCGAGGATCGCGTCGAGGTCGGCGAACGGCAGTCCCTCCAGGACGTGCCGGGCGGCGACGACCACGGCGTCGTGGGCCACCACCCACACCCGGCGGCCGGCGTGCCGGCGGTGCAGGTCGGCCAGGGCGGCGCGGACGCGGGCGGCGACGTCGTCGAACGTCTCGCCGCCGGGTGGCCGGTAGGCGTAGAGGCCGTCGGCGGCGAGCCGGGCCGCCTCGGCGGGGAACCGTTCGGCGATCATCAGCGGGGTCAGGAGTTCCAGCTCACCCATGAGCCGGTCGACCAGCCGCCCGTCGAGGTCGACCGGGACCGGGGCGACGCCGAGGGCGGCGGCGGTGTCCGCCACCCGCGCCCAGGTCTGCCGGGCCCGCCGGTACGGGGAGCAGACGACGTGGTCGGGACGCCGGTCGGCGGGTTGCGCCGCGAGCCAGCGGCCGAGCCGGGTGGCCTGTCGCCGGCCCAGCGGTGACAGCGGGACGTCGGCGTCGCGCCCGGTGAGCCCGTGGGTGGCGACGCCCCGCGTGTGGGCCTCGGCGAACGCGACGTTGGCGACGCTCTGCCCGTGCCGGACGATGGTCAACTCCGCGACGGTGTCCACCGTTCCACTGTCCGGCAGCAGCCGGTGCGGGGCGACCCCGGGCGGCGGGACGCTGCCGGAACGACGGCGGTACCCGGCAGCTCGCCGGCCTCGACACCCCCGACCGAACACGTTTCCGAAAGTTTCCGAAAGTCGTTGACGCGTTCGAAATGCCGCTGCAATACTCCGATTCACAGCGACATCAACGCATCTCGATAGAACCCCGCATCCCCAGGCAGCACCGCCCCCAGGAGGACCTGCGCATGATCTCCAGCACCGGTGGCTCCGGTCACCCGTCCCGCTCCCGAGCCTCCCGCCTGACCGTCCGGCTGGCGGTGCTCGCCACCACCGTGGCGCTGGGCGCCGTCGGCGTCGCGGTCTCCGCCACCCCGTCCAGCGCCGCCGCCTGCAACGGCTACGTCGGTCTCACCTTCGACGACGGACCGACCGGCAGCACCGGCGCGCTGCTGAACGTGCTGCGCGCCAACAACGTCCGGGCGACCATGTTCAACGTCGGGCAGAACGTGCAGGGCAACCCGTCCGCCGCCCGGGCCCAGGTCGACGCCGGCATGTGGATCGGCAACCACAGCTGGAACCACGCGCACATGACCTCGATGGGTCAGAGCCAGATGCAGTCCGACCTCTCCCAGACCAACTCGGCGATCCAGTCGGCGACCGGCGTACGGCCGCAGCTGTTCCGCCCGCCCTACGGCGAGACCAACTCGACTCTCCAGTCGGTCGCCTCGTCGCTCGGCATGCGCCAGGTGATCTGGGACGTCGACTCCCAGGACTGGAACGGCGCGAGCGTCAGCCAGATCGTCTCCAACGCCGGCCGGCTCCAGAACGGCCAGGTGATCCTGATGCACGACGGCATCCAGAACACCCGCGACGCGATTGGGCAGATCATGGCCAACCTGAACAGCCGTGGCCTCTGCCCGGGCATGATCTCGCCGAGCACCGGCCGGGCGGTGGCCCCGGACGGCACCCCGCCGACCAACCCCCCGACCACCCCGCCCACCGGCACGCCGACCACCCCGCCGGCCGGTGGGACGTGCACCGCGACGGCGACGTACCCGAACGTGTGGGGCGACCGGTACAACACCTCGGTGACGGTCCAGGGCGGCAGCAACTGGACGGTGGTGGTGGCGCTGACCGCGCCACAGAAGGTCAACACCACCTGGAACGGCACGCCCAGCTGGGACAGCTCCGGTTACGTGATGACGATGCGGTCCAACGGCAGCGGCAACACCTTCGGCTTCACCACGATGATGAACGGCAACAGCGGCGCCCGGCCGCAGATCCGGTCGTGCACCACCGGCTGACCGGCGGGCGGCACCCGACCCGGGGCCCGCAGGCCCCTCCCCGACCACAGGCCCTCCCCGGACGTCACGGCGTCCGGGGAGGGCCGCCGCACGACCGCCCGTCGAGGCGGACCCGAAACTTTTCAGTCACCTGCTCGAAACTACCGGTTGAAAACCCCGGGATTACCTGCCAACCTGAAATCCATCGATGAACGTGAACGTTAACAGCACGCCACGGGCCACCCACCACCACCAGGAGGTACCGACAGTGCGAGGACACGCACCGCACTCCCCGCCCCCGGCACAGCCCCACCCGGCCCGGGTCTCCCCCCGTCGACGGGGCCGGCTGGTCACGCTCGCCGCGGCCGGGATCGCCGCCGCCCTCGTCGGGTTGTTCACCATGACGGTGACGACCGGCACGGCCTCGGCCGCCGACAACCCGTACCAGCGGGGCCCCGACCCGACCCGGAGCAGCGTCGCGTCCGTGAACGGTCCGTTCGCCAACACCTCGGTCGCCGTCCCGACCGGGTACGGCTTCAACGGCGGACGGATCTACTACCCGACCGACACCAGTCAGGGCACCTTCGGGGCGGTCGCCATCTCGCCCGGCTACACCGCGCTGTTCTCCGTCGAGCTGGCCTGGATGGGGCCGTGGCTGGCTTCGCACGGCTTCGTCGTGATCGGCATCGAGACCAACAGCCGCAACGACTTCGACACCGCCCGGGGCACCCAGTTGCTCGCCGCACTGGATTACCTGGTGCAGCAGAGCCCGGTCCGGGACCGGATCGACCCCACCCGGCTGGCCGTCTCCGGTCACTCGATGGGCGGCGGCGGGGCGCTCAGCGCGGCCCTTCGCCGCCCGGCGTTGAAGGCGGCGGTCGGTATCGCGCCGTACTCGCCGTCGTCGAACCTGGCCAACGACCGGGTGCCCACGATGGTCTTCGCCGGGCAGGCGGACACGGTGGTCACCCCGTCCTACGCCTCCGGCCTGTACAACAGCATCCCGGCCACGACCGAGAGCGCCTACCTGGAGGTCGCGGGGGCCGACCACGGGTTCATGGTCGGCCGGTCGAACCCGGTGCTGATCCGGACCATGCTGCCGTTCCTCAAGATGTTCGTCGACAACGACGCCCGGTACAGCCAGTTCCTCTGCCCGCTGGCGGACAACAGCGGCGTGGTCAGCTACCGCAGCACCTGCCCGCTGCTGCCGCCGACCGCGACCACCCCGCCGCCGATCCCGTCGGACACCCCGCCGCCGATCCCGACCACCCCGCCGCCGACCACGCCGCCGCCGAGCAACCCGCCCGGCGCCGCCAGCCTGATCGTCGGCGCGCAGTCCAACCGGTGCCTCGACGTGCCCAACGCCTCCCGCGCCAACGGCACCCGGGTGCAGCTCTGGGACTGCAACCGCGGGACCAACCAGTCGTGGACGTACACCACGAACAAACAACTCCGGGTGTACGGCGACATGTGCCTGGACGCGGCCGGCTCCGGCAACGGTGCGGCGGTCCAGATCTACGGCTGCCACAGCCAGACCAACCAGCAGTGGAACGTCAACGCCAACGGCACCATCAGCAGCGTGCAGTCCGGGCGGTGCCTGGACGTCTGGAGCACGGCCAACGGGGCGCAGGTCCAGCTCTACGACTGTCACGGGCAGACCAACCAGCGGTTCACCCTGACGCCCCTGACCTGACGGCCCGGCCGGCACCGACCGGCGACCGCTGCCGCACCACGCGGACCGGGCCGGTGTCTCCCGCATCAAGGGAGACACCGGCCCGCTCCCGGTGGGCGTACGCGGCGGAGGTGCATTCCGCCCGGCGCCGACCGTTCGCTCCGCTAATCGACGTTGGCGGGACAAGCCGTGTCCGGTTTGCGAGGCTTATCGGGTGCGGAGGGATGATCCCGCGCCACACCCGACAGCCGGGGGTCGGCGTCTGGTGGCCCGTGACCCCGGGGCCATCGGCGATGTGAGCTGGGTCGAGCTCTTCGTCGATCTGCTCTTCGTGTTCGCGTTCCTGGCCGTCACCACGCTGATGGCCGAGCATTTCAGCCCCCTCGGGTTGGTCCAGGGCGTGCTCGTGATCCTCCTTCTCTGGCACTGCTGGACCCCGTGTGTCTGGCTCGGCAACGTGGTGCACCTCGACCGGGGGATCATGCCCCCGATCATGCTCGGCATCGCCGCCGCCCTGCTGGCGATCGGGGTCGCGATACCCGAGGCGTTCACCGACCGGGCCGGCGGGCTGCCCGGCCCGATGGTGCTGATCTGCGGATATCTGCTGATCAGGGCGACCGCCATGGTCGTCCTCACGTTCGTCAGCCACCGGGGCGAGGGCAGACAGCCGTCGGTGGTCGCCGCCTGGTTGATCTTCATCGCCGGTGGGCTGGTGCTGCTCGCCTCCTACCTGGTGCCGCCGCTGCTGCCGGCGATCGTCGACGCCGCCCTGGTGCAGGCTGTGCTGTTCGCGAGCGCTCTCATGATCGACTCGCTGATCCTCGTGGCGGCCAGCAAGGGCGGCTGGCGGGTCGTCTCGCCCTGGCACCTGGCCGAACGGCACGCCCTGATCGTGCTCATCGCGCTCGGCGAGACAATCATCTCGATCGGCGCCAGCGAGGGGCTCGGGGTGGACCGCCCGGTGACCTCCCAGTTGGCCGTCGGGGCGGTGCTGGGCATCACCGTGGTCTTCGCGCTGTGGTGGAGCTACTTCGACCTGGCCAAGGTGATCATCGAACGGGCCCTGCGGGCCAGCTCCGGGCGGGACCGCGCCCGGGTCGGTCGGGACGTCTACAGCGGGCTGCACCTGCCCATGATCGGCGGGTTGATCTTCTTCGCGCTGGGGCTGAAGTACCTCAACACGCACGCCACCCCGAAGAGCACCCACCCGTGGCCGTCGGCCGGCGTCGCCATCCTGTACGGCGGTGTGCTGCTCTATCTGGGCGCGCTCGTCGTGGTGGAGTGGCGGGCGGTCCGGTTGCTGGGTCGGGGTCCGCTGGTGGGGGTGGCGCTGCTGACGGCGCTGCTGACGGTGGTCGGACGGCTGACCGCGGTGCAGGCGCTGGTGGTGCTCGTCGCCGCCGTCTGCACGATGCTGGTGCTGGACAACACCCTCTTCCGGCGGAAACACCGGCAACTTCACGAGTCGGTCGAGCAGGAGAGCCTCCACGTCGGGACGGTCGACCCTCGGGAACTCTTCGTCGACCTCGTGTTCGTGTACGCCTTCATCGAGGTCACCGCGGTGATGAACCGGTTTCCGACCCTGCTCGGCCTGGCCCAGGGCATGATCCTGCTGGCGCTGCTGTGGTGGGCCTGGACGTCGTACACCTGGCTCGCCAACGCCGTGCGGCACGACAGCACGTTGGTGCGGCTGTGCACGGCGGGCATCATGACGGCGGTGCTGCTGATCGGGCTGGCGATCCCGCAGGCCTTCGTCCCCCTGCCCGGCAGCCTCCCCGGCCCGCTGCTGGTCGTCGGGTGTTACATCGGCGTCCAGCTCATGCAGGGGTTGATCTTCCGGCAGCTCGTCCGGGAGAACTCCGACCTGCGGGGCACCCGGACCCGGTTCGTCGCCACGACCGCCACCATCGCCGTCCTGCTGGTGATCACCGTCATCGAGGTGGTCGCCCCCGACGCGGTCGCCCGGCACCCCGCCATCACGCTGCTCTGGGTGGCCGCGCTGCTCGTGCAGTACGTCGCCGGGTACTGGGCCGGTGGGCGGCTGTGGCGGATCAGGCTGGTCCGGCACTGGGCCGACCGGCACGCCCTGGTCATCCTGATCGCCGTCGGCGAGGCGGTCCTCTCCGTCGGCATCTCCATCAACAACGTGCCGATCTCCGCCCCCACGCTGGTCGTCGTCGTCGCGTCGGTGGTGGCCCTCGGCACGATCTGGTGGAGCTACTTCACCGGCATCGACGCGGCCCGGATCGCCCTCGGGGCCTACGAGGGGGACCGTCGGGTCCGCGCCGCGCGGGACGCGTACACCTATCTGCACCTGCCGATGATGGCCGGGATCGTCCTGGTCGCCTACGGCCTGCACCAGACCCTGGCCGCGTCCCAGGAGCGGCACAGTGCCCTGCTGGGCCACTACACGCTGTTCTTCGGGGTGGCGTTGTACCTGTTCGGCAACCAGATGTTCTGGCTGCGGATCTTCCGGACGGTCAGCCCCCACCGGCTCATCGGCGCGGTGGTGGTCACCGTCCTCGCGCCGGTGACCGTCGCGCTGCCGTCCGTGGTCTCGTTGTTGCTGCTGACCGTGCTCGGCGTCGGCTTCGCCGTCGTCGAGGCGGTGCAGGAGGGTGACCCGCGGACCCGGCGGCCCGCCCGGACGTGACCCGGCTCCGGCGGCCCGACCGGGCTCAGCCGGCGGTGCAGGGGCTGCCGTTGAGCCCGAAGCTGGTCGGTGGCGCGTTGCTGGTGCTCCAGCTGCCCTGGATGCCGAAGCTCACCGAGCCGTTCGCCGGTATGACGCGGTTCCAGTCGACGTTGCGGGCCGTCACCGTGGCCCCGCTCTGGCCGGTCGTCGCGTTCCACCCGGAGGTGATCTGCTGGTCCCCCCGGAAGCTGAAGGTGAGCGTCCAGCCGTCCACCGGCGCGGTCGCGGTGTTCTGGACCGTCACGACGGTGACGAACCCGCCCTGCCACTCGGACTGGTTCTGGTAGGTCACCCGGCAGGTGGGCGGCGGCGGCATCGGCGTCGTCGGCGGGGTGGGCGTCGTCGGCGCGAAGACCGTGTTGGAGGCGATCGAGACGTTGCCGGCCGCGTCGCGGGCCCGCACGTAGAACTGGTACCGCAGCGGCGTCGACGGCGGGGGCGGCGGGGGGAGCGCGATCGTGTACGTCGTCGTCGACACGGTGGCGACCAGGAACGAGCTGTACCAGCCGTCGAAGCGGTAGACGTTGTAGCCGCTCACCCCGACGTCGTCGGTCGACGGTGACCAGGAGAGCGTGGCGGTCGAGTCGGTCACGTCGCCGAGGGTCAGGTTCTGCGGCGCGCTCGGCGGGGTGGTGTCCGGCCCGGTGTCGGTGACCGGGGTGACCACGGTGACCGGCTCCGACGCCAGGGAGCGGTGCCCGACGACGTCCCGGGCGGAGATCCGGAACAGGTACTGCCGGCCCGGCGTGATGTAGTTGCTGATCGTGGTGGTGGTGACGTCGCCGACGCTTGCCGACATGACGACGTCGTCGAAGGGGCTGTAGTACGTGATGTCGTAGCCGGCGATGGCGCAGCAGCCGGGGGTCGCGGCCGTCCAGGTGAGGGTGACCGACCTTGTCCTGACCTGGCTGGCGGTGACGTTCGTGGGCACGCCCGGCGGGAAGGGCGAGGTGTTCGGTGTGCCCGGCGGGGTGGTGGGTGCCGCAGTCGGCGGCGGCGTCGTGGCCGCTCCCGTCAGGGGTGCCGCGGCGGGTGCGGGCGCGACCCCGGGGAGCCCACCGGCGGCCGCTCCGGGGGGCGTCGTGGTGCCGGCACCGGCGGCCGGTACGGCGATCGCTCCCACGCCGAACACGGCGATCGACGAGACGACGGCGACGAGCAGGCCGGGCCGCACGCGGCGGCGCGGCGCGGACGAACGGACCCCTGGCATACGTCCACCGTGCGTCAATACATCGACGACTGTCAACGACTTACACCAACCGGTGCGCGGTTCCCGAGCCACCTCGACCCGTTCGGGTCCGACACCGGCCCCCGCACCGCTCAGCCGGCCGTCCAGGCACGGAGCTTGTCGGGATTGAGGACCGTCCAGATGCGCCTGATCCGCTCACCCTCGACGTCGAACGCCAGCACCGCCCCGACGACGCCCGCCACCTGCGCCACCAGACCGGGTTGCCCGTTGACCGTGCGCTCCAGGAGTCGGACGCCGGAGGCCGCACCGCCCCGATCGGCGAAGAAGCGCGCGATCCGCTCGGCGCCCTCGATCGGGTGGAGTACGGCGCTGACCAGTCCGCCGCCGTCACCGGTCGCGGTGGCGTCGGGCGTCAGCAGACCGACGAGCGCGTCGATGTCGGTGTCCTCCCACGCCTGCTTGAAGGCCCGCACGACACCGGCCTGCCGGGCTGCCGGCACCCTGGGCGCCGACGATCCGCGCACCCGGCGACGGGCGGACGAGGCCAACTGGCGGCACGCGGCGGGCGTACGGCCGACGACCTCGGCCACCTCGGCGAAGGAGTACCGGAAGACGTCGTGCAGGATGAACGCGACGCGCTCGGCCGGTGTCGTCGATTCGAGCACCACCAGGAAGGCCATGCTGATCGACTCGTCCAGGGTGACCCGGTCGACCGGGTCACCCGTACCGTCGCCGGTCCACTCGGCACTGTCGGGCAGGGGCTCCGGAAGCCACTCCCCCACGTAACGTTCCCGCCGGACGCGGGCCGAGCCGAGCACGTCGAGGCAGATCCGGCCGGCGACCCTGGTCAGCCAGGCACCCGGGGTCTCGATGGCTCCCCGCTGGTCGGGGGAGAGGGCATACCAGCGGGCGTACGCCTCCTGCACGACGTCCTCGGCGTCGGCCAGGGACCCGAGCAGCCGGTACGCGAGACCGATGAGCTGGGACCGCTCGCTCACGGGTCCACTCGGGGCCACCTCGGGCCAGTCCAGTCCGGGCCCGCTGGGGTTGGTCATGCTGACGCCGACTCCCTTGATCGTCCGCTTCCCCACCGGTTCGACCGACGGCACCCGCAGCTGCGGAGTCGAAGCGCCGCCTGACATTCGGCAGGGCTGTTTCGTCGTATCGGTAGGCCGAACACTATCCCAGCAAACCGCGGGGAGAACCTGACATGAACCTCGCCCCGGGCGACACCGACACCGTCGTGGCGGACCTCGCGCCGCCGGTGCCGGCCGGTCTCGTCCGGGGTCACTTCGGCCCGTGCTCCGTCAGCAGTTGATCCACGGCCATCGTCACGGCACCGCCGACCGGGAGAGAACGATCATGGAACCAGTGAACCTCGCGATCATCTACTACAGTGCCACCGGCACCGTGCACACGCTGGCCAAGGCCGCGGTCGAGGGGGCGGAGAAGGCCGGCGCGAATGTACGCCTGCGCAGGGTGGCCGAGACGGCTCCGGCCGAGGCTGTCAACGCGAGGGAGGAGTGGGCCCAGCACGTCCAGGACACCGCCGACGTCGAGGTGGCCAGTGGCGACGACCTGGAGTGGGCCGACGCGGTCATGTTCGGCACCCCCACCCGCTTCGGTCTCGTGTCGAGCCAGCTCAAGGCATTCATCGACACCCTCGGTCCACTGTGGTTCCACGGCAAGCTCTCGAACAAGGTCTACTCGGCCTTCACCGCCTCCAACAGCGCGCACGGCGGGCAGGAGTCGACCCTCCTGTCGCTGTCCAACATCTTCTACCACTGGGGCGGGATCATCGTTCCTCCCGGCTACACCGACCCGATCCAGTTCCAGTCGGGCAACCCCTACGGCACCTCCCACGTGGCCGGGGGTGGCCCGCCCAGTGACGTCACCCTCCAGGCGGCCCGCTACCAGGCCCGCCGCGTGGTCGACACCATGGCCGCGCTGAAGGCGGGCCGCCCCGCCTGATCCGACCTCCGGCGACAGCCGTGGGAGGGGTGACCCGCCGGCCGGGCCGGCGGGTCACCCCTCGACGTGGCCCACGAAGCGGGGACGGGACGGTGGTCGTCCGGCCCGACCGGACCCACCCGGGCCGTCCTGCCGGCGACAGGTCGTCATACGCCGCCGGTGGCGTACGCCGTCAACCGGCGAGCCGGACCGGCAGCGCGGCCAGCCCTCGGGTGAGCAGGCCCGGGTGCCACTCGATGGCGTCGGCATCCACCGCCAGCCGGGCCTGCGGGAACCGGGCCAGGAAATCCCCGATGGCGACCTGTGCCTCCATCCGGGCCAGCGGCGCCCCCATGCAGAAGTGGATGCCGTAGCCGAACGAGAGGTGCGGGTTGCGCTCACGGTTCATCAGGAACCGGTCGGCGTCGGCGAACGCGGCGCCGTCCCGGTTGGCCGCGTGCAGGGACACCATGACCAGATCCCCCGCCGCCACCTCCGTACCGAAAAGGTTCATCGCCGTGGTGACGGTGCGCAACGCGGCACCCGTCACGGGGCTCTCGTACCGGAGGAACTCCTCGATGGCCTGGGGCAGATCCTCGGGGTGGGCCCGGATGTGGTCGGCCAGCTCCGGGGTCCGCAACAGCAGGTAGAGACCGTTGCCGATCAGGTTCGTCGTGGTCTCGTGGCCGGCGACGACGAACAGGAAGGCCGTCGAGATCAGCTCGTCCTCGGTGAGCCGGTCGGCCTGGTCCCGGGCGGCGATCAACGCCGACAGCAGCGCGTCGTCCGGGTCGACCCGACGCCGGGCGACCAACCCCTGCAGGTGCGCCACGAAGTCGGTGACCTCGCGGACCGGAAAGACCGGCGCTCCCAGCCCGGCGCTGAACGCGTCGGCCCACCTCCGGAAGTTGGCCCGGTCCTCGACCGGCACCCCCAGCAGTTCGGAGATCACCTGGACGGGCAGCGGGGACGCGTACCCGGCGATGAGATCCGCCTCGTCGGCACCGGCCGCGAGCCGATCCAGCAGATCCCCGGAGAGGTGTTCGACCCGGGGACGCAGCGCCTCGATCCGCCGGGGCACGAAAGCCTTGGCGACCAGCCTGCGCAGCCGCGTGTGGTCGGGCGGGTCGATACGCAGCATCGACGTGTTCATCGCGGACCGCACCTGCGGACTCAACGCGCCCTGGTCGAACCAGTCGTGCTGGTCCCGGTTGGACAGGCGGGGATCGTTCAGCGCCTCGCGCACCTCGGCGTGCCGGGTGACCATCCAGACCGGCACGCCGTTGGGTAGCCGCACCTGCCGGACCGGTCCGGCGGCGTGCATCGAGGTGAGGAAGTCCTGCACCGTACCGGTCAGGTCGAGGACATCCGGGGAGTCGCTCATCAGCACCACTGCTCTCTCACACGGCGACGGCTACGGACCGGGACAACGCGCGTGGCGTCACCCGCTTGTCGTACCGGAGTCGGACAGCAACATCTGGTCCAGCATCCGGGGCTGCCAGTTGTAGTACGACTGGACCTTGTAGTTCTCCTCACCGGTCGACGACACCCCTGCGTAGTAGACGAACCTGCTGTCGGCGGCGTTGTTGGGCAGCCCCCGGAGAAACTGCTCGATCTTCGGTTCCAACGGGACCGGGAGGGATGCCGAATCCGACGTCATCACGGCGAAGCAGAATCGCTCGACCGCCGAGGAC
The DNA here is from genome assembly GCF_016901255.1 of Micromonospora humida. Lineage (NCBI taxonomy): Bacteria > Bacillati > Actinomycetota > Actinomycetes > Micromonosporales > Micromonosporaceae > Micromonospora > Micromonospora humida. Next base: position 65,314 of record NZ_JAFEUC010000006.1, read on the forward strand.
TCCCAGCCCAGGCTGGCGTAGATGCCGAAGGAATGCCGGGCGAGCCGGAGCATCCGCTCGCCCGGATCGGGCAGACCGAGTTCACGGGTCATCGACAGGACGCCCTCGGGGGTGAGGCATGCGTCGGGCAGCGCACCGAAGTACACGTTCACCGTCCGGTGCCGGTAGTCGATGCCGAAGGTGTTCACCCTGTCGTCGAGGCCGCGCCGGGCGAAGAACTCCATGTTGTCGGCCAGACTGCGGGGCATCGAGGGACATGCGGCGAGCGTGGCCAGCGACTGCATGCCGTCCGGCGGGAAGAAGACGTATATCTTCTTGAACCCGCCGGCCACGCCGAAGTCGATTCCGTAACCGGCGATCGGACAGTTCCCGCGGATCTCGGCGAGCAGGGCACCGACCGGGTGGTCCGCCCTCCCGGTGAGCCCGTTCGACAGCGCCACCGCGTACGGGTCGACCTCCCTCCCGACGGTGAAGCGCCAGTCGAGATCACCCTGGTACCGCGTCCCGGTCGCCACCCGGAGCGCGATGACGGCACTCGGCAGCGAATCCGCGTACGCGTCCAGGATGGGCTGGACCCGCTCATGCGAGCAGGGCACCTCCAGCAACCGGGCCGACTCCTCGATGGCCGAGTACAGGTCTGCTGACTCGGGGTGCTCGGACATTCATCCTCCAGGTGTCCGGGCCGGCGCGCGGAGCACGGGCCGACCCGTCGGCAGCGGCAGAAGCATGGGTTGGCCCGGCTAGCGGGCGAGGATCACCGTGGTCGGCGACGGAGTGGGGTGGAAGGTGACGTCCTCGAAACCGGCCTTGGCGAGCCATGCCAGGTAGTCGGCCCGCCGCCAGGTCCCGCCCCGCCTGCTCTTGAGCAGCATCTCCGCTGCGAAGATCAGCGAGAAGGAGGGGCCGCTCCGGTCGTCGTCGACCACGTAGTCACAGATGACCAGGGTGCCGCCGGGCCGCAGCGCGCCGCGCACCTTCGCGAGCAGGGCCGTGTTGTCCTCCGGGCCCTCCTGGTGGGCCACGTGGGAGTAGACCACGACGTCGTAGGCGGCGGCCGCCAACTCGGTGCTGTGGAAGTCCCCGTCGATGCAGGTGAACCGGTCCGCGACCCCCTGCTCGGCGACCAGCCGGCGGGCGATCGCGTTGATCGGCGCCCAGTCGAGCTGGGTGGCCCGGGCCGCCGGGTTCAGCCCGAGCCACGCGGCCGAGAAGATCCCCGAGCCGCCGCCGAGATCCAGGATCGAGATCTCGCCGGCGTCCGCCAGTCCCAGCAGTTCGGCGACGATCGCCGTGACCGGGACGGACTGCGGGGCGATGGCCGTCACCACCTTCTTCCAGTGGGGGTTGTCGGCGACCTCCACGGTCGCGGCCCTGATCGGTCCGCCGGCACGGACCACCTCCGGCAGGTCCGCCAGCGCAGCCATGTGGGTCATCTTGAGCTTGGCGAACTCGCTCAGGCTGGTGGGTTTCCCCTCGACCAGGAAGGTGCTCGCCTCGGCGGTGTTGCGGTAGCGACCGTCGTGCAGCTCGACCAGGCCGATGCCGACGAGCCCGTCCAGGAGGGTCTGCGCTCCGCGCTCGGAGATGCCGGACCGGTCGGCCAACCCGCCGGCGGTGTCCGCGCCGGCCTCCAGGTGGGTGAAGAGCGAGTGGCTCGCCGCCGCGCCGAGGATGCCGGTGGCCCAGTAGCCGTTGACGAGGTGCATGATGCGGTCCGGGGTGGGCTGGTCGCTGGTCATGCTGCTCCTGCTCGGGTGTGGGGGTGCAGTGCGCACCCGGTGCCGGCGACGGGGGTCGGTGGGGCGCTCCGGTCCCGGCTGGTCATGCGGTCTTCGTCGCGAAGAGGATGAACCGTCTCGGGATGGCGTCCGGTGGGATGTCGGCGGGGTCCTTGCCGACCACCCGGGTCAGCTCGAAGCCGCACTCGGCAAGCCAGTCGCGGTACGTCGACACCTTCTGCAACCCGCCCTGAGCGGTGGCGCAGCCGAGCAGGAACGTCGGGAAGAAGTCGACCTGGGAGTCGTCGCGATCGGTGACGTCCTCGGGATAGACCGGCGCCAGGATCACGAGCTGACCACCGACCTCCAGGGCCCCGTTGGCGCTCCTGAGGATCCTGAGCACGTCACCCCTGTCGTACATGTCGAGGTAGTGCTTGATCAGCACCACGTCGAAACCGGTCGGGACATCCGTGAAGATGTCGCCGCCGACGAACGAGCAGTGTTCCTCGACGCCGTGTTCCCGGAAGTTGCGCAGCGACTCCTCCTCCTTGCCGGGCGCGTCGAAGTTCGTGACGTGCAGGCCCGGTGACGCCTTCGACCGGTAGGTCATGATCGATCCGAGACCGTTTCCGCCGAGCAGGTCGAGCACCCGCGCGCCGGCCGGAATGTCGAGGTTCTCGAAGAACCAGCCGTAGACGTGGCCGGTCTCCAGCTGCGCCAACCGGCCCCACGACTCGAGGATGTCCTGGTGTTCGGCCGCGGCGTCGAAGAGCGTGCCGTCGAAGCCGTACAACTCCTTGAGCCCCACGAGCGTTCCGGTCTGCACGCTCTCGGTGAGATAGAACATCTGCCGGAGCATGGCCACTTTGATCATCTTCATGAAGGCGAGCGCGCGGTCGAGGTCGGCCTCCGCGACGCCACCGAGGGCGTCCAGCGAGTAGGCGCGTGAACCCTCGTCGTACGCGACGAAGCCCTCCTTGACCATCAACTGCAGGAGCTGCTCCACCGCGTCCGGCTTCACCCCCACCGCGTCACCGAGCTTCACCGCCGTCAGACCCGGGTTCTCCCGCAACCGATCGATCAGCCCGAGCTCGAAACAGGACAGCAGGTTCATGAATCGCGTCGGCCCCACCATGTACTCACGGAACCGGGCGAGCGTGGCTTCTGGCGTCATGTACTGATCCCTCCGAATTGTTTGCTGCCGCGGCACGACAGGTGACCCCGGCACCCACCACGGAACGTCCCGGGACCGGCTGATGGTCAGTTAGGGTTCGGCCCCTGATCGGATCTGCCGTCGAGCATCGACCACCGGGCTTGGCCGGGACTGTTCGACCGGTTGGCATCGACTTGGGGGAGGTCGGTCAGGGCCAGGCGGTCGTTCACGAGCCGGGTCAGCGCAAGCGCCTCGTCCGACAGGGCGACCCGGCGACCCCGGTCGTCGTCGCGCATGCGGGCCACGCCCAGGCAGGACAGCAGCAGGGCATGGGACACCGGGTCGGTCACCTGTGCCAGTGCGCGCTCCAGGGCGTCGACGAGCCGACGGCCGGCCTCACCGTCGCCGGACTGACGCCAGAGCGGCTCGCCGACCGCCGCCGCCGCCACGGCTACCAGCCGGGAGGTGGCCGGTTTGCCACGGGACTCCCCCACGACCAGTGACTCCTCGATGGCCTGGATGAACACGGGCAACCCGTCGCGCGGGTTCCCGGCGCGGTACAGGCTGGTGCCCAGCCCGAGCAGCAGCGGATACCTGTCGAAATCCTCCCGCTGAGCCAACTCCGCGGCGGTCAGGGCCTGCCGCCAGAGTGTGGCGGCCTCCCCGAACGCCAGTCGGGTGTCGGCCGCCCGTGCCGCGGCGGCCGCGTACGTACAGGCGCGGGCGGCGGCTGCGGGATCGAGTTCGGCGGCCAGCAGCCAGTGCCGGGCGATCTCGGCGGCTCGTTCCGGAACACCCGCCCAGGCCCGGACCGCCGCCATCCCGATCCGTCGGTGCAGCCTGACCCGGCGCAGTCGCCCGATCGACTCGTAGAGCGCCTCGGCGGCCAGGGCGTGGGTGAAGCGGAACCATCCCAGTCGCTGCTCGTCCTCGACGATCAGGCCCACCGCGCCGGCGGCGTCCATGATCTCCAACGCCGACTCGATCCCGATGCCGGCCGCCTCGGCGACGATCTCGATGGCGAAGTGTCGGCCGGCGACGGCGGCCACCGACACCACGTCGAGGGCGGACTGCGGGAGACAGCCCATCCGACGAAGCACCACCTCACGTACCGGCACGGGCACCGGCACCGTGTGCGGATGCGCGAGATGCTCGTCGGTGGTCAACAGCTTGATGAGTTCCCGCAGGAAGAACGGGTTGCCCTCGGTGCGTTCCCAGAGCCCCTCGGCGGTCGGCCTACCGACCTCCCGGTGCAGCAGGTCGCTCGCCAGGCACCTGGTCTCCCGGACGTCCAGACCCGCGAGCTCTATCCGGGTCAGCTCCGAGCGGGCGAGTGCGGCAAGCGTCTCGGCCAGGGACGCCGCCTCCCCCGACCGGTAGGACACCGCCAGCAGGAGGCGGTTCTCCGGCACCGACTCGGCCAGGTGGGCCAACAACTTCAGGGAACTCGCATCGGCCCGGTGCAGGTGGTCGAAGACGATCACCAGGGGTGCGGCCTGGGATGCGTCGGTCAGGTAGTGCAGGATCGCCTCGAACCGGCGCAGCGTGGCCGTGGCCACCTCGGTGCCGTCCGCCATCTGCTGGTGGTCGCCGTTGAGGAGTTCGGCCACCGGCGCGGGCACGGGATGGTGCGGGAAGCAGGTGCCGGCCGCCCGCAGGATCTGCTCCCACAACCACAGGGGCGGTGCGACGACGTGTTCCGGGCAGCTGCCCCAGAGCACCGGCGCACCCGCCAGCATGGCGAACCGGCGCAGCAGGCTGGTCTTGCCGATGCCGGGCTCACCGGAGACGGTCACCACCCGGCCCCGACCGGTCGCCCCGGTCAACGCGTCGAGCAGTTGCCGCAGGGCGTCCTCCCGGCCGACGAATACCTCGCCGTCCACCAGCGGCGACGGTGCTGCCGGTGGGAGCGGGCCGGTCGTCCGGGCCCGCCCCGTCGCGGCGGGCCGGTCGGGACCGGTCGGCACCGCGACAGGCGGGGCGGGACGCCACTCCAGCGCCGGCACCTGGTTGAGAATCTCGCGTTCCAGGTGCTGGAGTGACGGTCGTGGGTCGATGCCCAGTTCCTCGGACAGCCGCCGCTGGGTCGCCCGCAGCACACCCAGCGCGTCGGCCTGCCGGCCCGCCCGGTACAACGCCAGGCTTAACAGCTCGCAGCCGTACTCGCGCAACGGATAGGCGTGGACGAACGCGTCGAGTTCGGCGACGGCCACCTCGTGCGCGCCGACCGCCAGGAGCGCCGCACAGCGCGCCTCGACAACCGACAGCCGCAACTCCTCCAGTCGCGCCACCTCCGGCACGATGCAGGGGGCGTACGCCACCTCCGCGTAGGCCTGCCCACGCCAGAGCGACAGGGCGGTCTCGAACTCGCGTAGCGCCTGCTGCGCGTCGCCCCGGTCCCACGCCTGCCAGCCGGCCGTGGCATGTCCGCTGAACCGGTGGACGTCGACGTCCACGACCCGCCTGTCCAGCAGGTAGCCGGGCGGGCAGGTGCGCAACACCGTGGCCGGGGTCCGTGGTGCCCGGTCCGGCTCCAGCACCCGGCGCAGATTGGCCACGTACGCCTGCAACGAGGCCATCGCCGACGGCGGTGGGTGCTCCGCCCACAGCGCTTCCAGAATCACCTCGACCGCCACCGGCTGACCGGCCCGGCTCACCAGCAACGCCAACAGCGCGCGCTGCTTCGGTGCGCCCAGATCGACCAGTCGGCCCGCGACCACCGCCTCCAGCGGCCCCAGCGCGCGGAACTCCGCCAGGACCCGGCAGGCGACCCGCGCCTCATCCCTTCGGGAGGGGTCCGACGCGGTACGGAATGAGGACCCCGCAGCAATATTGATCATGCGTCGGCACTTCCGGTGTGAACAGCGGAAGAAGCGCAACGACACGGGTCCGGTGTGACGATACCAAATGGTTTGTGGTCCCGCTTGCCCGTTACCCGGGCATGGACCGCAGACCGCATGACGGTGCCCCTTCCCCCGCGGCTACCTAGGCTGCGCTCATGTTGCCGGGCAAAACGCTACCGCCGACCGGAGGTGGTGGCAATAAGGACCATAACCTTCGCTAATCGATGCAGGTCATTGATGGTATCGAGTCGGGACGCCCTCGCTTCGGGCACCCGTTGACATCACCGAAAAGGCGTCACGATGTTAGGCCGGGGTGGATGGTGTCGGGTTTCCGCCGCCTGGATGATCACGGTGCCACTTCGGCGTACCCTTATGCGCGATCACGGCTGCCGGCCGGGGTGCGTCCATGCTGCCCGGCGCATTTCCGGCGGACGCGTTCCGGGTCCGCCCCGGGCCAGCCGGACGGCGGCCACAGTCGATCCACAACGGCCCGCCCAGCTCAGCATTCCGCGCCGTCGCAGCGTGCGCCGCCGGGGCCGGACCAGCGAACCACACCGACCCACGGGCCCGCGCGGACACACCGGCCAGTGGCCACCGACCGGCCGTACGCACGCCGGGGCCGACCGGTGTCCCCCGTCGACGCGTGACGTCACCGGCGGCTACAGCGGGCCAGGCTGCGCGGCGCCATTTTCGGGCATCCCTCTTGCCGTCGGCTTGGTGTCGACTTGGAATCGACTTGACGCGGCCTGCCGACCGGACCACCCGACGCGGTGATCGGATAATCGACGACACGGGCGCTGGTGATCGATTGTTATTGCAAGCGAATTTTCGGCAAGTGGCCCCCGGGGACGCCCTCCGGACAGGCTCTCCCACCTGTCGACCTCACCAATACGCGACACCCGGCGCATATGGTCGAACTCACGGAGACTGCTGCCGGCCGGCGACGGAGTCCGGTTTCCCCTAAGGGTACGACGGGAGCGCGCCGACGAAACCGCCTCGAAAACGGTTTCCGACGAACCGCAGCCCCGGTCGACATCAAGGCGGTACCGCAGGCACGAAAGTGTCGCGTCGGATACCTGGCCCCGGGCAGAAAAGCGGGGCGGTCCCGCCGAGACCGGCTGGAGACCGTGCACGACCACCGCGACCGAGCACCTCACCTCCTCGCCACCCGGCAGCCTGGCGGCACCGCGCCCGGACACCGAGGTCGCCCGGCCCGTCCAGATCGGCCCGGATCACGCCGGACCGGCCGGCGGCGAGGACGGGACGTCGAGACGACCGGGTGTGTAGCGCCGGTGGATCGCCTGACCGGCGCGCTGGTCCAAGACCGCACCAAGCCGGCACCAAGCCGCCGGACAGTCCGGGTCAAGCCCCGTACTCGATGCTGTGCGAGGCAGCGCACCCGGAAGCGGGAGCAGGACGCCGCCGGGACCGATGTCGACCGGCGCAGATGGGCACAGCCGTAGCAGAGCAGGGCCGGCGCGTCACCGAACCAGCACCGTCCACGCACCGGCGACTCCTCCCGATCGAGGTCGCGGCGTCCCGGACCGATCGACCCGGCCGGGCCGGTGCACCCCGCGCCGCAGGGGCGTGGACCCCTCACACGCACCGGTACGCAACAACGGCCCGAACGGCCGTCAGAGATCCCGAGGAGGCGGTTCAGATGAAGGGCTCCGCGATCCACCGCTCGATCCGGAAGGACGGCCTGCACCTCGGTCTCGTACCGCAGATGGCCGCGGCCCGGAACAGGTCCACCCTGCTCACCCTCGACCACGACCTGGACGTCCTCCCGCAGGCGGGCCGGCGGCTGACGGTGGCCGAGATCGCCGGCCACGTGGACGACCTGGCGGCCCGGCTGTGGGCGGCCGGGGTACGACCGGGAGAACGGATCGCGATCTACAAGAGCGCCAACTTCGACGTCTGGGTGCTGGCGAGCGCCGCGTCGCGCGTCGGCGCGGTGCCCGTGCTGCTCTCGCCCGCCCTGGACGCCGCCACCGTCGGCGCGCTCCTCGGCCGGCTGGAGCAGCCGAACCTGCTCACCGATGACCGTAAGCTCGACGACCTGGCCGACGTGCCACTCGCCGAACTCACCAGGCGGGTGGTCACCGTGACGGGGCGCCGCCCCGGTACGGCGTCGCTCGCCGACCTCGCCGGCTCCCCGCGGATCACACCGGTGTGCCGGAAGTTCGACGAGCCAGCGATGATCACCCACACCTCGGGTACCACCGGACTGCCCAAGCTCGTCGTGCACACGCCGCAGACGATGGGCGCCCGGCTCACGCCGCAGTGGCGGCTGCTGTCGCTGATGCGCCGACGGGAGACGGTCGCGATCCACATCTCCTTCGTGCACTCACGGATGTTCGCAGCGATGGCACTGGCGTTGTTCTTCGAGATGCCCGTACTGCTCATGCGGGAGTCCGATCCGGACCGCGTCGCCGACCTGTTCCTCGCCAACCGGCCGGGATTCATCGAGGTGCTCCCCAACTCGCTGATGGAGTGGGAGCGACTCACCGAGGACCGGCGCAAGCCGTTCGCGTCGATCAAGTACTTCAGCACGACGTTCGACGCGATCCACCCCCGGACGATGAGCCGGCTGCTCAGGTCCTCCGAGCGGCGGGGAGCGCTGTTCTTCCAGATCTACGGCCAGAGCGAGGTCGGCCCGGCCGTCGGCCGACCGTACTTCCGCCACTCCGCCCACCGGGCGAACGGCCGCTGTGTCGGCTGGGCGATGCCGGGATGCGCGCGGATCCGGGTGGTCAGCCGCAACGGCAGGCGACCCTCGGAGACGAATCCCGGCTTCATCGAGGTCGCCTGGCCCGGCCTGGCCAAGACCTACTTCGCCGAGCAGGAGCGGTACGACACCAACCGGGACGACGAGTGGTGGCGCACCGGGGACGTCGGCTACCGGACCAGGTTCGGCTGCCTGCACATGTTCGATCGGGAGGTCGACATGATCCCCGGGTTGCGCAGCGCGCTGGAGGTCGAGGACGTCATGCTCGGGGAACTGGAGGAACTGACCGAGTTGGTCGTGGTGCCCGGCCCGAACTCCGAGCCGATCCCGGTCATCTGCACCCGGGACGACCAGCCGCTCGACCTCGACCGATGGCGTACCGCCGCCGCCAGGTTCCCCCAACTGGCCGCCCCGATCCAGATCCCCCAGGCCGACCTGCCCCGTACCGGCACCCTGAAGGTCCAGCGGATCGCGTTGTCACACCGGCTCCAGGGTGAGCTGGAGAAGCGGAGCTGACGGGCACCGCCACGTCGACGGTCGCGGGCCCGACCCACGGTGCCGGCCGCCCCCGTCGGGTCGGCTGACCCCCACGACGTCCCATCGATTGACCGGGAGAAGAAGTTGACCGCGCATGCTGAGTTCGACACGGCACGGGCCAGGCTGATCGACCACCCCCTCTATGCGCAGATCTCCACCGAGGAGCGGCTGCGGATCTTCATGAAGCACCACGTCTTCGCCGTATGGGACTTCTTCACCCTGCTCAAGCGCCTACAGACCGAGGTGACCTCGGTGACCCTGCCCTGGCGACCCCGGGGGCACGCCGAGCACGGCCGGTTCATCCTGGAGATCGTCCTGGCCGAGGAGACCGACGAGGACATCGGCGGGGGTTACGTCAGCCACTTCGAGCTGTACCGACGGGCCATGGACGAGATCGGTGCCGACACCGCGCCGATCGACGGGTTCCTCGCCGCCCTCGACCGCGGTGTCAGCCCGACTGCGGCGCTCAAGGACGAGCAGATCCCGCCCAGTGTCCGCGACTTCGTCGGCCACACCCTCACCGTGGCGCTGGACGGCGCACCGCACGAGGTGGCGTCGTCGTTCTGCCACGGCCGGGAGAACCTGCTGCCCGACGTCTTCTCGGCGGTCCGCGCCAACGTCGACGACGTACTCGCCAACGCGCCGGTGTTCCGTCACTACCTCGACCGCCACATCGCCCTCGACCACGACGAACACGGGCCGCTCGCCCTGCGGCTGCTCGCCGCGCTCTGCGACGGCGACCCGCAGCGTGAGGCCGAGGCCACCGCCGTCAGCATCGCGGCGGTCAGGGCACGCATCGGCCTCTGGGACGGGGTGCTCGCGGAGTTCGACGCAGTTCGTTGACCGATCACGTCCCGCCGGACCGCCGGTCAGGGACCGGGCCTGGGTGCCCGGACGCCCCGACCAGGCCAGCGGCCGGTGACCCCCGAATGCCGAGAGAGAGTGGTTTCCCGAGATGCCTACGTTGTGCAAGCCGTCGGTGGGTGTACCGGAACACGTCGTCACGATGGAAGAGACCCTGGAGTTCGCCAGGACGGTCCACGCCGGCAACCCGCAGCTTCCGCTCGCGCTCCGACTGATCGGGAACACCGGGGTACGCAAGCGGCACATCGTGCAGCCGATCGAGCAGGCGCTGCGCCACCCGGGTTTCGAGGAGCGCAACCGGATCTACGAGATCGAGTCCAAGAAGCGCTGTCCGGGCGTCATCGAGCAGGCCCTGGCACACGCCGGGGTGACCGCGCGGGACATCGACGCGATCATCTACGTGTCGTGCACCGGCTTCATGATGCCGTCGCTGACCGCCTGGCTGATCAACACGATGGGCTTCCGACCGGACACCCGGCAGCTCCCGATCGCGCAGTTGGGCTGCGCGGCCGGTGGGACGGCGATCAACAGGGCGCACGACTTCTGCACCGCGTACCCCGGGGGCAACGTGCTGATCGTCTCCTGCGAGCTCTGTTCGCTCTGCTACCAACCCACCGACGACGGGGTCGGTTCGCTGCTGTCCGACGGGCTGTTCGGCGACGCGGTGGCGGCCGCCGTGGTGCGGGGCCACGGTGGCACCGGCATCACGCTGGAACGCAACGCCTCGTACCTGATCCCGGACACCGAGGACTGGATCTCCTACGCCGTCCGGTCCACCGGATTCCACTTCCAGCTGGATCGCCGGGTGCCCGGCACGATGGAACCCCTCGCCCCGGTGCTGCGCCGCTTCACCGACGGCCACGGCTGGGACGTCGGCAAGCTCGACTTCTACCTCATCCACGCCGGCGGTCCGCGCATCCTGGACGACCTCGCCAAGTTCCTCGACGTCGACCGGGAGATGTTCCGGCACAGCTGGGCGACCCTGACCGAGTACGGCAACATCGCCAGCGCGGTCGTCCTCGACGCCGCCCGCAGGCTCTTCGACGAGGATCCGCCGTCCCCGGGGGACCACGGGATCATCGCGGCCTTCGGCCCCGGCATCACCGCCGAGATGGCGGTGGGCAGCTGGAGCACCGACACCCGCGCGGCCCTGGACCTGGCGCCCCCCGCCGCCGCGGTTGCGCACCGCGACCCGGAACTGGTCTAGGGAGAGGGGAACATCGCATGAGTGGCCTCATCGTCCCACCCGGCGAGGGACGCAAGCTGATCACCAAGGCACAGGAGGTCACCTTCAAGGTGACCGAGGCACACGGCTCGGCCACGTCGATCTTCGAGGTGGTGGTGCCACCCGGCTTCGACGTCGGGGCGCACACCCATCACCACGCGCAGGAGTTCTTCTACGTCCTCGACGGCCGACTCGACCTGCTGGCGTTCGAACCCACCACCCGCACCCCGCACGGGTGGCAGGACTGGGCGTCCGCCGACGGGGACCGGGTGGTGACGGCGGGTCCGGGTAGCTGCATGTTCGTCCCGGCCGGCTGCCCGCACGCGTTCCGCAACTCCACCGACGAGCCGGCGCGGATGCTGTTCCAGAGCCATCCGTCGCCCGACCACGAGAACTACTTCGAGGAGATCGTGGAGATCTTCTCCGCAGGGAAATCGGTGGACCCCGACGCCGTGCAGCGACTGCGCGACAGGTACGACGTCGACCAGATCACCCCCCTGCGCTACGGCCTCCCGGCCCTGACCGGCACCAACGGCAATCCGGCGTAGTGGGGAGATGAGAGTGGACGCGATTCCTCTGGTCCGACCGAGTCTGGGCGAGCGGGAACTGGCCGCGGTCGCGCAGGTGTTCGCCTCGGGTTGGCCGGCCGGCCAGGGACCGAGTGGCAAGGCCCTGGAAGCCGACCTCACCCGCCGGTACGGCGTGGCCGACGCGGTCGCGGTCAGCAACTGCGGTGCCGCCCTGCACCTGGCACTGCTCGCCCTCGGCGTCACCGAGGGCGACGAGGTGATCGTCGCCGACTACACCTTCCCCGCGCCCGCCCACGCCGCCCGCTACGTCGGCGCCACCCCGGTCTTCGCCGACGTACGCCCCGACACCGGCACCGTGGACCCGCAGGCCGTCGCCGCTCTGATCGGCCCCCGTACCGTCGGTGTCATCGCCGTGGACACCCTCGGCCTGCCGGCGGACTACGACGAGCTGAACGACCTCACCCGGCGTCACGGGCTGTTCCTCGTCGAGGATGCCGCCTGCGCCATCGGCGCGACCTACCGCGGTCGACCCGCCGGTGCCCTGGCCCCCGTGGCGTGCCTGTCCTTCCACGGACGCAAGGGCATCACCAGTGGCGAGGGTGGCGCCCTGCTCACCACCGATCCCGCCCTCGCCGTCGACGCGCGCCTGCGCTCCTCGTTCGGCATCGGCAGCATCTTCGACCAGGCCCAGGTCGTCGGCCTCCCCATTCCCGAGTTCACCGAGATCGGCTACAACTACAAACTCTCCGACATCGCGGCGGCGATCCTCCAGGTGCAGCTCACCCGCATCGAGGAACTCCTCGAACGCCGCCGTGCCGTCGCCGCGCACTACGCCCACCTGCTCGCCGACGAGGACCTCGTCACCCTGCCGCACGTACCCGACGACCGCAGCCATGCCTGGCAGTCCTACCTGGTCACCCTGCATCCGGACGTCGACCGCGCCACCGTCGCCACCGCCCTGCGCACGCACGGCATCGGCTGTGGTCACGGCACCTGGGCCAGCCACCGGCAACCCGTCTACGCCAGCAGCCAGCACTGCCCCGTCTCCGCCGACCTCGCCCGGCGCAACCTGGCCATCCCGATGCACGCCGAACTCACCCCCGACCAGGTGGAACGGGTCGTCGCGACCCTGCGCACCGCGCTGCACACCCGGACCCGGGCGGGAGCGGCGTGAACACCCGTCCACCCGTCGTGGAGCACCGGGCCGCCGGTCCGGCAGTCGGGACGACCGTGGGTACCGAGGCGATCGACGCCGTGCTGCGGCGGTTCTTCGTCGACCGCCGGGCGGAGGCCGACGCGATCGGGCCGGGCTTCGCCACCGCCGTCGCCGAGCTGGAGGGTCACGTGTTGCGCGGCGGCAAACGCGTACGGCCGACCTTCGCCTGGCTAGGGTGGATCGGTGCCGGCGGCGACGAGGCCGGCCCCACCGCGGAGGCGGTACGTCACACCTGTGCCGCGCTCGAACTGCTCCACGCGTCGGCGCTGATCCACGACGACATCATCGACGCCTCACCGACCCGCCGCGGTCACCCCGCCGCGCACGTGGCCTTCGCCGAACACCACCGCCACCACGGCTGGCCGGGTGACGCGGAGTCGTTCGGCACCGGCAGCGCCATCCTCACCGGGGACCTGGCCCAGGGCTGGGCCGACGACATGATCCGCGACGCCGGCCTCCCGGCCGACGCGTACGAACGGGTCGGCCCCGTCTGGTCGGCCATGCGCACCGAGGTCCTGGCCGGCCAACTGCTCGACCTGTGGGCCGAGGCCGGCCACGACGAGGAGGTCGACTCGGCGTTACGGATCGACAGGTACAAGACGGCTGCCTACACGGTTGAGCGACCGCTGCACATCGGCGCGGCTGTCGCGGGCGCGGGTGCCGGTCTCGTCGCCGCGTACCGGGCGTTCGGCGTCGACATCGGCATCGCCTTCCAGTTGCGTGACGACCTGCTGGGGGTCTTCGGCGACCCGGAGTTGACCGGTAAGCCGTCCGGCGACGATCTGCGCGAGGGCAAACGGACGGTGCTCCTCGCCACGGCCCTGCGCTTCGCCGACGACCGCGATCCGGCCGCTGCGGCCTACCTCCGGGCCAGGATCGGCACCAGTCTCACGGCCGACGAACTGCGCAGCATACGGGGCATCTTCACCGACATCGGCGCGGTCGACCACGTCGAGCGGGACATCACCCGCCGCACCGGGCGGGCCCTCGCCGTGCTGGAGGCCAGCGACGCCACGTCCCACGGTCGTCGTGGGCTCGCCGCGATGGCGGTCAGCGCGACGCAACGACGCTGGTGAGCGGGTTCGACACCGCTCGACGCCGCCGCCCGGCGACCCGGCGGGGCGGCACGTCGCGCACCGCCACCGCCACATAGACGCACGGTGTTACGTTGAAGCCGTCCACTGACGACGGTTGGGGGTACGCATGGCGGAGACTGCCGGGCGGGTGCTGCCGGTCTACCTGGTGGCGGACGAGTCCGTCTCCATGACACCGGTGGTGGGCGAGCTGAACGCCGGACTCCAGTCGCTGCACGACGCCCTGCTGCGCGAGCCCCTCGCGGCGGCCAAGGTCAGATTTTCGATAATCGGCTTCTCCGAGGACGTGATCGTCCACTCGGCCCTGTCCGACCTGCGCAACGAGACGGCGCTGCCGCAGTTGTCGGTACGCGCCGGCACCTCCTACGGTGCCGCGTTCCGTCTGCTGGTCGACCGGATCCCGGCCGATGTACGGGCCCTCAAGCGGGAGGGCTTCGCGGTGCACCGGCCGGCGGTGTTCTTCCTCAGCGACGGGCAGCCCACCGACCCGGGCCAGTGGGAGCCGGTCTACGCCGAGTTGACCGACCGGGAGCGCACCCCGACCGCACCGAACATCATCGCGTGCGGCATCGGTGAGGCGCGGGCCGAGACGATCCTGCACGTGGCGACCCGGCCGGAGTTCGCGTTCGTGGCCACGCCCGGGGTCGAGGTGGGCTTCGCGATCGCCGAGTTCTGCACCGCGCTGACCCGCAGCGTCATCAGGTCGGGGCAGGCCGTCGGGGGTGACACCGCAGAGCTGGTCGTGGAGCGGCCGGACAGCTTCCGGATGGCCGTGGACGTGGTGTGAGCTTCGACTGGACGCCGCCGCTGATCGGGGTGCCGGGGCCGCAGGTGCCGGCCCACGCCCCGCAGACGCAGCCGTACCGGCCGGACACCGTGGCCGACGGCTGGGCGGCGGCCGGTTTCGAGGTACGGGCGGCCTCGGTGCGCGGGCCCGGCCACCGGGCGTCCGGCGTACCCCGGCAGGATGACTTCGCGTTGGCCACGGCGGCCGGTTCGGTGATCGCGGTGGTGGCCGACGGGGTCTCCAACGCCCCGCTGTCCCACCTGGGCGCAACCATGGTGTGCCGGACGGTCGTCGACTACCTGCAACGCGCCGACGACCCCGTCGACTGGCACGACCTGCTGCGCTGCGCGGGCTGGGCGCTCGTCGAGTACGCCGGACGGCAACTGGGCGAGACCGATCCGCAGCGGGCCGAGTCGCTGCTCGCCAGCACCGTGGTCGTCGCCCTGGTCCGGCCGGACGGCCCCGGACGGGCGGTCGCCCACCTGGTCCGGGTCGGCGACTCGGCCGCCTGGCGGCTGCGCGACGGCACCTGGGAGCCACTGTTCACCGAC
This sequence comes from Micromonospora humida, assembly GCF_016901255.1. Lineage (NCBI taxonomy): Bacteria > Bacillati > Actinomycetota > Actinomycetes > Micromonosporales > Micromonosporaceae > Micromonospora > Micromonospora humida. The sequence continues at coordinate 80,560 of NZ_JAFEUC010000006.1, forward strand.
CCGGCCGACCCTGGGGGCGAACTGCTCCCGGACGGCGTCGCCGCCCTGCCCCGGGTGCCCGCCGAGGTCGACCCGGTGACGGTGACGCTCACCGCGGACGACGTGCTGGTACTGGCCACCGACGGCTTCGCCGAGCCGCTCGGGCACGGCACCGGGGACCTCGGGCGGCTGTTCGGCGACGCGCTGACCACGCCTCCCGCGATGACCCGACTCGCCTGGATGCTCGACTTCACCGGCGGGTCGTGGGACGACGACCGCACCGTGCTGGCCGTCTGGCCGGTGCCGCCCGAGCCGTCATGACCGGCCCGCTGCCACCCGAGGTGAGCCTGTCCGCCCTCGGCCCGCGTACCCGCATCGGCACCGGCGGCCAGGGCACCGTCTACGCCCTCACCGAGGACCCCCGGTGGGTCTACAAGGAGTACGCGACCCGGTTCGTCGACGACGTCGACGTCACCACGTTGAACCGGTTCGTCCGGCTCACCGCCGGGGCCGGCCCGGATGCGGAGACGCTGCTCGGTCTCGCCGCCTGGCCCACCGCGATCGTCCGCAAGGAGGGCGTGGTCCGTGGGTTCCTGATGCCACGGGTACCCGACCGGTTCCGGGTCCGCATCCAACTGCCGCGCGGACCGGACACCGTCCTGGCCCAGGTGCAGTACCTCTTGAACAGCGACGACTACCTGCTCGACCGTGGGCTGCACATCGACGACCGGATGCGTCTGGAACTGCTGCGGGACACCGGCGAGGCGTTGACCCTGCTGCACCGGCTCGGCATCTGCGTCGGCGACCTGTCACCGAACAACCTGCTGTTCAGCCTCGACTCCCGGCCCCGGTGCTACTTCATCGACTGCGACGCGATGCGGCTGCACGGCGACTCGGTGCTGGCGCAGGCCGAGACCCCCGAGTGGCACGTGCCGGACGCGGACGCCGAGGAGCTGGCCACGCCCGCCACCGACGCGTACAAGTTCGGGCTGCTCGCGGTGCGCCTGTTCGCCGGTGACCAGCAGACCCGTGACCCGCAGGCGGCCCGGCCGCGACTCGACCGGCACCTGGTCACCCTCGCCGGCCGGAGCCTGGACCCCACCCCGCACCTGCGGCCCGCCCCGCAGCAGTGGTCGGACGCCCTGGAGCGGAGCATCCGCCGCACCCCGCCGACGGCACCGCCACAACGGGCCGCCACCGCCCCGAACGGCCCGGAGCCGACCCGCCCGGACCCGGTCCGCCGCGTCGTCCCCGCGTCCGCGATGGCCGTCGCCCGGCCGGCCGGCCGGGGTTGGGGTCTGGCCGTCGCGGCGCTGGCCGCGGTCGCGGTGCTGGCCGGCCTGCTCAGTGGCAACGACGACTCCCCGGGCAGGCCCTACCCGACCAGGCCGGTTCTCCCGACGGGACTTCTCGGGCAGCCGTCCTATCCCCCGTTGCCGACGGGGATCCCGGGTCTGACCCGGCCCACCGGCGGTGCGGCCGGGGCGACCCGGTATCCCGGCCTGCCCCTGCGGACCGGGCTCGACCTGGAGAAGCTCCTTCCGCTGGCCAGGCCCTGTCTCTTCACCGACGTCAGGGTGGGCAGTGGTCTGAACCGGACGTCCGCCCGGACGAAGTCCTCGGTCGTCGCCGTCCGTGGCTTCCTGTGCGGGATCAACACCGACTCACCACGCCTGGACGACCGGAGCCGGACCCAGCTCGCCCGGGCCGCCACCCTGACGAAGAACGGCCCGTTCCCCGTCGCGACGATCATCGGCATCCGTACCGCGACCGACGGCAACCCTCAGGTCAACGTGGTGTTCGACCCGGACGGTGCCGGCTCGTCGTCCGGCTGCTGGCGCTCCCGGCTGTCGCTCCTCACCGACGACGACGGGTACGGTGTCGGCTCGCTCTCCGCGCCGACCCGGTCGTACTGCCCGTGACCGCTGGCACCCTTGTGCAGCAGGTCGTTGACGGCGGCAGCGGTGGACGGCGGTAGCGGACGCCCCTGCTCGACCGGGAAACCCAGCTCGGCGACCAGGCCACGGTGCCGCAGGTCGACGGTCGCCTCCACGATGTCGGCGAACAGGCCCGCCGCCGACCGGGCCCGCCGCCAGGAGACGACACCGACGGTCACGCCGAGCACCGCCGCCGGCCACCACCACGGGGTCAGCGCGAGACAGAGCACCGCCCAGCCGGCCCAGGCGACGGCCCGGTCGAGCCGGTCACGCGCCTGCATCACGTCGGTGCGCCCCTCGGGGGTGAGCAGCAGCCACAGGCGCGGCCAGATCAGGCCCAGGCGCAGGCCGTACTGCGCGGCCACCCGGTCGTCGGCGAGCCGGATCCGGTCGCCGATCCAGGTGGGTCGGGCCGGCAGGTACACCGCCGGAACCACCCGTGCCCGTGCGGTGAACCGGCGCGCGGCGGCGGCCCGCCGACGGGCGGTCAACGCGGTCGCCAGCCGGCGGGCCGGGCCGGCCCAGGTGCCCAGCCAGACGTGGCGGACGACCCTGCCGGCCGCCTGGGCGCAGCCGGCGGCCACCGCCGCTGCCGCGACGACGAGCGCCCCGACCACCAGGGCCAGGCCGACCCGCTCCCGCAGGTGGTCGACGGTGTCGGCGGCGGCGAGCGCCGCCCCGGGTACGTCGAAGACGGCATCACGCCCCGGTAGCACGGCGAAGGCGGCCACCGCGAGCCACAGCAGGGCCGGGCCGAGCGCCCGGGTCAGCCAGCGGTCGTTGATCCGCCGTCCGACCTCGCCCAGCAGCACCTCGATCATGGCTCGGACCGGTACGTCATCGCCGTGTCGGCGAGCGCGCAGTGCGGCACCCGTCCCCGGTCGTCCCGGTGGGCCCGGCGCGAGCAGCGGTGCAGCGGGCAGCGGTAGTCGCCGTCGAGCACCACCGGCGCGAGGCCCTCCAGCCGGGCGCCCTCGGCGTGGTCCGACGGGCCGACGCCGATGCTGCGCTCGGTCTCGGTCCCGGTCGTCCAGCCGAGCTGCCGGCAGACCTCCACCACCGGCCTGCCGGCGGCCAGTTCGTCGAGGAGTTCGTCGAGCAGGTCGCTCCACGCCCCCGCCTCGGCACGTTCGCGCAGGGTCGGTACGGCGGCGCACAACGAGGCCAGCAGACGGCGTTGCTCCATGTACGACACTCCCGTCGGTTGACGCCCGAGCCGCCGTCGAATCTACTGAGCCGGTGCCAGCGTCCGAGCGGTCCATCGATGCGGTGGACGCGCTCATCGCCGCCTACAACGACAGTGGCGACGAGTCGCGGCTGGTCCGGGCCGAGGGCGTGGCGCGGGACCTGCTCGCGGCGGATCCGTCCCGGGTGGACGCGCTCGCCGCGCTCTCCACCGTGCTGATGCTGCGGGGCCGCACCTCGGACCCGAAGCAGCTCGACGCCGCGGTGGCCGCCGCCGGGAGGGCCACGGCGTTGACCCCACCCGACGATCCGTGGTGGGCGTACGTCAACGCCCAGCTCGCCATGGTCGTCGGCTTCCGGTTCGAACAGCGGCGCGAGGTGTCGGACCTGTCCTTGGCCAAGCGGCACGCGGACGTCGCGGTGGCCGCCGTCGGCGAGGACGACCCGCTGCGGATCGACGTGCTGCTCCGCTGCGCGAACGTGTACCGGCTCGGTTCCGAGAGGTTCGGCCAGGTGGCGGACATCGACACGGCCGTCCGGCTCAGCCGGGAGGTGCACCGGTCGACCGACCCGGACCACGTGCTCACCGCCCACCAACTGCTGGCGCTCTGCCTGGTCACCCGGTTCGCCCGGACCGGCAGCCCGGGTGACCTCGACGAGGCGATCGCGCACTGCCGTCGCGGGCTGGCCACCATTCCCGCACGGCACATCGACCGGGCCGCCCTCAACGGTGTGCTGGCGATCGCGCTGATGCAACGCTGGGTGAACCTGGACGGCGACGACGACGCCGACCTGCGCGAGGCGGTCCAGGTCAGCCGGCAGGTCGTCGCCGACCTGCCGAGCATCGGCACGGTCCGCGCGCAACTGCTCGCCACCCACGGCGCCCTGCTGGTCATGCACGGCCTCAGCAGCAACTCGTCGGCGCACCTGGACGAGGCGATCCGCAGCTCCCGGGAGGCCGCCGACGCGCCGACGGCCGGCACCCAACGGGCCGGCCACCTGGTCAGCCTGGCCCACTCGCTGCTCGTGCGGGCCCGGATGAGCAGCGACCCGGCCGGGGTCAGCGACGCCGTCGACACCGGCATGGCCGCGCTGGCCGGATTCTCCCCCGGCCACCCGGACCGGGCGCGGGCCCTCAACGTGCTCGGCACGGCACTGCGGACGCGCTACCTGATCGGTCGGGACCCGGCCGACCTCGACGCCGCGGTCGGCATGTGGCGGTCGTCGGCGGCCTCCCGGGCAGGTGCCGTCGGGATCCGGATGACCGCGGCCCGCACCTGGGCGCAGACCGCCGCCGAGGCCGGTGACGCCGAGCTGGCCCTGGAGGCGTACGGCACCGCCGTGGGTCTGCTGCCGCTGCTCGCGTGGCGGGGTCTGGACCGTACCGTGCAGGAGAAACGGCTGGCCGCGGTGTCCGGCCTGGCCGGTGACGCGGCTGCCTGGGCCATCGCCGCCGGGCAGCCGCACCGCGCGGTGGAGCTGCTGGAGCAGGGCCGTCAGGTGCTGTGGTCGCAGGCCCTGCAGACCCGCAGCGACCTGTCCGCGCTGGCCACGGTCGCGCCCGCGCTCGCCGAGGAACTCGACCGGACCCGTCGGGAGCTGGACGGAACCGGGGCGTCCCCGGTCGGCGAGCTGCCGGCCCGTCCCGGCTGGGAGCTGGGTCGCGACCTGCTGGCCGGCGCGCTGGATGGACCGCACCACGCGGGGACCGAGGACGCCGGTCACCGTCGCCGGTTGGCGGAACGCTGGGAGCAGCTCGCGGCCGAGGCCCGCCGCCTGCCGGGCTTCGAGAACTTCCTGCACCCGCCGTCGTTCGCCGCCCTCCAGCCGGCCTGCGCGGGCGGGGCGGCGGTGCTGGTCAACACGTCCCGTTGGCGCAGCGACGCGATCATCGTCACCGCCGACGGGGTACGCGCCGTGCCGTTGCCGTGGCTGTCCCACGACACCGCGCAGCGTCGGGCCGTGGCGTTCCTCGACGTGCAGCGGGCGGTGGAGGAGGGCGGCGGGCCGGTCGAGCGGGCCGCGCTGCGCCAGACGCTGGTGTACCTGCAACGGTGGCTCTGGGACACCGTCGGCGAGTCCGTCTGCGCGGCCCTCGACGACATCCTCGGTGGCGGTCCGGACCGGCGGCACCGGGTGTGGTGGTGCCCGACCGGGCCGTTGACGATGCTGCCGCTGCACGCCGCCGGCCGGTTCGGCGCGAGCGCCCCGCTCGCCGCGAGACGCCGGATCTCGGTCGCCGCCCGCTGCGTGTCGTCCTACACCCCGAGCCTGTCAGCGCTGCTGCGCGCCCGCGCCACCCCGACGCCGGACGGGGCGCCGCAGGCGTTCGCGGTGGGGCTCGGCACCCTGCCCGGCCAGGCGCCGCTGCCCGCGGTCAGCGACGAGCTGCGCGCGGTCAGCTCACACGTGCCCGGCCTGCGGGTGCTCTCCGGCCGCAGCGCCACCGTCGAGGGCGTGCTGACCGCGCTCGAACAGCACAGTTGGGCGCATTTCGCCTGCCACGGCGACCAGGACTTCAAGCGGCCCAGCGCCGCCGCCCTCCGCCTGGTCGACGGCAAGCTCAGCGTCCTGGACCTGGCCGGCCGGCTCGCCACCCGCAGCAGGTCGGCCGGCGGTTGCGACCTGGCCTACCTGTCCGCGTGCCGCACCGCGGCCGGTGGTCGGGACCTGCCCGACGAGGGCATCCACCTCACCGCGGCGTTGCAGATGGCCGGCTTCCGGCACGTCATCGGCAGCCAGTGGGCGGTCTCCGACCGGGTGGCGGCCCAGGTCGCCGACGACGTCTACGCCGGGCTGAAGGCGGGGGGCCGCCTGGACGCCGACGGTGCGGCCGTCGCGCTGGACCGGGCCATCGCCCGGGTACGGCGTGCGCACCCGGACCGTCCGGAGGTGTGGGCGGCGCTGATCCACACCGGTCCGTAGCAGTCCCGGGCCGGCCGGTCACCCCGTCCCGCCGGGATGGCCCATGCCGGGGAGCCGGACCGTGACCGTGAGACCTCCGTCGGGGCGGGCGACGAGGTCGAGGGTTCCGGCGTGGGCGCGGACGATGCTGTGCACGATGGCCAGGCCGAGTCCGAAGCCGGCGTGTTCGTCGGTGCGGACCCGTTCGTGCCGCGCTGGAACGGCTCGGTGAAGGTCTGCACCAGCTCGGGCGGGAGCCGGCGACCGGTGTTCTCGATCCGCAGCATGCAGTTGTCGCCGGACGCCCCGGTGTGGACCGTCACGGTGCCGCCGGTGGGCAGGTTGTGGACGACGGCGTTCTGCACGAGGTTCGTCACCATCCGCAGCAGGAGTTCGGCGGAGCCGCTGGTCCGGGCCGCCCCGCCGGTGACCTCCAGGGTGGTCCGACGTCGTTCGGCGAGGTGGAGCAGCGTCTCGGCGGCCTCCTCGGCGAGCAGGGACAGGTCGACGTCGGCACGGGTGAAGGTGCCCCGGTCGCCGTGGCCGAGCAGCAGCAGCGCCTCGGTGAGGTCGATCGCCCGCTGGTTGACGGTGTGCAGCCGGTCGAGGAGTTCGGCCGGCCCGGCGTCGGGGTCCCGGCGGGCGACGTCGAGGAGGGTACGGGAGATCGCCAGCGGGGTACGCAGTTCGTGCGAGGCGTTCGCGGCGAACCGCTGCTGCTCGGCGACGTGGGATTCGAGTCGTTCGAGCATCGAGTCGAACGCGTCGGAGAGTTCCCGGAACTCGTCCCGGCGGCCCTCCAGCCGGACCCGGTGGGACAGCGACCCGGCCGCCGCCACCCGGGTGGCGTGGGTGATGCGGGTCAGCGGCGCGAGCATCCGGCCGGCCAGGACCCAGCCGCCCAGCAGGCCGAAGACCAGCAGGATCGCCAGCACCTGGACCGCTCTCGGGGCGAAGGCGCGCAGCAGGTCGAAGCGGTCCGGCACGAACATGGTGGGAGCGGGCAGCGGGGAGCTGTCGGGTGCCGGCGTGGGTAGCCGGGGGGCGTCGATCACCTCGGGCACGTACCGCAGCAGGAACACCCACACGGTGCCGAGGAGCAGACCGCCGGCCAGCATGACGAACCCGGCGTAGCTGAGGGTCAGTTTGAGCCGGACGCTCAGGCCGGGCGCCCTAGCCACGGCCGTCTCCCGGGTGTCCGGTGTCGATGCGGTAGCCGACGCCGGGCACGGTGGCGATGATCCACGGCTCGCCGAGCCGTTTACGCAGGGTGGAGACGGTGATCCGGACGGCGTTGGTGAACGGGTTGGCGTTGACGTCCCAGGCCCGTTCCAGCAGTTCCTCGGCGCTGACGACCCCGCCCTCGGCGGCGACGAGGACCTCCAGCACGGCGAACTGCTTGCGGGTCAGCGCGACGTGGCGTCCGTCGCGGAAGACCTCCCGGCGGAACGGGTCGACCCGCAGGCCGGCGGTCTCGCGGACCGGGGGCCGGGCGTGCCCGCGCCTGCGGTCGAGCGCCCTGATCCGGAGCACGAGTTCCCGCAGGTCGAACGGTTTGGTCAGGTAGTCGTCGGCGCCGAGTTGGAAGCCGGACGCCTTGTCGTCGATCCGGTCGGCGGCGGTGAGCATGAGGATCGGCATGCCGCTGCCGGAGGCGACGACCTGTCGGGCGACCTCGTCGCCGGAGGGGCCGGGGATGTCGCGGTCGAGGATCGCCAGGTCGTAGTGGTTGAGGGCGAGCAGTTCCAGAGCCGTGTCGCCGTCGGGGGCGATGTCGGCGGCGATCGCCTCCAGCCGCAGGCCGTCCCGGACGGCCTCGGCCAGGAACGGCTCGTCCTCCACGATCAGTACGCGCACGTCGGCAGCCTATGGTCGGCGGGCAGCGGCACCGCCGCGCTCATGCCGGCCCCGGGTCGGCCGCTGCCGGCACGGGGCCGGGCGGCACCCTGCCCGGGGTACGCCACCAGCGGCGTGAGGCGAGCGCGGCCAGCCCGGCACCGACGGTGTTGACCAGTACGTCGTCCACCGACGACACCCGGTCCAGCCACAGGACGAACTGTGCGGTCTCGATCAGGACCGAGCAGCCGGCACCGAGCGCCAGGGCCCGCGGCACCGACGCCAGCGCCGGGAACCGGATCGGGGCGAAGAATCCCAGCGCCGCGAGGACCAGCAGGTTGCCGCCGATCCCGATCGGCCCCATGGTGACCAGGTCCCGTAGCGGCACCAGGCTCACCCGGCCGGGGGCGACGCCCGGCGCGGCCCCCGGCATCAGGGTCATCCACCCGAACGGCACCGTCCCGTAGACCATGCCCACCTCGGCCAGCGACCTGCGCCACGCCGAGGTGACGCCGGCGGCCCGCCGCAGCCGTGCCAGCGCCCACACCAGCAGGGCCGCCACCGGCAGGCCAACCAGGGTCATGAGCACCACCCCGTTGAACGTGTCGTAGCAGCCGTGCCACTGCCCGGCCAGGCACGTCGGGGCGGACATCAGCAGTGGCCGCCGTACGGTGAACGCCGCGCCCGCCAGCCCGAGGACAGCCAGGCCGGCGAGCACGACGGTCCGGGTCGGGGGGTCCCGCCGGGCCACTCAGCCACCGCCGCCGGGCGGGCCGACCGGCGCTCCGGTGACGGCCTCGGCCTCCCGCAGACAGATGTCCAGCATGGGTACGCCGTCGGTGTTGGCGAGGATGACGCCGACCCATCCGGTGTCCGGGTAGATGCTCCAGTTCGCGCCGATGCCGCCGGCCCCGCCGCCCCGGCCGATCACCCACTGGCCGTTGACGATGCTCACCGGCATCGTGTACCCCTCGTACGCGGTGGGCACCGGGCCCGGGAGTTTGGCCCCGGCGAACAGGTCGGCGTACGGCCGGTCGAGCACCGTGCCGTCGCGCAGCGCCTCGGCGAACCGGACCAGGTCCGGTGCGGTGGCGAAGCCGTCGCCCGAGGCGTACCCGATGTAGGCCCGGCCCGGGTTGCGGCCCGGGATGTTCGGGTCGAGGCTGCCCTTGTCGAGGTTGCGGACGGCGTCGACCAGGCTGCCGTCGGCCTGCCGCAGGTACGGGTGCGCGATGTGCCCGTCGGTGAGCCACTGGTCCCTGGTGTAGAACGCCGAGCCGGTCATCCGGCAGCGCCCGAACACGTGCCCGTGCACGTAGTCCCAGAACGTCGTGCCGGACACGGCCTCCACGACCTGCGCGGCCATGGCCAGGCCGACGCCCCCACCGGGAAGGTGGCCGTTGGACCCGGTGCCGGGCACCCCCGTCAGCGTCGCCTGCCGGACCCACTGCTGGTGGTACCCGTGCACCTCCGCCCGGCTGTGGAAGACGCGTTGCCAGTCCGGCATCGGGGCGTCCAGGCCGGAGGTGTTGGTGAGCAGGTGGTGGATGGTCACCTGCTCGGCGATCGGAGCGGCGAGCCCGGTCAGGTGGGTGCCCACCGGGTCGGCCAGCCCTACCCTGCCCTGCTGCACCAACTGGAGGACGGCCACCGACAGGAAGGGCTGGCTGCCCGAGGAGAGGTTGAAGGCGGTGCCCTCGTGGTTGCGGACCTGCCGCTCCCGGTCGGCCATGCCGTAGCTGCGGGACAGCACCGTCCGGCCCCGGTGGGACAGCAGCACCACGCCCGAGAATTTGCCCTCGGCGGCCAACCGGGCCACGTACCGGTCGTAGGCCCCGCCTGGCCGGGTGTCCGGCAGGGCCCGGTCGCGCCCGGACGAGCCGGTGCGGGCCGGCCCGGCGTGGCCGGTGCCGGCAGCCGTCAACGGCGCACCCGCCACCAACCCGGCGGCGGCCATGCCACCCCAGGTGACCAGCCTCCGCCGGTCGACACCCCGTACGGGATCCGCGTTCATGGTCACGCTCCCTGCCTGGTCGGCGGTTCGTGCGTTGACGGTGGTGCGCTCCAACTCATGGCCGTAGTCAAGACGCCGGCACGTTGCACCGGCGTATGCGTTTTCCGGTACGTCCGCGATACGGCGTACCGCCGGCCGACCGGTCTGCGGCCGGTGTGGCGGTGTTGACCGGCCCCTTACTGCTTTACTAGGGTGCTAGTAAAGCAGTAAGGGGCTCCCGTGTTCGTCTTCCGGCTCGACACCCACTCCGGCGTGCCGCCGTACCTGCAACTCGTGCAGCAGGTCCGCCAGGCGGTGCTGCTGGGCTTCCTCCGGCCCGGCGACCGCCTCCCGCTCATCCGCGAGGTGGTCGAGCACCTGGCGATCAACCCGAACACCGTCGCCAAGGCGTACCGGCAGATGGAGCAGGAGAACCTGGTCACCGGCCGGCCCGGCCAGGGCACGTTCGTCAACGAACAGCAGTCGGCGGTGATACCACCGGCGACGTACACCTCGCTGCGTCGCGGCCTGGCGACCTGGCTGCGTCGCGCCTACGCCGCCGGCCTCGACGAGCAGGCGGTCACCGCGCTCTTCACCTCCGTCCACCAGCAGACGAGGAACGAGGACGTGGCGTGACGGACACCGGGATCGCGCTGCGCACCGACGGGGTGGGCAAGCGTTACCGCAAGGGCTGGGCGCTGCGCGACTGCACCCTGACCCTGCCGGCGGGCGGCGTGACCGCCCTGGTCGGGCCGAACGGCGCGGGCAAGACCACGCTGCTGCGCCTGGTCGTCGGGTTGCTGGCACCGAGCACCGGGACGGTGGAGGTCCTCGGCCACGACGTCACCGCCAGCACCCCGCAGACGCTGTCCCGGGTCGGGTTCCTGGCCCAGGACCACCCGCTGTACAAGCGCTTCACCGTCGCCGAGCTGCTCCGCTTCGGCCGGGCCTGCAACCTGCGGTTCGACCAGGGGCTGGCCGAACGTCGGCTGGCGAAGCTGGGCATCCCGCTCGACCGGAAGGCCGGTGCGCTCTCCGGCGGGCAGCAGGCCCAGGTGGCGTTGGCGCTGGCCCTGGCGAAGCGGCCGGACCTGCTCGTCCTCGACGAACCGGTGGCCAGCCTCGACCCGCTGGCCCGGCACGAGTTCCTCCAGGTCCTCATGGGCGCGGTGGCCGAGGGCGGGGTGAGCATCCTGTTCTCCTCCCATGTCGTGCACGAGCTGGAACGTGTCTGCGACCACCTGGTCGTGCTCAACCACGGCCGGGTCACGCTCACCGGCGATATCGACACCCTCCTCGCCGAGCACCGGCTGCTCGTCGGCCCGCGTACGACCGCCGACGTGGACCGGGCCGACACGGTCGTGCAGGCCGTCCACAGCGACCGGCACACCACCCTGCTGGTACGCGACGGCGCGCTCCCCACCGCGCCCGGCTGGCAGGCCCAGCCGGTCGCGTTGGAGGACCTGGTGCTGGCGTACCTGCGCCGGCCGTCCGGGGCGGGCACGACGACCGCCCCGGGGGTGCCGGCATGACCTGGTTGATCTGGCGGCAGCACCGGACCGAAGTCTGCGTGCTGGGTCTGCTCGTCGGCATGTTCGGCATCGCCCTGCTCGTGTTCGGGACGCAGGCGCACGACCTGTTCCCCGACGGTCCCGCCCGGTGCGCGGGGCAGGCCGGCGTCGATGGGGCCTGCACGGCCTCCTTCCGCCGGCTCGACGAGGGGTACGGGGACGTCGAGAACCTGCTCGCGGCCTTCTACCTGGTCCCCGTCGTCATCGGCGCGTTCCTCGGGGCACCGCTGCTCGCCCGCGAACTGGAGGACGGCACCTGGCAGCTCGCCTGGACGCAGGCCGTGCCGCGGATGCGCTGGCTGGCGGCCAAGCTCGTGGCACTGGCCGGCGTCACCGTCGCGCTCACCGGCACGTTCACCGCGGTCCTCACCTGGTTCCGGCAGCCGTTCGACGCGTGGGAAGGGCGGTTCCAGTACGACGCGTTCGACCTGGAGGGGGTCGTTCCGGTCGCGTACGCGCTGTTCGCGTTCGCCGTCGCCACCGCCGCCGGGGCGATCCTGCGGCGCAGCCTGCCCGCGTTCGGCGTCGCGTTCGGGGCGTTCCTCTCCGCCCGGATGTCGGTGGCGCTGGTGGCCCGCCCCGCGTACGCCACCCCGCTCACCGCCATGCAGCCGGTCCCCGTCGGCGGCACCGGGCACCGACCCGGGCCCGGCGTCGCCGACTGGACGATCGAACAGGGCCACGCCGACGCGACCGGGCGCAGGCTCAGCTCGACCGAGTACCACGAGCTTGAGGACGCGGCCGACCGGGCCGGCACCAACCTCAACCAGTTCCTGCACGCCCGGGGCGTCCAGCAGTTCGGGGTCTACCACCCGGCCGACCGGTTCTGGACGTTCCAGCTCATCGAGGCGGCCCTGTTCGTCGCCGTCGCGGCAGCCCTGGTCGCTGTGGTGGTGTGGCGGGTACGACGCCGCATGATCTAGGCGAACGACGCCCCTTCCCGATCCGGTCACAGGAGTGCGGTGGTGACCTCGGCCGCCCGGGCGATGAGGGCGTCGTCGTAGCTGGCGTCCTTCGTGTCGCGGGTGGACAGCACCGCGAGGACGATCGGCGCACGGTCCGGGGGCCAGAGCACCGCGATGTCGTTGCGGGTGCCGTAGCCGCCGGCACCGGTCTTGTCGCCGACGATCCAGCCGTCGGGGACACCGGCGCGGATCAGTTCGTCGCCTGTGGTGTTGCCCCGCAGCCAGGCGGTGAGCACGTCGCGGTCCGCCGGTTCGAGGGCGTCGCCGACGACGTACGCCCGCAGGTCCCGGGCCAGGACCCGGGGGGTGCTGGTGTCGCGGCGGTCACCCGGCTTCGCCTCGTTGAGTGCGGTCTCGGAGCGGGCCGGCTCGGTGATCTCGTCACCGAGCTCGCGCAGTTTCTGCCTGAACCCGGGCGGCCCGCCGAGGCGACGCAGCAGGAGGTTGGCGGCGGTGTTGTCGCTGTGGCGCACGGCCGCGTCAGCGATCGCCCGCAGTGTCATGCCGTTGGCGACGTGCTTTTCCGTGATCGGTGAGTAGGTCACCAGGTCGTCCGCCGAATACCGCACCACCCGGTCCAGTTCGGCGTCGGTGGTCCCGTCGAGGATCTCGGCGGCGGCCAGGGCCTTGAACGTCGAGCAGTACGCGAACCGCTCGTCGGCCCGGTACTCCACCGTGCGGCCGGTGCCCGTGTCGATCGCGTAGATCCCCAGCCGTGCGTCGAACCTCTCCTCGAGCTGCCGGAATGCGTGGTTCCGGTCGGCCGTGGACGGCGGGGCGGTCGTCACCGCGCCGTCGCCTACCGGCTGGCTGGCGGGTCCGGCCGTGCCGCACGCGCTCAGGGACACCGCTGCCACCACGGCGGCGAGACTGCGTGTCGCGGGGATCATGCCTGCTCCAGGTCATTCGCGGGGTCGGGTGACGGCATCGCACGGCGAGGCCACTGTACGGCCGGGCATGCTGGTCCGGTGCGCGGATGGTGATCGGGCACCGCTGGTTAACCTGGGGCCATGCCGGTCGGGGCGCACGACGTCGAAGTCTTCGAGGGTGCCAGGGCGCGGTTGGAGGCGATCGCGTACCGCCTGCTGGGGTCGTCGAGCGACGCCGAGGACGCGGTGCAGGACACGTTCCTACGCTGGCAGTCCGCCGACCGGGGCCTGATCGCGACGCCCGAGGCATGGCTGACCAGGGTGCTCACCAACCTCTGCCTCAACCGGCTCACCTCGGCGCGGGCGCGGCGTGAGACGTACGTGGGTCAGTGGCTGCCCGAACCGGTTTTCGCCGGTGACCAGATGCTCGGCCCGTCCGACACCGTGGAGCAGCGGGAATCGGTGTCGATGGCGGTGCTCACCCTGATGGAGCGGCTCTCCGCCAGGGAACGCGTCGTCTATGTCCTGCGCGAGGCGTTCGGATACTCCCACGCCGAGATCGCCGAGATCCTCGACGTCACCGAGGCCAACTGTCAGCAGATCTTCCGGCGGGCCAGGAACCATGTGGCCGATGACCGGCGTCGGGTGGCGGTCGACGCCGCAGCGGCTCGCCGGATCGCCGAAGAGTTCCTCGCCGCGGCGCTCAGCGGCAGGACGGAATCGCTCGTGCAGATGCTGACCGACGACGCGGTCAGCATGGGCGACGGCGGTGGTGTGATCTTCTCGGTGCCCCGACCGGTCGTCGGTGGCCTGCGGGTGGCGAGGTTCCTCCGCACGCTGTTCACGCCCAGCGAGACCACCTGGGAGACGATCGGTGGTCGCCCCGAGGTGTTCGCCGAGCTCGCCAACGGCGTACCCGGGCTCGTGCTGGTGGTCGACGACCGGGTCGTCGGGATCGTCGCGCTGGATGTGACCACCGACGGCATCGCCGGCATCCACGCCCAGGTGAATCCCGCGAAGCTCCGACGGGCGACCCGTCGCTGGGCCACGTCCGAGCACGGTGCGCCGCTGACCGGCGCCTGGTGACCCGGGTCACGCCCCTCGACTGTCAGGTTTCCCGCCGCCGTCCGGTTCAGGAGGCGACACCGACCGGACAGGAGCGAAACCATGAAGCACCGCATCGTCGTCCTCGGAGCCGGATACGCCGGCGCCAACGCCGCCGCGCGCCTGGACAGGCGGCTACACCCCGCCGACACCGAGATCCTCCTGATCAACGCGGACGCCGAGTTCGTCGAGCGGGTCCGCATGCACCAGCTGGCGACCGGTCAGGACCTCAGGCCACGCCGGCTGGTCGACGTCTTCGCCGGCACCGGCGTGCAGGTACTGATCGCGAAGGTCGACGCCGTCGACGTCGAGCGCAGGACGGTCACCGTCGTCGACGCCGGCGGCCCCCGGCAGATCGCCTACGACCAACTCGTGTACGCCCTCGGCAGCACCGCCACCGACCGCGCGGTTCCCGGCGTCACCGAGCACGCCTGTCACGTCACGGGCAAGCAGTACGCGTTGCAACTGCGTAGCCGCCTGGCTGACCTCACCGCCGGCGCGACCGTCCTGGTCGTCGGTGGTGGCCTCACCGGCATCGAAACCGTCACCGAGATCGCCGAGGCCCGGCCCGACCTCAGGGCGTCGCTCGCCGCACGGGCCGGCCTCGGCGACTGGCTGAGCGACAAGGCCCGCAACCACCTGCGCCGGGCCGTCGACCGGCTCGGCATCACCGTGTACGAGCACGCCGACGTCACCGCCGTCGAGCGGGCCGGCGTCGTCACCGGCGACGGCCGGATGATCCCGGCCGACGTGACCGTCTGGACCGCCGGATTCGGCGTCCACCCCATCGCCGCGGCCACCACCCTGAGCGTCTGCGCGACCGGGCAGATCGTCGTCGACGACACCATGCGGTCGGTCTCCCACCCCGACGTGTACGCCGTGGGTGACGCCGCCTTCGCACCGGGCGTGACCGGCACGCCGCTGCGGATGTCCTGCGCTTCGGGGGTTCCCTCCGCACATCTGGCAGCCGACGTGATCGCCGCGCGGCTGACCGGTGACCGGATCCCTGCGAACAGGATCGGCTACGCCGGGCAGTGCGTCAGCCTCGGCCGCCGGGACGCGCTCGTGCAGTGGGTGACCCCGGACGACCGACCCAAGCCGTCGGCGCTCACCGGCAGGACGGCCGCGCGTTTCAAGGAACTGATCTGCAGGACCGCGGCCTGGAGCATGTCCCACCCGACCGGGATGCTGCCGACCCGCCGTCGCCGCGTGCTCCCCACCGCCGCGTCCCGTACGCGGACGGGCGGCTGAACGGAGCGCCCACCCGTGTCGCCGCGCGATCCGCCCCGCCGGAGTCACCTGACGACCGTGCCGGGCTCCTGACGGTACAGCCAGCGCTACCTCGGTCGGCCCGCCACCTGGATTGCTGGCGGGGATTCCCAAAAATATGGTTTCCAGGCGCGGAAAAAATCAACGAAAAAAATGGGAGTCCGGCGATGGCGGTTAATAGTGCACGACTCGATTTCGTGCCGACGGTGGACAGAGCGACGCCAGTGGCGGCGGTGCGGGTCCAGCAGTTGCGCAAGGTCTATGGCGGGGATCGGCACGCGGTAACCGCGCTCGCCGGTGTCGACGCGACTTTCCAGCGGGGGACATTCACCGCGGTAATGGGGCCGTCCGGCTCGGGCAAGAGCACGTTGCTGCAGACCGCGGCGGGGCTGGACCGCCCGACCAGCGGCCTGGTGTGGGTCGGGGAAACGGAACTGTCGAAGCTGTCGGAGACAAAGCTGACCAAGCTGCGACGGTCGGAGATCGGGTTCGTCTTTCAGGCGTTCAACCTCGTCGGAGCATTGACGGTGCAGGAGAACATCACGCTGCCGTTGCGGTTGTCCGGAAAGCGGGCGGACCCCCTCTGGATTCAGCAGATCGTCGAGCGGGTCGGGCTCACCGAGCGGTTGTCCCACCGCCCTTCGGAACTGTCCGGCGGGCAGCAGCAACGCGTCGCGATCGCCCGGGCACTGGCCACCCGACCGGAGGTCATCTTCTGTGACGAACCGACCGGCGCGCTGGACACCCAGACCGCCGGCGAGGTGCTGGCCCTGCTGCGCTCGGTGGTGGACGAGGCGGGACAGACGGTCATCATGGTGACGCACGACCCGGTGGCGGCGTCCTACGCCGACCGGGTGATGGTGCTGGCCGACGGGCGCATCGTGCAGGACATGCCGCAGCCGGGCGCGGCGCGGATCGCCGAGCACCTCGCGACGCTCGGGCGTCGCCCGCAGCAGACGCAGGAGGGCTGACCCGTGCTGAAACTGGCCGGACAGATGCTGCGTCACCGCAAGGGCAGCGCGGTCGCCACCCTCCTGGCGATGACCGCCGGAGTGCTGATTCTGATGTCGCTGGGCGTCCTCGTGGAGTCCGGCCTGCGCTTCACCGCCGCCCCCCAGCGTTACGCGGCCGCCGACGTCGTCGTCGCCAACCGCGACATCACGCTCACCTCCACCATGCTCGGCGAAACGGAGACGAACACCGTCGTGCTGCCCGAGGGCGGAACCGTCCCGGCCTCGATGGTCGACCGGATCCGGCAACTGCCGGGGGTGGCCACCGTCGTCGCCGACCGGACGGTGCCGGCGATCCTGCCGAACGGCGCCGCCACCGGTCACGGCTGGAGCAGCACCGCCATCACCCCGTACCAGTTGACCAAGGGTGCCCGACCCACCCGCGACACCGAGGTCGCGCTGGACGAACGGCTGGCCGCTTCGGTCGCTCCCGGCGACGAGGTGCCGGTCCTGGTGAACGGCAGCGCGCGGACGTACCGGGTCAGCGGTTTCGTCCGCCACGCGGGTCCCCGGCCCGACCCGCACGCACCACCCGCGGTGTTCTTCACCGACGCGCACGCGGCGGTCATCCACCCACGGCTGGGACAGGTCGACGCGGTGGCCGTCCTGGCCGAACCCGGTGCCGCTGCGGCCGTGGTGGCCGACGTGCGCCGGCTGGCCGCCGAGGCCGGCGTCAAGGCCTACGCCGGCGACGAACGGGGCCTGCTGGAGCAGTCCGCTGACCAGGCGGTCTCCCTCATGCTGGTCCAGCTGGGCAGCGTGTTCGGCGGCTATGTGGCGCTGCTGGTCATGTTCGTGGTGGCGGGCACCATCGGTCTCGCGGTCCGGCACCGCCGCCGTGACCTCGCCCTGCTGCGCGCCGTCGCCGCCACCCCCGGCCAGGTCGCCCGCCTGGTCCTCGCCGAGGTGGGGCTGCTCAGCCTGTTGTCGGTCGTCATCGGTGTGCCCGTCGGTTGGCTCGCCAGCCGCTGGCTGCACCAGGAGCTGGTGGACCGGGCGTTCATCCCGGACACCTTCCCGGTTCGCGGTGGCGGCTGGGCGGCGATCGCCGTGGCGGTGGCGACGGTCACGGTGGCGACCGGTGCCGCGTTGCTCGCGGCGCGCCGGACGGTGCGGATCCGCCCGACGGAGGCGCTCGGTGAGATCGCCGTGGAATCCGGCCGTAACGGTGTCCTTCGCCTGATCTTCGGCTTCGCCGCCCTGGCGGGCGGCTTCATCCTGATCGCCCTCACCGGCGCGGCGAAGGGGACCGCCGCCCTCGGGCCCGCGATGGGTCTGCTGTGCCTGTTCGTCCTCGCGGTCGCTCTGCTCGGGCCGTGGGTCAACCGGGCGGCCGCCCGTCTGCTCGCCCCGGTGCTGCGGCGGGTGTGGGGCGACAGCGGCTACCTCGCCGCGGCGAATCTGCGCGCCAACGCCCAGGGCATGGTCACGGTGCTGACCGCACTGGTGCTGTCCGTCGGCTTCGGTGGCTCGATCTGGTTCCTCCAGGACAACCTGGACAAGCAGATCGTCGCCGAGAACCGTGGTGGGATGCTGGCCCAGCAGACAGTGGTTTCCGCCACCGGACTGCCCGACTCCATGCTGGCGCAGATCCGCGACATCCCCGGTGTGCTCGCGGCGACCGGCGTACGGAACACCTCGATCATCCCGGACGGAGCCGCCGAGGGCGCGGACGCGCAGGCGATCGACCCGGAGGGCGTCGACCTCACCATGGACCTCAAGGTCCGCAGCGGGAGCCTGGCGGACCTGCACGGGTCGGCCATGGCAGCGTCGACGCTGCAGGCCGGGTCGAGGGGCTGGCGGGTGGGCGACCAGGTCACGGTGCGCCTCGGCGACGGCACACCCGCCGACCTGCGCGTCGTGGCGATCTACGACCGGGGCTTCGCGTTCGGCGACGTCACCGTCGTCAAGGACGTCGTCGCCGGGCACACCGCCGTCGCCGGCTACGAGCGGATCCTGGTACGCACCGAGCCCGGCAGGGATGTCTCCGCCGCGCTGGGCGAGGTCATCGGCCAGTACCCCGGCAGCTCGGTGACGACCACGGCCGACGTCAGCGGTCAGCTCGCCGACGACCTTGCGCTGAGCGCCTGGCTCAACAAGCTCCTGATCGGCATCATGGTCGGCTACGCCGCTCTCGCCGCGGCGAACACCATGGTCATGGCCGCGCTCGCCCGGGGCCGCGAGCTGGCCCTGCTGCGCCTGGTCGGTGTCACCGGCAAGCAGGTCAAGCGGATGGTCCACGCGGAACAGACCGGCCTGCTCGGCGTCTCGCTGCTCATCGGCGGAGCCATCGCCGCCGTCACCCTGGTGTCGATCGTGCACACGCTCACCGGCCAGCTGGTGCCCTACGTGCCACCGCTGGGATGGGTTTCCATCATCGGCGGCACGACGCTGCTGGCGCTGTTCACCACGATCCTGCCGGTTGCCCGGCTGCTCCGCGTCCCGCCGGTCGCCGGCATCGGCATCAAGGAGTAGTCAGCCACGGATCGGCCGAACACGTTCGACGGGCGGGCCCGCATCACGGGCCCGCCCGTCGACGTCCGTGTCACGGCACAGCCTGCTGTGTCCCGGCCGCACCGCCGGCTGGCGGCGCACGCCGTGGACGCTCACGACTGGCGCTGGGTGTCCTCGAGGTAGCGCAGCACCGCACTGACCCGGCGGTCCACCCGGTCGGTCGGGGTGAGGTCCAGCTTGGCGAAGATGCTGCGAATGTTCTTGTGCACCGCGCCCTCGGTGACGTACAACCGCTCCGAGATGGCCGTGTTGCCGAGGCCTTCGGCCATCAGTGACAGCACCTCACGCTCACGCGGGGTGAGCCGGTCCAGGGCGGTGTCCGGCCGGCTGCGGGCGAGCAGTTGCCCCACCACCTCCGGGTCGACCGCGGTGCCGCCCCCGGCGACCCGGTGCAGGGCGGTGAGGAACTCCTCCACCCGGCCGACCCGCTCCTTGAGCAGGTAACCGAGCCGTTCGCTGCCGCCGGCGAGCAACTCGGTGGCGAAGGCCTGCTCGACATAGGCCGACAGCACCAGGACCGCCAACCCGGGCTGTCTGCGGCGGGCCTCACCGGCGGCGACGATGCCCTCATCGGTATGGGTGGGCGGCATCCGCACATCGACGATGGCGACGTCCGGTCGGTGCTCGTCGACGGCGGCGAGGAAACCGGACGGATTGTCGGCGGTCGCCACCACGTCGAGCCCTTCCGCGCGCAGCAGCAGGACCAGGCCCTCGCGTAGCAGGGCGTCGTCCTCGGCGATCACGATTCGCACGGCAACTCCACGTCCATCGTCGTCGGCCCACCGGGTGGGCTGATCAGCAAAAACTTCCCGTCGTGGGCCTCGACCCGACGACGGATGCCGGCCAGGCCGGATCCGCCGTGCTCGTCGGCACCGCCGCGGCCGTCGTCGCTGACCGTGAGCCGGAGCCGGCGGTTCACCACGTCCATGGTGACACTCACGGCGACGCCGGCGGCCCCACTGTGCTTGACCGCGTTCGTCAGCGCCTCGGCGACCACGAAATAGGCGGTGGCCTCCACCGACACGGCGCATCGGCCGGGCAGGTGGACGTCCAGACGGCAGGGCAGGGCACACCCGGCGACCAGCCCGTCGAGCGCACCGGCCAGTCCCCGGTCGTCGAGCACCGGCGGCAGGATGCTGCGCACCACGGTACGCAGTTCGCCGAGCGCCTGTTCGGCCGCCAGTTGCGCACGCTCGACCAGTTCCCGGCCGACCGCCGGGTCCCGTGCCAGGGCCCGGCCGGCAGCGCCGAGCAGCACGGTGACCGCAACCAGGCGGTTCTGGGTACCGTCGTGCAGCGACCGCTCGATCCGGCGTAGTTCGGCGGCGTGCGCGTCCAGGGCGGCGGCCCGGGTGGCCGTCAACTGGGCCACCCGGAGGCTGAGGTCGGTGCCGGCAGGCGGCGACAGCAGCAGCAGGCCCGGCCACGCCTGGAGACGGGCCAGCCACCGGCCCGCGCCGAAGAGCACCGCCACCAGGGCCGCGCCGAGCAGCGACACGCCGATCGCGTCGACCAGGCCGTCGATCCGCCACGACACCAGGCCGGGCCCGCCGTCCTCGGGGGGTACCAGGCGGTGCCAGAACGGGAAGGTCAGGCTCTGCAGGGCGGTCAACGGCAGGGTCAGCCCGAGCAGGCCCATCGCCAGACCGAAGGAGGAGTGCACCGGCAACCAGACGAGTTCACGACGTACGGCCGGGTCACGCAGCCCGGCCAGGGCCCGGTCGGGGGCCGGGGCGGGCTGAGGATCTCCGGGCCCCACCGGGACAGCCGCAGCCGTTCGCGGTCGGCGACCGATCGCACGACCCGCAGGGCGCCGGGGATCAGCAGGATGCCGACGCCGAGGATGCTCGACACCAGCACGATGAGCAGGCACAGCAGCGCCCCGATCGCCAGTACGGCAGTGGTGAGGCCACCGACCAGGTCTTCCAGGGCGTCGACGGCGGCGCGTATCCGCTCCCCCGCGTACCGCCGCATGCCCACCTCCCGCGAGCCCCCGTCGCCCGTGACCTTAGGACACCTGCCACCGGCCTGGCAGTACAGCAGGCTGTACTGCCTGTCGTCGCGCTGGCGGGATCGTTTCCGACCCGCGATCCTCCTAGCGTGTGCTGATGGCTGAACACATCTCGTCGAGCGACGGCCGCCACCGGCGGCCGGTCCTGTGGCTGCTGCTCTTCGTGAGCATCACCGCCAACGCGATCGCGTCGTCCGTCGACACCACCACCGGCAGCACCGTCGTCAGCGTCCTCTTCGGCGTCACCGCCCTCGTCTGCGCCGGCTCCCTGGTGGTCGGCCACTACCGCCACCGCGAACAGTGAACCCGTCCGCCGCGGCCGGCGCACCGGTGGCCGCAACGGCGTCAGCGGACAATGCCGCACGGCACAGGTGCCGGAGTGTCCCCCGGGCCGATGCGGCAGGCGGATCCCTGCGGCACGATACCGCCGGGGCGGAAGACAGGGAGGCGATTCCAGCCATGACGAGCGACAGGAACACGGGCCGCCGGGGGTGGATCGCCGCTGCGACAGCCGTCCTCGCGGTGGCCGTCGTGATGGAGGAACTGCTGCGCTCCGGCACGCTGGCCGACGGTCTGCTGGACCACTGGTGGGGTCACGTCGGCAGCACCGTACTGCTGCTCGGCGGTGTGGGTGCCGGGCTGTACTTCCTGCATCGCGCGTACCGCAGCTGATCCACCCTCGAAACAGCTATGCCCTGACCGGGCCTTCAGACCCAGGTCGTCCCGCGCGGCTACGACGAGATCCTCGTCCGTAGCCGCGCCGTGACGCGTGGGGCCGTACCGGCACAGGGAAACGGGCCGGTGCGGTGGAATCCACCGCACCGGCCCGGGAAGGGCAGGTCGATCTCACCTGCCGGCGCACAGCGCCTTGTCGAAGAGGGCCAGCAACTCATCCACCTTGGCGTCGTCGTTCGTTCCGACGAGGGTGACCGCCCGGCCGTCGGTCGTGATCCCCACGCGGCTCTGGAAACCGTCGGCGTCGCCGCCGTGGCCGTACGCGGTCACCCCGCAGCTGAGCTCGAACCTGATCGTGCCCAGCCCGTAGCTCCACCCCTCGGGAAGGCCGGGGGCGACACCGTCCGGCGCATGTTCGCCAGCTCGCGCGGCTTGAGCAACCGGCCATCCTGCAGGGCGACCAGGAACTTGTTCATGTCGGTCGGGGTCGCGATCATCTGCCCTGCGGCGCCGGCGACCGACGGGTCGAAGCGGGTGATATCCAGCAGCTTGCCGTCCTGGGCGAAAAGGTAGCCCTGCGGGTGGGGTGAACGGATGCCCCGCTGCCCCGGGCCGGGGTAGTAGGTTTCCCGCAGTCCGGCCGACGCCAACAGGTCCGGAGACGACTGCCGGCCACGCACGCCTGTGGAAGCCTGCGGGCTTACAGCACCTACTTCGATCACCGGTTCCTGCGGCGCTCACGATCAGCGGCACGGGCACGGGCACGTGCCCGTTCCAGCAGTCGATCTACCTCGTCCGCGGTGGCCGGGCCCGGGTTGACCACGCAGACCCAGCCCTGCACGGCGTAGGCGGGATGGGGCATCAGCTGGTCGGTCTGCGTGAAGTCGATTGTGTCGCTGTGCGCGGCGAACTCCTCCGGTCCGTAGTTGAACAGGTTGCGGAACTCGGCGCGCCCGACCTCGATGTTGAGCCGGTATCGTCCGGGCTCGGACAGCCGGGATCGTTCGTCGAAACCGGGCACGTCGTGCCCGACGATCGTGGCGAACGGCCGCATCCGGTCCTCGCCGGCGAAGAAGAACCGGTCGCCCCAGGTGTAGGACGGCATCTCGGAGCCCGCTTCGATCCGGGTCTCGGTCACTGCGGGACGGCCGGCGATCCGGGCCGCGTCAGCCGCGCCGGGCTCCGAGCCGATGTGCAGGATCGCGTCGCAGGTCTCGACCGTGGTCGCGTCGAGCGGAAAGTACCCGAGCAGGTCCGTCACGCGTGGGCGCAGGTTACCGCCGTCGGGTGGTGCGAAGATGCCGGTCTGCGGGCCGAGGCGTTCCTCATAGGTGCCGGCCTCCGGTTGGCCGAGGCCGACCGGCCCGCTTGCCCCGAGGCTGCCGGCCACGTACAGGTATTTGTCGCCGAGCAGTGACGACACGATCGAGCCGGCGCCGTTCCACTGTGCTGTGAGGTCCTGACCATCCCAGTGGGTGTCCCACCGGCTCGGGTGCCGCTGGAGGTGGGCGTTGTTGGCGGAGACCAGGACCGGTCCACGGTCGCGTTCCAGGGCGAGGATGTCGAGCAGATTCTGCGCCATCAGCGCGTCCCGCGCCGCGAGCAGGCGGCCGATCCGCTGGGACTGGGTGCCCGGCTCGGCCATTGCGCCGTGGTAGGTGAGCAGCCCGATCGCCGTGGTGGCGAGCACCCTGGCGCGGTTCCAGGCCTGGGCGGAGGTGTCGCCGATGAGATGGGGCGCGTCGGCGTACAACCGGGATCGCAGGTCCTCGGCGAGGCCGCGTAGCGCGGCGGCCTGCGGTGAACGGCCCGGTGAACGCGACGCGTCGTACATGATCTCCGGGGCGCTCCAGCGGTCTTCCTCGCCGACCAGGCGGTCCAGGTCGGTCGTCGCTGCGCCGAGGTATTCGCACAGCTCACGCAGCAGCGGGCCAGGGTTCGGCGCACCGGTGATCTCGGTCGGGGCGTCGAAGCCATGGAAGGTGACGCGCTCTGCGGGTGGCAGTTTCCCGTTGTGTTCGCGCAGCCAGTCCACCAGTTCACGGGTGGCCGGGTGAGCACCCCAGCCGTGACTGATGCCGGTGCTCAGGTCCACCTCGTCGCGCCGGCCTTGGACGTAGTCGTCGACGGCGAGGCCAGCGGCCCGGTCCGATTCGATCGCGATCGACCGGAAGCCGTGCCCGACGAGGGTTTCGAGGATCCGGTTACGCAGGCGGGGGAATGCCGGCTCCCCGTGGTAGGGCTCACCGATCGCGAGCAGGTGCGGCCGGCGGGCACGGACAAGGGACAGCAACTCGGCGTCGAAAGCCATGACCTCAACCGTATCGTTGAACCAACCTGTGAAACTTCACTCGATTCATGCTCGGAGACTGCCACGTGAAGCCTCAAACGGTGAGGTACCGGCCGGTGGATCTGGGCCGGGCAGTCGGGCTATCCGCGCAGGCGGTCCGCAACTACGAGCAGGCCGGGATGATCCCGCCCGCCGCCCGCACGGCCAGCGGCTACCGGATCTACACCGATGACCACGTGCGCGCGCTGTCCGCCTACGTCGCGCTCATCGCGGGATACGGCCACCGCGCCGCCGGGGAGATCATGAAATCCGTGCTCGGCGGCGACCTCCCGACGGCGCTGGCCGTGCTCGACACCGCTCACATACAGCTGCACCGCGACCGGGAGACCGTGGAACGAGTCGCCTCAGCGGTCGTCCTGCTCGCCTCCGGCCCGCCGGCCACGCTGGCCTCAGATCGGCCTGTCTCGATCGGAGTCCTCGCCCATCGGCTCGGTGTCACCCCGGCCACCCTGCGTAAATGGGAACGAGCCGGAATCCTGGCCCCAGCCCGGTCACGGACCGCACGCGCCTACCACGCCGACGACGTACGCGACGCCGAACTCGCCCACCTGCTGCGCCGAGGCGGCTACCCACTACAGCACATCGCGGCCGTGATCGAGCAAGTCCACGCTGCCGGCGGCCCCGGCCCGCTGGCAGCGTCGATCGACCAGTGGCGCGAACGGATCACGACCCGCGGTCGGGCGATGCTCACCGGCTCGGCCCGCCTCGCGGACTACCTGTCCTCCTCAAGCTGACGCACAGCAATGCGTGAACCCATCAGCCCACCGCCGACATACCGGTCACGGTCATCACGCTACCGGGCTCCCGCCGGGTCGCGACGCCAACCTCGTCACGTCATCTCTTCCGGGCGCAGACGCACGCGGCGCAGCAGTTGGGCGTTCAGCGCCACCACGATCGTCGACGCCGACATCAGCACCGCCCCGACGGCCGGACTGAGAGTCACCCCGGCCCACGCCAACGCGCCCGCCGCGAGGGGAAGTGCGACGACGTTGTAGCCAGCGGCCCAGGCCAGGTTCTGGATCATCTTGCGGTAGGAGGCCCGGGACAGCGCGATCACCCCGGTCACCCCACGCGGATCGGAGGAGGCCAGCACGACCCCTGCCGACTCGATGGCCACATCGGTGCCGGCACCGATCGCGATACCCACGTCGGCGCGGGCCAGCGCCGGGGCGTCGTTGACCCCGTCACCGACCATCGCCACCCGCAGGCCCCGCCGCTGCAGGTCGGCCACGGCGTCATCCTTGTCGGCGGGCAACACCTCCGCGTACACCTCATCCTCGCCGGCCCGGAAGCCCAGGTCTGCGGCAACCGCCTCGGCGACCGGCCGCGCGTCCCCCGTGATCATGACGATCTTCCGGACGCCCTGGGCCCGCAGATCGGCGATGGCCTGCCGGGCCTCCGGGCGGACCTCGTCCTCCAACGCCAGGGCCCCGGCCACGGTGGCCCGGTCGCCGTCCAGGCGCAGCAGGTGCAACACCGCGGCTCCCCGGTCGGACCACTCCCGCTGTCGGTGGGTCAGCTCCTCGGGTATTGCCACGCCCTGTTCCCGCAGCATCGCGGGGCCGCCGACCGCGTAGCTGACGCCGTCGACCTCGGCCCGCACGCCCCGCCCGGTCAACGACCGGAACCCCGACGCCCGGCGGGCCGGCTGCCGTGCCTCGGCGGCGGACACGATCGCCCGGGCCAGGGGGTGCTCGCTGTCGGCCTCGACCGCGGCCGCGACCGCGAGGACCTCGTCGTCGGCGGTGCCGCCGACGCCCGCGACGCCGGTCAGCGCGTGTTCGCCGCGGGTCAGGGTGCCGGTCTTGTCGAACAGCACCGCGTCCACAGTACGCATCCGCTCCAACGCGAGCCGATCCTTCACCAGGATCCCACCCCTGGCCGCCACGGCGGTGGACAGGGCGATGACCAGCGGGATGGCCAGACCGAGGGCGTGGGGGCAGGCGATCACCAGCACCGTGACGGTGCGGACCACCGCCTCGCCGAGGTTGCCGACGACGGTCCAGACGACGAGGGTGACCGCCGCCGTGGCGGTGGCGATGTAGAACAGCCAGGCCGCGAACCGGTCGGCGAGCACCTGCGCCCGCCCGCTGGACTGCTGCGCCTGCGCGACCAGTCGCTGGATGCCCGCGAGGGCGGTGTCCTCGCCGACCGCGTTCACGCGGACCCGGATCGCCGCGTCGGTGGCCACCGTTCCGGCCACGACCCGGTCACCGACACCCCGGTCGACCGGCCGGGACTCTCCGGTGATCATCGACTCGTCGAGTTCGGCGCCGCCGTCGACCACCTGGCCGTCGGCCGGTACCCGCCCGCCCGGCCGGACCAGCACCACGTCCCCGACGCGCAGGTCCGCGACCGCCACCGGCCGCGGTTGGCCGTCCTCGCCGACGCGTTCGGCGTCGTCGGGCAGCAGCGCGGCCAGCGCGGCGAGGGCCCCCTGGGCTTGGCCGATGGCCTTCATCTCCTGCCAGTGACCGAGCAGCATGATGGTGACCAGGGCGGCCAGTTCCCACCAGAAGTCCAGGTCGAAGGCGCCCAGCGCGGTGGCCAGCGAGGCCACGTAGGCCACGGTGATCGCCATCGCGATCAGCAGCATCATCCCGGGCGCGCGATCCCGGATCTCCCGCACGGCTCCCTGGAGGAACGGCCAGCCGCCATAGCCGAACACGACGGTGCCCAGCACCGGCCCGACCAGGTTCATCCCGGGGAAGTCGACCCGATAGCCGAACCAGTCCATCACCATGTGGCTGGTCACCACAATGGGCACAGTCAGCACGAGGCTCAGCCAGAACTTGCGGCGGAACGCCTCCGGATCATGCCCGGCGTGCTTGTCGTGTCCCCCGTGCCCGGGCGCGCCGTGCTGTTCATGGCCCGCAGCCGCCGAGTGATCGCCGTGCTGGTGCGTGTGACGGGACATCTCGTCACCTCCTCGCCATCCACCCTATACCCCCGGGGGGTATCTGATGCGTGGTTCGCGCCTCACTCGGTCTCACCGCGCGGCCGATGAAGGTCTCGGACCGGCCCCTCGACAGGAGTCACCACCCAGCCCCGAGTGAAGTGACCCGCTGAGACCGGACATCTCCTGACTTGGCATCCTGCCGAAGAGGAGGAAACCGCTGTGGCTCGGCAGAGCAAGTACCCCGAGGAGTTCCGGAGCCAGGCCGCGGCGTCGGTGCTCGACTCCGGTCGCACGATCCGTGACGTGGGTCGGGAGTTGGGCGTCAATCACGAGACGCTGCGCAACCGGGTGGATCGGCTTCGGCAGGAACGCGACGGTGGCCGGCCCAGCGACCTGGCCGCTCGTGCGTGACTCAGGGAGTCGACGGGGCGGTAGGGGCCGGGTGCGGCATGGCCGACCGGCCGGACCTTCATCCGAGCAGCCGGCCCTTCGACGGTGGAGACCCGTGGTGCCCCGACGATTCCGGGGCCTGCTGCTCGCGTACCCCCGGGCGGATCAGCCCGCCCTCGTACGCCGCGATCGTCGCCTGCACCCGGTCGCGCACGCCCAGCTTGCCCAGGACGACCGCCACGTGGTCCTTGACCGTCGACGCGCTGATGCCCAGGACCGCCGCGATCTCGGCGTTGGACAGCCCGCGTGCCACCTGGTGCAGCACCTGCGTCTCGCGGGGGGTCAGCCCGCCGAGGCGTGCGGCGTCCTCGGGCCCGGGCCCGGTCGCGAACCGGTCGATGAGCCGGTGGGTGACCCCCGGGTCGAGCATCGCGTCCCCGGCGGCGACGACCCGGACGGCGTCGATGACCCGCTGCGGCTCCGCGTCCTTGAGCAGGAACCCGGCCGCTCCGGCCCGTAGCGCCGCGAACACGTACTCGTCGAGGCCGAACGTCGTCAGCATGACGATCCGGGTCGCCGGATGCCGCTGCCCGATCGCGGCGGCCGCCGCGATCCCGTCGGCGCAGGTCGGCCGGCCCGAGGGCGGGCCCTCCGGGCGGAGCCCCCGAACCGGCGGACCCGGGGTGGGGGGCCGGCGGGCTGGCATGCGTACGTCCAGGACGGCGATGTCGGGAGTGGTCGACGCGACGAGCGCGACGGCCGAGTCACCGTCGTGGGCCTGGCCGACGACCGCGATGTCCGGCTCTGCGTCGAGGATCGCGGCGATGCCGGCGCGCACCGTGGCCTCGTCGTCGGCGACGATGACCCGGATCATCGCAGCGCCTCCGGCAACCAGACGCGGACCGTGGTGCGGTCGGTGTCGACCGCCACCGAACCGCTGGCGGCGTCCGTCGAATCCCGCAGCGACCGCAGCACCTCCGCACCGACGGGCGGGCAGCGGCGGACCTCCAGGCCGATCCCGCCGGCGACGTACGTCACCGTGGCCACCGCGCCGTCGGCGATGAGCGCCGCGCCCGCCCGGTGCGCGGCCACCTCCAGGGGCGCGGGCAGGGACCGTGGCTCGCCGACGAACCGCAGCGCCGACCGGCGGCGCGCCGCCAGGTCGGACAGGGCGGCGACGGCGGGCGGCGGGTCGGGCCGGTCCTGGGGCAGCCCGTGCAGCAGCCGTCGCAGGGCGACCAGGCCGGCGCGGGCCTGCGCCGCGACCTCGTCCAGCCGGCCCGCCTCGGCCGCGGCGAGCGCCGAGGTGGCGTGCAGCCGCGCGCTCGCGCGCAGGTCGTCCACGATGCGCGCGCGCTCGCCCCGCGCCGCGCTGTCGGCGTGCCGGCGCACGGTCTCCCGTGCGGCGGCCTCGGCGGTCGACCGGCGGGACCGCCGCGTCGTCACCAGCCTGCCGGCGAGCCAGGCGGCGCCCAGCGGTATCGCGAGTACGACGCCCAGCACCGCACCGGCCGCGGCACGGTTCCCGGTGATGTCGGCGCCCGCGCCCAGGGCCACCCCGCCGACGGCGGCCACCGCCAACGGCGCGGCGAACCCGAGGCTGGCTGCGGGCCGGTAGGCGGCCACCGCGTACACCAGCGCCAGCTCGACCCACCAGCACCACAGGAACGTCTCCGCCGGGTCGTGCCGGGTCCAGCCGGCAGCGGTGCCGGCGAGCCAGGCGACCTGGATCGTCAACGCCGCGACCAGCGCCGCGCCGGGCGCGAGCCGGCGCCATGCCAACGGCAGCGCGTGCAGCACCAGCAGCGCGACCAGCAGCGTCGCCGGAATCGGCGCGGCCAGCGGATCGGGGCCGTCCCCGCCCGGCAGCAGCACCGTGCCCGTGGACAGCCCGAGCGCGAGGACGACCATCGCCCCGTCCCGGACCGCCGCGCCGGCCCCGGCCCAGGTCCGGACGCCCGGCGGCGCTCCCGTCGTCGCCCGGACGGGCGGCGTCGCTCCGGTCCCTGGCGGGGCACCCGGTGCCGCCCCGGGCCGCCACGGCAGCCGGGCCCGGATCCGCCATCCCGGACCGGCCGGCCCGGCGTCGAGGTCGCCGCCGACCGCCTCGACCCGGGCGCGGAGCCCGGCGATGCCGAGCCCGCTGCCCACGTCGCCGGCCGCGCGGCTGCCACCCCCGTCGAGCACCGTCACGGTGCACCCGCCGGGGTCGGCGGTGATCCGCACCGTCGCCGCCGCGCCCTGCGCGTACCGCATGAGGTTGGTCAGCGCCTCGCGGACGATCAGGTGCGCCAGGGCCGCGACCGCCGGCGGGACGACCCGCGCGGTGCGCTCGTAGTGCACCCACGGGTGGCCCGCCACCAACTCGTCGACCGTCTCGATGCCGACCTCGTCGTCCCGCCCCGCCGACGCCACCACCCGGTCCAGGTCGTCGACCGCCGCCTGCCCGGCGCCGATCGCGTGTTCGATCGCCCGCTCCCGCAGCACCGGGTCGGCGAGGCGCAGCGCCGCACCGGCGGACACGAGGATCGCGGTCAGCCGGTGACCGGCCACGTCGTGCAGCTCGGCCGAGAGCCGCCGACGTTCCTGCGCGACCGCGAGCGGCGCGAAACCGTCCACGGCCGCCCGGAAGGTCTCGGCCGAGGCCCGGTCGGCGCGGACCCGACGGCGGAACCGCCCGACCGCCCACACCCCGGCGGCCACGGCCCCGAGCACGAGCGCGGTCGCGACGGTGGCCCGCGCCGACGCGCCGGAGGCCGCCGCCGTCACGGCGAACCCGGCCACCACGGCCGCGACGCCGGCCGCCGAGACCGCCGCCGTGCGGTGCACCACCAGCGCGTACGCCGTCAGCAGCACCGCGGCCGGGCCGGCCGGGGCGGCCCCGACGACGGGGGCGGCCAGCGCGGTGGCCAGGGCGGCACCGGCCAGCGCCGGGCCGGGCACCCGCCTGCGGTAGAGCAGCGCGACCACGGCGACGACGGCGACGGCGCAGACGCCGGGCGCCAGCCGCGGGTCCGGCCGGGCGGCGAGCCACCACAGCGCCTGCGACACCGCCACGGCACCGGGAGCCCAGGTGTCGCCCAGGTCAGGGGCCCAGCGTCGCATCCCCCGATGGTACGGGCCGCCCGGCCGGTCGGGACCCCGCCGCGAGACGGGGGTGGGGCGCGCGGAAGCCGTCCTGTGGCACGACGCGCCTGCGCCAGGCACCGGCCAGCATGATCTTCATGGTTCGTTCCCTTGTTCGCCGGAGCATCGGCGTCCTGCTGCTGCCGGTCGCCGTGGCCACCGCCGTGACCGTGGGCGGCGCGGGCTTCGTCGCCACCGCGCTCGTCACCGCCTGGATACCGCTGCTGTGCGCGGTAGGGCTCGTGTTGCTGGGCACCGTCGCCCAGCTCCTCGCCCGGCCCGCGTTCGCGCTGCTCGGCGTACGACGCCGGAGCCGCGCCGCGACGGCGCTGGCCGCCGCCGTCACCGTCGCCGTCGCCGGGCTCGCCGCCGTGACCGTGTTCCGGCCCGGCCCGCACCCGGCCGCCCCGCCCCCGCCCGCCGGCGTCCGGTTCTGGGACCTGCCCACCGGATCACGGATCGCGTACGTCCACGCCGCCGCCTCCGGCACGCCCCGCCCGACGCCCGTGCTCTTCCTGCACGGCGGCCCCGGCACCCCGGGGGAGGGGGTGCCAGCCGTCGGTGCCCTGCTCGCTGCCGACGGCTTCGAGGTCTACGCCTACGACCAGCTCGGCGCCGGCCGGTCCACCCGGCTCGCCGACGTCACCGGCTACACCGTCGCCCGGCAGGTCGCCGACCTCGACGCGATCCGTGTCGAGCTGGGCGCCGAGCGCGTCGTTCTCGTCGGGCAGTCGTGGGGCGGGTCGCTCGCGGCGCAGTATCTCGCGGCCCACCCGCAGCACGTCGCCCGGGTCGTGTTCACCTCGCCCGGACCGATCTGGGCGGGCGCCTACCCGGACGGCGGAGGCGGCGACCCCTGGGCCCGGATGACCGCCGAGCAGCGTCGGCAGCGCGACGACCTGTTCGCCTCGCCCCGGGTCGTCGCCCAGGCGGTCCTGCAGGGCGTCAACCCGAACGCGGCGCACGCGCTCGTCGGCGACGACGAGGCGGACGCGCTGATGCACGCCGTCGCCGTGCTCGGCAAGGACACCGCCCGCTGCCCCGGTTCGGCACCCGCCGAGGTGCACGACAACCACCAGGGCTTCTACGTCAACCAATTGACGGTCGAGGACTTCGCCCGCATCCCCGATCCGCGGCCCGCGCTCCGGCAGGCCCGGGTGCCGGCACTGATCATGCGCGGCGAGTGCGACTTCGTCCCGTGGGAGGAAACGTACGAATACCGGCGCACGTTGCCGCAGGCGACCCTGGTCTACCTGCCGCACACGGGACACGACATCACCTCCGGCCAGCGGGAGGCGTACGACGCGCTGCTCCGCGCGTTCCTGCGCGACGAGCCGCTGCCGCTGCCGGCCTACACCTCGGCCCGACCCCCGTCGTGAGTCGGACCCCGGCGACGATCGCTCCAGCGCCGGCCCGGCCGCGCGTCCGGCGGACACCCGGCCAGCCAAGACTGGGGTCCCGAACCAGGGAGATCCCTGGTCCCAGGCGGTTCCCGGCGGCCACACACTGGCGTTCGTCCGGCCGAGCAGCCGGGCGCTCCCTCAGGGTGAACAGGGGTACGACATGAGGCGCAAGACCGTGCGGATCGACACGATTCCGGCAGGCGGCGTGGAACTGGCCGACGAGCAGCTCGCCCGAATGCTGGGCGGCCTGCCGAGGCGGGACGTCGGGGGTTCGTCGAAGACCATCGACGACATCCCCAGCGGGGGCCGGAACGACACCGACAGCGACTTCTGATCGGCCGCCGTCGCCGGCCCGCCCTGTTCCGGGCCGGTCGGCGACGGCCACTCCGCCCGGGGCGCCGATGACGGTGCGGCGATGACCGACTGGCCGGATGACCTCACGCCCGCGGGTGCTCGCCGAGCACGGGTTTCGCGACCGGCAGAGCCGCGTCGCAGGTTCAACAAATTAATAAGCGTCATTTGTATTAACGCAATCATCCCGATAATGCTAAATGTAAAACATTGATGTCGCCGATAGTGCTGGCCCTCGACGGTGGCGTACGGTCCAGGCAACCGTCCGCCTACGTAGAGATGGTCCCGATGAGTGTTGTACCGGGAAACCGCCTGACCACCGCATCGACCGGATT
Organism: Micromonospora humida; assembly: GCF_016901255.1. Lineage (NCBI taxonomy): Bacteria > Bacillati > Actinomycetota > Actinomycetes > Micromonosporales > Micromonosporaceae > Micromonospora > Micromonospora humida. Next base: position 113,236 of record NZ_JAFEUC010000006.1, read on the forward strand.
CATCGCTCCGCGCGTCAACGTGCGCGGCTTCGTGCGCCTGGCCCGCCTGCGCTTCCTGCTGTACAACGTCCTGCCGGTCGGCCTCGGGGTGGCCGTGGCGGTGCACCAGGGCCATGCGATAGACGTGAAGTGGTACTTGCTCGCCCAGGTGTTCGCCTGGACCGTCCACGTCACCACCCACTACTGCAACGAGTACTTCGACCTAGAGGCCGACCGGGCGAACGTCTACTTCACGCCTTGGACCGGCGGCAGCCGAGCCTTGGTCGACGGGCTCGTGCCACCGCTGGTGGCGCTCGGCACCGCGTTCGTGCTGCTGAGCGCGTCGATCGTGATGGTGGCGGTCATGCCGACCTGGCTCACGCGACTGCTCGCGACCGGTGCCGTCGTGCTGGCCTGGTTCTACACTGCGCCGCCACTGCGGCTTAACTACCGCGCGGCGGGGGAGTTCACGGTCGCTGCGATCCTCAACGGCCTGTGGCCCGCGGTTGCGGTGGCGCTGCAGACCGGGCGGGTACCAACGCTCCTGCTGGCCGTGCTGGCCCCGACCGCGCTGCTGCAGGCGGCCCGGATGATGGTGATGAACCTCGGCGACCGGCAGTCCGACGAACTGGTCGGCAAGCGCACCTTGCCGGTGATCCTCGGCTACCGCCGCGCGGTGACCGTGATCGTCGGCGCGCAGCCCGTCGCTTACCTGGCCCTGACCGCCTTCGCGCTGGCCGGCTGGGTTCCGTGGCTGGTCTGGGCGCTGATGACGGTGACCGCGCCGCTGTCCTGGTGGCTCGCCGTGCAGCTGCGCGGCGGCGCCATGCGCGATCTCGACCCGCGCCGGATGACGCCGGTCGTGTTCTGGGCGTCCAACCACGTGTCGCTCATCGTCGCGGCGGCGATGCTGGGCATGGTCCTCGACGCCGCCCGGCGCGGGGCCGGCGGCACGTCGATCGCCGTGCTGAGCGTCGTCCTGGCCGCTTACGCGGCACTGTTCGGCCACCGCCTGTGGCTCGCGAGCCGAGCCCGAGCCCAGGCTCATGCCTCGGGAGCGCCGCAGGCCGCGACGGTGACGCAGGCCCCGCCAGCCGCGACAACGCTGGGGGCCCCGGCCGCAACAAAGCCGGAAGCCACGCCGGCGGTCGCCACCGCCGATCGTACGGTCGCCGACCTCATCGGCGCCGTCGAGCGCGCCGCTGACGATCCCTTCCCGGTCGAGGACCTCGACCACCTCCGGTTCGTCGTCGGCAACGCGGTACAGGCGGCCCACTACTACCGCACCGCGTTCGGCATGACTTGCGTCGCGATGCGCGGCCCGCATCAGGGGTACCGTGACTACGCCGAATACGTGATGGTCAGCGGCACGGCCCGGTTCGTCCTCGCCGGCGCGGTGCACGCCGAGGCAGACGGGGCGGCTCACCACGCGAAGCACGGCGACGGCATCCAGGACGTCGCGATCGAGGTGACGGACGTGGACACCGCCTTCTGGTACGCCACGCAACGGGGTGCCACGGCGGTCGCCGAGCCGCACGACCTCACCGACGAGCACGGTACGGTGCGCACGGCCACGATCGCCGCATACGGCGACACCCGACACACCTTGATCGACCGTTCCCGGTACACCGGACCGTTCCTGCCGGGCTTCGTCGCGTGCGCGCCGCCGAAGGCACCGGCCTCCGGCGAGTTCTTCCTGGCCGTCGACCACGTGGTCGGCAACGTGGAGCTCGGCGCGATGGACGAGTGGGTCGAGTTCTACCGCTGCGTCATGGGCTTCACCAACATGGCCGAGTTCGTCGCCGACGACATCGCCACCGAGTACTCGGCGCTGATGAGCAAGGTCGTCGCCGACGGTACGCGCCGGGTGAAGTTCCCGCTCAACGAGCCGGCCGTGTCCCGCAAGCGCTCGCAGATCGACGAGTACCTGCAGTTCTACGGCGGGCCCGGGGTCCAGCACGTGGCGCTGGCGACGCCCGACATCGTCGCGAGCGTCGACGCGATGACGGCGGCCGGCGTCGAGTTCCTCGACACCCCCGACTCGTACTACGACGCGGAGCTTCGCGCGCGCGTCGGCGACGTCCGGGTTCCGATCGAGGATCTGCGCCGGCGCCGGATCCTGGTCGACCGGGACGAGGACGGCTACCTGCTGCAGATCTTCACCAAGCCGGTCCAGGACCGCCCGACGGTGTTCTTCGAGCTGATCGAGCGGCACGGCTCGGCAGGCTTCGGGAAGGGCAACTTCAAGGCCCTGTTAGAGGCCATCGAACGCGAGCAGGAAAGCCGCGGCAATCTTTGACCGTAACGGCGCGTCGCCCCGGATCAGCCGCCGGACCTGGCTCACGAGCAGCACCGCCGCGGAGATTGGGCCACGCCCGGACATCACGGCGCCGCGTCGCTCGCCCACGAGGCCGGCGTCGACCTGAAGACCCTGCAGGACCTCCTCGGGCACTCCAGCATCGTGATACGGCCGACACCTACACCAGCGTCCTGCCGCAGATCCAGCGCCGCTGCGCCGACGCCACCGCCCAACTGGTCCTCAACGCCGCCCGCCACACCCGCCGGAAGATCAAAGCCAGCGCCCGCGAGAACCGCCCCCACCGCAGCCCCAAAGCCGGCACCCCGGCGCCGACGAAACCGAAAACAGGTGCTCCAAACCGGCCGAAGCGCGAGCAGGCCGCAAAGCCGCAGGTCACGTCCCAGCGAACCCACGAGAAGGCCGCTTCCGGGGCTGCACACATCGCACCCACGTGACACCCACCGTCCACACAGGCCAGACAGCAGAAAGGGTCTGACCGCCGTATCGGCAGGTCAGACCCCTCATGATCTTGTGCGCCCGAAGGGACTCGAACCCCTAACCTTCTGATCCGTAGTCAGATGCTCTATCCATTGAGCTACGGGCGCCCGGTGCTCGACCAGTCTACACAACCGGTTTTGCGCGGAGACTCCGGGATTCGAACCCGGGAGGGGCTTTAAGACCCCAACCGCATTAGCAGTGCGGCGCCATAGACCAGACTAGGCGAAGTCTCCTCGGTGACCCTGCGGACCACCGCGGACGAGGATACAGGTCCGCCCCCACCCTGGGCAAAGCGACTATCCCGACGGGCGGCAATCCCTGGTGGGGGCCGCGCCGGGGGCGCCGCCGCATCGCCCCACGCGGCGTATTCCCGCGTGTGCGAGGTCACGTTCGCGGCTACGCTCCTGTTCCATGCAGGAGCAGCCGCCGAGCGACCCGCCCCGCCGCCCCTCCAGCGACCGGGCACGTCGCCGCTCGCCGGAGGCGACCTTCACGCCGCCGCCCGCGCCGCCCCGGCAGCCGCAGCCCTCCGACGATGACGCGACGGCCCGGCCGAAGCGGACCCGCCCGACGAAGGCGGCGCCGGCTGTGCTGTTCCAACCTCCTGCCGCCGAGTCACCCGTACCACCACCGGCGGCTGTCACCCGACCTCGCCGTCCGGCCGCGGGTCGGCCCGCAGCCTCGCCGTCCGGCGCGCCGGACGACCCGCCGACGGCAACGACGCCGTCCGGCACGGACGACGCACCGGCACCCGCCGCCAGCACGGCGACGCCCGCCACCGCACCAGCACCAGCACCAGCACCAGCACCAGCACAGCCCACCACCGCGCGGACGCCGGCCGCGCGGCGTACCCCCCGCAAACGGGCGACGGGCGCGGTCGCCGGCACCACCGACTCACCCCCCGGACAACTGGCACCCGACGAGGCCGCCATCCCCACCGCGACCGCACCACCGGAAACACCCTCACCGGCAGCAACAACAACCCATCCACCGGAATCAGACACACCGCCGGAAACGGCCGGTCCGTCGCAGGCGGTCACGGCCGCTCCCATGGAAACGGACACACCGACGGCAGCGGCCGCGCCGACGGAGCAGGACACGGCAACGACGGCGCAGGGCACGGCACCAGAACCGGACACCCCTTCCCGGAAGCGGACCGCGCGAAAGGCGACGACGGCGTCGACCACCCCGGCCCCCCGCCGGTCTGCGCCCCGCACGCGGGCGACCCCACCGAAGAAGGCGCCCTCGAACAAGACGCCAGCGGAACCCACCTCCGAACCGACCACCACCCCCGCCACGGACACCACTCCCGAACCGACCACGGTTCCCGCCACGGAACACACCCCGACCACCACGCAGCGTCCACCTGCCGGCCCGGACCCCGTCGGCACCCCGACCGCCGCCACCAGCGCCCCCGCCGTAACGGCGGCGGGCCCGGACGGCGCGGCAGCGGGACGCCTGGATCTGGCGGTGATCCGGACTCGACTGCTGGCCCATCCGGGGTTCGCGCCGGAGTTGCTGGCCCTGGCGGCCGTCGAGGGGATCGGGCCGCAGGCCCGGGAGTGGGCGCGCGGGCTGCGCGAGGCGTACCCGGACGCCGGTCCGGACGGGCTGGCCCGGCTGGCCACCCGGCGGTTCGTCAGGTGGGCCGGGGTGGGTGGGGCGACGGCGGCGGTGGCCGGGCTCTTCGCGCCGCTGGCCGAGCTGGCGGTGGTGCTCTGGACGCAGTCGGCGCTGGTGCTGCACGTGGCGGCGGCGTACGGCCGGGACCCGGCCGACCCGGAGCGGGCGGTGGAGTTGCTGGTGCTGACCCGGGTACACCCGGACGCGGACAGTGCCCGTACCGCACTGGACGCGGCGCGGGCGGCGGACGGTCCCGGCGACGGGCCGTGGCCGCGTGCGGCCGAGGCCGCGTGGCGGTTGGCAGCTCCGCTGGCCGCGCAGGCCGGTGGCTGGGCCGCGCTCCGGCTGGCGGCCCGGCTGCTTCCCGGGGCGGCGGTGCTGGCGACGGCGGCGGGTGACGCGGCGGCGACCGACCTGCTGGCCGCCCGCGCGGTGGCCAGCTACCGGCCCGCCCGGACCGGCAGCTAGGCCGCCCGAAGATCGGCGGGGACAGCGACGGTCAGAGCCAGTCGAACCAGTCCTTCGGCAGTAGCGAGTACCCGACGAAGGCGACCACGTCGAGCAGGGTGTGCGCCACGATCAGCGGCATCACCCGCCGGGTGCGCAGGTAGAACAGGCTGAACACGACGCCCATCACGGCGTTGCCGACGAACGCGCCGAAGCCCTGGTAGAGGTGGTAGGAGCCGCGCAGCAGCGCGCTGGTCGCGATGACCGCGCCGAGCCGCCACCGGAGTTGGCGCAGCCGGGTGACCAGGTAGCCGACCACGATCACCTCCTCCAGCACGGCGTTCTGCACGGCGGCGAGGACCAGCACCGGCACCGCCCACCACAGCGGCGGCAGGCCGGCGGGGACCAGGGTGGCGTTGACGCCGAGCTGCGCCGCCGCCCAGAACAGGGCCAGGCCGGGCAGGCCGATCAGCGCGGCGAGCCCGGCGCCCCGGGCCAGGTCGGACCCGGGCCGTCGCAGGTCCACCCCGAGGGTCCGCGCCGGGTCGCCGGGGTCGCGCGCCAGCAGGTGTACGGCGAGCAGCACCGGCAGCAGCGCGAAGGCGATGCCGAGCAGTTGGTACGTCAGGTCGAGCCAGGGCCGGGCGGACTGCGAGGTGTTGAGCGACGCGGTCTGCTTCGACAGCGGCCCGTCGGCGGTCAGTTTCGCGGTCAGCGACACCATGGCGTAGACGGCCGACTGCCCGAGTGACAGGCCGAGGACCAGCAGGGTCTCGGTGCCGAGGACCCGCCTGGACTCCGGGCGGGTGTGCTGCTCAACGGTCACCGCACCACTCTGCCCGACGGGGTGGCCCGATCGCACCGGCCGGTGGGCCCAGATGAGCCGATCGCACATTCTGTGCGACCGGTGCACACGCTCCGTGGACATTCTATCGGTGCCCGATCCGCCGTCAGGAGGAGGACCGCCCCCCGTGGACAACTTCGCTCGGCTGCTGAAGGAGAGTTGGACCCTGGTCGAGGAGGACCGGGACCGGCTGAGCGGTCGCTTCTACGCCCGGCTGTTCCTGCTCGATCCGGAGCTGCGCCGGCTGTTCCCGGCGGAGATGACCGGCCAGGGCGACCGGATCCTGGACGCGATCGTCACCGCCACCCAGGTGATGGACGACCCGGAGAGCTTCGACGAGTATCTGCGCTCGCTGGGTCGGGACCACCGCAAGTACCACGTCGACGCCGCGCACTACGCGACGATGGGGGTGGCGCTGCTCGACGCGCTGCGTACCACCGCCGGTGACGGCTGGAACCTGGAGTACGACCAGGCGTGGCGGGACGCGTACGCGGCGATCACGGCGACGATGCTGGCTGGGGCGGAGTCGGACGAGAATCCGCCGTACTGGCACGCGGAGGTGCTAACCCACGAGCGGTACGGCGGCGACACCGCCGTGCTGACCGTCCGCGCCCTCCAGCATCCGCTGGTCTGGAAGGCCGGCCAGTACGTCAGCGTCGAGGTGCCCCGGCACCTGCCCCGGGTGTGGCGGACGTACTCGGTGGCGAACGCCCCGAACGACGACAACGTGCTGGAGTTCCACGTCCGTACGCCGGCCGGCGCGGGCTGGGTCTCCGGGGCGTTGGTGCGCCGGACCAAGCCGGGTGACCTGCTGCGGGTGGCCGCCCCGATGGGCTCGATGACGGTGGACCGGGATTCCGGGCGGGACATCCTCTGTGTGGCCGGCGGGGTCGGCCTGGCCCCGGTGAAGGCGATGGTGGAGGAGCTGGCGGGCTGGAACCGGGCCCGCTGGGTGCACGTCTTCTACGGTGCCCGGCACGCCGACGAGTTGTACGGCCTGGCCGGTCTGGAGGAGCTGGTCGCCGTCCACCCGTGGCTGTCGGTGACCCCGTCGTGCAGCGACGACCCGGATTTCGCCGGTGAGCGCGGGGACGTCCCCGACGTGGTGGCCCGGTACGGCCCGTGGACGTCGCATGACTGTTACGTCTCCGGTTCGGCCGCGATGGTCCGGGCGACGTTGCGGGCGCTCGCCGAGGACGACGTACCGCCGCAGCACATCCGGTACGACACGTTCGGCAACCTGTAGAGCTTTACTCCCCCCGAACCGGGGCGCGTGCCCCCGCCCCCTGGGGCACGCGCCCCGGTCCCCTCCGTGCCCACCCGGACCGGCGTCCGGGGCAGGGTTCAGGCGTTGCTCTCGCGGTACTCCTCGACGGGGACCAGCGGCACGCCGGGGGCCATCCGGTCGGTCCAGGCCCGGCCGTCGAGGTGGTCGATCTCGTGGGCGACCAACCGGGCCATCCCGTACGCGAACGAGGTGATCATCCGGCTGCCGTCGGCGCGGGCGTGTTCGACCTCGATGCGCAGCGGCCGGGCCACCAGGCCACGGTGGTCGGCGGCGGCGAGGCAGCCTTCGTACTGTTCGACGGTTTCCGGGCTCTCCCCGACCATCCGGGGGTTGACCAGGACGACCGGCGGGGCGGCCCGGTCGGCGGGGCGGACCACGGCGACCGCGACGTCCAGGCCGATCTGCGGGGCGGCGAGGCCCGTGCCGGTGCTGAGCGGGTGCACCTCCTCGGCCCGGGCCAGCAGGTCGGTGAGCCGGTCGGCCACCTCACGGGCGGCGGCGGCCTCCCGGGGCAGGTGCAGGGGGCGGGCGGGTCGGCCGGGCGGGGTGGCCTCGGGGGGCAGCACGCCGAGGGCGCGCATCCGGTCGGCCGGTCGGGTCGGCACGGGGGGCGTCTCGACGGCTTCCCGCCGGAACCGCCACTGGAGGCGGAAGCGGGTGTTGAGCGGCGGGTCGTCGGTGGACCAGTCGAAGACCACCCGGTCCCCCCGGTCGTGCCGGCGGACCGGGGTGCGCAGCGGTCCCTCGTCGGCGGACAGCGAGGTCTCCACCCCCCACACCCGGGGGTCGAGGGCCGCCGGGAGGTCCAGTCGTACGGCGAGGTGCCGGGTGGGCAGGCGGACGGCCCGCTGGAACCAGGGGCCCCACTTGACCCGGCCGACCCGGTAGGCGTACTCGACCTCGGCGCGTTCGCCGGGGTGCAGTGGGAACCGTCCGTCGGCGTTCTCGAACAGCAGCCAGATCTCCTTGTACGCGTCCCGGTCGTGGCGGACCCGCCAGTGCATCGGTTCGCGGGCGCCGTCGTCGTGGTGGACGGCGCGGAAGCGCAGCTCGGCGAAGGTGAGCGGGTGTTCGCGGTGGTGCCGGTTGGAGCGGCCGGGGTCGTCGGGCCACCTGTCGACGGCGACCCGGACGAGATAGCGGGTGACCGGTTCGGTGCCGGCGTTGTGCAGCCGGCGGCGGATCACGCACCGGTAGGTGCCGTCGACCAGGGTGAGGGTGGCGGTCTCCCGTTCGACGACGAGCCCGGTGCCCGGGGGGAGCCAGCGGCCGGGGGGTGCGGGTTCGCGGTGGCCGGGGGTGGCGCGGGTGTGGCGGAGCTGGTCGTACTCGCGGAACCGCTGCCAGATGACGCCCCCGGCGTCGAGGACGGCCTCGGCGCGGCGGGCGAAGTCCTCGGTGGGCCGGTGTCGTCGCCCCTCGACGTGGCTCACGTACGACGGGTCGAAGCCCATCATGGTGGCGAGCTGTTTCTTGGTCAGCCCTCGCCCCGTCCGGTGCCGGGCGAGTTCCGCCGCGAACGAATCGGCGGCCCGCTCCAGGGGAGAGGTCGTCATCAGCTTCCTCACGCAGCGCAGCCGGGATGACAAGTCTTCACGTTTTTCCCATCGCCCTGTACCGAACTGGCACGTTGCCGACATATGCCTTGACATCGCCCGCGTTTTCCCCGCGTTCGGCCGGGTAGTAGCCGAACCGGGCCGATCCGTACCGACGGGACGGACATGGTGATCCCGGCCTCCCGATCCACCTCCGCAGAGACTTCCCTCAGCGCCCAGGCATGGTTAGGCTAGCCTTAGCTTCGCGGACGTAGTTTCACGGACGACCCCTCCGGCACCGGAGTGGCCGAGGAGACCGCCACCACCCGTGGCGGGCCGAGCGGGACGGGAGGGGGTCCGGATGACGGCGGTGCTGCCCGGCCAGGATCTCGCCGACCGACTCGCCCCGGTCACCGCCACCCTGCGCGCCATGTTCGGCACCGACGTGCTGCCCGGCCTCGCGCCCGGCCTGGTGGTCACCGACGACATCGGCTGGAGCCCGGCCACCACCCTCGTCGACGGCACCCGGATGCCGGAGTTCCTGCGCGCCGCCGCCCGCCGCTGGGGCGGCACCCCGCACGCCTGCGCCGCGCTGGCCTGGAAGTCCTACAGCTACTGGACGGCGCTGCCGGTGGTGCTCGGCTGGGCCTCGGCCCGCCGGGTGCCGCTGCTCGACCCGGCCGACGTGCTGATCCACTTCGAGGACCACCGGCAACTGCTGACCATGGGCCTGCACCGCTCGACGACCGTCGCGGTGCTGCCCGGTGACCCGCTCGCCCTCACCGGCCAGCCCGGCGTCCGGGTCGCCGCCGACGAGGCCGAGCTGCTCGGCCTCCTGCGGGCCTCGCTGCTCGACGCCCACCTCACCCCGATGATCACCGCGATCCAGGCGGAGGTGCGGGTCGGTGCTCGTACCCTGCTCGGCTCGGTGGCCTCGGGGATCGCGCACGGCATCCTGCGCGCGGCGGACGTCCTGCCCGGCCCGTCGGTGACCACCATCGACACGCTGCTCGGCACCCTCGGCGTGGCCGACCTGGTCGAGCTGGTGCCCGGCCGGGGCGGCGAGCCGACCGTGCAGCGGCGCACCTGCTGCCTGGCGTTCACCCTGCCCAGCCCGAAGGTCTGCCAGGGCTGCTGCGTCCGCACGGCCTGACCCGGCACCCCGGCGGGTTCACCCGGTGAGCGACCGGACGTCCCACCGCCACACCCCGCCGGTCAGCACGGGGGTGATGCCGGTCAGCGCGGTCATCGCCCGACGCAACGCGTCGGCGTGCCGGTGCGGGCCGAGGATCACCACACCGGCCCGCCAGTAGCGCAGGTCGGTCACGGCGGCCCGCCGGTCGGCGTCGGTGATCGGCCCGACGGTGCCGGTCCGCGCGATCCCGCCGAAGAAGTTGCTGGTCCGCCGGTAGGGGGCGGTGAACAGGGCGGCGTCCGGTTCGGGCGACCACGGCCGGGTGTCGGGGGCCAGGAAGTAGCCCCGGGCCAGCGGCATCTCCAACCCGGTCCGGGCCGACCAGCGCAGCGGTTCGGCGTAGGTGTTGTCGGGCAGCGGCAGGGTGACCACGCTGCGCCCTCCCGCCACGTACGGCCGCCAGCCGCCGTCGGTGACGAACTGCGGCACCGGGTCGAGCCGGGTCGCCGGCAGCGGGGTCGGCAGCAGCGGCACCAGGGCCATCAGCAGGACGGTGACCGTGGCGAAGCGGATCTGCCGGCGGGCGGCCGGATGCCGGCGGGCGAGGTCGCGGGCCCGCTGGGCACCGAGGGCCAGCAGCACCCCGACGATCGGGGTGATCGCCAGCGACCAGCGGGTGGGCACCACGGAGTGCAGCAGCGGCAGGTCCTCCAGCAGTGCCCAGGGGGCGGGGACGCCGGTGTTCCGCCCGTTGAGCTGCACCTCCCGGCCCAGCGACAGGGCGGCGAAGAGCAGCCCGAGGACGGCCAGGCCGACCACCAGGGCGTTGCGCCGCAGCCACCAGACCAGGGCGACGGTGAGGACGGCCAGCGGCCAGCCGAAGAAGGCGTTCTCCTCGGTGGGGTTGCGGGCCAGCGGGTCGGCGGACCGGGCGTCCCCGGCCAGCGACTCCCGCGACCACCCGACGAACGCGCCGAGGTCGGTACGGTAGCCCCGGATCAGCCGGGACAGCCCGTGGTAGGAACCCGGTCCGAAGAGCTGCACGTACAGCGGGTAGGCGAGCAGCACGGCGGACAGCAGCGCGGCCACGCCGAGCCCGGCGAGGAACGGTCGGGTGGCCGCGCGTAGCGGCGGTCGGCCGATGGCGAGGGCACCGACCACCACGGCCAGGGCGATCGCGGTCATCAGCAGGATCTCCAGGTTGAGGAAGGCCTGCCAGACGATCAGCAGGCCGAGCAGGAGTCCGTTGCGCAGCCACCGGCCCGGCCCGGCCAGCCGCAGGGTGCGCCAGATGATCAGTGGGACGACGAACTGGGAGGCGATGTTCGGGTGGGCGTTGGCGTGCGACACCATCGCCGGGGCGTACGCGCAGAAGGCCGCGCCGAGCCAGGCCGGCCCCCGGGATCGGGTGACCACCCGGGACAGGAAGAAGTACCAGGCGGTTCCGGTGGCCGCCATTCCGAGGGTGAGAAAGACAAGAAATGACCAGTGCGGCCCGAAGAGGACAGTGACCGGGGTCATCGGGATTGAGACGGATAATACCGAGGTATTCGCCATCAGGTTGACGCCGTCGGGCACGTTCATCCGGTCCGAGGCGAACGGATAGCTCCATTCCGTGACCACCCGCGCGCCGTGCGCCATCATCCACTCGAACTGCGCCTGGTCCGACCGGTTGTCGCGTACCCCGGCCGCCGGGTCGCGCCAGAACCGGGCGGTCACCCAGAACGCCAGCATCAGGTAGCTGACCACGGCCAACGCGTCCCACCGCCACCCGGCGGCGGACGGACGGGCCGGTGCCGGCGGCCCGGCACGCGGCGCACGGGCTGCCGGGAGCACCCGCCGCCGGCGCCGCCGGACGACCCGCCGGACCGGCACAGGTCCGGCGTCCCCGACGTCGGATCGACCGGTCCCGCGCTCCGATTCGCCAGTAGTCATAGCAATTCAGAGCGTAGTTGGCCTATGGCGGTCACGTGACATGTTTCGGGTACTGCCGTACTATGTGCCGGGTTCGCCGACCGCCGATCACGTGCCCTCCCCCGACCACATTTCGGCCTTCACAGTGCCCCGTTTCCTCCGCCCCTGACGCGGATGATTCACTCTGTCGGTCCAGGCGCGGGTCAGTCATATCGTGAGGAATCGACGCATGGCAGAAATCCTTGGGGACCAGCGCGTCCAGGCAGAGGTTCTGGAGGGCCTGGCCACCGCGGTCAACCACCGCCGGTGGTTCGTCGAACTGGCGGTGCCCCACCTCGGTGACGACCCCATCGAGATCGGCAGCGGCCTGGGCGACTACGCCCTGGAGTGGGCGCGGCACGTGCCCCGGTTCACCGCCACCGAGGCCGACCCGGACCGGCTCATCCTGCTCAAGGAGCGGCTGGTCGACGAGCCGACCATCGAGGTCCGCGAGATGCTGCTGCCGCACCCGGGGGGCGGCGACTACAGCGCGGCCGTGTCGTACAACGTGCTGGAGCACATCGAGGACCACGTGGGCGCGCTGCGCAGCATGCGCGACCTGGTCCGGCCCGGCGGTGCCGTGATCATCATCGTGCCGGCGTTCCAGTTCGCGATGGGCCCCGCCGACATCGCCACCGGCCACGTGCGCCGCTACACCAAGAAGACCCTCGGCGACGCGATGACCGCGGCCGGGCTGCGGGTCGAGACGATGCACTACGCCAACGCCCTCGGCCTGATCGGCTATTTCATGGCCACCAAGGTCTTCCGGCTGATGCCGAAGGAGGGCCCGATGGTCAAGGTGTACGACACCCTCGTCCTGCCCGCCACCAAGGCCGCCGAGCAGCTCGTCCGGCCGCCGTTCGGCCAGTCCGTCTTCGCCGTCGCCCGGGTGCCCGGCTGAGGGCACCGCACGCCCGCCGGCCCCGCGTGCGCGGGACCGGCGGGCCACCGGTCACTCCTTGATCTGGTACGTCGGCCTGATGACCGCCCGCGCCAGGGTGTGGAACGCCAGGTTGAAGCCGACGTACGCGGGGCTGGCGTCGGGCCCGACGCCGAGCGTGTCGACGTCGACCGCGTGCACGGCGAAGACGTACCGGTGCGGGCGGTCGCCCGGCGGCGGGGCCGCGCCACCGTAGCCGGTGTCGCCGTAGTCGTTGCGGACGCTGAACGCGCCGCCCAGGTCCGCCTCCCGTACGCCGGTCGGCAGGCTGGTCGTGGAGGCCGGCACGTCGACCAGCACCCAGTGCCAGAAGCCGCTGCCGGTCGGGGCGTCCGGGTCGAAGCAGGTCACCACGAAGCTCTTCGTCCCGGCCGGGAAGCCCGACCAGGCCAGGTGCGGGGAGACGTTCTCGCCACCGGTGCTGCCGTGCGCGTACCGGGCGTCCATCGGCTCGCCGTTGTGCACGTCGTCACTGGTCAGGTCGAACGACGAGACGGTCGGCAGCAGCTCGTACGGGTCCGGGGCGATCGGTCGTTCCAGGGTCATCGGGAAGGTCCTTCCGGTGTACGCGTTTTCCTCTGCCCCTTCTTACCCCGCCGGGCCGGCACGACGAACCGGAAGCACCGCGCACCGTCGGGCCGCCAGAATGAGGGGACGCGGCGGACGACCGGGAGGGCGCATGCAGGACACCGAACGTGAGGCGGAACTGTTGGAGGCGGAGCGTCGCCTCCAGGCCGCCCAGCGGGCCGGCGACGTGGCCGCGCTCGATGCCCTGCTCGACGACCGCCTGATCGCCGTCGGGCCGGACGGTCGTACGTTCAGCAAGGAGGACGACCTGGCCGCCCACCGCAGCGGCACCTCGGTGCTCGACGAGCTGGTGGAGGAGGAGCTGGAGCTGATCGTGGCCGGGACGACGGGGGTGACGTTCTTCCGGGGGCGGGTCAGCGGCACCTTCGCGGGCGAGCCGTTCGCGGCGCGGCTGCGCTACACCCGCACCTGGGCCTACGACGACGGGTACGGCTGGCGCATCCTCGCCGCCCACCTCAGCCCCGTCCCCTGACCAGTTTTCCGGGCTGCCTGCCGGCCGGCACAGGGCGGCTGCCACCGGCGTCAGGGCGGCGGCGCACACCCTGGGGTCGCCGCTGTTCAGGCCGGCCGACCGGTTGCCTGCTCTCCAGCTTCGCGGGCTGCACGAAGATCGACCGACGAGCGACCGCGTCGCCTTTGGCGTCCAGTTGGTAGACGTCGAGCCAGCACCACCCGTCGTAGGTGATCCAGTCGAGCACCCGGATGACCCGGCACCAGATCGGCTTGACGAACTGCACGCTGGCAGCGCGGGTGACGTACACCAGGTCGCCGGCCTCCGGCAGCGGCGCGTTCATCGATGGCCCCGGACGTGACGTAGCCTGCGCCACGCCCTGATCCGGGCACGGGCGGCCTCGACCAGCGGGCAGAAGCCGCCCTCGGTGCATCTGCCGCACCGGCTGTGGCGGTGGTGGTCCAGGCAGTCCCACGCGGACTGGACCAGGAGTGGCACTCCGCTGCGCGCATCCACCGCGCCCCGACGGACAGGCGCCACCCGGCAGCGGCAGTCATCGATGGCACTGCGCGGGTAGGGCTGGGGTGGCGTGCTCCGGACCGGAGCCCACGCGCCGGTCTGATTCGGATACGCGGTGGCGGGACCGGTCCGATCCAACGGTGGGGAAGCACTCGGACGGCCAGCCAGCCGGCGCAGGGCACGTGTGATCAACGAGCGCAGCATGAGCATCCGGTCCTTCTGCCGACGTTTGCGATCCTGCGAAACGGTAACGCTCCTGGTTCAGGAAGTACAGGAGGTTCAACTTGTTCAGTAGGTGCAGTACTTACCTGACGACCCGAGCTTCCTGGTCGTCCGTAGGTTGACGTCATGGTCGACCAGTTCTCGCCGACGCCCCTGTACGTGCAGCTCGCCGACCTGATCGCCAAGCGCATCGAGTCGGGAGAGTTGCAGCCGCTCAAGCCGTTACCGAGCGAGCTACGGCTACAACAGGAGTACGGGGTAGCGCGCGGCACGGTCCGCGCGGCGATCGCCCTGCTACGGGAACGCGGGCTGGTCATGACCATGCCCCAGCGCGGCACGTACGTCACCGAGAACCACCCGCAGGGGTAGGCACCGACCAATAGAAAGCGACAGTCCCGAAAAGGCCAGAAGCTAGAGCGGTAGAACGTCTAGTTCTACACTCGGGTCATGGAGCGTATCGGGGTCCGGGAGCTGAACCAGAACACGAGCCAGGTGCTGGCCCGGGTGAGTGGCGGCGAGACCCTGGAGATCACCGATCGCGGCCGCCCGATCGCCCGACTCGTCCCGGTGGGCAACGACCGGTCGGTGCTGGCCAAACTGGTGTCGGCTGGACGGGCCGTCGCCCCCACCGGCGGAGGCCCCGTGCCCTTTCCACCAAAGCTCGGTGACGAGAACGTGGACGTGGCCGCCTCGCTCGCCGCGATGCGCGACGAGGAACGCTGGTGATCTATCTCGACTCCGCCGCCGTCATCAAGCTGGTCCGGCAGGAGGAGTGCAGCACCGACCTCGTCGCCTGGCTCAACAAGCACGACGACGTTCCCCTGGTCTCCTCCGCCCTCGTCGAGGTGGAGGTCCCCAGAGCCCTGCGCCGATCAGCCCCGCAAGCGCTGATCGGCGTGCCGGCCGCCGTCGGACGGGTGTTCCGCCTGGAAATCGACAGCACGATCCGGGCGACCGCAGCCGCATTCGCCGAGCCGACACTCCGCAGCCTCGACGCCATCCACCTGGCCACCGCCCATGTGCTGACCAACGAGTCCGGCGCGGCACTCACCGCCTTCGTCACCTACGACCGACGGCTGCTCGAATGCGCCAAGGAAGCAGGACTACCTACAGCAAGCCCCGGCCAGAACTGACCTACTGGTCCCCGCCCCGACACACCCCAAATGTAACCCGACAAGCTTGAAATGTAACTCACGCGCAGTTACATTTCGCGCCATGACCGAGGACGTAGCCGACCTGGTACAGACGCTGCGTGAGGCTGGCGGGGACACGACCAGTGTCGAGGTCAAGGCTGCCGCAGGCGGACTGCCTGTATCGCTGACCTCCTCGTTGAGCGCCCTGGCCAACCTTCCCGGTGGTGGGACGATCATCCTGGGCCTGGACGAACGTACCGGCTTCCGCCCGGTGCCACTCGCTGATCCACAGATCCTCAAGCAGGGCCTCGCCACGAAGGCACGCGCGTACACGCCGCCGGTGCGCCTGTCCATCGATGATGGCGTCGTCGACGGGAAACCGGTGATCGTCGCCCGGGTCCACGAATGTGACCCCTCGGCTAAACCGTGTCGAGTCACCGCCACGGGTACCGCCTATCTCCGCGGCTACGACGGCGACTTTCCGCTGTCCGACCTGGAGACGCAAGGCTTCCTCACCGCCCGGCGACCACCGCTGTTCGATCGCCAGCCCGTTGACGGTGCCAGCTTCGATGACCTCGATCCGGACCTGGTCGCCTCGTTCCTGGCGACGGTACGAGAGCGGGACGCCACGGGACTGGGACGCTTCACCGACGACGCCGAGTTGTTGCGTCGGGCTGGAGTCACCGTGAGCGGAGGTCGCCCCACCACGGCCGGCCTGCTCGCCCTCGGTGTCCATCCGCAGCAGTTCTTTCCCCGCTACGTCATTCAGGCTTCCGCCGAACCCCTGCCCCATGACCCACCCGGAGCGCGGGCCCGCAACCAGATCACGATCACAGGGCCCATTCCCCGCATGCTCGACACCGCCCTGGACTGGGCCCGCCGCACGTTCGACACGGTCATCGTCGCCAACCCCGATGGCAGTGTCACTGATCGACCCGTCTACCCCCTGGTCGCGTTTCGCGAGATCATTGCCAACGCTCTCATCCACCGCGACCTCGACCACTGGTCACAGGCCTTCGCCATCGAGGTACGGCTGCGCCGCGACCGTCTCGTCATCACCAACCCGGGTGGCCTGTACGGCATCACTGTCGATCGACTCGGCCACGACGCCGTCACCTCCGCCCGCAACGGGCTCCTCGTGGCCATCTGCCAACACGTCCGGTCGGCCGCCACCGGCGGCCGGGTCATCGAGGCCCTCGCCAGCGGCATCCCCACGATTGCTCACGAACTGTCAGACCATGCCCTGCCACCGGCGCAGTACGTCGACTTCAATATCAGATTCACCGTGCTGCTCCGTGGCCCCGCAGCCAACTCCACGAGCCCGGCCCTCAACGCCACCGAGCTACGCATCTATGACGCGCTCGGACCCGCACCGAGGACCGTTGCCCAACTGGAGGTAATCCTCGACCTGACCGGACCCAACATTCGCAAGGCCCTCCGAAGCCTGCGCAACCGTGGTCTCGTGCACCAGGACGGCGGCAGAGGCCGCACCACCACATATCGCCACAGTCTCACTCCACGCGGCTGATGCCCACGCCGCTGTGGCTGCGGTTGCGGTCGGTGTCAGCACCGGAGCGGAACGATGCAGGACCACCGAGGAAGCCGAGTAACGCCGACACGAATGCGACACGACCAGCGAAACGAGACGGCCCAGCGGGACGAAGTGGGACCGATCCGCAGTGACGAAACGCCCCCTGCCGGCGTCCGCACTGGTCAGGGGGCATTTCTGCGGCTCAGGACGCGGAGGGTGTGGGATTCGAACCCACGAAGACATCGCTGCCTTACCGGTTTTCAAGACCAGCGCCATCGGCCACTAGGCGAACCCTCCCGAACCGCCACCCGGGGGTGCGCGGCCCGTGCCTAGTCTGCCACGAACTGCGTCCGGACGAGCCGGCCCATCGCCGTCGGGCGGGGTTCGGCGTACCGGAGAGGGGTCCTTGATCCCTGGCATGACCAGCGTGACCTCACCCGGATGGTCCACTGTGGCCGAAATTCCGGCCGTCGTGGGCGAGCGGTGGACCGCCCGGGACGACGGCCGGTGGATATTGCCGGCCGGACCTGCCCACATGGCGCTTCTCGTCGGCCGGGCGTGGTTCGTGGCCCGGATCGGGTAAGACTGGGCCATGCACGCGATCACGATCCCGGAACCCGGTGGACCCGACGCGCTCGTCTGGGCGGAGGTGCCCGACCCGGAGCCCGGCGCGGGTGAGGTGGTCGTCGAGGTGACCGCCAGCGCGGTCAACCGGGCCGACCTGCTCCAGCGGCAGGGGCAGTATCCGCCGCCGCCGGGCGCGCCCGCGTACCCCGGGTTGGAGTGTTCGGGGGTGATCGGCGCGCTCGGCGCGGGGGTGACCGGGTGGGCGGTGGGTCAGCCGGTGTGCGCGCTGCTGGCCGGCGGTGGGTACGCCGAGCGGGTGGCCGTGCCGGCCGGGCAGTTGCTGCCGGTGCCGGCCGGCGTCGACCCGGTCGACGCCGCCGCGCTGCCCGAGGTGGCCTGTACGGTCTGGTCGAACCTGATCCGGGTGGCCCACCTGGGCAGGGGCGAGACGCTGTTGGTGCACGGCGGCGGGAGCGGGATCGGCACGTTCGCGGTGCAGTTCGGCGCGGCGCTGGGCGCGACGGTGGTGGCGACCGCCCGGTCGTCCAAGCACGACAGGCTGCGCGAGCTGGGTGCCGCGCACACGGTCGACTACCGCGAGCAGGATTTCGTGGCGGAGGTCCGGCGGGTCACCGACGGCCGGGGTGCGGACGTGATCCTCGACATCATGGGCGCGTCCTATCTGGGCCGGAACGTGGCGGCGCTTGCCGACGGCGGCCGGCTGGTGGTGATCGGCATGCAGGGCGGCCGGAAGGCGGAGCTGGATCTGGGCGCGCTGCTGGCGAAGCGGGCGTCGGTGGCGGCGACCGCGCTGCGGTCCCGCCCGCTGGCCGACAAGGCGGACATCGTCCGGGGCGTACGGGAGCAGGTGTGGCCGCTGGTGGAGGCGGGCACGGTCCGGCCGATCGTGGACCGGCGGCTGCCGATGCGCGACGCCGCGCAGGCGCACCGGCTGGTCGAGTCGAGCGACCACGTGGGCAAGGTGCTGCTCGTCACCGGGTGACGATCGGCCGGGCCACACCGGGCGCAGGCCCGGGGGGCGCTCAGGTCGGCGGGCGCGGGCCGTCCCGGCGGGGTAGCACCAGGCGGGCGCCGGGGCCCTCGCCGGCCAGCGTGTCGCCCGGGTTGTAGAGGGTGCAGCGCTGCAACGACAGGCAGCCGCAGCCGATGCAGCCGTCGAGGTCGTCGCGGAGCTTGCCGAGCAGCTTGATCCGTTCGTCCAGCCGTTCCCGCCAGGTGCGGGAGAGGGCGGCCCAGTCGTCGGGGCTGGGGGCGCGGGACGAGGGCAGCGAGTCCAGCGCGGCACGGATCTCCTCCAGCGAGATGCCGACCTGCTGGGAGATCCGGATGAACGCCACCCGACGCAGCTCGGTGCGGGCGTAGCGACGTTGGTTGCCGCCGGTGCGCTCGGCGTGGATCAGCCCGAGGCGTTCGTAGTAGCGCAGCGCCGACTGGGCCACCCCGCTGCGCGCGGAGAGCTGACCGATGGTGAGTGACTCGTGCATCACTGCCCTTGAGTTGAAGTTAACTTCAAGTAGCACGCTAGCCACATGACCACAGCGACCGCAACCCATCCGCCGGGCCGTGCCCTGCCTGCCCCCGTCGTCGCGCCGCTGGAACGCCTCCGCGCCGGCCGCCACTACGACGCCAACGTGTACTCCACCGTCGACGTGCACTGGGTGCTCTACGACCGGGTGCTACGGATCACCCCGGCCACCGTCGACGACCCGGACCGGGACCGCTTCCTGCTCTCCAAGGGGCATGCCGTGGCGGGCTACTACGCCGTACTCGCCGCCAAGGGGTTCATCCCCGTCGACTGGCTCGACGACGCGGGCGGGCCCGCCAGCCGCCTCGGCGGCCACCCCGACCGCACCCTGGTCCCCGGCGTCGAGATCGGCTCCGGCTCACTCGGCCACGGCCTCGGGCTGGGCGTCGGCACCGCGCTCGGCCTACGCGCCCAGGGCCGCACCACCCCCCGGGTGTACGTCCTGCTCGGCGACGCCGAACTCGACGAGGGCTCCAACCACGAGGCGATCGCGTACGCCGGGGCCACCGGCCTGGCCGGGCTCACCGCGATCGTGGTCGACAACGCGTCGGCCAGTCACGGCTGGCCGGGCGGGGTGGCCAGCCGGTTCACCGTCAACGGCTGGACCGCCGCCACCGTCGACGGGCACGACCACGACGCCCTGCACGCCGCCCTCACCGACCACGACGGCCACCGCCCCCACGTCGTCGTCGCGGTCGACGGACCGACCCCGGGGAGCCGGTCATGACCATGCGGGACACCTTCGTCGCCAGCGCCACCCGGTTCCTCGACGACCCCCGGACCACGATCGTGCTGGCCGACATCTCCGCCGACGCCTTCACCGAGGCGGGCCGACGGTATCCGGACCGGGTGGTCAACGTGGGCATCCGGGAACAGTTGATGGTCGGGGTGGCCGGTGGGCTCGCCCTCGCCGGGCAGCGCCCGATCGTGCACAGCTACGCCCCGTTCCTCGTCGAGCGGGCGTACGAGCAGATCAAGCTGGACCTCGACCACCAGGGCGTCGGTGCGGTGCTGGTCAGCATCGGCGCGTCGTACGACCGGGCGGAGGCCGGACGCACGCACCTCGCCCCGGCCGACGTCGCCCTGATCGACACCCTCCACGGCTGGACCGTGCACGTGCCCGGCCACCCCGACGAGGTGCCCGACCTGCTCCGCGACGCGGTCTGCGGGCAGCACTCGACCTACCTGCGGCTGTCCCTACAGAGCAACGCGCGGGCGTACCCGAAGGCGGGTGGGTTGCAGGTGGTCCGCGACGCCGGGCCGGGCGCGACGCTGCTGGTGGCGGTCGGTCCGGTGCTCGACGCCGCGCTCGCGGCGGTAGCCAACCTGCCGGTGACGGTGGCCTACACGCACCGGCCCCGGCCGTTCGACGTGACCGGGCTGCGGGCGCTGGCCGCAACCGAGGTGATCGTGGTGGAGCCCTACCTGACCGGCACCTCGACTCGGGTGGTGGCCGAGGCGCTGGCCGACCGGCCCCACCGGCTGCTCAGCCTCGGGGTGGGTCGGGCGGAACTACGGCGCTACGGCACCGCCGAGGACCACGACCGGTGGCACGGCCTCGATCCGGCCGGGCTGCGCCGGGCGGTCGACGGTTTCCTGACCCCGGCGGGATGACCGCGGGCTGACCGGGAGGGACGGGTCAGCGGGGCGTGCGGGCGGGACGGCGGCGGGTGCGTTCCCGGCCGAGGATCCAGATCGCCTCGACCCCGTCCTTCCAGGTGATCTTCTTGCCCTCCTCGCGCCCACGCGCCCGGTAACTGATCGGCACCTCGTACGGGCGGATGCGGCGACGCAGCAACTTGCCGGTCACCTCCGCCTCCATCCCGAAACCCCGGGACCTGATGCCCAACGACCGGTACAGCTCGACCGGCATCAGCTTGAAACACGTCTCCAGGTCGCCGATGTAGGAGTTGAACAGCACGTTCGCCGCCATCGTGACGCCCTTGTTACCCATCACGTACCAGAAGCTGTAGGCGCTGTGGCTGCCGAAGGTGCGGTTGCCGTAGACCACCGTGGCCCGCCCGTCGAGCACCGGGGCGAGCAGCCGGGGGATGTCCTGCGGGTCGTACTCCAGGTCGGCGTCGAGGATGACCATGTACTCACCCTCGGCGCTGTCCACGGCCGTCCTGATGGCCGCGCCCTTGCCCGCGTTACGCGGGTGGGTGATCACCCGCAGCCGGGAGTCGTCCGCCCGACCGAGGATCTCCCCGGTGCCGTCCCGGCTGCCGTCGTCCACCACGACCAGCTCGATCTCGCACGGGTAATCGACCGCCAATGCCTGCTTGAGGGCATCCGCGATGCGTTCTTCCTCGTTGTAGACCGGCATGAGGATCGAGAGCTTCACGGGAATCTCCACGGTGGCGACAGTGAGTCGGGCCTAGCCTAGCCTGGCAGGTCAGCCGCGCGAGGGTCGCCACCGCAGCGGCGAATGCCCGCCACCGGACCGGCCGGCACCCGGTCACCACGCGGAATGGTGTTTACTTCCGCCCATGTCGGCAGCCGGCTGGATGCTCGTGGCGGCCCCCGTCGCGGCGCTCGTGCTACTCACCGCCCTCCTGCGCCCCCGGGCCGCCGGGGTGGTCGCCCCGCACCGCCTCGGCGTGGTCCGGGCCGCCCTGCTGACCGGCGTCTTCGCCGTGCTGACCGTGGAGGTGCTGGGCGCCCTCGACGCGCTCACCCTGCCCGCCTTCGCCCTGGCCTGGCTGATCTTCATCGCCGGGGTCACGGTGGCGGTCGGCCGCCGACGCGACCCCGCCGCGCCCCGGGCCGCCGTCGCGGGCAGCCGGCGGGCGGTGCTGGTCGGCGCGACCGTGGGCGGTCCGCCGGCCGACGACCCGACCCTCGGCGCGGCGTCCGGACCGCCGCCGGCCGACGCTCCGGCGCTCCCGGCGACCACCGTCCGGGCCGGCGTCGCGGCGCTGCTGACCGGCTGGGCGGACCGGCTGACCCACTTCCGGCGTACGGCGACCCGGGGCGAACGGCTGCTCGCCGGCACGGTGCTCGCGGTGGTGCTGATCGAGCTGGTGGTGGCGCTGCTGGCCGAGCCGAACAACTTCGACTCGCAGACCTACCACCTGCCGAAGGTGGAGCACTGGGTGGCCCAGGGCAGCCTGGAGTTCTGGCCCACCGCCATCCACCGGCAGGTGACCATCCCGCCCGGGGCCGAATACCTGCTGCTGCACCTGCGCCTGTTCACCGGCGGGGACGCCCTGCACAACCTGGTGCAGTGGGCCGCCGGGATCGGTTGCCTGCTCGCGGCCACCCGGATCACCGCCCAGCTCGGCGGGGGCCGGCGGGCCCAGCTCGTCACCGCGTTCCTGCTCGCCACCACGCCGATGGTGGCCCTGCAGGCGACCAGCACCCAGACCGACCTGGTCGCCGCCGCCTGGGCCGCCTGCGCCGCCACCCTGGTGCTGGACGGGCTGCGCCGCCGGGCCGGCCTCACCGACGCGCTGGCGCTCGGCGCGGCCACCGGCCTGACCGCGCTGACCAAGACCAGCGGGCTGATCGCCGTCGGGCCGCTGCTGCTGCTCTGGGGCCTGGCCCAGCTCCGGCTGGCCCGCCGCCCCGCCGGGGCCGCTCCGGAAGACCCCGCCGGGGTCACGCCCGACCGGGCCGGCCGGGCGCCGGGCGGGTTCAGCCCGGACCCGACGACCGGACCGACGGACCGGCCGGGGCCGACCGGGGCCCGGCAGGTCGCCCGGACGGTGGGCGGTTCGCTGCTGGTGCTGCTGGTCGCGGCGACCGTGGTGGGGCCGTTCCTGGCCCGGGAGACGGCCGAGTTCGGCCACCCGTTGGGGCCGCCCCGACTCCGCGAGTCCATCCCGATGGAACGGCACGACCCGGCCGCCGTGCTGGTCAACGCGCTGCGGATCGGGCACACCGCGTTCGACACCCCGCTGGCCCCGCTGCGCGCCGGCACCGCCTCGGCCATCATGGACGGCTCCCGGGCGGTCGGCGTCGACCCGCAGGACCGCGCCATCACGTTCGGCCGGGAGGTCTTCCCGGTGCCCGCCTGGTATCCCGACGAGGACCGGGTGGCCTTCCCGCTGGCCGGGGCGCTGGCGCTGGTCGGGGCGGCCGTCGCGCTGGCCCGGCCCCGCCGGATCAGCCCCGGCCGGGCGGGGACGCTGCGGGCGTACGCGGGGGTGGTGGTGGGCGCGGTCGTCCTGCACACCGCGATGATCAAGTGGCAGCCGTGGGGGAACCGGCTGCTGCTGTACGCGCTGGTGCTGGCCGTACCCCTGGCGGGGCTCTGGGTGGACGCGGTGCTGCGGCGGCGGGCCGGGGCGGGCCGCCGGTCGGTGGCCGCCGGGCTGGTGGTGACCGTGCTGGCCACCTCCGCGCTGGCCGGCGTGCTGGCCCTGTCCTACGGCTTCCCCCGCCGGCTGGTCGGCGCGGGTTCGGTCTTCACCACCGCCGAGTGGGACACCCGGTTCCTGCGCCGGCCGCAGTGGGCCGACGAGTTCCGCTGGGCCGCCTCGGCGGTACGGGCCAGCGACGCCCGACGGATCGGCCTGGTGCAGCAGAACGACAACTGGGAGTACCCCTGGTGGCTGCTGCTGCGCGACGACGACGGCCGGTCGCCCGAGCTGGTGGCGTTGCAGTCGGTGCTGCCGGACCGGCCGCCGGCCGACCCCACCTCGGTCGACGCGATCGTCTGCACCGGTCCCCGCACGGAGTGCGCCCGGCTCGTCCCGGCCGGCTGGACGATCGAGTACCGCGACCACGTCGGCTACGCGCTGCCCCCGACCCGCTGAGCACCGGGGAACACACGTCGGGGCCGGCGTGGTGGTCCACGCCGACCCCGACCGGTCCCCCACGGGTCACTTCTGCTTGATCGGCACCACGATCAGCCGGGCGACGCTGGCGTCCCCGTCCCTGGCCCCGGCCACGTTGACCTGGGTGCCCACCTTCACGTCGCTGGCCTTGACGGTGGTCCGCCGCTCGACCACCCGGAGCTGGTCGCCCAGCTTCCAGGTCAGGGTGAAACCGTCGGTGGACTTCACCGTCACCGAGTCCCCGTCGATCGCGGTCACCTCGCCGCGCTGCACGACGACGGTCTTCGTGCCGTCCTTGGTCTGCACCACCGCCTCGCCGTGCAGGCCGTTGCGGCCCAGCTTCACCCGGGCCTGCCGGCGCTGCCGCAGCTCCTTCACCCGCTCGCCGCGCTTACCCTTGGCCCCGGCCTGCGGGGACGGGGTGGTAGACGCGGCGGGCGCGGCGAGCAGGTCCAACTCGACCGGGTCGAGGCCCAGCGCGGCCAACGCCTGCCCCTCGACGCCCAGCGCGGCGGCCACCTCGACGACGGCGGCCTTCGTGCCGTCCTGCGCGACCTGGGCCGTACCGCAGCCGGCGACACCGAGTGCGAGCGCCGCGAGCAGCGACGTGGCGGTGACGGCGATTCCCCGATGTGCCATGACTGTCCTCTCGTCCGTGATGCCACCAGCCTCACCGAACGGGATGGGGGCGGGGTCAGACCGATGTTCGGGTCAGGTAAGGACGGGCGGGCAGCCGGACGGTGAACGCCGCGCCCCCCTCGGCGGCGTGCCCGGCGACGATCTTCCCGCCGAGCCGGCGGACCAGCCCGGCCGCCAACGCCAACCCCAACCCGCTGCCCACCTTGCGGACCCCCCGGTAGCGCTGGTGCAGCGCCCCCCGCTCGAAGGCCACCGCCAGGTCGTCGTCGGTGAAGCCCGGTCCGCCGTCGCGGACCTCGACCAGCCCACCGGCGGTCGGGCCGGCACCGGCCGCCCGGACCGCGAGCACCACCGGCGCCCCCGGCGGTACGACCCGCAGCGCGTTCTCCAACAGCCCGTCCACCACCTGCCTGATCCGTCCCGGATCGGTGTACGCGGGCACCGCCGTGCCCGGCGTCTCCAGCCGGAACGGCACCCCGACCGCCGCACACCGCTCCGACCAGGTGCGTTCGGCGTCGGCGGCCAACCGGGTGAGGTCCACCGGCACCGGTTCCAGCGGGAAGTCCACCGCCTCCAGCCGGGCCAGCGCCAACAGGTCGGCGACCAGCCGGTCCAGGTGCTGCGCCTCGGCGAGCATGGTCCGGCCCGTCGCGGTCGCCTCGTCCGCGCCGATCACCCCGTCGGCGAGCGCCTCCGCCCACCCCCGGATCGCGGTCAACGGGGTGCGCAGCTCGTGTGAGACGGAGAGCAGGAACTCCCGCTGCCGGCCCTCGCTGGTGGCCAGCGCGGCGGCCAGCCCGTTCAACGCGTACGCCAGGTCGGCGACCTCGTCGGGGGGTTCGACGGGCACCCGGACGGCCCGGTCACCGGCGCGCAGCCGGGCGGCGGCGGTGGCGGCGTGCCGGATCGGCCGGGCCAGTCGACGGGCGAGCAGCAGCCCGGCCGCCGCCCCGGCGGTGAGCCCGGCCAGCAGCGGCAGCCACAGGGCGCGCAGCACCTGCCGCCACGGTCCCTGCGGGGTGGCCCGGGTCAGCACCACACCCTCCCCGCCGGGCAACGCCCGCCCCTCGACGAGGGTCCGCTGGCCGTTGACGAACCGGCGACCGGAGACGTCCCGGCCGGCGGAGATCCGGTTCACCACCTGCCGGGGCAGGCCGGGGCGGTCGGCCAGCCCACCCTGCACGACGTACACCTCGATCTGCTGGTCCTTGAGCTGGCGGATCAGCCGGTCGCCGGCCGCGTCGCGCTGACGGCTGGGCCGGACCCGCAGCACGTCGGCGGCGAGCCGGGCCTGCGCGGCCAGCGCCTCCTGGTCGCGACGTTCCACCCCACGTACCGCCAGGGGGACCGCGACCAGGGCGGTGACCAGGACCGACACCAGCGCCACCGCGCAGGTGACCAGCACCGCGCGGGAGGTCAGCGTGTGCAGGGAGCGGCGACGGCGGGGGGCGGTGTCACCCCGGGGGGCGGCCGGCGGCGCGGCGGGTTCAGCCATCGGCGGCGTACCCGACGCCCCGGTGGGTGCGGATCACGCTGGCCGCGCCGAGCTTCGCCCGGACCTGGGCGACGTGCACGTCGACCGTACGGGTGCCGGCGTGCGCCGCGTACCCCCAGACCCCGGCCAGCAGCTCCTCCCGGGTGAAGACCCGGCCGGGGCGGGCCATCAGATGGGCGAGCAGGTCGAACTCGGTGGAGGTGAGCTGGACGGGGGCACCGGCCGCGAGCACCGTACGCCGGGCCGGGTCGAGGGTGACCGGGCCGACGGTGCGGGACCGGTCCGCGCCGTCGGGGGCACCGACGGTCCGCCGCAGCACCGCCCGGACCCGGGCCACCAGCTCGCGAGGGCTGAACGGTTTGGTCACGTAGTCGTCCGCGCCCAGCTCCAGGCCGACGATCCGGTCGACCTCGTCGTCGCGGGCGGTGAGGAAGATGACCGGGGTCCAGTCGCCGGACTCGCGCAGCCGCCGGCAGATCTCGGTGCCGGCCAGGCCCGGCAGGGTGATGTCGAGGACGCAGGCCACCGGGCGCAGCCGGCGGGCGGCGGCCAGCCCGGCGGTGCCGTCCCGTTCCAGGTGTACGCCGAACCCGTCCCGGCCCAGGTAGAGCCGGACCAGGTCGGCGATGGCCGGTTCGTCCTCCACGACGAGGACGAGCCCACGTGGTGCGGTGGCATCGACGGTCACCGGCCCATGATGACCGACCCGGCGTCGGGCGGTGCGGACGGCCGTGTTCGGGTCAGGTAAGAACCCGGTCAGCGGGCCGGCAGCGGGCGCAGCAGCGGGGCCGGCGCGACGGGCGGGGCGTCACCGATGGTGGCGACGACCCGTTCCTCGGGCCGACGCAGCCGGGTCCGGAAGGCGTGGTGCAGCAGCGTGTCGAGCTGCCACACCTGCTTCGGGTGCTGGGTACGGATGACGAACCGCTCGCGTACCCCGTCGATCGCGGTGGCGGCCAGCTCGACGGCCTGTGCGCGCGGGTCGGGGCTCCAGGTGACATTGCTCAGCTCCCGCAGCTCGGTGTTGAGGTGCAGGCGCAGCCGGTGCAGCACCCGGGTCTGCCGGGTCACCACCAGCCGGCGGTGGGTGAGCAGCAGGAGGTAGTCGCCGTCGACCGGGCGGTCGGGGCGGGCGCACCGGGCGACCAGGATGGTGGCGTCCCCCGACCCGACGCACTGGCGGAAGACCGGCATGTGCCGGCTCACCGTCTGGACCGCCAGCCCGGTCTCGGCGGCGGCCGGGAGGAAGGTGCGCGAGAAGACGTCCATACCTGGCCAACGAGCCGCGACCAGGGGTGATGTGGGTCACTGTCGACTTTTGGAACTTCCACTCCCCCGGGTCGCACCACCGGTGCGTCTTTCCGCACCGGCTGCTGTCCGGGGACGGGACGTCAGACGGGCATCGGCGCGAACAGCTCGCCGAGCCAGCCCGGTACCGCGTCGGCGTACTCGGCGCGGGTCGGGTCGGTGGTGGCCAGCGCCCGTCGCCAGGACAGCGCCCGGCTCACCGTGGTCACCCGTACGGCCAGCCCGGCGGCCTCCCGCAGGGCCGCCCGGTCGTGCCGGTCGGTCCACGCCTCCAGGTAGGCGTCGCGCAGCCGGAGCAGCACCGGGTCCCCCTCGGGCAGCGAGTAGGTGTGCGCGACCGAGCGCAGGGTCACCAGCAGGGTGCCGAACGGGTGCGCCACGGACGCGTCGCCCCAGTCGAAGAAGCGGTAGCCGTCGGCGGCGAACACGTTCCCGTCGTGCAGGTCGTCGTGCTGCACGGTGGCCGGGATGCCGGTGTCGGCGAGCCGCCCGCAGTCCTCGGCGAAGCGCGGCTGGTACGCCCGCAGTCGCTCGTAGGTCGCCGCGTCCAGCCCACTGTCGTCACCGTCACCGTCACCGTCACCGTCACCGTCGGCGGCCGGGCGGGTCTCGCCGTCGCCCTCGCCTCCGGTGGCCGGGCGGGTGTCGGTGCCGCCTCCGGTGGCCGGGCGGGTGCCGGTGCCGTCGGGTCCGGGGTCGAGGAGCAGGGCGGCGCGGTCGTCGAGGAGGTCGGCGAGCAGGGCCGGCAGGGCGGCCGGCCGATGGTCGGGCACGCCGAGCGCGACGAGGTCGTCGGCCCGGGGAGCCACCGTCCGTTGGAGGTCGGCGTAGGCGGCCAGCACGTCGGCCCACCGGGTCGGGTCCGGTTCGGCCAGGTCACGCAGGGACGGACCACCGTGGGGCAGCAGCGACCAGCCCCGCGCGGGGTCCACGGCCACCGGGTCGAGCACCCGGCCGGGGGCGTGCCGGGGCAGCTCGGCCAGCAGCACCGCCTCGTACGCCGTGCCGGGGTTGTTCGACTTGAACCAGTACGGCCCGGCGTCGGTGGGCACCTGCCAAACCAGCGACCAGGGGCGTTGCCGGGCCTCGACCGGGCCGGTGACCTGCCGGCCGTGCCGGTCGAGCTGCCCGCTCACCCACTCCAGCGCGGTGGCCCGCCACTGCGGGTCGGCCCACCCGGGGGCCATGGAGACGATCGTCACGCCGCGCAGAGTAGGCCACCCGCCCACCCCGACACCCGCCATTTTCGGCCGGGCGGGATCGCAATGGGGCCGATGTAGCGGCATCAAGGCCGCTCGGACACCGCAACATCGGCCCTATTGCTGGGATCGCGGGCGGGGATCGCGGGCGGGTGGCGTCAGAGCAGTTCGAGGATGGTGGCGTTGGCCATGCCGCCGCCCTCGCACATGGTCTGCAGGCCGTACCGGAGGTCGTTGTCCCGCATGTGCTGGAGCATCGTCGTCATGATCCGGGCACCGGACGCGCCGAGCGGGTGCCCCAGCGCGATCGCCCCGCCGCGCGGGTTCAACCGCTCCGGGTCGGCCTCGGTCTCGGCGAGCCAGGCCAGCGGCACCGGGGCGAACGCCTCGTTCACCTCGTACACACCGATCTCCTCGATGCCCAGGCCGGCGCGGCGCAGCGCCTTCGCGGTGGCCGGGATGGGGGCGGTGAGCATGGCGACCGGGTCGTCGGCGGCGACCACGGCGGTGTGTACCCGGGCCAGCGGGCGCAGGCCGTGCCGGCTGGCCCACTCGCTGGTGGTGACGGCGAGCGCGGCGGCCCCGTCGGAGATCTGCGACGCGGACCCGGCGGTCACCACCCCGTCGGTGCGGAACGGGGTCTTCAGCTCACCGAGCGCGGCGAGGGAGGTGTCCCGGCGGATGCCCTCGTCGGTGGTGAACGAGCGCCCGTCACTCAGCGGCACCGGGGCCAGCTCCGGGTCGAACGCCCCGGCGTCCTGCGCGGCGGCGGCCTTCTCGTGGCTGGCCAGCGCGAACTCGTCGAGCTGGCCACGGGAGAAGCGCCACCGGGCGGCGATCAGCTCGGCGCCGACGCCCTGGTTGAACGGGAGCGGCTGGTCGTCGGCGAAGCCCTCGACGCCCCGGTAGCGGGCCCGGATGCGGTCGCTGAACGGCATGCCGTCGCCGACGCTGGACCCCATCGGCACCCGGGTCATCGACTCGACGCCCCCGGCCACCACCAGGTCGGCCTGCCCGGAGACGACCGTCGCGGCGGCGAAGTGCAGGGCCTGCTGGCTGGAGCCGCACTGCCGGTCGAGGGTGGTGCCGGGCACCGACTCGGGCCAGCCGGCGGCGAGCACGGCGTTGCGGGCGACGTTCCACGACTGCTCGCCGACCTGCGACACGCAGCCCCAGACCACGTCGTCGACCTGGCCGGGATCGATGCCGGTGCGGTCGGCGAGGGCACGCAGCATGTGCGCCGACAGGTCGACCGGGTGCACCTCGGCCAGGCCGCCCTTGCGTCGCCCGACCGGGGTACGCACCGCACCGACGATGACTGCGTCACTCATGACTACTCCCCGGTAACTTTGGCTGTGTCGATACTACGTCCCCGGCCGCCGGTCCGCCCCCCGCGTCGCCGGGACCGGCCCGGTGCGGCTGGCATGCTGGGACGGTGCATCCACCAACGTCTCCGGCCCGTCAGTGGCGGGTCCCCCCGGCGGTCCCGGCGGTGAAGCTGGCCGGCGCGGTCGGGCTGGTCGCCCTCGGGCTGCTGCTCGCCGACGGCGACCCGGTCCGGCTGGCGCTGGCCGTCGCCGCCGCTGCGGGGATGGCCGCCTGGGCGGTACGCGACCTGCTCGCCCCGGTCCGGCTCGCGGTCGACGCCGACGGGATCACCGTCGTCCGGGGGTTCGCCGGGCGACGGCACCTGCCGTGGGAGGTGGTGGAGGCGGTCACCGTGGACCGGCGGACCCGGTTCGGGCTGACCGGTGAGACGTTGGAGATCGACGCGGGCGAGACCCTGCACCTGCTGGGCCGGGCCGACCTGGGCGCGCCCCCGGCCGAGGTGGCCGAGGAGGTCCGGGCCGCCCACCCCTGACCGGCGCACGGCCCCGCCCCGGTACCGCTCAGCCGAGCAGCATCACCGTACGAACGATCACCAGGCCGAGCAGCGCGAGCAGGATGACCCCCGCACCGGCGGCCTGGAACACCGAGCGCCGCATCCGGGGGGCGTACGCCAGCACGAGCGCCATCAGCGCCCCGACGATCAGCCCGCCGACGTGACCCGGAATGGAGATGCCCGGCACGGTGAACGTGAAGATCAGGTTGATCACCAGGATCGGCAGGATCGCCGAGGTGTCCCGACCGAGCCGGCGCATCAGCACGAAGACCGCCGCGAACAGCCCGAAGATCGCCGTCGAGGCACCCGCCGAGGCGGTGTTGGGGCTGCTGAACAGGTATGCCGCGACGTTGCCGCCGAGGCCGGCCATCAGGTAGAGACCGAGGAACCGCAGTGGCCCGAGCAGGGCCTCCAGCTCCCGCCCCAGCACCCAGAGCGCCCACATGTTGAGCAGCAGGTGCAGCACGCCGTAGTGCAGGAACATCGCGGTGACCAGCCGGTACCACTCGCCGGAGGCGACGCCGTGCGCCTCGCCGAACGGCACGTACGAGGCGTAGCTGAGCACCGAACCCCACTGGGTCAGCGGGGTGCCACCGCCGAGCAGGCCGCCGAAACCGGAGCCGCCGATCAGCGAGTCACCGCCCCGGTCACTGAGCACCGAGACGATCATCACCAGCACGTTCAGCGCGATCAGGGTGCGGGTGACCAGGCCGCGACGGCCGGCGGCACCGCCACCGAAGGCGGTACGCGCCGGCCGTACGCTGCGGCGTCCCTCGTTCACGCACTCCGGGCACTGGTGGCCGACGGGAGCGTCCCGCATGCAGTCCGGACAGATCGGCCGGTCGCAGCGGGAGCACCTGAGGTACGTCTCCCGGTCGGAGTGGCGGTAGCAGACCGGGGTGGTCGGCACCGGCCCACCGGTGGCGTCGCCGGCCGGCCCGGAGCGTTCAGTCATGCGTGCAAAGGTACCTCGCGGGTGCGGTCAGGCCCCGGTGCGCTCGATCTCGACCCGCTCGATCACCACGTCCTGCAACGGCCGGTCGCTCGGGCCGGTGGGGGTGTTGGCGATCGAGTCCACCACCTTCGCCGACTGCTCGTCGGCCACCTGACCGAAGATGGTGTGCCGGTTGTTGAGGTGCGGGGTCGGCCCGACGGTGATGAAGAACTGCGAGCCGTTGGTGCCCGGCCCGGCGTTCGCCATCGCCAGCAGGTACGGCCGGTCGAAGCGCAGCTCCGGGTGGAACTCGTCGGCGAACGTGTAACCCGGGCCACCCCGGCCGGTGCCGGTCGGGTCGCCCATCTGGACCATGAAACCGCTGATCACCCGGTGCGAGATGGTGCCGTCGTAGTACGGCCCGTTGCCCGGCTGACCGGTGCGGGGATCGGTGTATTCCTTGTTGCCCTCGGCCAGGTCGACGAAGTTACGAACCGTCTTCGGAGCGTGATTGCCGAAGAGTTCCAGCCGGATCGGGCCAGCGTTGGTGTGCAAGGTGGCGTAGACAGCCTCGGCCACGGGTACTCCTCACTCGTTGGTCAGTTCCATGCGGATCCTCCCATGTGCCCCATCTGGCAGTGCGGAGGCATCCGGTGGTAGAGGATGACGAAGGAACAACTCCCAGGAGGTGGGACCGTGTTTGGAATCGGGCGGCGCAAGACCCAGGGGCAGCTGGCAAAGGTGGAGCTGCACCAGGGCATCGGTCACCTGAGGCAGGCGGCCACGCACGCGGCGAAGGGCGCCGGCGCCACGGTCGGCCCGCGGGTCCAGTCGGCCCGCAGCGCCGTCGCGCCGACCGCGGTCGCGGTGCGGGACCGGGCTTCCAGCGGCCTGGCGACGACGGCCGCGGCGCTCGCCCCGGTGGCCCTGGCGGTGCGCCACGCCCAGGCCGAGGCCGCCGGCAAGGCGCTGGCCGGCAAGAAGGCCGCCGCCGCCAAGCAGGCCAGGGTGAGCAAGAAGATCAAGGCGAAGAGCCCGAAGGCCCGGAAGAAGAAGCAGACCTCGCGCGGCATGATGGCGGGCCTGCTGGTCGCCGGCACGGTCGCCGGGGTGGCCGGCGCGATGGCCCTGCGTCGCCGCCGCGAGCAGCAGGAGTGGGCCGAGTACGACCCGACCCGCAGCATCGGCACCGCCCCCGTCCCGTCGTCGACCTCCGGTGCCTCCACCGCTTCGGCCGCCGGTGCCCCCACCGGCTCGGCCGCCGCCGGCGTCGACGCCCCCCGCGACGACGTCGACATCCTGGTGGTGGAGACCCCGTCGGCGGGCGGCACCACGCCCACCGGTTCGGCCACCCCGGCCACCGGCGTCGGCAGCTCCGCCGTGGCGGCCGGTACCCCGGCCGGCAAGCCGGTGATCCACCCGAACGACAAGGTCCCCTCGGTCGCCGAGGGTGCCACCGACGTCTCCGGCCGGCCGGCCGACGACCTCGGCAAGGCGCTCGACGCCGGTCGGGGCGCGGCGCAGTCCAGCACCCGGCGCTGATCCCCCGCACCACGTCGGCGGCGCGGCGGCGACCTGACCGGTCGTCCCGCGCCGCAGCCGACTTCCGGACCCCGTCGGGTCCCGGGCCGCCCGACACGACGCCGGTACCCGCAGCCCTCGACCCGGGTACGGCCCGGCACCGTCATCCGGCCTGCCCAGGGCGGCGGCCCCCACGAGAACGTAAGGATTTTTCAGGGTTACCCCCGACCGTTACGGGTCCACCCGGCGGGCTTGCGGCTCCTACAGTGCTCGTATGTCGTCGACCACCGACCCGGAGCGTCCGGCTCCGGAGCCGAACGGCGCCCCCTCGGGACGCTGGGACCAGTCCGCCGAGCGTCCAGGAGAGCCCCCGGCGGGGCGTGACCGGGCGCTGTCCCGGCGACGGGTGCTCTCCGGCACCGCCGCCGCCCTGGCCGGCGCGGGCGTGGCGCTGACCGGCGAGTTCGGGTATGCGGAGGCGACCGCCGACAGCAAGCTGCCCGTCTACGGCGGGTACGCCGCCACCGTGCACGCCGACCGGCGCACCCCGCCCCGGTCGTCCCGGGTCGACGTGGTGTGGAGCGTCGACACCACCCGCCGGCTGATCGCGCTCACCTTCGACGACGGGCCCGCGCCGAACTGGACCCCCCGGGTGCTGTCGATCCTCGCGCAGACCGACACCCCGGCCACGTTCTTCATGGTCGGCCGCCGCGCCCGCGAGTACGGCCGGCTGGTGGCGCACCGGCTCGACGGTCACGAGGTCGGCAACCACACCTGGGCCCACCAGGACCTCGCGAAGATGACCTACGAGCAGGCGTGCACGGCGATCAGCCGGGCGCACAACGAGCTGACCCGGCTCTGGGGCCGGGAGCCCACCCTGCTCCGCCCGCCGTACGGGCACCTCGCCGGCAGCACCCTGCTCGCCGCCAACGACCTCGGCTACCAGGTGGTCCTGTGGAACCGGCAGATGCTCGAATCCCGGTTCACCCGGAATCCGGACGGCCTGGTCGACTACATCGTCGACTCCTGCGAGCCGGGCACCATCCTGCTCGCCCACGACACCGGGCCGGCGGACCGGCT
Organism: Micromonospora humida; assembly: GCF_016901255.1. Lineage (NCBI taxonomy): Bacteria > Bacillati > Actinomycetota > Actinomycetes > Micromonosporales > Micromonosporaceae > Micromonospora > Micromonospora humida. The sequence continues at coordinate 147,173 of NZ_JAFEUC010000006.1, forward strand.
GGTCGCGATCCGGGGGTTGACCGCGATGATCACCGGACTGCGCCGGCAGGGCTTCGAGTTCGTCACCGTCTCCGAGCTGATGGCGGCGGCCACCCCGGCCACCGCCCCGACCCACTGACCGGTGGGCGGTCAGAGCCAGCCGTTGCGGCGGAACCACCGGTAGAGCGCCAGCGAGATGGCGAGCATCAACGCGAGCACCCCCGGATAGCCGTACGTCCATTTCAGCTCGGGCATGTTCTCGAAGTTCATGCCGTAGACCCCGGCGAACGCGGTCCACACCGCCGCGATGGCCGCCCACGCGGCGATCTTGCGCATGTCGTTGTTCTGGTCGACGGTGACCTGCGCCAGCCGGGCCTGGAGGATCGAGTTGAGCAGGTCGTCGTAGGAGTTGACCTGCTCGACGGTGCGGCTGAGGTGGTCCTGCACGTCGCGGAAGTACCGTCGTACCTCCTGCGGCACCTCGCGGTTGACCTGGGCGGTCAGCGTCAGCAGCGGCCGTTGCAGCGGGATCACCGCCCGCTTGAACTCGACCAGTTCCCGCTTCATCTGGTAGATCCGCTGGATCCGCCCGCTGCTCTGCCGGTCGAAGACGTCGGCCTCCAGCACGTCGAGGTCGTCCTCCAACTGGTCGGCCACCTCCAGGTAGAGGTCCACCACCCGGTCGGTGATCGCGTACGCCACCGCCCATGGGCCGTGCCGCAGCAGGTCCCGCTTGGCCTCCAGGTCGGCCCGGACGGGCGACAGCCGGCAGGCGTCCCCGTGCCGGACGCTGATCAGGAAGTTCGGCCCGATGAACAGCATCACCTGGCCGGTCTCCACCACCTCGGAGGTCTCGGTCAGCTCGGTGTGCTCGCAGTACCGGGCGGTGCGCAGCACCAGGAAGCTGACCTCGCCGAAGCGCTCCAGCTTGGGCCGCTGCTGGGCCTTCACCGCGTCCTCGACGGCCAGTTCGTGCAGGCCGTACGTCTCGGCGATGGCGGTCATCTCGGCCAGTTCCGGTTCGTGCAGCCCCAGCCAGACGAACCCGTCGCGTTCCTCGCGGGCGGCGGCCAGCGCCTCGGCGTACTGCCACTGGCCGGGGCGGCGTTCGCCGTCGACGTAGAGGCCGCAGTCGACCACCCCGCTGCGTCCCGGGCCGGCGGGCGCGGGGGTCCGGGGGGAGCCGTCGGCGTTGAGGATGCGGGACATCGCGCGCACCGGGGACACCCAGGCGCGGGGGTTCAGCACCCGACCGCCGTGGAGTGTCGCCGACCGCTCCCGTGCCGCCCGGTCCGTCATGGCGTTCCCCCTCCCGGGTGTCCTGCTGCGGCTTGCAGGCTACGCCGCCCCGGGCGCGGCGGCGCTCGGCCGATCGGGGTGTGGGCGCCGGGCGGGTCGGACCGCGTTCGGGGGGTGAGGGGGCGACCCGACCCACCCGGCACCGCTGGGGGCGGGGGTAATGCTGCCGCGTCACCCACCCGTCCGGCGGGTACGACCGGGTCACCGGCCGAACGTGAGTGACGCTCGCAGCATTGTGGGTCGCCCGGCCGGCCGAGGGGAGCCCTCGACCGGCCGACGTCGCACTTTTGTCAGAAACCCGACAGATAATTCAGCCGCGGACGGCCGCCACCGCCTCCGCGAGCCGGCGCACACCCTCGTCGATCCGGTCCGCGGTCACCGCGGAGAAGGCCAGCCGCAACGCGTGCCGCCCACCGTCGACCATGAAGTCGCTGCCCTTGACCACGGCGACACCCCGCTCGGCGGCGGCCGGCGCCAACCGGTCCACGTCCACGTCGTCGGGGAACTCCACCCAGAGGAAGTAGCCGCCGTCCGGCTCGACGAAGGTCACCTCGGGCAGGTGCCGGCGCAGCGACTCGGCCAGCACCCCGGCCCGCTCACCCAGCGCCGACGACACCGTGGCGATCGACCGCTGGATGTCACCCGAGACGCAGAACTGGTGCACGATCGACTGCGCCACCATGCCCGGCGAGATGTAGAGGCTGGTCGCCTTCTTGGCGATGTCGGCGATCAGGCTCGCCGGCCCGACCAGGTAACCGACCCGGACCCCGGGGCAGACGGTCTTGGTGAAGCTCGACGCGTGCACCACCACGCCCCGGGTGTCCATCGACAGCATCGACGGCAGCGGCTCGCCCCGGAACCGGATGTCGGCGTACGGGTCGTCCTCGAAGATGGTGAAGCCGTACTCGGCGGCGAGGTCGAGCAGCTCACGGCGCTTGTCCAGGGAGAGGGTCACCCCGGCCGGGTTCTGGTAGTTCGGGATCACGTGGGCCAGCCGGGGGCGTACCCCGGACTCCAGCAGCTTGCGCAGCTCGGCGGTGTCCAGGCCGTCCGGCTCGATGCCCACGCCGTGGATCTCGCCGCCCATCCGCTGGAGGTTGAGCAGGGTCCGGTCGTACGTCGGACGCTCCACCACCACGGCGTCCCCGCGCCGGACCAGGTGGTCGAAGAGGAACGCGTCGGCCTGGAGCGAGCCGTTGGTGACCAGCACCTGATCCGCCTCGACGCCGTGCTTCTCGGCGATCCACTTCCGCAACGGGGGGTAACCCACGGAGGTGCCGTAGGCGGTGACCCCGGCGGGGTCGGCGTCGAAGGCACGGACGGCGGCGGCCTTGAGCCCCTCGACATCCACGATGTCCAGCGAGGGCGCGCCACGGGCGAACGAGATCAGCTGCTCGGCGGTCATGCGCACGAGCCTAGGGCCTGGCCGGGCCGCTCCGGCCGGCATACACGCCAAGTTCAACATGCGGGCAGCCCGGCACCCCCGGCGCGGCATCCGGTGCGTCGGGCGGCCGGGGCAGGGCGGGGCGAACCGGTCGACTCCGGTGCAGGTCGGGACGGGACCGGACATCGGCGCGGGCGGTCGACGCTCGCTACTGTCGAAGCGTGCCCACCGAGCCCCTCCGCAGCGCCGGCGCGTTGATCACGGACGATGGCGTCGAGCTGGCACCGCACCGCTTCGCCGGGCTGGTCGCCCCGGCGGTCGAGCGGGCGTTCGTGGCCGGGATGCTCGCCGGCCGCGACGGCGGCGGCGCCGAACTGAGCCAACGGTACGGCGGGCCCGCCGCCACCGGCTTCCTGGTGGAGTTCCGCACCCGGCTCGCCGCGCCGGGCGGCACCGTCGACCGGGCCGGCTTCGCCGCCGTCAACCGCTACCGCGACCCGGCCACCTGCCAACGGGCGCTGGACAAACAGGTCGCCCACGGCACGATCGCCCGCCGGCCCGACGGCGGGATCACCGCCACCGAACGCGGCGTCGACTTCCTCACCGAGCTGTACCAGGTGCACGCCGAGGTGACCGAGGAACTGTGGGCCGGGCACGACGACCGGGTGCGCCGGCTCGTCGAGGCGTACGGGCGGGTGGTGGCGTACGCGGTGCTGCTGGCCGGGGAGCCGGACGCCGGGCCGGGGCCGGCGTTCGCGGCGGTGGCCCCGCCGTACGAGCCGGACGGCATCCCGCCGGGCGTGCTGCTGCTCAACCGGATCGGCGCGCTGCGGTACCACCGGGCCGACGCGTACGCCGACGCGTGGACCGCCGCCGGGCACACCGCCGGCAGCGTCGGCGAGCTGCCGGACGGGCCGGAACGGCGGGCCATCGAGCTGGAAACCGATCGTCGGGCGGCCGGCCCGTACGCCACGCTGACCGCCGACGAGCGGCTGTGCGTGCTCGCCGACCTGGCCGCCCTGCCCGGCTGAACCCCCGTCCGGCCCGGGTGAACTCCCGGTTGACGGCGGCCGGCGGGTCACGCGGGGCTATCCTCCACGGTGACCTGGAGTCGTACGAGGGAGGCCCCGCATGATCGGGATGGTGCTCGCGGCCGGTGCGGGACGCCGACTGCGCCCGTACACCGACACCCTGCCCAAGGCGTTGGTGCCGGTGGACGGTGAGACCACCATCCTGGACATCGCGCTGCGCAACCTGGCCGAGGTGGGGCTCACCGAGATCGTGATCGTGGTCGGCTACGCCGCCGACGCGGTCGTGCAGCGGCAGTCGGCGCTGGAGGAGAAGTACGGCGTCACCCTCACCCTGGTGCACAACGACAAGGCCGAGGAGTGGAACAACGCCTACTCGCTGTGGCTGGCCCGGGAGCACTTCGCCCGGGGGGTGCTGCTGGTCAACGGGGACACCGTGCACCCGGTGAGCGTGGAGAAGACCCTGCTGGCCGAGCGCGGGCCGGGCATCCTGCTCGCCGTCGACACCCTCAAGGCGCTGGCCGAGGAGGAGATGAAGACCACCTTCGACGCCGCCGGCCAGCTCACCCGGATCACCAAGCTGATGGACCCGGGCGAGGCGTACGGCGAGTACATCGGCGCGACGCTGATCGAACCGCAGGTGGCCGGGGCGCTCGCCGACGCGCTGGAGGCGACCTGGCGGCGCGACCCGAACCTCTACTACGAGGACGGCTACCAGGAGTTCGCCGACCGGGGTGGCGAGGTGCGGGCCGCGCCGATCGGGGACGTCTCCTGGGTCGAGGTCGACAACCACGACGACCTGACCCGGGCACGGGAGATCGCGTGCCGCTACTAGCCCGTACCATCCTGACCCCGCTGCACATCGACGTGCGGCGCGGCGCGGTCGCCGACCTGGCCACGATCCTCGCCGACGGGCGGATCTCCGCCGGCGGCGACGTGGCGGTGGTGGTCGGCCCCGGTCAGGGCGGGCAGATCGCCGACCTGCTGCGGCCGTCGCTGCGCTCGGCGGACGTGTTCACCGTGGCCGGCGGCACCCTCGACGCCGCCGACGAGCTGGGCGGCAAGCTCCGCGAACGCTCGTACGACGCGGTGGTCGGCATCGGCGGCGGCAAGACCATCGACGTGGCGAAGTACGCCGCCACCCGGCGCGGCCTGCCGATGGTGACGATGGCGACCAGCCTCGCCAACGACGGCATCGCCTCCCCGGTCGCCAGCCTGATCACCGGCGGCCTCAAGGGCTCCTACGGGGTGCACATCCCGATCGCGGTGATCGTCGACCTCGACTTCGTGGCCGCCGGCCCCGACCAGCACAACCGGGCCGGCATCGGCGACGTGATCAGCAACATCAGCGCCCTGGCCGACTGGGAACTGGCCCGCCAGGTACGCGGCGAACCCGTCGACGGGCTCGCCGCGTCGCTGGCCCGGATGGGCGCGGAGGCGGTGCTCGCGCACACCGGCGACATGACCGACGACGCGTTCGTGACGGTGCTGGCCGAGGCGCTGATCTCCAGCGGCCTGGCGATGGCCGTCTGCGGCAGCAGCCGACCGGCAAGCGGCGGCTGCCACGAGATCATGCACGCCGTCGACGCCCTCTTCCCCGGTACCTCGTCGCACGGCGAGTTGGCCGGGCTCGGCGCGCTGTTCTGCACGTTCCTGCGCGGTGACGAGCGGCGCTTCGCCGAGATGGCGGCCTGCCTGGGCCGGCACCGGCTGCCCCGGCACCCGGCCGACGTGGGCCTCACCGACGACCAGTTCGTCGAGGCGGTGCAGTTCGCCCCGGCCACCCGTCCCGACCGGTACACCATCCTGGAGCACCTGGCCATGTCGGTTACCGAGACGCGGGAGCGGCTGGCAGACTACGCCGGTGCACTCCGCGACCACAGTGGCTGAACCCCGTCCCACCGTTGCCGACTTCCACCGGGTCAACCGGGGCGGCGGCCTGTTCAGTGAGTCGGTCAGCCAGTGGCTGGGTGCCGTCTTCGCCCTGGTCGCCCAGCGCCTCGGGCTGCGCCCGACCGCGCTGACCATCACCAACCTGGTGCTCGGCCTGGCCGCCTCGGTGACCGTGGTGGCGCTCGCCGACCGGGTCGCCGCCGGCACCGTACCGGCCTGGCTGGTCGGGCTGGTCGCGCTGGTCGGCTGGCAGGTGGCGTACGCCCTGGACTGCGCCGACGGGCAGCTCGCCCGGGTGACCGGTCAGGGCAGCGCGGCCGGTGCCCGGGTCGACGTGCTCTGCGACGTGGCCGCCCAGATCGCCCTGGTCGCTGCCCTGTCCGCCACCGCCGTGGCGCAGCGCCCCTCCACGCCGACCTGGCTGGTGGCGACCTTCGCCGGCACCTGGATGGTCAACCTGGTGACCTCGGTGATGCAGGCCGGCCCGAACGCCGCCAGCATGGTCACCTCCACCTCCCTGCCGGTACGCCTGGTCAAGCTGGTCCGCGACTACGGCGCGGTGATCTTCGTGGCGGGGTTGGTGCTGATGCTGGTGCCTGCGCTGGTGTTCTGGGTGGTCGTGGCGTTCACGGTGGTCAACGGCGGGTTCCTGCTGGCCAGCATCGCCTTCTCGGCCCGCGCCTCGCTGTAGGGGCCGGCACTGCGTCAAGCATCCGCAGGCGGTGCGGAACCCTACCCTTGCGCGCGTTCTCGGCGGAGTTGTTCGAGGACGGCGGTGTCGGCTTCCAGGTCGGGGTGGTCGACCTGCCGGTCGAGGTCGACGACGTGTTCGAGTTCGCGGATCGCCTGGTCGAGGTCACCGTTCGCCCGGTGGACCATCGCGATGTTGTACCGGGTGACGGCTTCGCCGGCTCGGTCGCCGACGTCCTGCTGAATGGGGAGGGCCTGGTAGTAGTGGTCGAGGGCCCGCTGCCGATCCCCCGACCTGTAGTGCACGTGGCCGATGTTGTTGAGGGTGGCGGCTTCGCCGGCCCGGTTGCCGACCTCACGCTGGATGAGGAGGGCTTGGTGGTAGTGGTCGAGGGCCTGCTCCCGATCCCTCAGACCGTGATAAACGCTGCCGATGTTGTTGAGGGTGCCAGCTTCGCCCGCCCGGTCGCCGACCTCACGCTGGATGGGCAGGGCCTGGTGGTAGTGGTCGAGGGCCTGTTGCTGATCCCCCCACCCGTCGTACACGAGACCGATGCTGGTGAGAGTGGCGGCTTCGCCTGCCCGGTCGCCGACCTCACGCTGGATGGGCAGGGCTTGGCGGTAGTGGTCGAGGGCCTGCTGTCGATTCCCTAACCCGTCGTATATTTGGCCGATGCTGGTGAGGGTGGCGGCTTCGTTGCCCCAGTTGCCGGCCCGCCGGCACAGGGTCAGGGCCTGCTGAAAGTCCTCCAGCGCCGGCCAGGGCCGACCGGTCATCGACTGCGCCCAGCCACGCCGGTAGAAGGCGTTGGCATTCGGGCCCAGGGTCAAGGTCGCGGCGGCCATGACCTCGACGGCGGCGAACCGCGAGGTACGCAGCCACACCCGACATACCCGGTCATTGACATCCCAGGCGATCTCCGGCTGCCTGCCGGCGACGGCGAGCCGATGCACCTCGACCCAGCGGGCGAGGACCTTCGGGTCAGTGGCCATCGGCGGGGGTGGGGTCGAGGACCCAGAGTTGGTAGAGGGACCGGGCGGCGGCGGCGCATGCCTCGGTGTGTTCGTCGTCGGTGAGCAGGGGGCGGACGAGGGGGTGCAGGACGTTGGAGACGAAGTACCGGGGTTCGCGGGTGTCGGGGTCGGTGCCCTCTTCGAGTAGGCCGAGTTCGACGGCCCGTTGGAGGTGCCGGGCGGCGTCGTAGTGGGGGTGCAGGGCGTGGACGGTCGCGGCGGGGATCGGTAGTTCGACGACGTTGATCCTGGCGAGCATCCGGCGCAGTTCGAGGGGTTGGGAATCGAGGAGGTTGTCGGCGAGGACCGTCTCGCGGCGGAACCGGTCGGTTTCGCCCTCGATGGCGGCGAGCAGGCCGTCGACGTCGAGGGTGGCGTCGCCGACGATCCGGTTAAGCCAGTCGAGCAGGCGGGGGTTGCCGGCTGCGGCCTCGATCGCCCGGATCCGGATGGTGGGGTTGATGGTGGATTCGGGGCGCAGGTTGGTCAGGTTGGCGATCTTCTTGGTCTGCTCGACCGGGGTGAGGCTTTCCAGCGCTTCGACGGCGAGGGTGGCACCGGGCGGGGTGGGGAAGCGGTAGCGGCTGGTGATGACGACGCGGCTCGGGCTGCCGGTGTCGCGGATAGCGGCGAGCAGGGCGGGCAGGATCTCGGCCATAGCCGGGGCGAGGACCCGGCTGCCGTCGTCGCGGGCGTCGAGGTTGCCGGTTTCGAAGTCGTCGAACACGAACAGGCAGGGCGTGTCGCCGAGCGGTCCGTCGACGTCGAGCAGGTGCCGTAGCCGGATCGACAGGGGAACCTGCTCGTTGTCGAGCAGCGCGGCGGCCTCGATGCTCTGGTCGAGGCTGTCGAAGCGGATCTTGCTGGTCAGCTCGCGGAACTTTATGGCGTCGACCCGGCCGTACCAGACGGCGCGCTGGTGGGTGGGCATGCGTTCCAGGAGCCGGGAGGCGAGGCTGCTCTTGCCGAGCCCGCCCATGCCGGCCAGCAGCAGGCCCTGCGCCGCGCCGGGGATGTCGGCGGGTTGCCGCAGGACACGCAGGCAGCGCTGGATGACCCGCCGTCGGCCGACGAACTCGGCGCGGGACGCAACCCGGGACAGTTGGGTTTGCGGGTCCAGGAACTGCTGGTCGGCGGCGCGTACCTGCAACCGCTTGCGACCCCTGGTGTGCAGTGGGGTGACCAGGGGTGCCAGCGGGGACCGGTCGGCGTAGACGCGGAGCAGATGCCAGTAGCTGCTCTCCCTGTCGTGGAACAGGTAACGGCGGGCCTGGACGACGGCCCGGTCCAACGAACCGCCGTCGGCCAGGGCCCGGTAGAGCGCGGCGGCGAAGTCGGTGGCGGCGACGTCCCCGACCGGCAGCGCCCAGCCCAGCACCGCAGGGGCACCGGCCTGCACCAGGCTCTCACTCATCGACGGGAACACCCCGCCCTCCGGGGCGTCGGCGGTCAGGCAGCCGGAGACGAACACCAGCCTCGGCCAGTGGCCGTGCATCGCCTCGGCGAGCTGGTCGGCCGTCGCCCGGGTAGGCCTGCCGTACTCGTCCTCCATAACGAAGACCGGCTGCCCGCCGGCGGTGGTGGCGTGCCCGCTCAGGTGCAGCACGTCGAAGTGGCCGGACCCGTAGTCGTGGCTGAGGAACCGCAGCCCCTCCAGGGTGCCGCTCTCCTCCACCACCAGATCGGTGCCGGTGCGCCGGGTCGCGGCCAGGATCGCCGCCTCCTCGGCCTCGAAGTTGAGCACCGGCTCCACACCCTCGGGCGAGGCCGCCATGAACAGCACCCGCAACGGCCGGTTGCCCGGCGCGACCGGGCCGGTCAACGCCGCGTGGGTGCCGACCGCCCGGACCGGCAACAGCGGTGCCCGCCCGGCCACCGTCAGGAACGCCCTCTCCTGGGCCAGCAACTCCCACGGCAGGTGCCGCAGCCGCTGCTCGGCGGTGATCCGCAGCACCGCCCCGGCGGGATGGGCCAGCATCGGGGTCAGCCACCGCTCGTCGCCGTCGAGGAACTCCGCCAGCCGCATCCCCAGCTCGGCCAGCCGGGTCGCGCCGTACACCTTGTGGGCGGTGGCGTCGGTGCTGTAGTCACGGCGGACCAGGGTGATCAGCTCGTCGACCGCGGCCCGGTTCAGGCTGCGGACCCGGGATGGCTGGCCGTCGGCGGACAGCCGGAGTTCGTAATGGTCCGAGGTCTGCGCGAAGACCTCCAGGTCGAAGGTGCTCATCTGCCCGTCCCCGTCGTGGTGGTCAGGTCAGTGCGGCCCGGTGCCGTCCTGCCGCATGGCGATCTCCAGCCGGGCCTGGCTGCCCTCGGCCAGCTCGATCCGGGTGCCGTCGGGCAGCAGCACGGTGACGGCAGCGCCATCCCTGCGGCGGGCACCCCACCACTCGGTGATCGTCTTGGCCGCACCGACCCCGGAGAACACCAGCCCGATCACCGCGATCACCATCTCGGCCGAACGCTGCACCTGCACCGGCGACACACTGCCGTCGGGCCCCACGGCCCTGAGCAGCGCGGTCCGCAGTTCCGCCGCCCAGCTCGCAGCCTGCGCCCCGGAAACCTCCACTGTGGCGTTCCCCATCGCCCGCACCTCCCCCATCCCACCGGCCCAAGACCGCCCCGCCGGCCCAGCCGGACGATCAACGGTACGGACCTTGGCGGCTACTGTACGTTTCATTCGCGTCCCGGGGCCGCTCGGAGAACCGGGCCCAGGTGACAGCTTTCCGACTCACCGACGGCCCCGGTCATCGGGCAAGAACAACGACGACCGATGCCACTGCCCTCATGCCGGTGGTGTCGCCGTCCTACCCTCGACAACGGGAGCAGCAGGAAGAGCGAGGTGGGCCGGCGATGGAGGATCGAGAACGCCCCGTCAACCCTGCTGCGGCGACCACCATCGCCCGACGCGTGGAGGTGCATCGACTCGCGGTCGCCGGTCGACAGCCGGAGATCGCCCGGAAGGTCGGCGACCGGGTGTGCCGGGTGTGGTTGCGTACCTCGCGGTTCGCTGCCGTCGAGGCCATGGCCACCGCGACCCTGACCCTGGGCCCGGACGCCGGTTCCTTCTACGACCGTGGTTGGGCGCGGTCGTCGACCGGTCGACCCCGGCCAGCGCTTGAGGACTACCAGCAGGCCCTGACCATGTACCAACAGGCCGGCCACCGGGGCAATGAAGCCGCCACCCTCACCAGCATCGGTCGCGTGTACGACAGCCTGGGGGATCGGCAGCGGGCCTTGGACCACTACCACCAAGCCCTCCCCATCACGCGGGAAGTCGACAACCGGGCCGGCGAAGCCGCCACCCTCAACAACATCGGCAGCGTGTACGACAGCCTGGGGGATCGACAGCGGGCCTTGGACCACTACCACCAAGCCCTCCCCATCATGCGGGAAGTCGACAACCGGGCCGGCGAAGCCGCCACCCTCAACAACATCGGAAACGTGTACGACAACCAGGGGGATCGGCAACGGGCCCTCGACCACTACCACCAAGCCCTCCCCATCCGGCGGGAAGTCGGCGACCGAGCCGGCGAAGCCGTCACCCTCAACAACATCGGCCACGCGTACAACAGCCAGGGGGATCGGCAGCGAGCCCTCGACCACTACCACCAAGCCCTCCCCATCCGGCGGGAAGTCGGCGACCGAGCCGGCGAAGCCGTCACCCTCAACAACATCGGCCTCGTGTACGCCAGCCTGGGGGATCGGCAACGGGCCCTCGACCACTACCACCAAGCCCTCCCCATTCGGCGGGAAGTCGGCGACCGGGCCGGGGAAGCCGTCACCCGGTACAACATCGCGATGGTCCACCAAGCGGACGGTGAACTCGACCAGGCGATCGGCGAACTCGAACACGTCGTCGACCTCGACCGGCAGGTCGGCCACCCCGACCTCGAAGCCGACACCCGTGTCCTCGAACAACTCCGTCAGGAACGCGCGGAACGCCAGTAGGAATGCGCTTCGGCCATGGCCGAGCGAGACCCTTCCGGCGCATCGAAAGGTATCGTAGTGTGGCGTTCGCAGGTAAGCGCTTTCCAATCCTGTTGCGGCACTTTGGCGGGCGCCCCTGCGCGTGCGGACGGCTGTCCGCCACCACCCCGTCCCATCACCCGTCTCGGAGGACACGTGAGCACACGTGACAACGGCGCGACGTCGCGCCGTCGACGGTGGCAGGTCGCCCTGCTGCCGTTCGCCACCGTAGGGCTGGTCGCCGCCGGCCTGGTCGTGACCCAGACCGGTGCCCAGGCCGCCACCTGGCCCACCGCCAAGAGCACCACCACCGTCACCAGCACCCAGTCGATCAGCGGCACCCGGGACTTCGGCCTGGTGCGTTACAAGGCCGGTGGCGCGATGGGCGACGGCGGCCAGAGCGAGAGCCAGAAGCCGATCTTCGAGCTGGCCGACGGCGCGACGATCAAGAACGTGATCATCGGTTCACCGGCCGCCGACGGCATCCACTGCAAGGGCAGCTGCACGCTGGTCAACGTGTGGTGGGAGGACGTCGGCGAGGACGCCGCCACGTTCAAGGGCGGCTCGTCGGCGAACTACACGGTCGACGGCGGGGGTGCCCGGTCCGCCTCGGACAAGGTGTTCCAGCACAACGGCGGCGGCAAGCTGACCATCAAGAACTTCGACGTCAGCAACTTCGGCAAGCTGTACCGGTCGTGCGGCAACTGCTCGACCCAGTACAAGCGGACCGTCGTCATCCAGAACGTCACGGTGACCGCCCCCGGCAAGGTGCTCGCCGGCATCAACACCAACTACGGCGACACCGCGACGTTCTCGGGCATCACCATCTACGGCGACAGCAGCCGGAAGATCTCCATCTGCGACCGCTACACGGGCAACAGCTCCGGTGCCGAACCCGTCAAGACCGGCAGCGGGCCCGACGGGACGTACTGCAAGTACACGTCGTCAAACATCGTCTACCGGTAGGGCCTGCTGGCAAGGAGGGTCCAGCATCGACGTTCGGCCACGGGCGAGGCGGGCCGCGCACGCGCCCAGGTGGGCATGCGCGGCCCGTCGCCGTCGCTGGCATCGACGCCCCAACGAGCAGGCCAAACCACGACAACAGTCCAGGTCACAGCCACACTAAGGGCGTGACGGAAGACGACTGACAGTTGGCCGTGACATGCGGACGCCTGGACGTCAGAGGTGCGAGAATAGGCGACGATCCAAGACGTAGGAGGTGAGCCGGGATGTCGAGCAGCGCCGAGCAGATGCCTGAGTGGCCGACCGCTGAGCACGTACCGGCCGAGGAGACGGCCCGTCGCCAGGGTGTCCGGCCAATCGCCTCCGTCGACGACCTCGCACGGCCGGGCCTGTTCGAGTCCGACGACGAGCTGGACGACTTTCTCGCTGATCTGCATGCCTCCCGCCGGGCCACCGCCGCGTGAGCCTCGACAAGGACTACGCCGACTTCGCCGAATACGACGGCCTCCGGCTCTTCGACGTCTCCTAGCTTCCGGTGCGGAGGCTGGATGCCCGTCAACCCTGGGCAGGCCGTATGCGTCCTGGGTGTCTTCCAGCTTGATCGACTCAGTTGGGGTGAAGTTGGGGTGTCGACCGCGACGGGACACCGCTACTTCGGCCCACAGGTTTGCCGCTCAGCTCTCGGGCGGCGGTTCGTCGCACCGCAGCGTGCCCCGGGCTCCGAAGTGGGGCCGAGGGCAGGTCACTGCCACGGCGGCACGAGTGGCGACGTCAGTTGCTCTTGAGGGAGTTGACGAAGGTGCGCCAGCCCTGGGCGTCGAAGGCCAGGGTGGGGCCGGACTTGTCCTTGCTGTCCCGGACGGCCACCCCGTCGCGGAGGTCGGCCACCTCGACGCACGCGCCGCCGTTGGAGTCGCTGCGGGTGGACTTGCGCCACACCGCGCCGGTGAGGTCCGGGTTCGACATGTCAGCCTCTACTTCATCTCGCCTGCAATCCGCAGCATGAGCCTGCGGGACTCCGCCGGCCCCAAGGCCGCAGCCTGGAGACGACCCCACAGCCGATTGTAGGCCCGAAGCGCCTCGGGGCTGTCGAGGTAATCCGCGTCCGTGAACGTCTCCAGGTAGACCACGTCGGAGGCGACCTCCTCCCCGAACCGGAGAATGATGAAGTTGTACGAGGCGGTCACGTAAGTCTCAGCATCCAGCGGAAACACCTGGATCGTGACGTTCGAGCGGTCGGCGAGCGCGGCGAGGTGAGTCAACTGATCCCGCATTGCCGCCGGGTCGCCGAGGTTCCGCCGGAGGGCGGACTCGCTGAGGATGAAGTTCAGCTCCGGCCCGTCCGGGCGGTCGATGACCTTCTGCCGTTCGAGACGTACCTCGACCTGCCGCTCCACGTCGTCCCGGTCGATGATCGCCCGGATGTACGGCTCGGTCTGGAGGATGCCGGGGATGACCTCGGACTGGTACCAGCGGATCTCCGCCGCGTCCGCCTCCAGGTCGAGGTACTGCCGGAACCAGTCCGGCACCACGTTGCGGTACCCGCTCCACCGTCCGCGCTGCCTGCCGGCGCGGGCGAGTTCCCGTAGCGGTTCGGCCTCCTCCGCCGACACGCCGTAGAAGTCGAGCAGCAGCTTCAGGTCCGTCAGCCGGATGCCGGACTGGCCCAGCTCCATCCGGCTGACCTTGCTCGATGCGGAGTCGATGACCTCCGCCGCCTCGTCCTGACTCTTGCCTGCCGCCTCCCGGGCCCGTCGGAGGGCGTTGCCGAGGCGACGTCGCTGGATCGTCGGGGTGACCATCCGGCGAGTATCCCGTCCCTTCCGCCCACGATCCGGCGACACGCCGTGGGTTCCCAAATCAGTTCTCACCTCCTAGCATGCGTTTTTAGATTCCTAAATTAGGTAACCAGAAAAACTCTCGGGAGGTCCCCATGGCTCGGCATGCGAAGAACCCGACGAACTCTGGCCCGCTGGCGAGGCTCTGGCAGCCGTTCCGGCGGCCGCTGCTGACCCTGGCCGGGGAGTACCGGGCGGGGTGCTGGTCGTGACGGCGCGGCGCGGGTCCGACCACGACGACCGGGGCGAGCAGATCCAGGCGGCGGAACGCGAGGCGGCGCGGCAACGGATCCTCGCCCAGGCCGAGGCGGAGCGGATACCGGCCGAGGACACCACCCGGGCGGTGCCGGACCGGCGGTGGCGTCGTGGACAGCAGTGAGCTGCTGCCGGTCGGCCGGCGGGTGGCGTACTGGCGGGGGCGGCGGAAACTGTCGCAGCAGGTGTTCGCCGACCGGCTCGGCCGGTCGAAATCCTGGGTGGACAAGATCGAGCGGGGTGTCCGGTCGCTGGACAAGGTGTCGACGTTGCGGGACATCGCCGCCGTGCTGCGGATCGACACCGCCGTGCTGCTCGGCCGGGATGCCCGCCCCGCCACGCCGACCGCCCGGATCGAGGGGGTGGAGCGGATCCGGGCAGCCCTGTCGACGTACGAGATGGCGCTCGGGCGACCGGCGACCCGCCCGGCGGTGCCGGCCGGCCGGGTGGTGCGGGACGTCGGGCACGCCTGGGTGCAGTTCCAGCACGCCAGGTACCCGCAGGTGGTCGACGTGCTGCCGGGTCTGCTGGCCGGCGTGCAGCGGATCTCCGCCGACGATCACGAGTCGAACCGGCCGCTGCTGGTGGACGTGTACCGGCTCACCGCCGCGCTGCTGGTGAAGCTCGGCGAGGTCGACCTGGGTTGGCTGGCCGCCGACCGGGCGATGGCCACCGGGGCCGGCGATCCCCTGCTGGTGGCCGCCGCCACGGTGCAGCTCGGCCAGGTGTTCCGCGCTTCGGGGCGGGCCCGCGCGGCGGTGTCGGCGTCGCTCGCCGCCGCGTACCGGATCGCCCTGCTCGGCCCCGACGACGGCGGCCCCGGCGAGTTGTCGCTGTGCGGAACCCTGCTGGTGCAGGCCGGGCTGGGGGCGGCCCGCCGGGGCGACGACCGCGCCACCGCCGACCTGCTCGACGAGGCCGCCGGGATGGCCGCGCAGATCGGCGACGGCCACGACCACCACCGGACGGCGTTCGGGCCGACGGCGGTGGACCTCGCCCGTACCGCCGCCGCCCTGGAGCTGGGCCACGCGGGCGAGGCGGTGGCCTGGCACGAGCAGACGACCCGGCGGGACGCCTGGCGGTGGCTGCCGCTGGAACACCGGGCGGCGCACCTGGTCGACGCGGCCCGCGCCTACCTCCAGGCCGACGACCCGGCCAACGCCGGCCGGGTGCTCGCCGAGGCCGACCGGATGGCCCCCGCCGAGGTACGCCACCGGCCCGCCGCCCGGGAGGTGCTCGCCCAGGTGGCCCGCACCCCACACGCCCCGGCCACGATCGTCACGCTCGCCGCCGCCCTCGGGGTGACCTGACCATGACCGCGCCGCACCTGTCGCTGGCGCAGATCCGTAACCGGCTGGTCCTCACCGCCCGCGCAGTCCTCCGCGCCCACCGGTCCGGCCCGGACGGTCACTGCCAGGTCTGCCGGGTGGCGGGCTGCCGGGTGTCGGCCGCCGCCCGCGACGTCCTCGCCGCCGCCGCTGACTGCCGGCCACCCGGCGAACCCCACCACCCGGCTTGAAACGCCGCCGCACCGCAGCAGCCTCACCGCCCACCACCGGCCGCGAGGGCACCGTCACCCACCACGCTCAGCCCTCGGGTCGCCCGGGGCGGACAGCAGGGGCACGGCCCACGGAGTTGGTTCGGCCAGAGTCGTCATGCCCAGCAGGCATGAATATGACTGCTGGGCATATCACTTCGCGCAGACATGTCGGCCGCCCCGCGACACGCCCGGCCGCCGCGAGGACCGCAGCAACTCAGTTGGCGCGGGTGAGGGAGGCGTAGATGGCGAGGTGCCGCTTGAGGACCACGTCCGGGTGGAACGTCTGCTCGTACCGCAGCCGGGCCGGAGCGGACAGCAGCGCGGCACCGGCCCGCGCGACCGGAAGCGCGGCGGCCAACGCGGCCGGGTCCGGCGGGACCACCCAGCCGGCGGTGCCGCCCAGCAGGCTGGCCGGGACCGCCGGCGGACCGGCCGGCGGCGGGGCGTGACCCGCGACCGCCGAGGCGACCGCGGCCGGACCGGTGCCGGCGGGCTCGTGCGGGGCGTCCGCACCCACCAGGTACGGGATGCCGCCGAGCGCGGTACCGAGCACCGGCCGCCCACTGGCCAACGCCTCGATGATCACCGTGGGCAGCACGTCGTGCCACATCGAGGCGGCGATCACCACGGCACTCGCCTCGACGGCGGCGCGTACCCCGTCCCGGTCGAGTTGGCCCAGGTAGACGACGTCGGCGCGCTCGGCGGCGGCGGCCTCGACCAGTGGGCGCAGCTCGCCATCGCCGGCCACCCGCAGCGTGCCGAGGCTGCCCACCGGGTGCCGCCGCCAGGCTTCCAACAGCAGGTCGAGGCCCTTCTCCGGGGTGAGCCGGGCCAGGAAGAGGAAGCCGTCGCCGAGCGGGGCAGGTGCACCCGGGTCGGGCACCGCGTTGGGCTTGACCACGATCCGCTCCGCCGGGATGCCGTAGTCGGTCAGGTGGTCGGCGATGGCCGAGGTCAGCGCGATGAACCGGTCCACCGAACGCCAGGTGCCCCGGTGTACGGCCAGGGTCGCCGCCATCAGCGCGCTCTGCGCCCGGGAATCCCGGTAACAACGGTGCACGATCGACGGCACCGCCAGCGTCCGGCCCTTGCAGTCCTGGCAGATGACGCCGTCGCGGAAGTAGATCCCCGACGAGCAGACCTGCCGGTAGTTGTGCACCGTCTGCACCACCGGCACCCCGTGCCTGTGCGCCGTCCGCACCACCCAGGGCGAGAGCAGGGGGTACGGGTTGTGCAGGTGCAGCACGTCCGGCCGGTGCTCGGTGAGCAGCCGGGACAGGTCCTGCTGTGCGCGCGGGGCGTAGATCGGTGAGATCGGCAGCAGCGCCTTGGCCGACTTCGGCATCGACGGGATCTCGTCCGAGCTGCGGATGAACGGCAACACCTCGACCCCGGCCGCGGTGAGCTGCCCGATCTCCGAGTCGACCATCGTGTTCTCACCCGACGGCTGGGCTTCCCGGTACCGGTTGTGCGCCACCACGATTCTCACGGGAACGAAGGCTACCGTGATGTGATGCCCGAACTACCGGAGGTGGAGGCGCTCGCGGGGTACCTGCGTGAGCGTGCCGTGGGGCGACGCGTCGACCGGGTCGAGGTCGCCGCGATCAGCGCCCTGAAGACGTACGACCCGGCGCCCACTGCGGTGTCGGGCCGGGCGGTGGCCGACGCCCGGCGGCACGGCAAGTTCCTCGACGTGATCTTCGACGGTGACCTGCACCTGGTGGTGCACCTGGCCCGCGCCGGCTGGCTGCACTACCGGGAGGCGTTCCCGTCCACCACCCCGCTGCGCCCCGGCAAGGGCCCGATCGCCCTGCGGGTACGCCTCGACGACGGCTCCGGGTTCGACCTCACCGAGGCGGGCACCCAGAAGAAGCTCGCCGCCTACCTGGTGACCGACCCGGCGCAGGTCCCCGGGGTCGCCAAGCTCGGGCCGGACGCGCTCGACGCCGACCTGGCCACCTTCACCGAACGGCTGCGCAGCCGACGCGGGCAGGTCAAGGGGGTGCTGACCGACCAGGCGGTGCTCGCCGGTGTCGGCAACGCGTACTCCGACGAGATCCTGCACGCGGCGAAGCTGTCCCCGTTCGCGATCACCGACCGGCTCACCGACGACCAGCTCGCCACCCTGCACGCCGCCACCCGGACGGTGCTCGGCGACGCGGTACGCCGCTCGGCCGGGCACCGGGCGGCGGAGCTGAAGGGTGAGAAGCGTTCCGGGCTGAAGGTGCACGCCCGCACCGGACTGCCCTGCCCGGTCTGTGGCGACACGGTACGGGAAGTGTCGTTCGCCGACTCCAGCCTCCAGTACTGCCCGACGTGCCAGACCGGGGGCAAACCGCTCGCTGACCGTCGGTTGTCCCGCCTCGTACGCTGAGTCACATCGCGCCATTGTTACGGAGAGGTATCGTCCCTGGCGCGCGGAACGTCCCCGTCCGCGCTCTACCCCGGTGGCCGTCCATCGGTATAGTGGCTCGGTCCCCGGCTTCGAAAACTGACGTGAAGTCGGCCGGTTCCCCGTCGGCAGCGCCAGACGCAAAGCCCCCCCGGCTCCGCGTTTGACCCGCTGCCAGCGTGGGAGACTGGAACGGTGGGCGACCCGGGCCCCTCACGGCGAGTGAGCGGCGCGTGTCATGCGGGAGGACATGGGTTGAGGTGACGACAAGCCTCCAGCGCCCGGTAACCAACACAGGCCGGAGCAAACTCGTGCGGCACGTGGACAGCTTCGAGATCCAGCCGCCGACACCGCCGTCACACAACGGGGTGCCCCGGTCGGCGTGGGCCCGCGCCCGCCGCCGGGTGTCCCGCTGGCACCGCCCGTACATCGTCGCGCTGCTGCTGCTCGACTTCGCCGCGGCGGCGCTGGCGAGTTTCCTCGCCATCCAGATCTTCGACCAGGCGGCCTCCGGCTTCTACGGCGTGAAGGAGAACCCGACCTGGTTCCACACGGTCGCGTTCGGTCTGCTGCCGCTCGGCTGGGTGGTCATCCTCTGGGGAAACCGGGCATACGACCGCCGCTACCTGGGGCTGGGGCCGGACGAGTACAAGCGGGTCATCCGGGCCGGCGTCGCGGTCGCCGCGACGGTCTCGTTCCTCGCCTTCGCCACCGTCACGCAGCTCTCCCGGTGGACCGTGGGCTTCGCGCTCCTCGGTGCGCTGGTGCTGGTGCTGGTCGGGCGGATGACGGCCCGGTTCGTGCTGCACCGCATCCGGGGTCGGGCCGGGCACGCCGGGCACCGGATGGTGCTGGTGGGCACCCTGCCGGAGTGCCTGGAGGTCTACGTCGCGGTCACCCGCAACCCGAGCGCCGGCCTGGTGCCGGTTGCCATCCACATCACCGACGGGTACGCCGCCGCCCGGGGCATCCAGACCCCCGTCCCGGTGTACGCCGGGCGGGACGTGCTGGCCCTGGTGCGGGAGGTCGGCGGGGACACCATCGCGGTCTGCGGCTCGGCCAGCGCCGAACCGGGTGAGCTGCGCCGGCTGGCCTGGCAGCTGGAGGGCTCCGGCGTCGACCTGGTGGTCGCCCCGCAGCTCACCGACATCGCCGGCCCCCGGGTGCACATCCGCCCCATCGAGGGCCTGCCGCTGCTGCACGTGGAGGAGCCGACCCTGTCCGGGCCGGCGCTGCTGGCCAAGAACCTGATGGACCGGGTCGCCGCCGGGCTGGGCCTGCTGCTGCTCGTCCCGGTCTTCCTCGCCATCGGGCTGGCCATCCGGCTCTCCGACCCCGGGCCGGTCTTCTTCCGCCAGCCCCGGGTGGGCCACGAGGGGCGGACCTTCCGGGTGTGGAAGTTCCGCACCATGTACGTCAACGCCGAGGAGCGGCTGGCCGGTCTGGTCGACCAGAACGAGACCGACGGCATGCTGTTCAAGATGAAGCAGGACCCCCGGGTGTTCCCGGTGGGCCGCTTCCTGCGGGCCTCCTCGCTGGACGAGCTACCCCAGCTGATCAACGTGCTGTGGGGGGAGATGTCGCTGGTGGGGCCGCGTCCGCTGCCCGCCGACGACGGCGACTTCCTCGGCGACGTACGGCGGCGGCTACTGGTCCGGCCGGGGATGACCGGGCTGTGGCAGGTGTCCGGCCGTTCCGACCTGTCCTGGGACGAGGCGGTCCGGCTCGACCTGTACTACGTCGACAACTGGTCGCTGGCGTACGACCTGAGCATCCTGTGGCGCACGGTGGGTGTGGTGCTGGCCCGCAAGGGCGCGTACTGAACCCCTTGGCGTGGCGGGCCGGACAGGCCAGGATCGCGGGGTGGGTGGCAACCTCTCCGCCGTGGTCGGCGTCGTCTCGCTGGTGACCGCGCTCGCCGCCGCGCTCTGGGCGGCGCTGCGGCTGCGCGGTCGACGGGGCATCGCCACCGCCACCCAACGGGCCACCTACGAGGTGCTGCACACCGCCGGGCTGGCCGCCGAGCCGCTGCGCACCGGCCTGCACCCGGCGGGCGCGGCGAAGGCCGTACGCCACCTGCGGGCCCTGGTGGGGGCGGCCGGACTGGCGTTGACGGACGCCGACACGCTGCTCGCCCTCGACGGGCGCGGCGGGCACCACGGCGGGCAACTGCTCGCGGCGGCCCGGCGGGTGGCCGAGACCGGCCGGTCTACGGTGCTGGGCGAGTCGGAGCTGCACTGCGACCGGGTGGACTGTCTGGTCCGGGGGGCGGTGGTGGCCCCGCTGTCGGCCGACGGTCGGGTGGTCGGGGCGCTCGTCGCGGTGGCCGACGGGCCGCCCGCGCCGGGCCTGGTGCAGGCCACCCTGGAGACCGCGCACTGGGCCGGCAACCAGCTCTCGCTGGCCGAGCTGGACTCGTCCCGGGAGCGGCTGGCCCGCGCCGAGGTCCGGGCGTTGCGGGCGCAGATCAGCCCGCACTTCATCTACAACGCGTTGACCGCGATCGGGTCGTTCGTGCGCACCGACCCGGAACGGGCCCGGGAGCTGATCCTGGAGTTCGCCGAGTTCACCAGGTACTCGTTCCGGGCGCACGGGGAGTTCACCACCCTCGCCGAGGAGTTGCGTTCCATCGATCGTTACCTGACCATCGAACGGGCCCGGTTCGGTGACCGGTTGCAGGTGCGGTTGCAGATCGCCCCGGAGGTGCTGCCGGTGACCCTGCCGTTCCTGTGCCTGCAACCGTTGGTGGAGAACGCGGTAAGACACGGGTTGTCGCGCAAGCCCGGTACCGGCATGGTGAGCATCGAGGCCCGGGACGCGGGTGCCGAGTGTCACATCACGGTGGAGGACGACGGAGTGGGGATGGACCCGGCCACGCTGACCGCGGGGATCGCCGAGCTGACCCGGGCCGGCAGCGACCCGACCGACGACCCGGGCCAGCACGTCGGCCTCTCCAACGTCGACGAGCGGCTCCGCTCGGTCTTCGGCGACGGGTTCGGCCTGGTCGTCGAGACGGGCCCCGGTTCGGGTACGAAGGTGAGCCTGCGGATTCCGAAGTTCCACCCGGGCGTACGGGCCGGCGCGTGAGCGAGCGGGGCGGCGCGGTGAACGCCTCCGGGTTCCTGCGGGTGCTGGCGGTCGACGACGAGCCTCCGGCGCTCGACGAGTTGGCGTACCACCTGCGGGCCGATCCCCGGGTGGCCCGGCTGCACACGGCCGGTGACGCCACCGAGGCGCTGCGGGTGCTGCGGGACACCGACGTGGACGTGGTCTTCCTGGACATCCGGATGCCCGGACTGGACGGCATGGAACTGGCCCGGGTGCTGCGCCGGTTCGCCCGGCCGCCCGCGATCGTCTTCGTCACCGCGTACGACGACGGCGCGGTCGACGCGTTCGACCTGGGCGCCACCGACTACGTCCGCAAGCCGGTACGCGCCGAACGGCTCGCCGAGTCGCTGCGCCGGGTGATGGGCTCCCGGGTGGTGCCGTCGCACCCGGCGGCGCTGGCCCGCGCCGAGGAGGACCCGACGATCCCGGTGGAGCTGGCCGGGACGACCCGGATGCTGCCCCGCTCGGCGGTGCGCTGGGTGGAGGCGCAGGGTGACTACGCGCGGCTGCACACCGCCGACGGGTCGCACCTGGTCCGGGTGTCGCTGGCCACGCTCGCCGAGCGTTGGGCGGACGCGGGTTTCGTGCGCATCCACCGGTCGTACCTGGTGCAGTTGCGGCTGATCGCGGAGCTGCGCCTGGTCAACTCGGGGTACGTGGTGCTGATCGACGCCGCCGAGCTGCCGGTGAGCCGCCGGCACACCCGGGAGCTGAAGGACAAGCTGGTCCGCGCCGCCAAACAGGACTGGAACCGCTGACCCGGGTGCGGCCATGATCGTCGCGCCGGCGGCTGATCGTCGCAATGTCGGCGACGTTGCGGTGACCGGGTGCCCGGATGCCGCAACATCGGCCCCCTGGCATGAACGGCGAAGGGCGCCCCGACCGAGGCCGGGACGCCCTTCGCCGCGTCGCGGGTCAGCGCGGGGAGGGAGCGCCGACGCCGGAGTCGGTCACCTTGAGCCTGCTGCCGGGGGTCGTGGCCCGGCTCGTGGGCGGAGTAGCCGTACCCGGGTAGACCCAGAGCGTGCCGACGACGTCGGCGACCACGTGGGTGTTACCCGAGTGGTTGTAGACGTTGAAGCCCTGCGTGGGACCGAGGATGCCCAGCACCGCGTTGGAGACGGTCTGCCCGGCGGCCGGGTTGAGGTTGCTCGCCGTGGGCCGGGTCATCGCCGAGTCGGCCGGCCACACCGTGAGCACGGTGTTGCTGGTCGGGGTGACCGCGGTGACGTTCATCGCGAGCACCTGCGTGCTGGGGGTCAGCATGCTCGCCGGTGCGGTGACCTTGCCGACCGCGGTCGGCCCGAGCACGCTCGGCAGGCCCTGGCCGATCCGGCTGTCCGCGATCCGGGTCGGCGACATCGGCGTGAACCGCAGGCCGTCCGGAACGGTGCCGTCGTCGATCACGCCCACCACGTCCACCACCAGGTGGGTGGTCTGCGAGGTGTAGATCGCGAACTGCGGTGCCCGCTTGCCGCCGCACTCGGTGCACTCGACGGTCTCGACGATGGCGAGGTTCGGCACCACCTTGCCCGCCGGGTAGTTGACCGTGGACGCGCTCGGCACGTCCCCCTGCCCGTTCCAGGCCGTCAGGTAGCCGGCCTTGCGGGGCGAGACGGCGGTGATGTTGACGACCAGCGCCCTGACGTTGGCGTTGACGCTGCCGAAGCTGAGCCAACTCTCCATGTAGTAGTTGGCGGGCAGGGGAGCGCCGTCGTCCCGGGTGTCGTAGAGCCGGAACGGCTTGATCCACTGGTACTGGCCGCCCGACCCCCGGCTGGAGAGCGAGTTGTTCCCGGCCCAGACGCCCGTCACGTCGACCACGACGTCCGTCGACCCGGCGTGGTTGTAGACCGACACCTTGCCGCCCGAGCCCACCTTGACGGTGACGCTGTTCGAGCCGAGCCACGACTTCGCGAAGTTGATCGAGGACGCGGTCGGACGGCTCTGGCCGGCGGGGTAGAGGGTCAGGAAGCTCCCCGCCGTCGGGCCGACGACCGTCACGTTCAGCACGACGGAGCCGACACCGCTGCTCGGCACCCCGCCCCGACCGGTGACCTGGAGGTCGACCTTCTTACCCGGGCCGATCTTGGCCTTGGGCGCGCCCAACCCGGAACGGGTGTCCATCAGGCGCTTCGGCGCCAGCGGGTAGTAGCTGCCGGTGACGCCCCGGAAGCCCTCCACGGCCAACTGCACCCGCCGGGTGCCGGAGGCGCTGTCATCGGCGAGCAGCAGGCTCGCCTGCTGCACACCCTCCCTGGTCGGGTTGGCCGCGACCGAGACCGTGCAGGTCTGCCCCGGGGTCAGCGTCCGGCCGGTGCAGTCCGAGCCGAGCAGCGCGAACGCCTCGGGCGTCGGACCACCGAGGCTGGCCGCCCCGAAGGTGACCGGGGCGCTGCCGACGGACCGGAAGGTCACCGTCCGGGCCGCGCTGGGCACCGCGATCTCCTGGTAGTTGAAGCTGACCGGGTTGGGCTCGCCGTGCGCGACCGCATAGTCCACTGACGAGTTCCAGCGCAGCTCACCGCTGACCGTGCCGGTGTAGTAGGTGCTGTCCCGGCAGCTGTACTCGTAGGCGGCGGCGAACGCGTCGACCCGGCCGGTGTCACCGTCCCGCTCGGCCTGCCGGACCTTGATCCATCCGCTGACGTGGCCGCAGCCGCGCCCGTCGGAGGCCAGGTCCATGGCGGCGGTGCCGCCGTCGCCCTGCCAGGTCGCCTGGTAGGTCTGACCGGCGGTCCACTGCTCGCCGGCCGGCGGCTGGATGCTGAGCCGCACGTAGGAGCCGGCCCGGTTGGTATCGACCGCCAACCGGTCGTTGCTCTGCGCGACCACGGAGATGGTGGAGTTGTCGCGGTCGAAGACGTCGGACCGGTTGATCGGATAGCCGCCGGTCTGGTCGCCGACGTCGACGGTGAGGACCGTGTACGGCGCGGTCGGCGCGGCCAGCGCCATTCCCGGCAGTACGGCCAGCGCACAGGCCCCGGCAACGCTCATGCCGAGTAGAGCGCGAAAAATGCGCATGCATTACCCCGTGAAGAAGGAAGAGTGATTGTGGACCACACACTATGGGCGGTGATCACGAGCGGCAAGGCCGTATCGACGGAATGCCAAGAAAGGGCATTGCGCCCTTACCGGATCGACGACCGGCACGTGAGCCGGGCCTCCGACGGAACCACCGTCCCATTCGCGGAAACGCGAGAGCGCCCCGACCGTGTGGTCGGGGCGCTCTGCGGTGACGGCTGACGGTCCGCCGTCGTGGCTGCTGCCGGTCAGCTCCGGTTCGAGCCCGGAACCGCGCTCGGCTTGGCCTTGCCGCCCTTCAGCGACGCGGCCGACTTGGCCGTGGCCGCCTCCGGGTAGTAGAACGTGCCCACCACGTCGGCGACCAGGTGCGTGCTGCCGGACAGGTTGTTGACGTTGAACGCGTAGTTCGGGCCGATGACACCGAGCACGCCGTTGGAGACGACCTGGCCCGCGTACGGGTTCAGGTTGCTGGTGTCGGGCTTGCCGACGCCGTCGAAGTCGGCCGGCCAGGTGGTGATGACCGTGTTGTTGGTCGGGGTGACGGCGGTGACGTTCATCGCCAGCACATCGGTGTCGGGCGTGACCAGCTCGGCCGGGGCGGTCACCTTGCGGGTGCCGCCCGCCGGGATGGCACCGGAGATGCCCAGGTTGGAGCGGCTGTCCACGATCCGGGTCGGGCTCAGCGGGGCGAACCGCATGCCGTACGGGGAGTCGCCGTCGTCGACCACGCCGACCAGGTCGACCAGGACGTGCGCCGCCTGCGAGGTGTAGATGCTGAACTTCGGCGCACCCGGGATGCACCACTCGTTCTGCTCGGTGCCGGTGCAGGGGGTGGTCTGCACGAAGGTCAGGTTCGGCACGTTCTTGCCGGCGAGGTAGTTCACCGTCGAGGCGCCCGGCCGGGTGCCCTTGCCGGACCACGCGGTGAGGAAGCCGGACTTGGCCGGCGACACCGCGGTGACGTTCAGGACGAACGACTTGACGTGCGGGTTGTAGTCCCCGAAGTCGAGCGAGTATTCCAGCACCTGACCGGCCGGGGGCTTGCCCTCCGGGTCCTCCCGGCTGTCCCAGTACCGCATCGGCAGGTACCACTCGTACTGGCCGCCGGCCCGGTTGGTGAGGCTGTTGTCGCCCGCGTAGAAGCCGACCACGTCGACGATCACGTCGGTCGAGCCGCTGTTGTTGTAGACCGAGACCTTGCCACCGGAGCCGAGCTTCACGGTGACGTTGTTGGAGCCCAGCCAGCCCTTGGCGAAGTTCACCGAGGAGGCGGTGGGGCGGGACTCACCCGTCGGGTAGGCGGTGAGGAAGCTGGCGGCGCTGGGACCGGTGACGGTCACGTTCAGCACGACCGCGCCGACGCCGCTGGCCGGTACGCCACCACGGCCGGCGACCTGGAGGTCGACCTTCTTGCCGGCGCCGATCTTGCCGACCGGGGCGCCGGTGCCGTTGCGGGTGTCCAGCAGCCGGGCCGGGGAGACCGGGTAGTAGGCGCCGGTCACGTCGTCGAGGGCTGCCGCCTTCTGCAGCGGCGCGGAGACGGGAGCCGCGGAGGCCGTACCCGGCACCACGGCGAGTGCACATGCTCCGGCGAGACCGACGCCGAGGAGAGTGCGAATTTTGCGCATAGAGACCCCGTGTTCGAAGAGGAAGGGATTGGCTGCCCCAGCGTAGGGGCCTGGGTCAATGCCGGCAAGGCCGTTACAGATGATCTCCGGGTGACGTTCCGGTGAGGACGAATCAGACGTAACGCCATGGTGGTCGCCGGGTCGCCCACCGTCATCCACAGGCCGGTCGCGTTGTCCACAGGTTGTCCACACCCCCGGTGGACGACACTTGACATTCAGGTGGGGCGGACGAGACTGCCCGGGTGACCGCCGACCACCACCCCGAACCACCATCGGTGGACCCGGGGCCGCCGGCCGTCCGGTCGACCGGACGGGTACGGATCGTGCTGGCCGGCGTCTCCCGCCGGGACACCCGGGCCGCCCACACCCGCACCGAGTTGACCCAGCAGACCCGGGTCGGTGAGGCGCTGGTCCGGGGCCTGGTCCGGGCACAGCTCACCCTCGCCCTGCGGCTGAGCCTGCTGGTGCTCATCGGGTTGGGCGGGCTGCCCTGGCTGTTCGCCATCGCACCCCCGGTCGCCCGGGTCACCGTGCTCGGCGTCAACCTGCCCTGGCTGCTGCTCGGGGTGGTCTCGTTCCCCTTCCTCATCGCCGTCGGCTGGGCGTACGTGCGGCTCGCCGAACGCAACGAACAGGACTTCGTCGACCTCGTCCAGCGACCGGAACGCTGAGATGGGCAACGGGTACGTCGTACCGGCGATCGTCGCGGTCACCCTGATCACCGTCGGCATCGGCTTCTACGGACTGCGCCTGGCCCGGACCACCTCCGACTTCCTGGTGGCCTCCCGGACGGTCAGTCCGACCTGGAACGCCGCCGCCATCGGCGGGGAGTACCTGTCGGCGGCGAGCTTCCTCGGCATCGCCGGGCTGGTCCTCAAGTACGGCGTCGACGTGCTCTGGTACCCGGTCGGTTTCGCCGCCGGGTACCTGGCGCTGCTGCTCTTCGTCGCCGCGCCGCTGCGCCGCTCCGGGGCGTTCACCCTGCCCGACTTCTGCGAGCTGCGGCTCGGTTCCCGCCGGCTGCGCACCCTGGCCACCGTCTTCGTCATCTTCATCGGCTGGCTCTACCTGGTGCCGCAGTTGCAGGGCGCCGGGCTGACGCTGGCCACGGTGGCCGGCTCGCCGTACCCGGTGGGGGCGTTGCTGGTCGCCGCGGTGGTCACCGCCAACGTGGCGTTGGGCGGGATGCGGGCGATCACCTTCGTGCAGGCGTTCCAGTACTGGCTGAAGTTGACCGCGCTCGCCGTACCCGCGATCTTCCTGGCCCTGCAGTGGCAGGCCGACGCCCGCCCGGCGGTGACCCCGCCCGACGGGCCGGCGTTCCGCACCGCCACCACCGTCGTGGTCGAGCACCGCGCGGCCCTCACCTTCCCCGACGGCACCATCCGTGAGGTACGCCCCGGCGACGAGCTGAGCTTCGCCGCCGGTGACCCGGTGCCCGAGGTGTCCGGGGTCGCCACCGGGGCCACCGACTGGCTGCTGCCCAGCGCCGCCGGGGACGACGACCGGGGTCTGTTCGCCACCTACTCGCTGATCCTGGCGACCTTCCTCGGCACCATGGGACTGCCGCACGTGCTCGTGCGCTTCTACACCAACCCCGACGGCGCGTCGGCCCGGCGGACCACCCTGGTGGTGCTGGCCATGGTCGGCGTCTTCTATCTGCTGCCCACGCTGTACGGCGTACTCGGTCGGATCTACACCCCGCAACTGCTGGTCAGCGGGCAGACCGACGCGGTGGTGGTGCTGCTTCCCGAGGCGGCGCTCGGTGACGGCGTCACCGGGCGGCTGCTCTCCGCCCTGGTCGCCGCCGGGGCGTTCGCCGCCTTCCTGTCCACCTCGTCCGGGCTGCTCACCAGCGTCGCCGGGGTGATCTCCACCGACGTGCTGGGGCACGGCTCGGTTCGCGGCTTCCGGCTGGCCACGGTGATCGCCGGCGGGGTGCCTGCGGTGCTCGCGCTGAACGTCTCCGGGCTGGACGTCTCCCAGGTGGTCGGGCTGGCCTTCGCGGTCGCCGCGTCCAGCTTCTGCCCGCTGCTGGTGCTCGGCATCTGGTGGCGCGGCCTGACCGATCTCGGCGCGGCGGCCGGGGTGCTGGTCGGCGGCGGCGCGGCTATCGGCGCGGTGCTGGTCACCGTGCTCGGGCCGCCGCTGACCGGCTGGCCGGCGACCCTCACCACCCAGCCCGCCGCCTGGACGGTGCCGCTGGCCTTCACCGTGATGATCGCGGTGTCGATGGCGACCCGACGCCGCACCCCGGTCGACGTCGGCGCCACCATGCTCCGCCTGCACGCACCCGAGTCGCTCCGTTCCTGACGGTTCGTCCCGGTCGGCCGGTATCGCGGTCGGCGTCCTCCCGGAACCACCCCCGCCCGGTCGTCCGCCTGCGGGATGATCCGGGATCGTCCCCTGGCGGGAGCGGCTCCTCGCCCGGCCCGGATACGGTCGGGACATGACTGGTGAACACCCTGCGCTGGCACTCCGTGGCCTGGCCAAGCAGTTCGACGGCAAGGTGGCGGTCGCCGGGGTGGACCTGGCCGTCCCCGCCGGCTCGTTCTACGGCCTGCTCGGCCCCAACGGCGCCGGCAAGACCACCACCCTGTCGATGGCCGTCGGACTGCTCCGGCCCGACCACGGCCAGGCCTGGGTGCTCGGGCACGACGTCTGGGGTGACCCAGTCGAGGCGAAACGGCTGCTCGGCGTCATGCCCGACGGCGTACGGCTGTTCGACCGGCTCAGCGGCGCGGAGCTGCTGGCGTACCACGGTCTGCTGCGCGGCATGGACCCGGCGGTGGTCGACCAGCGGGCGGCGGAACTGCTCGACGTGCTGGCCCTCACCGACGCCGGCCGGACCCTGGTGGTCGACTACTCCGCCGGGATGAAGAAGAAGATCGGCCTGGCCTGCGCGCTGCTGCACGGCCCCCGGCTGCTCGTGCTCGACGAGCCGTTCGAGGCGGTCGACCCGGTGTCGGCGGCGCTGATCCGCGACATTCTGCACCGGTACGTGGTCGGCGGCGGGACGGTCGTCTTCTCCAGCCACGTGATGGAGGTCGTCGAGCGGCTCTGCTCACACGTGGCGATCCTCGCCGAGGGCACCATCAAGCGGGTCGGCACCCTCGCCGAGGTACGCGGCGACCGCTCCCTGGAGGACGTCTTCGTCGAGGTCGTCGGCGGCCGGACGGCGACCGGTGAGGAGCTGGCGTGGCTGTCCCGGTGACCGCGCCCGCGCCCCCCACTCGGGTCCGCGCGGTCTCCCCCCGCCACTTCGTCCGGCTCAAGCTACGGGTGATGGGCAACAACTTCCGGGGCCAGGGCTGGCGGATCGCCCTGTTCGTGACCGGCGTGCTGGTCGGGCTCTGGTTCGCGGCCGGCGGCTTCCTCATGTTCGCCGCCCCCGGCTTCGCCGACGAACCCCGGTACGCGGTGATGGCCGCCGCGTTCGGCGGCGGGATGCTGGTGCTCGGCTGGCTGCTGCTGCCACTCGTCTTCTTCGGCGTCGACGAGACCCTCGACCCGGCCCGGTTCGCCCTGCTGCCACTGTCCCGCCGCACCCTGGTCACCGGGCTGTTCGCGGCGGCCCTGGTCAGCGTCCCGGTGTTCGCGGTGCTGGTCGCGGTCACCGGGCTGGTGGTCAGCGCCGCGCTGCTCGGCGGCGCGGTCGCCGGGGTCGTCGCCGCCGTCGGCGTGGTCGCCGGGGTGCTGCTCTGCGTCGCCGCCAGCCGCGCGGTGACCAGCGCGTTCGCCACCATGCTGCGGTCCCGCCGGGTACGCGACCTGGCCGCCGTGCTGCTCGCCGTGGTCGCCGCGTCGCTCGGCCCGTTGCAGCTCGTGGTGCTGGCCGCAGTCCGCACCGCCGACTGGGACCGGCTGGTCGGGGTGGCCCGGATCGTCGGCTGGACCCCGTTCGGCGCACCCTGGACGATCGGCTTGGACGTGGCCGAGGGCCGGGCCTGGGCCGTCCCGGTCAAGCTGCTGATCACCGGGGTCGCCATCGGGGCGCTGCTGCTCTGGTGGTCCCGGTCGCTGGAGTCGGCGATGGTCGGCGCGGCGAGCGCCGCCCCGACCAAGGCCCGCCAGGCACCGACCGGCGGCGCGGTCGCCCAACTCTTCCCCCGGGCGGTCGGCTGGGCCCGTCGGGACCGGTTCGGCGCTCTGGTGGCCCGCGAGTGCCGCTACTGGTGGCGGGACGCCCGACGACGGGCCAACCTGATCACCATCGCGGTGGTCGGGATCTTCGTCCCGGTGATGGTCAACCTCGGTGGCGCCGGATTCGCCGTCGGCGAGGACGGCTTCGAGGCCACCGGGGACCCGTCGCCGGTGCTGCTCAGCATCTCGATGCTCTTCGTCGGCGTGCTCGCCTCGGTGACCCTGGCCAACCAGTTCGGCTTCGACGGCAGCGCCTACGCGGCCAACGTCGTGGCCGGGGTGCCGGGTCGGCTGGAGCTGCGCGCCCGGATGACCGCCTTCTCCGTGTACGTGGTGCCGATGCTCGGCGTCGTCTCCCTGATCATCAGCGGGGTGCTCGGCCGGCCGGAATGGTTCGGGGTGGCGGCGGGCGCGCTGCTCGCCTCGTACGGGGTGGGATTGGCGATCAACGGGTTCATCTCGGTGCTCGGGGCGTACTCGCTGCCGGAGACGAGCAACCCGTTCGCGATGAACGGTGGTTCCGGGGTCGCCAAGAGCATGCTCACCCTGCTGTCCATGGTCGGCTCGGCGGCTGCCGCCGTACCGATGGTGGTGGCCGCCGGGCTGCTCGGCGACGTCTGGCTCTGGCTGGCCCTGCCGGTCGGGGCGGCGTACGGGGTGGGGGCGGCGCTGCTCGGGGCGTACCTGGCCGGGGACGTGCTGGACCGCCGGATGCCGGAGCTGCTGTCGACCGTGACCCCCCGCCGCTGATGCCCGTCGTCGAGGCGGTCACCACCGTCGCGGTCCCGCCGGAGGTGGCGTTCGCGGTGTCGCAGACCGTCGCGCCGGTGCGCTACCGGTGGGACCCGTTCGTCCGCGAGCAGCACTTCGTCGACGG
The DNA here is from genome assembly GCF_016901255.1 of Micromonospora humida. Classification (NCBI taxonomy): domain Bacteria; kingdom Bacillati; phylum Actinomycetota; class Actinomycetes; order Micromonosporales; family Micromonosporaceae; genus Micromonospora; species Micromonospora humida. Next base: position 178,200 of record NZ_JAFEUC010000006.1, read on the forward strand.
GGCCACCCGGCCCGGCAAGGGGGTGCGTACCTTCACCCGCTCCCGGCACGGCCTGGCGATGGTCAGCGAGTACGTCTCCTTCGCCCCGCCGACGAACGTCGGGATGAAGATGGTGCGCGGCCCGTGGTTCTTCGAGATGTTCGCCGGTGGCTGGCGGTTCGCCCCCGCACCCGAACCGGGCCACACGGTCGCCACCTGGCGGTACAGCTTCCGCTGCCGGCCGGCCTTCCTGCGGCCGGTCGCCGACCGGGTCGGCGTCTGGCTGCTCACCCGGGACATCCGTCGTCGGATCGCCGGTTACGCGGCCGGCTGCGCCGACCCGCAGGTGCTGGCCGCCGCCCGTGCCGCCCTGTCCGACGGGCCGGACGGCACACCCCGGGAGGTGGACCTCAGCTCTCGGGGTGCTGACCCCGCCCCTCGGGATGCAGCGGTCGACGACGCGGGACCACCCTCCGGTAGCTGATCCGCCAGCCCGCCGCCGGCCGCCGCGCGCCGGCCGTACCCGCCGGGGGCTGTACCTCGACCCGACGGACCACGTCCTCGTAGACCACGGTGCCCACCGGGCCGTCGACCGGCACGCCGAGCCCCTTCGAGCGGACCCGGACGGTGCCGTCGGCGTCCTCACTGACCACGACGTTGGTCACGTGGTGGCCAAGCGGGTTCCCGTCGCCCAGGGTCCGCGCCGCCTCAGCGAACGCCGCGTACCCCCGCAGTACGCCGAACCCGTAGGCGGTGACGTCGTAGGCGAAGTCGTCGGTGAACAGCTCGGACAACCGGTCGAACGCCCCGTCGTCCATCAGGTGGCCGTGCAGCGCGACGAGTTCGTGGATCGCCAGCCGGTCATCGGCGCTCAGCGGCACACCCGTGGTCCCTCCAGCCGGGCGGCGGTTCCCGCCGAGGTGACGAAGGAACGCCAGGTGTCGGGGGTGAAGTGGAGCGTCGGGCCACAGCGGTCCTTGCTGTCCCGGACCAGCACCACCCCGGGCAGATTGTCCGCCACCTCGACACAGTTACCGGAGTCGTCGGAACGCGACGAGGTCCGCCAGCATGGCTCGTCAGAGGTCATGGGGTCACCTTCAGCTTGTTGACCAGATCGAGCGAGGCCCGCTCGGCCAGCGCCTCACCCAACAGACTCTCCCACTTGCGCAGCATCAGTCGAATCCATTCCGGATGGTCCGCGATCTGCCCCCGGGCGGTGTTGTCCAGACACAGGACCTGCTCGCTCCCAGGCAGTTCCGCCAGCACGAACCCGCCGCCCAGCGAGACGTGCGCGCCGGCATCGAGCGGCAGCACGTGGAGCCGCACATGGGGCAGCTCAGCGGCCTCCAGCAGCCGTCCCAACTGCCGATCCATCACCGCCGGCCCACCGATCGACCGCCGCAGTGCGCTCTCGTCGATGACAAAGACACATTCGGGTGGGTCGTCCCGGCTCAGTACCGCCTGTCGGCTCATCCGGAGCGCGAGCAGTCCCTCGACCCGCTCGTCCCGCTGGAGCCCGCCGGCCGAGAAGATGGCCCGCGCGTAGTCCTCGGTCTGGAGCAGCCCGGGTACCAGACACGGCTCGAAGTTACGCAGCCGAACCGCTTGGGCCTCGTAGCTCTGCCAGGGCAGGAACCATGACGGTGCCCGCTCCCCCTCGTGGTCGGTGAGGAGGCCGGCGAGGAGACCGCCGGTGCCGAGGGCTTCGTCGGCCGCCACGGCGAACTCCATGGTCGGTCGGCGGCGACCGGTCTCGATCGCGGCGATCAACGACGGGCTCCACTTGACGAGGCCGGCCAGGCCCTCCTGGGACACCCCGGCACCGGCTCTGGCCGCCTTCAACGCCCGAACCCACATCTCGAAGTTCATCACTCACCTATCCGGTAAGTACGCGAACGCGCTCCGTAGTAACCGCTGGCATCCTCCCCTGCGCGGGCTGCCGCGTCCAGGGTGGAGGGCACGCGGCCCGGTCGATGGAGGCAGCGTCCCGGCGACCGGTCCTGCGCGGGTCGCCCCGGCCACCTCCGGCCGGGGCGGCCTCCACCCCGCGAAGGAGGCTTCCGTGCCGCAGCCACGTCGCTGGCCCGCCCGGTCGAGACCATTGATCCCGTCCGGCAACGTTTGTCGCTCGCAGCACCGCACCGGCCACGGCCACTCGCACTCCCCGCGCGAGGCGGCCCGGATCTTGGCGGGAAACGGCCCCCAGGGAGGCCGGAACTTTCCAAGATCCTTCCTGGCGCATCCGGGATGTCGGCGCGGCGAGGGGCGGGGCAGATGGTGAGGCGGTTCGTGCCGCATGTGGCGATGCGGCCGTTGTGGCGCTGCCGGGCCTGTGGCGCACCCTGGCCCTGCCAGCCGGCCCGGCTCACGTTGCTGGACGAGTACCGGGGCCAGCGGACCGCCCTACTGGTCTACCTGGGCACGCTGATGGTGGAGGCCGGCGACCAATTCGGCCAGCTCACCGGCCACGTCCGGCCCGCCGACCTGCACGAACGCTTCCTCGGCTGGGCCCGCGCCCGCCCGGCGGGGAGTTCCGAAGATCATCTACGCGGGAGCGGCACCGAACCGGCGCGCCCTGGTCGCCCCGGCGTAGACGATCATGGAAGCTCGGCCGACTCTCGCCCCGACCGGGCAACGCGGGACGGGGCGGGGGCCACAATGTTTCACGTGAATCCAGAACCGGGTGCCGAGATCCACCACACCGACCCGTTCGCGGTGCCGACCGGGCAACGCTCGCCGGCCCGTCGGCTGCGGGGGCGGCTCGCCGCGCCGGTGACGCTCTGGACCGCTCCCGGCCCGGCCGGACTGACCGTGTCGTCAACCCTGGTCGCCGAGGGCGAGCCGGACCGGCTGCTCGGCCTGGTCGACCCCGAGGCCGACCTGTGGACGGCGATCGAGGACGCCGGCCGGTTCGCGGTGGCCCCGCTCGGGCCGTCCCACCGGCAGCTCGCGGACCGGTTCGCCGGGCTCTTCCCCTCGCCGGGCGGGCTGTTCGCCACCGACGCGTGGACCGACACGCCCTACGGGCCGGTGCCCGCCGACGCCGGGAGCTGGGCCGGCTGCCGCCTGGACACCGCCCGGGAGTACGGCTGGGCCCTCCTCGTCGAGGCGACCATCGAGACGGTCGAGATCGTCGCCGACACCCCGCCCCTCCTGCACCACCGGGGCCGCTACCACCAGCTTCCCTGACCAGCCCCGCCCGTGCGGGGCTGGGGTGGCGTCGCAATGTCACCGATATAGCGGCATCCTGGCCGGCGGATACCGCAACTCCGGCCCAGGAGGCTGGATCAACATGCGGTCACGCCGGTGAGCGGGGTGACGTGGGTCACTGGGCGCAGGTGGGGGACCGTTCGGCGCAGGGGACTGCCGGGATCGATCTGCACCTTTTCTCGCAGGCAGGCCGCTCTCTACGGTGCGCGAAACTCCCGATGCCTGTGAAGGTGGTGATCCACAGATGTCCACGGACACACCCACGCCCGCCCCGGCCGACTCGGCGGCGGAGCGTTATCTGGCCGTACAACGGTCGGACGAGTTCGTCGGGTTGCGCCGCGCGCTGCGCAGCTTCGTCTTCCCGATGACCGTCGCGTTCTTCCTGTGGTACGCGCTCTACGTGATCCTCTCCGCCTACGCGCGGGACTTCATGGGCACGAAGCTCTTCGGCAGCAACATCAACGTGGCGCTGATCTTCGGGCTGCTCCAGTTCGTCTCGACGTTCCTCATCGCCTGGCTCTACTCCCGGTACGCCGACCGCAAGCTCGACCCGACGGCCGACCGCATCCGCGCCGAGATCGGGGAGGTGAACCGTGAACACGGTCCTCGCGGTTGAGGCGGGCGGCGGCACCGCCCGCAACCTGACCATCACCCTGTTCCTGGTGTTCGTGGCGGTGACGCTGGCGATCACGATCTGGGCCAGCCGGCAGACCAAGACGGCCACCGACTTCTACGCCGGCGGCCGGTCGTTCTCCGGTTTCCAGAACGGCATGGCGATCGGCGGCGACTACATGTCGGCCGCGTCGTTCCTCGGCATCGCCGGCATCATCGCCCTGTACGGCTACGACGGCTTCCTCTACTCCATCGGCTTCCTGGTCGCCTGGCTGGTGGCGCTGCTGCTGGTGGCGGAACTGCTGCGCAACTCGGGCCGCTACACGATGGCCGACGTGCTGGCGTTCCGGATGCGTCAGCGCCCGGTGCGTACCGCAGCGGCGGTCTCCACCATCACCGTGTCGATCTTCTATCTGCTGGCCCAGATGGTGGGCGCGGGCGCCCTGGTCGCGCTGCTGCTGGGGATCAAGCCGGGCACGACGTTCCTGGGCATGGACGCCGACACCGCCAAGGTGGCCACCATCATCATGGTCGGTGCCCTGATGATCATCTACGTGACCGTGGGCGGCATGAAGGGCACCACGTACGTCCAGATCGTCAAGGCGTTCCTGCTGATGACCGGCGCGCTGGTGATGACCGTGCTGGTGCTGGCGAAGTACAACTTCAACCTGTCGGCGCTGCTCGGTGACGCCGCCGCCACGTCGGGCAAGGGCAGCGCGTTCCTCGAACCCGGGCTCCGGTACGGCGTCGAGGTGGCCGGCAACTCGACCCAGACCTTCTACAACAAGATGGACCTGCTGTCGCTGGGCATCGCCCTGGTGCTCGGCACCGCCGGCCTGCCGCACATCCTGATCCGCTTCTACACGGTGCCGACCGCCAAGGCGGCCCGCAAGAGCGTGCTCTGGGCGATCGGCATCATCGGCACCTTCTACCTGTTGACCCTGGCCCTGGGCTTCGGTGCGGCGGCGCTGGTCGGCGGCAAGGAGATCGTCGCGCAGGACAAGGCCGGCAACACCGCCGCGCCGCAGCTCGCCGAGGAACTGGGCAAGACCTTCCTCGGCGGCGACCTGGGTGGGGCGACCCTGTTGGCGATCATCGCGGCGGTGGCGTTCGCGACCATCCTGGCGGTGGTCGCCGGCCTGACCCTGGCCTCATCCTCCAGCCTGGCGCACGACTTCTACGCCAACGTGGTCAAGAAGGGGCAGACCTCCGAACGCCAGGAGGTCCGGGTGGCCCGGATATCGGCCCTGGTCATCGGCGCGGTCTCGATCGCCCTGTCGATCTACGCGCAGAGCCTGAACGTGGCCTTCCTGGTGGCGTTGGCGTTCGCGGTGGCCGCGTCGGGCAACCTGCCGGCGATCCTCTACAGCCTGTTCTGGAAGCGGTTCAACACCTCGGGCGCGGTCTGGGCGATCTACGGCGGCCTGGTCTCGGCCGTGTTCCTGGTGTTCTTCTCGCCTGTCGTCTCCGGGGCACCCACCTCGATGTTCCCGGACCACGACTGGCAGTGGTTCCCGCTGTCCAACCCGGGCCTGCTGTCCATCCCGTTCGGGTTCCTCTGCGGCTGGCTCGGCACGGTGATCTCCAAGGAACACGACGAGGACAAGTACGCCGAGTTGGAGGTACGTGCCCTCACCGGCGCGGGCGCGCACTGAACGACCGGCACCACGGGCCCCCGACGCGACCGCTCGCGTCGGGGGCCCACCCGTCGGTCACCCCGGGGAGTCGTCAACCGGGCGGGGACGGGCGCAGGACGAGGCGCGCCCGGCCTCGGGTCGACCGGGCCCCGGGCAGCAGGGAGAAGTAGGCTGGCCGCCATGAAGGTTGCCCAGCGGTTCGGAAACGGTCACCGCGTCCTGGTCACCGGCGGTGCCGGGTTCGTGCCGTCACACCTGGCGGACGCCCTGGTCGAGCGCGGGTGCACGGTGGTCGCACTGGACAACTTCGTCACCGGTTCCAAGGACAACGTCGCGCACCTGGCCGAGCACCCCCGGTTCACCCTGGTCGAGGCGGACATCTCCGACGGCCTGCCCACCCACCACCCGGCCCTGGCACAGCGGTTCGACGCGATCATGCACATGGCGTCCCCGGCCAGCCCGACCGACTTCGCGAAGCTGCCGGTGGAGATCCTCCGGGTCGGGTCGGTGGGCACCCTGCACCTGCTCGACCGCGCGGTCGCCGACGACGCCCGGTTCCTGATGGCCTCCACCTCCGAGGCGTACGGGGACCCGAAGGAACACCCGCAGCGGGAGACGTACTGGGGCAACGTCAACCCGATCGGGGTGCGCAGCGTCTACGACGAGGCGAAGCGCTTCTCCGAGGCGGCCACCATGGGTTACCACCGCAGCCGGGGGCTGGACGCGGCGATCGTCCGGATCTTCAACACGTACGGCCCGCGGATGCGCCCGGACGACGGCCGGGCGATCCCCACCTTCATCTCCCAGGCGCTGCGCGGCGAGCCGATCACCGTGCACGGCACCGGTGACCAGACCCGGTCGATCTGTTACGTCGACGACCTGGTGCGCGGCATCCTGCTGCTGCTCGACTCGACGCAGACCGGCCCGATCAACTGCGGCACCGAACACGAGATGTCGATGCGGCAACTCGCCGAGACGATCGTGTCACTCTCCGGCAGCACGTCACAGGTGACCTACGTCACCCGCAGCGCGGACGACCCGGAGATGCGCCGTCCCGACCTGACCCTCGCCCGGGACCTGCTGGGATACCAGCCGGAGGTCTCGCCCGAGGAGGGCCTGCGACGCACCATCGACCATTTCCGCGACCGGCTAGGGTAGCTCCCCCGCGCCACGCGGGACGGCCGGCGGGCTTCACATTCAGCGAACGCTCGACCCGCCTACGTACGCTGAAACGCATGTCAGCGACCTCGTCAGCCGGCGCCTCGCTCCCTTACCTGCACCGCGGCGCGGGCCGGGCCTCGGTGCCCGGCACCGACCGGGGCCCCACCGGGCGCGCCCGGGCGTCCGACGCGCAGTGGTACCCGTCGCACCAGGAGAGTCAGCCCCGGTCGGGCGGGCCGGGCGGGCCCGGCACACCCTCGGGGCCGGGCGGGCCGGGCAACTACGGCCGGCGTGGACCGCGCCCGCGCTGGGGGCGGATCGCCCTGGTGGCCGGTGTGACGGTGCTGGTGGTGGCGCTGCTCGGCGGGATCGGAGCCTGGTTCTACACCCGCAACCTCAACGAGGACCTGGCCCGCACCGACCCGTTCTCGGAGATCACCGGTGGCCGGCCGGCGAAGGCGGTCGACGGGGCGCTCAACATCCTGCTGGTCGGCACGGACTCGCGGGACCCGGACGCGGCGGTCGACAAGCCGGGCGAGTGGCGGGCGGACACGCTGATCGTCATGCACATCCCGGCCGACCACAAGTCGGCCTACCTGGTCTCCGTCCCGCGTGACCTGTACGTGCCGATCCCCGAGAACGCGGGCGCGGCCTGCGACTCCGGTCAGCGCGCCAAGATCAACGCTGCGTTCGCCTTCGGTGGCCTGCCGCTTGCGGTACGCACCGTGGAGTGTTTCACCGACGTCCGGATCGACAACGTGATGGCGATCGACTTCGGCGGCTTCAAGGAGGTCACCGACGCGCTCGGCGGGGTCGACCTGAAGGTGGAGCGGAGCATCACCTCGATCCACAAGCCGTACCGGAAGTTCACCAAGGGCACCATGCACATGGACGGCGCGACGGCCCTGGACTGGATCCGCCAGCGCAAGCAGTTCCCCCAGGGCGACTTCGCCCGGATGCGCCACCAGCAGGAGTTCCTGCGGGCGCTGATGGACAAGGCGGCCAGCACGGGCACGCTGACCAACCCCAAGAAGTTGAACGCGTTCCTCAAGTCGGTGACCGCCGCGGTGACCGTCGACAACGACTTCTCCCTCGGCGACATGGCCATCCAGTTCCGCAACCTGCGCGGGGAGAACCTGACCTTCCTCACCAGCCCGAACAGCGGCAGCGACACCATCAACGGGGAGTCGGTGGTGGTCTCCGACCGGGAGAGGGCGCTGGCGATGTACAAGGCGATGTCCGCCGACACGATGGCGGACTGGGTGGCGGCCGACAAGAAGGCGGACGCCGGCAACGGCAACTGAGACGTCGCCCGGCGGGGGCGGGCGGTCACGGCCCGCCCCCGTGTGTCCGACAGATTTCGACGAACATCATCAGAGGTCATTTCCGGAACGCTTGATCATCGGACGCCAACGGCCATCCGGTCGCATCGATTCGCCCGAACGGATGAATCATGGGGCTAAAGGTCAGGTTGTCTGGGATTTGTGCGTGTGACGACCTCGCCTTGCCGGGAAGCGGTACGTAAAGTGGTCCCGCCCCCCGATCACGCGAGCTGGAGCACGCATGCCGGTTCAGACCAGCCCCCGCCCATCGCCGCCGAGCGCCGACCCCTACCGGGCGTCGGCCGCCGTCCCGTCAGCGGGCGGTCGCGGCGGTCGGCCCTCCACCACGGCCCGCAAGCGCGCCCGGCGCAAGGACCCGCTCTGGGCGCGGCTGACCGTGGTCTTCGGCGCGGTGCTGATGCTGACCAGCGGTGTGGCGATCGTGGGCAGCAAGGCGCTGATCAGTCAGGCGACCGGCAACATCGCCCAGCGCAACCTGCTCGGCGGGGCGGGCAAGACCGAGGCCGAGGGCGGCGCCAACCTCGACGGCCCGATCGACATGCTGCTGCTCGGCGTGGACGCCCGGGAGCGCTGGGCCGCCGACGACGTCCGCTCGGACAGCATCATCGTGCTGCACATCCCGGCCAGCCACGACCAGGCGTACCTGGTCTCGATCCCCCGGGACACCGAGGCGCAGATCCCGCCGTTCAAGAAGAGCGGGTTCAAGGGCGGCACCGACAAGATCAACGCGGCGTTCCAGGCCGGCGCGCGCAACGGCGGCGGCTGGGAGGGCGGCGCGCAGCTGATGGCCCAGACCATCAAGAACATGACCGGGGTCAGCTTCGATGGGGCCGCGATCATCAACTTCGGTGGCTTCAAGAACGTCATCGACACCCTCGGCACGGTGCGCATCTGCGTCAGCCACGAGGTGAAGTCGCACCACATGATGATGGTCGACGGCAAGCAGATGTGGAATGCGGACGCCAAGAAGACCGGCCGGCCGATGACCCCGGTGGTCTACAAGAAGGGCTGCCGGGAGATGAACGGCCTCCAGGCGCTCGACTACTCGCGGCAGCGCTACGGCCTGCCGAACAGCGACTACGACCGGCAGCAGAACCAGCAGCAGCTGATCAAGGCGATGGCCCGCAAGGCCACCGACAAGGGCATGATGACCAACCCGGTCAAGGTCAACCAGCTGATCAAGGCGGCCGGTAAGGCGTTCATCCTGGACACCGGGGGCGTGCCGGTGGCCGACCTGGTGTTCACCATGCGCGGGGTCACCGCCAACGAGTTGACCATGCTGCGGACCAACGGCGGCACGTTCAACGGCAACGCCAACAACCGCGAGGCGCTCAGCCAGCAGACGCTGGACATGTTCCAGGCGATCAAGGAAGACAAGCTCGGCGAGTTCGTGTACGCCAACCCGAGCGTGCTGTCCACCCGGAAGTGACCGGTCGGTAGTCGCGGCGAACCGGCCCGGGAGCCGGTCGGCCCACCGTAGCCTGACGTGAGAGATATTCACGTTGCGGCCACGGGGAGGATGTCACGGCCAGGTCAGCGCGATCCGACCGGGGGCGGGGCACACCGCCTCCCGGCCGGCGCAGGGCACGCTGGCCACGGGCCCTGCTCGGCGTCGGCCTCGCCCTGGTGCTGCTCGCCGGGCTCGCCGTGGTCGGGGTGCGGCTGCTCGCCCACCGCTACGAGCGCACGGTCAGCAAGGAGCAACTGCTCTCCCCCGACGCCCGGCAGGCCCGCACCGAGCTGGACACCGGGCTCAACTACCTGATCGTCGGCTCCGACCGACGCCCCGGCGCGCCCGGCCCGGACCAGCGGTCGGACACCATCCTGATCGTGCACGTACCGCCCGGCCTGCGGCAGGCGTACCTGATTTCCGTCCCCCGGGACCTGCTGGTCGACATCCCCCCCGACGGCGTCGGCTACGCCGGGGGCCAGGACAAGATCAACGCAGCGTACGAGCACGGCGGCGGCGGCGAGGGCGGCACCCGCCTGCTCTCGGCCACCCTGACCCGGCTCACCGGCATCCGCTTCGACGGGGCCGCCCTGGTCGACTTCGCCGGCTTCCGACGCGTCATCGACCTGCTCGGCGGCATCCGGATGTGCGTCGACACCGAGGTCCGCTCGATCCACACCGGCGTCGTCTTCCCGGTCGGCTGCCAGCAGATGGACGGCGCACGGGCGCTTGACTACGCCCGGCAACGCTACGACCTGCCCAACGGCGACTACGACCGGCAGCGCCACCAGCAGCAGATGCTGCGGGCGATGATGGACCGCGCCGGCGAGACCCACCTGCGCACCGACCCGGTGCAACTCGACCGGGTGCTGCGGGCGGTCGGCAGCGCGCTCACCGTCGACACCAACGGCGTACCCCTGGACGAGCTGCTGTTCGCCCTGCGGTCACTGCCCGCCGACGCGCTGCGCGGGGTGCAGCTCCCGTCCTACCCGCAGACCATCGACGGCGTCTCGTACGTGGTGCTCGACAACGGCGGCGGCGGGCTCTTCGAGGCCGTCCGCACCCACCGGCTGCCCGACTGGTCCCGGGCCAACCCGCGCTGGGTCAACCGGCTCTGACCGTCATGCCGTACACCCGCCGACAGGTCGCCACGCCGAGCGCCGACGTGCCCTCGCCGGCACCGAGGATCTAGGCTTTCGACCGTGTTCGGATCCCAGGTTCCCAGTGTCCCCGTGACCGCGATCGACGACGACACCTACCTGCTCGACGTCCGCGAGGACGACGAGTGGGCGGCGGGCCACGCGCCCGGCGCGCACCACGTACCGATGATGGAACTGCCGGCCCGGCTCGCCGAGGTGCCCACCGACCGCGACGTCGCGGTGATCTGCCGCTCCGGCGGGCGCTCCGCCCAGGTCGTCGGCTACCTGCTCGGCAACGGCTGGGAGCAGGTCCGCAACGCCGACGGCGGGATGCGGCAGTGGGCGGCCGTCGGCAGGCCGGTCGTCACCGGGGACGGGCAGCCCGGCCAGGTCATCTGAGCGGCGCAGCATGGCTGATCCACTGGTCTTCGCGCACCGGGGCGCTTCGGCCGACCTGCCCGAGCACACCCTGGCGGCCTACCTGCGGGCCCTCGACGAAGGCGCCGACGGGCTGGAGTGCGACGTCCGGCTGACCCGCGACGGGCACCTGGTCTGCGTACACGACCGGCGGTTGAACCGGACCAGCAACGGTCACGGCCTGGTCAGCGCCCGCACCCTGGCCGAGCTGGAGACCCTGGACTTCGGCTCCTGGCATCCCGGCTGCGCCCCGGCCGACGGTGACGAGGCGATTGACGACACGCACACCCGGCTGCTCACCCTGGACCGGCTGCTGACCGCCGTCCGCGACTCCGGCCGCCCGGTCAAGCTGCTGGTGGAGACCAAACACCCGTCCCGCTACCGGGGGGACGTCGAGCGCCGGCTGGTGACCATGCTGCGCCGGCACGGGCTGGCCGAGCCGCGCCCGGACGACCTGGTGCAGGTCACCGTGATGTCGTTCTCCCCGCTGGCGGTACGCCGGATGCGTGAACTGGCCCCGGCGCTGCCGACCGTGCTGCTGCTGGAGGTGCTGCCGCGCTGGCTGCGGCTCGGCCGGCTCCCGTTCGGGGCGCGGATCGCCGGGCCGGGCATCGGCCTGGTCCGGGCCCGCCCGGAGCTGGTGCCCACACTGCGCGCCGCCGGCCACCCGGTGTACGTCTGGACGGTCAACGAACCCACCGACCTGGAGCTGGTCCTCGACGCGGGGGTGGACGGGGTGATCACCGACCGGCCCGCGCACACCCTGGCCCGGCTGGGCCGGTGACGCCCGGCTCACACCGGTCCCCGGCCGACGCCGGTGGTTCGGGCCGGCACCGGCTGCCGGATCCGGGTGACCTGCGGGGGGTGCCCGAACCGCCCGGTACGGGGCAGACTCGGGGCATGCCGGAGCGCCCCGATCTCGCCACCCTCATCGCCGACCACGGCGCGGTGATCGAGATGATCAACTCAGGTGAGGCCGGACTGCCGGTGCTCACCTCGCTGCTCCGGGCGGCCCGCCCCACGCTCGGCGCGGACTGCGTGGCCTTCGTCGAGTTCGCCCCGACCGGCGGCCGGGTGATCGCCGCCAGCGGCTGCGCCGAGTGGAGCGTCGGCCGCCCGCTGCCCGCCTCCGACCCGGCCACCGTCTGCCTGCTCACCGGGCCCCGGGTCCGGCAGGCCCGGCTGGACCACCTCGACGGTCCGCTCGCCGCGGAACTGGTCGGCAACGGCCTGCGCCGCATGATCGTCGCCCGCGCCGAACTCAACGGGCTCACCGTCGGCACCCTGCACGCCCTCTACGCCGACGACGACGAGACCGAGGACCGCGTCCAGCACGCCACCCTCGGCTACCTCGCCTCCTGCATCGCCCACATGTACGGCGACCAGAGCGGCCTGCCGGTGCACGGCGACGGCCCGGTCGTCGCGGCCCTCGCCGACGGCCTGGCCGTGGTCGACCGGGACGGTCGGGTCCGGCTGTGGAACCCGGCCGCCACCCAGGTCACCGGGCGCAGCGCCGGTGACGCGATGAACCGCCCGCTGCCGTTCCCGCTCCCGCCGGCCGGCCAGGTGCTCGACCACCAGCTCCCGGACGGGCGGTGGCTGCGGATCACCACCGGCGAGCTGGTCGGGCCGGGCACGCTGCGGGTGATCACCTTCCGCGACATCACCGACCAGCGACGCCGGGAGTCCGACCGGGACCTCTTCGTCGCGGTCACCAGCCACGAGCTGCGCACCCCGGTCACCGTGATCAAGGGATACGCCGACACCCTCACCGACCACTGGGAGTCGCTGACCGACCACGACCGGCGGCAGGCGGCCCGGGTGATCGGTCAACGGGCCAACGAACTGGCCCGGCTGGTCGACCGGCTGCTCACCTCGGCCACCGACGTACGCTCCGACGGCGAGCCGGCCGTCCCGTTCGACCTCGGTGAGGCGCTGCGCGCGGCGGTCCTGGACCTCCCCGGCGACCTGCGCCGACGCCTGTTCCTGCACGCGCCGGCCGACCTGCCCAAGGCCCTCGGGGACCGGCGCAGCCTGACCACCGTGCTGACCGAACTGTGCACCAACGCGGGCAAGTGGGCGCCGGCGGACTCCCCGATCGAGGTTTTCGCGTCGGCCGACAACCAGACCGTGTCGTTCCGGGTGACCGACCGGGGGGTGGGCATCCGGCCGGAGCACGTCGAACGCGCCTTCGACAGGTTCTGGCAGGGCGAGTCCGGCGACCGGCGGGCCTATCCGGGTGCCGGACTCGGCCTCTATCTCGTCCGCCGGATCGTTGAACAGCAGAATGGATGGGTATCCCTACGTCCACGCGACGGTGGCGGTACCGTCGCAGAGGTGCGGCTCCCCCGCGGGTGAGCCGCCCGGTGGGCCGGACGACCCACCGCGGGCACGGGCCGAGAAGGAGCCGGAGTGTCGACGGGACGAGCCGAGCGTGCGTGGTGTGTGGTGGTCCCCCACCACGCCACCGGCGCGCGGCTGGCCCGGCACCGGCTCGCCGACGAACTCGCCGACCTGGTGCCCCCACCGCTCCTCGCCGACCTGGTGGCCGTCCTGGCCGAACTGGTCGGCAACGCGGTCAGGCACGCCGACCCGCTGCCCGGCGGGGTGGTCCGGGTGGCCTGGCGGCTGCGCCCGACCCGGACCGGGCCGGGCCTGTCCGTCCGGGTGACCGACGGCGGCGCCGGGGCCGGCCCCCGGATGCGGTCCGCCGGCACGGACGCCGTCGACGGCCGGGGCCTGCACATCGTCGCCGGGCTGGCCAGCCGCTGGGGGGTCGACCGGGACGGTCTGGGGCAGAGCGTCTGGGCCGAGTTCGACCCCGCCGACTGCCGGCCGGACCTGGTCGCCGCCGGCTGACCGGGGCGGGTCCTTCCCCCACCGCCGCCCGCCGGGCTCTAGGCTGTCTCGCCGTGAGCAAGCGTCGAAAGAACCAGCGCGCCGAGACCGCTCCCCGCCGGGAGAAGATCCGGGACGTCTTCGTCCCCCGTCCGTTCGAGGGGTTGGTGGACGAGCCGGAGTGGATCGCCCTGCGCGAACTCGTACCGGCCGCCTCGGCACCGCTGCGGCTCACCCCGGACCTGGTCGAGGAGCACGGCGACCGCCCGGTCGTCCTGGCGACCGTGCTGCCGATGGCCGCCCCGGCGATGACCAAGCCGGACGGTCGGGTGTTCATCGGCCTGCAGCGGCACCAGCAGTCCGGCGACGTCTCCCGGGACCTGGCCGACGCGCTGCTCTGCGCGCTGCGTACCGAGCCGGGCGGGGCGGTGACGGTGCCGCCGCTGCCGGGTCCCGGCCCGCGCCTGCAGGACATCCTGGTGGACGGTCCGCTGGAGATCACGATGCACGACGGCTTCGAGTTCTGGCTCGACCCGGGCGCGGCCGACGACCCGACCGTGCAGGCGTCCCTGGAGCGGGCGAACGCGGCGATCTACCCGACCGTGAAGCTGGCCGCCGCGCGGGCCGCCTACTGGTGCCAGGTGCCGGAGAAGGCGCACGTGCGCTGGGTGCTCGGCGACGACGAGGACGCCGCGCTGGACGCGCTCTCCCGGCTCTCCGCCGCCGGTGCGCTCACCCTCGGCGAGGGCACGAAGTTCGCCGGCATGTTCCGGGCGCACGGCCGGCTGGCACCCGTGTGGGACCTGCCGGAGGACGTCCCGGCCGCCGAGTGGGAGGAGCCGGTGGCCGCGTTCGCCAAGCGGTACGCCGACGCGCTGGCCGAGAAGGAGCCGTTGGACGCCGCCGGCCGCCGGGCCCGTCAGGGCCTGCTCGGCCGCCAGCTCACCCTCCGCTAGCCCGCCGGCCGGGCCGCCCCGGGTGGGGCGGTTCAGCCGGCCGTCGGATGCAGCGGCTCGCGGACCAGCGGGCAGGACATGCAGCGGGGGCCGCCCCGGCCGGAGCCCAGCTCCGAACCGGCGATCGGGATGACCTCGATGCCGGCGCGCTCCAGCTGGGCGTTGGTCTCCACGTTGCGTTCGTAGCCGACGCAGAGCCGGGGGGCCAGGGCGAGGGTGTTGTTGCCGTCGTCCCACTGTTCGCGTTCGGCGGTCACCGGGTCCAGGCCGGTGTCGATCACCCGGAGCTGGTCGAGGTCCATCGCGTCGGCCGCCGCGCGCAGGAACGGCGCGGGGCCGTCCACCCGGGGCTCGCCGTCCGGCCCGGCGATCACCGTGTACGCGGACAGCGTGCTGGCCACGTTGGGGTACATCAGCACCGCGTCGACGTCGACCATGGTGCACACGGTGTCGAGGTGCATGGTGGCCCGTTCCTGGGCGATCGGCACCACCAGCATGGTGTGCGCCAGGCCGGCGGCGAAGACCTGCCGGGCCAGTCGTTCGGCACCGGCCGGAGTGGTCCGCTCGCCCACCCCGACGGCGAGCACCCCGGGGGCGAGCAGCAGCACGTCGCCGCCTTCGAGGTGTTCCAGGCCCGGGTGGTAGACGGTCCTGGTGCCGACGAAGCGGGGATGGTGCCGGTAGATCGCGTCGGTCAGCGTGGTCTCCCGGCGGCGGGCCGGCATGGCGAGGCTGGTGACCCCGACCCGGTCGCCGATCCACAGTGACGAGTCCCGGGTGAAGAGCAGGTTGGGCAGCGGGTCGATGACGAACTCGTGGCGGTCCATCATCGTCCAGACCAGACCACCGGGACGCTCGGCGCTGATCCGCACCTCCTCGTGGGCGAGTCCGGCGATGAGCACGTCGGCGAGCGCGGCGGGGTCGAGGTAGGTGAGGTGGTCGGCGACCCGGCGGCGCAGGGTGTCGCCGAGCCGGGGCGACGCGAGCACCTGCTCGGTGAGTTCGGTGCGGGCCTCGGCGACGGCGAGCGTCTCGGCGAGCAGGGTGGCGAGGTAGAGCACCTCCACTCCCCGTCCGCGCAGCTCGGCGGCGAAGGCGTCGTGCTCCTCCTGGGCCCGGCCGACCCATGGGATAGCGTCGAAGAGCAACGAGTCGTTGTTGCGGGGGGTGAGGCGGGCAAGTTCCCGGCCCGGTCGGTGCAACAGCACCGTGCCGAGTCGACCGACCTCGCTGTCCACGTAGTGGGTCACCCCCGCAGCGTAGGACAGTGATGAACGATCTTCAGCGGAAGAACTGCGGATGAATATGGCATTCATCCGCACTCATTCCGGCGTTCCAACTTGCCGTACCCCCACAGTGGCGACGTAGGGTAGTGAGAACATAACTTTCGAGGGACCTTTTGCCGGAGGTCGCGATGACTGTCTTTCCCGCTCGTCGAGCCGTACCCACCCGGGCACTGCCGCCCGTGACGGTGCCGCACCCCCGTCCCGACGGGTCCGCGGCTCTCGACCCGGTACGTCCGACCCCACTGGAGTGGGCACGTCGACGTCGGGCCGAGCGGGGCGCCCGCCGGCTGGAGGCCGCCGGTGCGCGGGCGCTCGGTCAGCTCGACCACCTGGGCCCCGCCTGGCACGTCATCGAGTGGCCGCGCACCGACGTCGCCGACGTCCTGCGCGAGCACGGTCAGGACGAACGCGCCGGGTTCCTCGCCATCGGCCCCAGCGGGCTCTTCGCGGTCAGCATCGCCGACCACGGCCGGGCCCGGGTGCTGGTCGCCGGGGACGTGGTGCAGATCAACGGCAAGCGCCCGCCGTACGTGGCCGAGGCCCGGCGGGACGCCAAGCGGGCCAGCAAGGCGCTCACCCAGGCGGTCGGGCTGCCGATCCCGGTGACGCCGGTGCTGACATTCGTCGGCTCCGGCGTCATCAGCGTCTACGGCCTGCCGAAGGACTGCATGATGGCGACCCACCGGGAGCTCGACCGGCTCCTCGTCGCCGGAGGCAACCGGATCAGCCCGGCCACCGCCGAGAAGCTGTCCCGGGTCGCCCAGGCACCGCAGACCTGGCACAACGGCACTTACCGTCCCACCGGCGACTACCGGTGGTACGACGAGGGCCGAACGGCCGCTGACAAGCCGGCGGGTCGCCGGTAACGTCACCGGCGACGCCCCGCGGTACCGGTCCCCCCGACATGCCGGTCCGCGCCGTCGCCGGCCGCCCACCAGGGCACATGATCCCTCCACCGGCGGCCGGTGGCTCCCGCGCGGTCGGCGACCGTCACGAAGACCGGCTAGCGTGGACAGACCGTCGGTGTACCTAGGAGGCGCGGTGGCCCACGTCGAACTCTCGCTCCCGGACGTGTTCGTGCCGGCGGCGCGGACGCCGACAGGGCCGGGGTGCGACAACGTCGGGAAGTGGTCGGCGAGTGTCTCGCACGCCGAGGAGCCCTGCCTGCTGATCGACGCCGACACCCTCGTGGTGGCCATCTCCGCCGCCGGCTGCGAACTGCTCTGCCTCGGCGCCCCCGAGGACGTGGTCGGCCTGCCGCTGCTCGAAGGGGGGCTGCGGCTGCTCGACTTCACCGCCGCCCGGCACGAGCTGCCCGAGCAGGAGACCGACAAGATCCCCCCGCTGCTCGCCCTGCACTCCGGTCGACTCGCCCGGGGCCTGCTGCGGGTGCAGCCCGCCGGCGACGCCAGCACCTACGCCACCGTCGACGCCGTCTCCACCCCGATGCTCACCGGCGGCTCGGTCACCGGTTCACTCACCTTCTTCTCCCCGATCTGACCGGCACCGCCCCACGCCGGGCCGCCGCGTCGGACGTCGCGCCGGCCTTCACCGGGCGGGCGGTTTTTCCTACGATGGGCTCACCCCACCGGCCACACGACCGGCCCCCTCCCACGGTCCGTGAGGCCGGACCCCGTCGCGACGCCCCCCGCGCCCGAAGCCCCCGAGGACCGGCCCGTGCCGCCTGACCCCGCCCACCGTCCCCCGCACCGGCGGCCGGTCGCCGCCCGGATCGCCGTGGCCCTGCTCGCGGTGTCGCCGTTCACCGGCTGCGCCGCCCCGCCCGAGCCCCGACTGCCGGCCCCGGTCGCCCCACCCACGCCGGCCGTGACCCTGCCGCCGACGACGCCGCCCCCCGCCCTACCGGTGACCCCCACCCTGCCGCCGACGTCGACGCTGCCCAGCCCCACCGTCGCGACGGTGGCGGAGGCCTGTGCCGGCCGTCCCTCGGCCGACCGGGTGATCGGGTTGCTCCGCGGGAACGTGCTGCCCCGCGACGTGTCGGTACGGGCCGTCGACGGGCCGCTGTGCGCCGACGGCTGGCAGTACACCGTGCTGTCGGTCAGCGGGCACGAGGAACTCCAGGCGGTCAGCCGGGGGGAGCCGGGCGCGCTGCGGCTGGTCACCGCCGGTACGGACGTCTGCTCGATCGAGGTGAAGGCCGTCGCGCCGCCCGCCATCCGGACGTTGGCCTGCGACACCGGGACCGGGCTGCCGCCGGGTGCGTAGGCTGGGCGGCATGCCCGGAACACCGCCGACCCGCTACGTCTACCTGGGCCCCGAGGGCACCTTCGCCGAGCAGGCGTTGCGCACCGTCCCGGCCGCCGAGCGCGGCAGTCGTACGCCCGCCCGCAGCGTCGGTGAGGCGCTGGAGAGCGTACGGGCCGGTGAGGCGGACGCGGCGCTGGTGCCGATGGAGAACTCGATCGGCGGTGCGGTCGGGGTGACCCTGGACGAGCTGGCCGAGGGGGACCCGCTGGTGATCACCCGCGAGGTGATCCTGCCGGTGGAGTTCGTGCTCGGCGCCCGCCCCGGCACCGACCTGGTCGGGGTGCGCAGCGTGGCCGCCCACCCGCAGGCGTCCACCCAGTGCCGCAACTGGCTGCGCGCGCACCTGCCCGACGCCACGGTGATCGACGTGCTGTCCAACGGCGCGGCGGCCGCCGGCGCGGCCGGCGGCGAGTACGACGCGGCGATCTGTGCCCCGATCGGGGCGGCCCGGCACCGGCTGACCCTGCTCGCCGACAAGATCGCCGATCACCCGGACGCGGTGACCCGGTTCGCCCTGCTGTCCCGTCCCGGCCCGCCCCCGCCGCCCACCGGCGACGACGTCACGTCGCTTGCCGTCTCCATCGCCCACGACCGGGTGGGCGCGTTGCTGTCGGTGCTGATGGAGCTGGCCGTGCGGGGGGTCAACCTGACCCGGATCGAGTCCCGCCCCACCGGGGAGGCGCTGGGCCGGTACGTCTTCTTCCTCGACTGCACCGGTCACGTGGCCGACGCCCGGCTCGGTGAGGCGTTGCAGGGGCTGCGGCGGGTCTGTGCCGAGGTGCGTTTCCTCGGGTCGTACCCCCGGCACCGGTGGGCCGACGCGGCGGGTGACCGGCCGGTCCCCGCGCCGGCCGGGCTCTCGGACACCGACTACACCGACGCGGCAGCCTGGCTGGCCCGGCTGCGCGCCGGCGAGCTGAGCTGAGCCCGCGCGACCGGGGTCCCGGCGGCGGTGCGGCACCGGGTGCGGACCGCACCGCTCCGGCCGCGCAGACGACCGTGGGGCGGTCCCGGCCGGGACCGCCCCACGTCGCGAAGATCAGCTGAGCAGGCCGCCGAGCAGGCCCTGTTGCTGCTGCTGGCCGCCGCTGCCCTGGACCGGCGGCTCCTCGGACGGCTGGACCACGACGAAGCCCTGGCCGGCGAAGCTCATGGTGAACGCCTCACCGGTGCTGCGGCCGAGCAGGGTGCCCAGGCCGAGCTGCTCGGCGCGGTGGTAGCCGGTCTGGAGGTTGGCCGACCAGCACACCGCCGCCTGCGGGTCGACGTAGGTGGGCGCGTCGACGTTGAGCACGACCGGGGTGCCCTTGGTGGTGATGGCGATCCGGCCGTAGCCGCTGAACACGCAGTTGAACAGGCCCGACGAGGCCATCCCCGCGCCGCCGACCATCTTGATGTCGTACGACAGGGTGGAGTCGAAGGCCAGCACGCTGGACCCGTTGATCGACAGCGCGTCGCCCGGCTCCAGGTCGATGATGTGCACGTCCTTGGCCAGCTCGGCCAGGAACACGTCGCCGTGGCCGCTGAGCTTCATCAACGGCACGCCCTCGCCGGTGAGCCGCTGCTTGATGAACTTGCCGATGCCGCCCGAGCCCAATGCCTGGAACTGCACCTGCCCCTGGTAGGCGACCATCGACCCGACCCGGGCCATCGCCTCACCGTTGAGTTCGATCTTCAACATCTTGGAGTTCTGCAGCCGCATGCCGGGCTGGGCGGACTCCTTCTCCAGGTTCTCCGCGGAGAACAGCGCGCTGCGCATTGGGTCTTCCTCCTGATTGGGGGTGTGCTCACCACACGGTAGGCAGCCCCCGCAACCCGTTGCATCGGCCGAGCGGCGGGCAAGCCCGGCTCCGCGCACGGAACCGGTCAGGTGCGCGCAGACGGCCGGCCGGACGCGGCGGGTGGCGGGCTCAGCCCCAACCCAACGCGTGCAACCGCTCGTCGTCGATGCCGAAGTGGTGGGCGATCTCGTGCACCACGGTCACCGCCACCTCGTCGACCACGTCGTCCTCGGTGGCGCAGATCCGCAGGATCGGCCGGCGGTAGATGAAGATCCGGTCGGGCAGCACGCCCGAGTAGTTCCAGCCTCGTTCGGTGAGCGCGTGCCCCTCGTAGAGGCCGAGCAGGTCCTCGCCGGGCGGCGGGTCGTCCTCGACCAGGATGACCACGTTGCTCATCAACCGGAGCAGTTCCTCGGGCACCTCGTCGAGGGCCTCGCCGACCAGCTCCTCGAAGCGTTCACGGCTCATCTCCACGGGCACCTCACCCATTGTGCCCGACCGGCCGGCCGCCCACCGGTCCCGTAGCGCGCCGCCGGTACCCCGTCCGCGTCCGGCCCGCGGGCCGGACGCGGACGGGACGGATCAGGCGAGGCGGGCGGTGAGGCTGATCTGCGCGCCGGGGGAGAGCAGCCGGGAGATCGGGCAGCCCTCCTTGGCGGCCTCGGCCAGCTTGGTGAACTGGGCCTCGTCCAGGCCCGGGGCCTGGCCGACGGTCTCCAGGTCGATCCGGGTGACGGTCATGCCCGCGTCGGTCTTGTCGAAGTGCACCTTCGCGGTGGTCTCCACCGAGGTGCCGGACACCCCGGCGTCGGCGAGCTGCTTGGAGAGCGCCATCGAGAAGCAGCCCGCGTGGGCCGCCCCGATCAGCTCCTCCGGATTGGTCCCCTCGCCCTCCTCGAAGCGCGACTTGAAGGAGTAGTTCCCCTCCAGGCCACCCTTGCCGGTACGGACGGTCCCGGCGCCCTCGGTGAGGTTGCCCTGCCAACGTGCGGATGCGGTACGGATAGGCATACCCGAACGCTAGTCGAAAGCCCCGCCCGCGGCGACCGACCCGGCGGGCCCGGCGGCGGCCGACGTACGGCGTTCCGGGGCGTCGGCGCTGCCGGGTCGGGGCGTACCGGCGTGGGATGATGCGGGTCAGGCCCGCGACGCGGAAGGTAGCCGATGTCCCAGGATCTCCCCATCCCGAGACAGGACGACCGCTCGGACGACACCCCCGTGCTGGAGTGGGGTGACCCCGCACGACCGGCCGGCGCACGGTTCGGGCACTGGCCCGCCGCGCTGCGCCGGGACCGGCGGCTGCCCCCGGTGCTGGCCCTGCTCGGCGCGGTCGCCGCCACGGCGTCGATGGCCGGGGAGTGGCTGGTGATGACCGTGCCGAACGGTGGTCCGGAGGGCAGCGGCACCATCCGGGTGCCCGGTGGCGTGGCCGAGGTGGGCGGCTTCGGGATCGCCTACCTGGTGGGGCTCCTGCTGCTCAGCGTCGCGGTGGCGCTGACCCTGCGCGGGCGGCCGGCGGTCCGGCACGACGCCCGGGTGGCCGGGCTGGCGGTGGCGGGCGCCCTGGCGGTCCTGCTCACCGTCACCGCCTTCTCGTTGGACGACTCGGGCCAGCGGGCACTGTTCTACTCCCCGGAGGACGGGTTCGGGGTCGACTACGGCCGGGGCCTGGTGATGGCCTTCGTCGCCGTCGCGCTGGTCGGGGCGGCGCTGCTCACCGCCGTCGCGCAGCCGGACGGTCCGCCGGCCGACGCCGTCGGGCCGCGTGCCGACCCGGACGCGGTGGACCGGTACGGGGTCGACCCGGACGGGGACGACGAGCGGCCGGCCGCGCCCGCCGGTCTGACCGTCACCCCGACGGTCCCGTTCGCCCGCCGCGAACCGCACCCCTGAGCCCGCCGGGCCCGAATCCGGTCAGCGTGACCGCGTCCCGGCCGAGGGCCGCGCGGCGGTCACCGGGCGTTGCCTGCTGATTCGCCCGGAAGCCATGGTTGCGACCCGGACGGCGAGGTACGGTTGCTGCCCGCCGTCACACCGGGTCGGACGACCGGTACGGACGGCGGCGGGCAAGGAGGAACGATGACCCGCCCGGGACTGCCCAAACTCATCGCCACCGACCTCGACGGCACGCTCGTGCGCAGCGACGACACCGTCTCGGCGTACACCCACGGGGTGCTCGACCGGGTGCGGGCCGCCGGTATCCCGGTGGTCGGCGCCACCGGCCGCGGACCCCGGTTGAAGGAACTCACCCGCAACGACATCCGGGCCGCCGACTTCCTGGTGATGGCCGGTGGTGGCTGCGTGGTGGACCAGAGCGACCCGACCGGCCCGGTGGTGCTGCGCGACGAGCGCCTCTCCGCCGAGGTGCTGGCCGGTCTGCTGACCGACCTGGAGGCCGCCGTCGGCCCGCTGACCGTCATGGTCGAGGGGTCCGACGAGCACGACGCGCCGCTCTGGGGCGACTACCACCCGGCCTGGCCCTACCCGGAGCGGTTCGAGGCGCGGAGTCGGGCGGAATGTCTCGCCCTCGACGTGATCAAGGCGTTCGTCCGGACCGCCGACCACGACGTGGACGAGTTGCTGGCCACCGCCCGCCGGATCGTCCCGCCGCAGGTCGCCACCCTCACCCAGGCCGGGCTCGGCTTCGTCGAGATCACCCCGGCCGGGGTGGACAAGGCCAGCGGGCTGACCGTGGTCGCCGAGCGGCTCGGCGTCGACCCGGCGGACGTGCTGGTCTTCGGGGACATGCCCAACGATCTGCCGATGTTCGCCTGGGCCGGCTGGTCCCGGGTGGCCGTGTCCAACGCGCATCCGCTGGTGCGGGCCGCCGCCGACGAGGTGACCCTGCGCAACGACGACGACGGGGTGGCGGTCTACCTCGACCGGCTACTCTCCCGGTGATGGCAGAGACACCACGGCTGGTCGCCAGCGACATCGACGGCACCCTGCTCGGCGACGAGCGCCGGCTCAGCGCGCGTACGGCGGCGGTGCTGGAGCGGATCGCCGCGGCGGGCACCCCCGTCGTGCTGGTCACCGGCCGCCCGATCCGCTGGCTCCAACTGGTGTACGACCAGCTCGCAGCCCCGCTGCCGGCGATCTGCGCCAACGGCGCGGTGGTCTACGACCCGGACACCGATCAGGTGCTGCGGGCCGACCCGCTGGCCCCGGAACTGCTCGCCGAGGTGGCCCGCCGGCTGCGGGCGGCGGTGCCGGAGGTCAG
The DNA here is from genome assembly GCF_016901255.1 of Micromonospora humida. NCBI lineage: Bacteria > Bacillati > Actinomycetota > Actinomycetes > Micromonosporales > Micromonosporaceae > Micromonospora > Micromonospora humida. Next base: position 201,500 of record NZ_JAFEUC010000006.1, read on the forward strand.
CTTCGCGGTGGAGATCGTGGACAGCCGGGAGATGCGGCACGAGGCGCACTACCCGCTGCGCTGGGACGCTGACCACGAGGCCATCCGGGCGGTCGAGTCGCCGGAGGAGCTGGCCTCGGTGCCGGCGGTGAAGCTGCTGGCCCGCGCCGGCACCCAGGACCCGGACGCCTTCGTGCAGGTGGTGGCGGGGGCCCTGGAGGGGCTGGCCGAGGCGACCCACTCGTCGTACAGCGGGCTGGTGGAGATCTCCGCCGCCGGGGTGACCAAGGCCGCCGGGCTGGCCTGGTACGCGGCCCGGGTCGGGGTGGCGCAGGCCGACGTGCTCGCCTTCGGGGACATGCCCAACGACGTGCCGATGCTCACCTGGGCGGGGCGGGCGGTGGCGGTGGCCAACGCACACCCCGCCGTGCTGGAGATCGCCGACGAGGTGACCGGGGCGAACACCGCCGACGGTGTGGCGGCGTACCTGGAGAAGGTCTTCGGGGTGGGCTGAGCTCAGAGGTACTGGCCGGTGTTGTGGCCCTCGCCACCGGGCTGACCCATGCCGGGCATGCCGGGGATCATCCCGCCGCCGGGGCCGCTGGGCAGGGCGGGGCGGCCACCGGAGCGCATCTGCTCAAGCTGCATCCGGGCGGCCATCTGCTGGGCCACCAGGGTGGCCTGGATGCCGTGGAAGAGCCCTTCCAGCCAGCCGACGAGCTGGGCGTGGGCGATCCGCAGCTCGCCCTCGCTGGGCGCCTGGTCCTCGGCGAACGGCAGCGAGAGCCGTTCCAGCTCCTCGCGCAGCTCGGGGGCGAGGCCCTCCTTCAGCTCGACGATCGACCGCTGGTGGATCTCCCGCAACCGGTGCCGGCTGGCGTCGTCGAGCGGGGCGGCCTTGACCTCCTCCAGCAGCTGCTTGATCATGCTGCCGATCCGCATCACCTTGGCCGGCTGCTCGACCAGGCGGGTCGGGTCCTCGCCGGCCTCGTCGGTCTGCATGGTGCCGACCGGGCGGCCGTCCGGGCCGACCACGACCAGGGTGCCCGACTGCCCGTCGGGGCGGCCCGGCTCGTCAGCTTGTCCAGTGGGGTGCGCTTCGGTCATGGCCCCATCCTTACCCACCCGCTCCCGTCGCACCCACCCGGACCGCCACCAGCCGCGCTACCGTCGCCGGCATGTCCCACGACCCCCGGGCGGTGCTCAGCCGGCCCGCCCCGCCGCCGGACCTGACCGTCGCCTACGGCGACCAGCCGGAGCAGCTCGTCGACCTGCGCCGGCCGGCCGGTGGTGGTCCGGTCCGGCCGCTGGTCGCGGTGGTGCACGGGGGCTTCTGGCGGGCCGAGTACGACCGCACCCACACCGGCCCGCTCGCGGCCGCCCTGGCTGAGGCGGGTTGGCCGGTGGCCCAGCTGGAGTACCGGCGCACCGGCCAGCCGGGCGGTGGTTGGCCGAACACACTGACCGACGTCCGGGCCGGGGTGGCGGCGCTGCCCGGGTTGGTGGCGCAGGCGCTGCCGGGGCCGGTCGCGCCGGGGCCGCCGCTGCTGCTGGGGCACTCGGCGGGTGGGCAGCTCGCGCTGCACGTGGCGGCGCACGCTCCGCAGGACGTGGCCGGGGTGCTGGCGCTGGCCCCGGTCGCCGACCTCGCCGAGGCGTACCGGCTGGGGTTGGATTCGGGGGCGGTGGCCGCGCTGCTCGGCGGCGGCCCGGCCGAACACCCGCAGCGGTACGCGGTGGCCGACCCCTGCCTTTCGGTGCCGCGACGGACACGGACGGTGATCCTGCACGGCGGTGGAGACCGCCAGGTACCGGCCGCCCTGAGCAGGTCATATGCTGCCACCGCACGGGCCGCCGGCGCCCCGGTCACCCTCATTGAGCTGCCGGAATGCGAGCACTTCGGGTTGATCGACCCGCTCTCGGCGGCCTGGCCGCAGGTAAGGGCTGCGTTGCAGTCGTTGCTTGAAGATCAAGATCCATTGACGCAGGGTCGCCCACCAGGTAGAACGCCGGAGGGGCGGTGACGCCCGGCAATGCTCCCGGAAGGATTTCGGTGTCGCAGATGAACCGCAGGCGGGCCCTTCAACTGCTGGCCGCGCTCGGCACGACCGGACTCGTCGCCGCCTGCGGCACGGACGACACCGAGACGCCGGCCCCGGGCAAGCCGATCAAGATCGGGCTGATCCGGCCGGAGAACGGCGACGGCAAGACGATCGGCATCGACATCGAGAACGGCTTCCAGCTCTTCCTGGCGATGAACGGGCAGCAGCTCGGCGGCCACCCGACGACGGTGGTGGCCGTCGACGAGGGCGACAACGCCAAGAGCGGCCAGGCCGCCGTCGACAACCTGCTCGCCCAGAACGTGCTCGCCATGACCGGCGTGGTCAACTCGACAGTGATGTCCGGCATCAGGGACGCCGTGGAGAAGGCCCGGGTGCCGCTCATCGGGTCCAACGCCTCCCCGCCCAGCCTGCAGAGCGTCGTCTACATCTGGCGGACGTCGTACGTGCTGGACGAGCCCGGCCGGGCGCTCGGGTCGTACCTGCGGCGAACATTTCCCACCGGAAGCCGGCTCGCCATCGTCGCCCCCGAGGGCACCGCCAGCCAGGACGTGATCAACGGCTTCCGGGACGGCTTCGGCACCGACGACCCCCGGATCATCGGTGACCCCATCCTCACCACCGCCAACCCCGCCCCCGGCGACAACGAGTTCCGCGCGCAGATCGACGAGGCGCTCAGCCGCCAGCCGGACGGGATCTTCTGCTTCTACTCCGGCACCGCAGGTGAGCAGTTCATCAGGCAACTGCGTCGCAGCCGCTGGTTCGGTGACATCTACGCGCCCGGCTTCCTGACCGAGGGCAACATCCTCACCGACCTGCGGTCGACCCTGGTCAACGCGGACGAGAGCCTCAAGGCCGGCACCATCCAGACCGCGCTGAACTACTCGGCCGACCTGAACAACAACGCCAACCGGATCTTCGCCTCGGCCTACCGGAAGACCTACAACGTCTCGCCCACCACCTACGCGATGGCCTCGTACGACGCCGCGCAGGTGCTCGACAAGGCGATCCGGCTGGCCGGTGCCGAGCCGACCGCGCAGCAGGTCAACCTGGCGCTGGGCAAGATCGGTCAGATCGACAGCCCGCGCGGCCCGTGGCAGTTCAACCAGCCGCGTACCCCGCAGCAGAAGTGGTACCTGCGCAAGGTGCAGTTCGACGGCCGGCTGCTCTCCAACGTCCTGATCAACGAGATCGCCACCCTGGGCTGAGCCGCCCGGCACCCGGCCGGCCCTGGCGGGACCGGCCGTTCGTGGTGCCGGAGCCGGTCAGGGGCGCAGCTCGGCGATGCAGCACTTGACGCTGCCGCCACCCTTCTTCAACTCGGCCAGTTCCACCGGGACCGGGGTGTAGCCGGCCGCCTTGAGCTTGCCGGCCAGCCGGGTCGCGTCGCTGTTGAGCACCACGTTCGCCCCGTCGCTGACCAGGTTCAGGCCGAAGGCCAGCGCGTCCTCGTCGTCGGCGAGCACCGCGTCGGGGAAGAGCTGGGCGAGCACCCGCTGGCTGGCCGCCGAGAACGCCCCCGGGAAGTACGCGACGTTGCCGTCGTCGATCGAGGCGAGCGCCACGTCCAGGTGGTAGAAACGCGGGTCGACCAGGCGCAGCGACACCACCGGACGCCCCAGCGCCTCCTGTGCCTCGGCGTGCGCCGGCAGCTCGGTGCGGAACCCGTGCCCGGCGAGGATCAGCCCACCGTGCGCCTCGGGCAGGTAGGCGAAGTCGCCCTCACCCTCGTTGGTCTCGCTCGGCGCGATGAAGTGCCAGCCGTGCTTCTGGTAGAACTCCCGGTGCGCGGCGGCCTCGGCGGCCCGCTGCTCGTGCTTGAACTGCGCCCCGTAGACGGTCCCGTCCACCACGAAGGCGCCGTTGGCCGCGAAGACCATGTCCGGCAGCCCCGCCTGCGGGGTGAGCACGTGCACGTCGTGACCGAGGTCCACCAGGGTGTGCCGCAGCCGGTCCCACTGTTCGACGGCCAGTGCCACGTCGACGCCGACGGTGAGGTCCATCCACGGGTTGATGGCGTACTCGACCGCGAAGTGCTCCGGGGCACACATGAGATATGTCCGCTTTCGCGGGACGCGCTGCTGGTTCACGGTCACCAAGGGTAGGTAGCGTAGAACTTTGGTAACAGCCAGAACCATTGCTTCCCCGAGGCGGAACGTTGCAGATAGACGCGGTCGACCAGCGAATCATTGCGTTGCTCGTGGCGGACGCCCGAACCTCGTACGCGGACATCGGCGCCCGGGTGTCACTCTCCGCTCCGGCGGTCAAGCGACGGGTGGATCGGCTGCGGGCCACCGGGGTGATCCGGGGCTTCACCGCCGTGGTCGACCCGGCCGCCGTCGGCTGGACCACCGAGGCGTTCGTCGAGCTGTTCTGCGCCGGCCGGACCACCCCCACCCAGCTCGGGGTGGCCGCCCGCCGGCACCCCGAGGTGGTCGGCGCGTACACCGTCTCCGGTGAGGCCGACGCGCTCGTGCACCTGCGGGCCGCCGACATCTCCCACCTGGAGGAGGCGCTCGAACGCCTGCGGGCGGAATCGTTCGTCACCTCCACCCGGAGCACCATCGTGCTGTCCCGGCTGGTCGAGTCGCCAGGCGTCGGCCCGTCCACCCCCTGACACCCGGCCGGGGGCGGGCGGGCCGGCGCGCCTGCGGCCCGGCGCGCGGCGTTGGATCAGAGGTACATGCCGGTGCGGTGCCCGGTGTCGCCCCGGCTCGCCTTGTCGCCCTCGCCGAAGAACCGCTTGCCGCCGAACTCGCCGTGCAACCGGTCGTCGAGTTCGTCGGCGAGCCCCGTCATCACCTGCACGGCCAGCATCAGGTGGGTGGCCTGGAAGTTGCGCCCGAAGACCGGGATGGACGCCCACACCGTGTCGTCGGCGCAGTACAACCGGCCGATCGGCATCCGGTTGGTCAGCTCGGAGAGCTTCACGTACAACCGTTCCGTCGGCTCGACCTCGGTCAGCACCGGCGAGAAGACGTCCACCAGCGGTGGGTTGTCCCGCACCCGGACGAAGACCATCGCCGAGCCGGCCCGGATGTTGATGTCCCCGTCGGAGTCGATCTGGAGGTGCTCGGAGGTCGACTTGAGCATCGTCGACACCACCGTCCGGACCCGCTCGGGCAGGTCCAGCACCTCCTGATCTTCGCTCTGGGCGTTCGCGGCGGCGGCCAGCGCCTCGTCCAGGTCGGCCTCGACGTCCCGGTCGGGGCCGAACTCGCTGCGTGCGGTGCCGAGCGCCTCGATCGGCAACGGCTCCCCCTCGGCGTCCTGGCTGAGATAGACCAGGAAGGCCGGGTGCGGTGCGCCGTACACGTCGCGCAGGGTGCGGGAGAGCAGCCCGGCCAGCTTGCTGGCGTCCCCGGTCGACCCGTCCAGGCCGAAGCGTTCGCCGGAGCCGGCCACCACGCCGGGCGGCGACCAGCCGAGCGCGATCATGTCGGCCACCGCGGCACGGTCCAGCCGGAAGCCCTGCGGCAGGGTGGCGTTGCCGACCGCCCGCGCGGACAGCCGTCCCTGCTCACCTACGGCCACACTGATCGAGTAGACGGCGTCGCCGGTGCCGGAGGCGGTCGGGTCCAGGGTCACTTCGAGCTGCGCCCCGGTGGGCAGTTCGCGCAGCCGTTCGGCGAGCGCCCGGGCGAACTCCCGCCACGCCTCGGTGACCTTGGCCCGCAGGTCGGCCGTGCTCGGCTCGTCCAGCAGGACCGACTCGTGGTGGTCGTGGTGCGCCGGCGAGGTGCCGGGCTGGTCACCGGTCGGCTTCGAGGGGTGGTCCGCCGTCATGATCGCCTCCATCCGTCAAGGTCACCCTACCCAGGCGGGCCGGAGAACGAATCCACCGCGACCGGCATCGGACACCGCCGCCCGCCGCCCTTCGCCAAGGCACGGCGGACCGGATCGTGCGCCGGGGTCCGCCCGGTCGGTCAGGAGGCGGGGCGCTCGCCGCCCAGCTCCACCGGCCACTGGGCGGCCAGCCCGGTGAGCCGGGCCGCCGCCGCTGCCGGGTCCGCGCCGCGTCCGACCGCCACCCCCAGCAGGTACGCGGTGACCGGCGCACCCGGCCGTAGCACCTGGTGCGCGACATCCCTGGCCAGGTCCAGCACCGTCGGCACCGGCACCTCGGCCGGGTCGAGACCCAGCTCGGCGCAGGCTGCCGTCACCCAGTCGTCCAGCACGGTCATCGCGTCCACTCCTCCGCCCGGCGTACGTCGGAGTCAGTGTCGCAGTCGAACCACGGTGGCGGGCCGGCAGCGGACCAGGCCAACTCGCGTACCGTCAGCTCCCCCAGCAGCTCCCGCATGGACGCCCCGGCGAGCGCGGCGGCTCCCCGGGGCCGCCCGGGGGCGGGCTCGCAACGGCGGGCGGCGACCCGGTCCAGCGCGGCGCGTAGCGTCGGCACCCGCCACACCCCGCACAGCGGCTGGCGTCGCCCCCGGTCGTCGACCAGGCAGACACCGTCCGCCGCCGCCGGACCGGCTTCGGCGGCGAGCGTGTCGAGCAGCGCGCCGACGGCCGGGCGGGTGAGCAGCGGCAGGTCGGCGGCGAGCAGGGCGACGACCGCCGGACCGGGACCGAGCAGGGCCAGCCCGGCGGACGTGGCGGCCACCGGCCCCCCACCGGCCGGTTCCTCCCGGGTCACCAGGACGTCGGCCGGCAGCGCACCACCCGGCCCGACCAGCACCCGGGGTACGGCGTCGGCGACGGCGGCGAGCACCAGGTCCCGCATCGGTCGGCCGTGCACCGGCACCGCCGGCTTGTCCCGCCCACCCATCCGGCGGGCCGCCCCACCGGCCAGCACCACCGCCGCGTACGCCGTCACCCGGCCACGGTAGCCGCCGGGCCCGACCCTCGTGCTCCGGTCGCGCGGCCTCCCGGTTCCGTCCCGTCCCCGGCTGCCGGGCCGACGCCCGCTGCCGGCGGCCGGGGACTGCCGGGTGGTGTCGGCGGCCGGGGACTGCCGGGTGGTGTCGGCGGCCGGGGACTGCCGGGCGGTGCCGGCGGCCGGGGAGTGCCGGGTGGGCGCGGTGGGGACCGCAGCCAGGGTGGTCACCGTGCGGGGGGCCGGGCGGGCGGGGCAGGATGGCGGGATGGGACGGGCCACTGACCGGCGGAGCGTGCTCCGGATCGACCTCGACGCGGCGGACGACGCCCGGGTGGCGCTGCGCCGGCCGGACACGCTCGCCGTGGAGGAACCGCTGGAGATCCGGGTCGGCCCCGGCGGGCCGGGTCGGCGACGCCCGCTGGCGGTGACCATGCGTACCCCCGGTGACGACCTCGACCTGGCCATCGGTTTCCTGCTGACCGAGGGGCTGATCCGCAGCGACGCCGACGTGCACACCGCCCAGCTCTGCTCCGGGGCGGAGACACCCAACACGTACAACGTGGTCGACGTGGTGCTCTCCCCCGGCGTGCCGGCACCGGCGACGGACCCGGCGCGCAACTTCTACACCACCAGCTCCTGCGGGGTGTGCGGAAAGGCCAGCATCGACGCGGTGCGTACCCGGTCCCGGTTCACCGTCGCCGACGACCCGCTCACCGTGCCGGCGACGCTGCTGGCGGAGCTGCCCGACCGGCTGCGCGCGGCGCAGCGCGCGTTCGACCGCACCGGCGGCCTGCACGCGGCGGGCCTGTTCACCCACGACGGCGAACTGGTGGTGCTGCGCGAGGACGTCGGCCGGCACAACGCGGTGGACAAGGTGGTCGGCTGGGCGGTCCGGCAACGGCGGCTGCCGCTGTCCGGGCACCTGCTGATGGTGTCCGGCCGGGCGAGCTTCGAGCTGACCCAGAAGGCGTGGATGGCCGGGCTGCCGCTGTTGGCGGCGGTCTCCGCGCCGAGCACCCTCGCCGCCGACCTGGCCGACGAGGCGGGGCTGACCCTGGTCGGTTTCCTCCGTGGCCGGACCATGAACGTCTACACCGGCACCCACCGCGTCACCCCCTGACCCGCCTGCGGTCGGCGCGGAGTCGTCAGGCGTGGGGCGTGATCGTGGAGACTTCTTGTCGCTGGGGCCGCAACAACTCTCCACAGTCGAACGGCGACCGCTGCCGGTTCCGGCGGACGGGAGGGATCAGCGGTCCGGCGGGCGGACCCAGGTGAGGAAGCGGTCGGTCACGTCGATCCGGCGACCGTTGTCGAGCTGCGTCAGGTGTTCGGTCGCCTCCGCCGACAACCCGGTGAGCAGGGCGAGCAGTCCGGGCAGGTCGTCGCCGTACCGCGCGAGGAGGGCGAGTTTCGCCTCCCCGCACGGCCACGGGTTCGCGTCGACCCGGCACAGCCAGATCGGCCGCAGCGGCGTGTGCCGGCCGGGCAGCGCCCCGGTCACCGCGTCCCCACCGGCCTGAGCCGCCGCCCCCGGCCACCCTGCGGGAGCGCCGCGCCTGCCGGCCGGTCCCGCTGCGCGAGCCGGCGCGCGCCCGCCGGCATCAGGAACAGGGTCCGCCGCCGGACCGCGTCGCCTGCGGCATTCAGCTCGTACGCGTCGATCCAGACCCAACCGTGGTACGTGTGCCAGTCGGCCAGCACCCGGATGACCCGGACCGTGATCGGCCGGATGAACTGCACACTGGCGGTACGCGACAGGTGCAGCACGTCTCCCGACCTGACCTCCGGCGGAGTCACCGGGGCCCCTGGTTCCGGCCGTACGCCCAGCGGTGTGCCGGCACGACGCCGGTCATCCGCCCCGGCCCCCGGTACGGCGGCACGAGCGGCCCGATCGGTCCGGGGACGATCGGGCGCGCGGGTGGCCCGGGATCGGGTACGGGTTCGGGGCGGGGTGCGGGCTTCGGGCCCCGGTCGGGCTTCGGCTTCTCCCTGGGCACGGCGTCTCCTCTGTGTCGGTGCGTCCGCGTCGGCGTATCCGCGTCGATACGTCCGCGTCGGTGTGGAGGAGGGGCCGGCCGCCCTTCCACGGCCGGCCCCTCCGGCAGACGCCGCCGCCAGCTCTCGACCACTACCGACAGCGCCGCCTCGGTGACACTCTGGTGTGGAGGTCATTAGGCTCGGAAGGTGCGACGAACGTTCGGGCTGAGCCGGATGAGGAACCGCCGACGAGGTGGCGGCATGAATAGTCGATCTTCAGATTGGGGCGCCGTGCATGGCTGACGTACCAGATCCGCTCGCCGATTTCGTCGTTGCCGAGATCCGCCGTGCCCGGGGTGCCGCCGGTATGACGCAGGAGGCGTTCGGGCGGGGTGCCGGCTTCAGCGCGTCGCACGTCAGTGCCGTCGAGGGGAGCACCCGGGCGCTGACCCTGGACTTCATCAAGGGAGCTGACCGGGCGCTCAGCACCGGTGGGCTCTTCGAGCGGCTGGTGAGCAAGCTCGGCACACCGTCGTGGTTCCTGCCGTGGCTCGACGCCGAACGCAACGCGACCCAACTCAGGTACTTCGAGCCGAACCTGATTCCCGGCCTACTACAAACCGAGGCCTACGCCCGCGCGGTGCTGAGACTCGATCCACGTTTGACCGATAGCGAAGTGGATCGCCGGGTGGCGGCACGCCTGGAACGACAACATGTCCTGGACCGGGTTGACCCACCCCAACTCGTCGCAGTGATCGACGAAGGCGCAGTCCAGCGCGCCGGTGAGGGCTTCGAGAAACTGATGGCCGAGCAACTCGGCCAGCTTGTAGCTTGTGCGGAACGACCGAATATCAGCATCCACATCGTGCCCGCCGACGTTGTTCTCTATGCAGGGCTTTCCGGCCCACTGTCGCTCGCGCATCTGGGTGATGGCGGTTGGGTTGGACACCTCGAAAGCCAGTTGGGCGGCGATGTCGTGAGCCAGCAGGCAGACCTGGCTACGCTCTTCGAGCGGTGGGAGAGCATCCGCAACGAGGCGTTACCACGACGGCAGTCGTTAGACCTGATCATGGGAGTTGCAGGCCAATGAACCTGACTGATGCGCGGTGGCGGAAGTCCACCCGAAGTGGCACCAGCGGTGGGAACTGTGTCGAGGTTGCCGACAACCTTCCCGGTGCGGTCGCCGTGCGGGACTCCAAGGACCCGGACGGGCCGGCCCTGACCTTCGCCCCGGCCTCGTGGCGCACATTCGTCGCCGGGTTGCCCGATCGCGCCTGACCGACCTGCCGGCGAAATGCCTGCCCCGAGGTCCGGGGCAGGCATTTCGCGTCAGGGAACGACCCGGCATCCCAGGTCTGAACCACCCGACCCGGTCGGTGGAGAGCACGGGCGGCTGTCACTCCGGCCAGGCGTCGACCGCGTCCGCCCCAACCCCATGCCGCTGACAGCCGTATTCCTGTCAGGCATGAATATGACTGCGAGGCATATCCCTCTCAGGGACCACATAGCCCCGACCATCCCCACTGACATTGACCCTGCTGCCGGTCGGGCCAGCGAGGCCGGCCGGAACGGCGGATCAGCGGGGGCGGCGCAGCCGCCCGGTCAGCGGGGGCGGCGGGGCCGGCGACGGCGGCGGCGCAGCACCTCCGGCTCGGTCACGGCCGGCCACCCGTCCAGGTCGGACGGCGGAACACCGCGCCGCAGCAGATCGTCGAGGAGCCGGGCGAGGGTGTAGTCGGGGCGGACGGTCAGCGCCCGTTCCAGGGCCACGGCGGCGAGCGCGCCCTGGCCGGCCCGCCACGCGGCGAAGGCGAGCAGGCAGGCGGGGGCGGGGACCAACTCCTCCTCGGCACGGCGCAGCACCTCACCCCAGAAGGCGATGTCCTCCTCCCGACCGTCGGTGCGTTCCCACGCGTGGTCGCGTACCGGCAGGTGGGTCAGGAGCAGGGTCAGCCAGGCCACCTCGTCGTCGGCGAGCCGGTCGCCGCGCCGGTGCCGGCGTTGCGCCTGGCGTACCGCCGTGGTGCCGGCCCTGCTGATGGCCCGCTCGCCGGACTCGTCAGTGGCCGGGGCCGCCTCCAGCAGGCCCAGCAGGCGGCGTTCAGCCCGGTCACCGGCCCGGCGCAGGGCGACCGGGTCGACGCCCCCGGCAGGGGCGACCTGCGCGGCGAGTGCCGCCCGGTCGGGGAGCGCCACCTGACCGGCGTAGACCGCGGCGGCGGCGACCTGGCTGGCGTCCGGGTCGTACGGGGTGCCGTCGGGTGGGCAGCAGTCCGGCGCTTCGCAGAGGTAGGACCAGTAGCGGCGACCGGTCACCCGCAGCGCGTCGAGCACGGGCAGGCCGAGGTCGACCAGCGCCGACCGGACGGCGTCCACCGCCGGGGTGACCCGTTCGGGCGGGCCGAAACCGATGACGGTGGTGGATTCGGCGTCCTGCCGGCCGATCACGTCGCCGAGATGTCGCGCCGGCAGGGCCGGGTCGGTGCCCGGTCCGGGCAGGTCGGCGCGGGCGGCGAAGACGATCCGCCGGCCCCGCATCGCCACCACCACGATGCTGTCGACGGGGTGGAAGCCGATCAGGTACGGCACGGCGGTGATCAGGTCGGCGGGTGAGCGGACGGTGAGCCGGGGGCGGTCGGTCGCGTTCATGTCCGGCAGCCTGCGGCGGGCGGCCACAGCGCCGACAGCCCCTGTGGACGACACACGGGTTATCCACAGATACGGAGAGTATTTGCCCAGGTCATCGCGATTCCGGAGGTTGTGCGGCCCACCGGGGTCGGTCCGAGCGGCTACCTTGCGCTCATGGACCTGGCGTACCTGCGGGCGCACCCGGAGCACCTGCCCACCTTCCTGACCCACCAGCGCATCCGGGAGACCCCGGTGGCGGGCGGGGACAGCTGCATGGCCTCCCGGTTGACCCTGGACGACGGCCACTCGGTCTTCACCAAGACCTGGCCGGAGCGGGCCGGTCGACCCGTACCGGCGGGCTTCTTCGACACCGAGGCCGCCGGGCTGCGCTGGCTGCGGGAGGCCGGCGCGGTGGCCGTACCGGAGGTGGTGGTGGCGCTGCCGGAGCTGTTGGCGCTCGACTGGGTCGACCCCGGCGAGCCGACGCCCGGGGCGGCCGAGCGGTTCGGCCGGGAGCTGGCCGGCACGCACCGGGCCGGCGCCGACCGGTTCGGGGCGGCGTGGCCCGGGTTCATCGGCACCCTCACGCAGGACAACACCCCCGACGACGGGCCCTGGCCGGACTGGTTCGCCAGGCGACGGCTCCTGCCGTACCTGCGGATGTCGGTCGACGGCGGTGCCCTCGACGGCCCGGACGCCGCGCTGGTCGAGCAGGTGGTGACGCGGATCGGCGAGTTCGGCGGCGACGAGCCCCCGGCCCGGCTGCACGGCGACCTGTGGCCGGGCAACCTGCTCTGGGGCGCGGACGGGCGGGTGTGGCTGGTCGACCCGGCGGCGCACGGCGGGCACCGGGAGACCGACCTGGCCCAGCTCGCGCTCTTCGGCGGCCCGCCGCACCACGACCGGATCATGGCCGGCTACCGGGAGGCGTGGCCGCTGGCCGACGGGTGGCGGGAACGGGTGCCACTGCACCAGCTGCACCTGCTGCTCGTGCACACCGCCCTGTTCGGCGGGGCGTACCGCGATGCGGTCGTCGGTGCCGCCCGAGCGGCGCTGCGGGGTGTCGGCCGCGCTACGGTCGACGGATGACCGCCGCCCCGACGACCGCCGGCGTCCTCGTCGACCGGTACGGCCGGATCGCCCGGGACCTACGCGTGTCGCTGACCGACAAGTGCAACCTGCGCTGCACCTACTGCATGCCCGCCGAAGGGCTGCCCTGGCTGGCCGGGCCGCAACTGCTCACCGACGCGGAGATCGTGCGGCTGGTCCGGGTCGCGGTGCAGCGGCTGGGGGTGACCGAGGTTCGGTTCACCGGGGGCGAGCCGCTGATCCGGCCGGGGCTGGTCGGCATCGTCGCCGCCGTGGCCGCGCTCACCCCCCGCCCCAGGATCTCGGTGACCACCAACGGGCTCGGCCTGGACCGACTCGCCCCGGCGCTGCGCGAGGCCGGGCTGGACCGGGTGAACGTGTCGCTGGACACCCTCGATGCGGCCCGGTTCGCCGCATTGACCCGGCGGGACCGGCTCGGCGACGTGCTCGCCGGGTTGGCCGGCGCCGCCGCCGCCGGGCTCGCCCCGGTGAAGGTCAACGCGGTGCTGATGCGCGGGGTCAACGACGACGAGGCACCGGCGTTGCTGCGGTTCGCCCTCGACCACGGCTACGAGCTGCGGTTCATCGAGCAGATGCCGTTGGACGCCCAGCACGGCTGGGACCGGGCCACGATGGTCACCGCCGACGAGATCCTGACGTCGCTGGCCGCCGAGTTCGCCCTCACCCCCGACCCGGCGCACCGGGGCGCCGCACCAGCCGAAACCTGGCTGGTCGGCGGCGGCCCGGCCCGGGTCGGCGTGATCGGCACGGTGACCAGACCGTTCTGCGGCGACTGCGACCGGACCCGGCTCACCGCCGACGGTCAGCTCCGCAACTGCCTGTTCGCCACCGAGGAGTCCGACCTGCGTGGCGCGCTGCGGGCCGGCGCGGACGACGCCGACATCGCCCGCCGCTGGCAGGCCGCCACGGTGGTCAAACGGGCCGGGCACGGCATCGACGACCCGACGTTCCTGCAACCCGTCCGGCCCATGTCGGCGATCGGAGGCTGAGGTGGACCTCACCGTCCGGTACTTCGCCGGGGCGCGGGCCGCCGCCGGCCGCAGCGAGGAGACCGCATCCGCCGGCCGGCCGCTCGACGAACTGCTCGGTGAACTCGCGCACCGGCACGGCCCCCGGCTGGCCGCGGTGCTCCAGGTGGCGAGTTTCCTGGTCGACGGCGTGGCCTGCCATGATCGTCAGACACCGTTGCCGGCCGGGGCCACGATCGACGTGCTGCCCCCCTTCGCGGGCGGCTGAGGAAGGGCTGCCGTGTTGGCGATTCTGGGGTTCGTGGGCACGATCGGCCTGATCACCGGCCTGATCCACTTCTACCTGTGGAAGCGGCTGGTCAAGGACACCACCGGGCCGGGCCGGTGGCGGCGGGTCGGCACGGTCGTCGCGCTGGTGCTGGCGGTGCTCGTCCCAGCGACGATGGCGGGCACCCAGATCGCCGGGGCGTTCTGGCTGGCCTGGCCCGGTTACCTCTGGCTCGCGGTGATGTTCTACCTGCTGATCGTGCTGTTGGTGCTGGAGGCGCCGATGGCGGTGGCCCGGCTGGTGCTGCGTCGTCGCAGCGCCGCCGCCGAGGCGACCACCGCTGCCCCGAAACCGGCGCTGGTCGGCATGGCCGGCAGCGCGGACCCGCCGGCCGCCGAGGCGGTGGACCGCCCCGACCACGACGAGTCCCGGCGGTTGCTGCTCGCCCGGGGGGCCGCCATCTTCGCCGGTCTCACCGCCGCCGGCATCACCGGGTACGGGGTCCGCACCGCGGTGGGTCCGCCACAGCTCGACCGGGTACGCATCCCGCTGGCGAAGCTCCCCCGCAGCATGGACGGCCTGCGCATCGCCACCGTGTCCGACATCCACCTCGGCCCGTTGCGCGGTCGGGCGCACACCGAGCGGATCGTCGCCATGATCAACCGACTGGACGCCGATCTGGTCGCGGTCGTCGGTGACCTCGTCGACGGCTCGGTCGCCGAGTTGGGCGAGGCCGCCGAACCGCTGCGTGACCTGCGTTCCCGCTACGGCAGCTTCTTCGTCACCGGCAACCACGAGTACTACTCCGGGGTCGAGGAGTGGGTGGCCGAGGTCGACCGGCTCGGCCTGCGGGTGCTCCAGAACGAGCGGCAGGAGATCCGGGCCCGGGGCGGGGTGCTCGACCTGGCCGGGATCAACGACGTCACCGCCGACGGCACCGGCGTCGCCGGCCCTGCCGACTTCACCGCCGCGCTCGGCGGCCGGGACGTCAGCCGCCCCGTGGTGCTGCTCGCCCACCAGCCGATCGCCGTGCACGAGGCGGCGAAGTTCGGCGTCGACCTGCAACTGTCCGGGCACACCCACGGTGGGCAGCTCGCGCCGTTCAACCTGGCCGTCAAGCTTCAGCAGCCGGTGGTCTCCGGCCTCGGTGAGGTCGACGGCACCAAGGTCTACGTCACCAACGGGGCCGGTTTCTGGGGCCCTCCGGTCCGTGTCGGCGCACCGCCGCAGGTGACCCTGGTCGAGCTACGCGCCCCGTGACCTGCCTGGATGGCGGACGGTCCCGCTCATACCGCGTCCGACGGGTGGAGTCCAGCACCGGATTGCTCTCCTCACGCGTACGCGTGGCGGCGGGCGGGTAGTGGACCGGTCGTGACAGGATGCGGCGTGCCTCCGTTCAGCGCCGCTCCCCCTGGTGGCGTCCCGCCGTTCGTCGCGGACCTGCACATCCACTCGAAGTACTCCCGCGCGTGCAGCCGCGATCTCACCCTGCCCAACCTCGGTTGGTGGGCCCGACGCAAGGGCATCGGGGTGCTCGGCACCGGGGACTTCACCCATCCCGCCTGGTACGACCACCTGCGGGAGACCCTGCAACCGGCCGAGCCCGGCCTGTACCGGCTCGGCCCGGAGGCCGAGGCGGACATCGCCCGGCGACTGCCGCCCCGGCTGGCCGACGCGGCGGAGGCGGACCCGGTCCGGTTCATGCTGAGCGTGGAGATCTCCACCATCTACAAGCGGGACGACCGGACCCGCAAGGTGCACCACCTGATCTACCTGCCCGACCTGGACGCGGTGGCCCGGTTCAACACCGCGCTGGGCCGGATCGGCAACCTCGGCTCGGACGGCCGGCCGATCCTCGGTCTGGACTCCCGGGACCTGCTGGAGATCACCCTCGACGCCAGTCCGGACGGCTACCTCGTGCCGGCGCACATCTGGACGCCGTGGTTCTCCGCGCTCGGCTCGAAGTCCGGCTTCGACGCGATCGCCGACTGCTACGCCGACCTGGCCGAGCACGTCTTCGCGGTGGAGACCGGGCTCTCCTCCGACCCGGCGATGAACTGGCGGGTCGGCAGCCTGGACCGCTACCGGCTGGTCTCCAACTCCGACGCGCACTCCCCGCCGGCCCTGGCCCGGGAGGCCACCGTCTTCTCGTCGGCCCGTGACTACTTCGCCATCCGGGACGCGCTGCGGACCGGTGACGGGTTGGCCGGGACGATCGAGTTCTTCCCCGAGGAGGGCAAGTACCACGCCGACGGGCACCGGCTCTGCGGCGTCAACTGGTCGCCGGAGCGGACCCGGGCGGCCGGCGGGCGCTGCCCGGAGTGCGGCAAGCCGCTGACCGTGGGGGTGCTCAGCCGGGTCGAGGAGCTGGCCGACCGGCCGGACGGGCACCGCCCGGAGCACGCCCGCGAGGTGACCCACCTGGTGCCGCTGGCCGAGATCCTCGGTGAGATCAACAAGGTGGGGCCCCGGTCCAAGAAGGTCGAGGGGAAGCTCAACGAGCTGGTCGCCGCGCTCGGCCCGGAGCTGGAGATCCTCACCCGTACCCCGGTCGCCGAGATCGGCCGGGTGGGCGGGGAACTGCTCGCCGAGGGCATCGGCCGGTTGCGCCGGGGCGACGTGCGCCGGGTCCCCGGCTTCGACGGCGAGTACGGCGTGATCACCCTCTTCGACCCCGCCGAGCTGGGCGGGGCCGCCGGAGCGGGGCAGGAGACGCTGTTCGACGTACCGGTGCCGGCGCAGCGCAGGCCGACGGAGCCGGCGGCGAAACCGAAGGCCAAGCGGCCGGCGGCGGCGAAGGCCGAGCCGAAGCCGAAGCCCGCGCCGACCCCGCCGCCGCCACCGATCGCCTCGACCCCCTCGCCGCACGAGCCGTTCGAACCGATGCTCGCCGGGATGGAGGAGGTCGGCACCGGCCTGCTCGACCGGCTGGACGCGATGCAGCGGGTGGCCGCCTCCGCGCCCGGCGGCCCGCTGCTGATCGTGGCCGGGCCGGGCACCGGCAAGACCCGCACGCTGACCCACCGGATCGCCTACCTCTGCGCCGAGCTGAACGTCTTCCCCGAGCAGTGCCTGGCGATCACCTTCACCCGGCGGGCCGCCGAGGAGCTGCGGCACCGGCTCGACGGGCTGCTCGGCCCGGTCGCCGAGGACGTCACCGTCGGCACCTTCCACTCGCTCGGGCTGGCCATCCTGCGGGAGAACGCCGCCGCGGCCGGCCTGCCGGAGGGGTTCCGGATCGCCGACGACGCCGAACGCGCCGCCGCCCGGACGGAGGCCGGCGACGACCCGGCCCGCTACACCGCGCTGCTGCGCAAGCAGGATCTGGTCGACCTGGACGAGCTGCTGACCCTGCCGGTCGCGCTGCTCAAGGGCGACAAGAAGCTGGTCCGGGACTACCGGGAACGCTGGCGGTGGATCTTCGTCGACGAGTACCAGGACGTCGACGCCGTGCAGTACGACCTGCTGCGGCTACTCAGCCCCGCCGACGGCAACCTCTGCGCGATCGGCGACCCGGACCAGGCGATCTACTCGTTCCGGGGCGCCGACGTCGGCTACTTCCTGCGCTTCTCCGAGGACTTCACCGACGCCCGGCTGGTCCGGCTCAACCGCAACTACCGCTCGTCCGCGCCGATCCTCGCCGCCGCCGTCCAGGCCATCGCGCCGTCGTCGCTGGTCCGGGGCCGCCGGCTCGACCCGGCCCGGCTCGACCCGGAGGCCCCGCTGGTCGGCCGCTACCCGGCGGCGTCAGTCGCCGACGAGGCCGACTTCGTGGTACGCACCGTCGACGACCTGGTCGGCGGCCTCTCCCACCGGTCGTTGGACTCCGGACGCATCGACGGCCGGACCACCAGCCTGTCCTTCTCCGACATCGCGGTGCTCTACCGCACCGACGCGCAGGCCGCCCCGATCGTGGACGCGCTGGCCAGGGCCAACATCCCGGTGCAGAAGCGGTCGCACGACCGGCTCCGGGACCGGCCCGGAGTCCTCGCGATCGCCCGGGAGCTGCGGCACGCCGACGGCTCCACCGGCGGGCTGCCCGCCCGGGTCCGGGCCGCCGGTCAGGTGCTCGCCGAACGGTTCGCCGCCCCCACCCTGGACGCCGCCGGCACCGTACGCCCGGAGGACGTGCGGACCGCCGTCGACCTGCTCGCCCCGCTGGCCCGACGCTGCGGCGACGACCTGGAACTCTTCCTCTCCCAGCTCGCCACCGGGGCCGAGGTGGACGCGTTGGACCCGCGCGCCGAGGCGGTCACCCTGCTCACCCTGCACGCTGCGAAGGGGCTGGAGTTCCCGGTGGTCTTCCTGGTCGGCGTCGAGGACGGTCTGTTGCCGCTGCGCTGGCCCGGCTCGACACCCGACGACGACGCGATCGCCGAGGAGCGGCGGCTCTTCTTCGTCGGGCTGACCCGCGCGCAGGACCGCCTCTACGTCAGCCACGCGGCCCGCCGAGTCCGACACGGTACGGAACGCGACTGCCGACCGTCGCCGTTCCTGGACGTGGTCGACCCTGGTCTGTTCGAACGGTTCGGCGAGGCCGAGCCACGCCGCCCCAAGGACCGTCAGCTCCGCCTGATCTGACGGCCCGTCGACCGACCTGCGGGGTCGACGTAGCGGTATCCGCCCGCGCTGATACCGCTTCATGCGTGACGTTGCTGCCCGCCCGCCCCAGCCAGCCCGACAGTCAGGCGAGGAGGACTGCGAGCCAGGCACCGGTGAGCAGGGCCGGGCCGAACGGCAGGGCGGTGTCCCGGCGTACCCGGCGGGCGGCCAGCAGCGCCAGCACCAGCACCCCGTTGAGCAGGTGCGGCAGCAGCAGACCGAGCCAGAGGGTGGGCCAGCCCAGCCAGCCCAACGGCAGGCCGAGCACCGCCGTCAGCTTCACGTCACCGAAGCCGAGCCGGGAGCGGGGCAGCAGCGCCAGCACCACGTACAGGAGGAAGGAGAGCGCGGCACCGGCCAGCGCGGGCGCCAGACGGCCGGGAGTGCCGGCGGCGACGGCGGCCACGGTCAGTGCGGTGCCGCCGCCGAGCGCTGCCGCACCGACCAGCGGGTCGGGCAGGCGGAGGCTGGTCAGATCCACCACCGCCAGCACCACACCCACCGCCGCCACCAGCAGGAACGCCGGCAGTGCCGGCTCCGGGCCCCGCGCGGCGGCCAACCCGCCGCAGACCACCACCCCCACCACGACCGGAGGCGCGCCGTGCCCGGGTTCCCCGGCCGGTGGGGGAGCGGCCTGCCCGGCCCGCGACGGTCGCAGGGGCGCGGACGGTGGGAAGGCGCTGGCGACGCGGGGTGCGGCGAGGCCGGCCAGCGCACCGAGCGCCGCCGCCGCAGTTACCAGGCCGATCGACGCCCCGGTCATCGTGGCTCCCGGCGGCCGGTCGCCGGGCTACGAACGGCCGGCGAAAGACCGGGCAGCACGCTCAGGGCCGACCTTCCGGTCCGCACGCTCGGGGTCGACAGACCGGGCAGCGGGCTCGGGGTTGGCGGGCCGAGGGGCACGGCCGTCGACGTTACCGGCGGGACGGCTCCGGGACCGCCCCGTCGACCACCGGTCGGCGGGGCCGCTCGGTGGTCACCACCAGCGCCACACCTGCCACGATCACCGCGCCGCCGAGCAGCACCTGACCGGTCACCGGCTCGGCGACCAGCAGCGCGCCGAGCGCCACCGCCACCACCGGATTGACGTACGCGTAGGTGGCGGCCAGCGAGATGGGGGCGTTCGCCAGCAACCAGACGTACGCGGTGAAGGCCACCAGCGACCCGGCCACCAGCAGATACGTCAGCGCCAGCCAGGACCGGGCGGTCACCTGCCCCGGGGAGAACCCGCGCAGCTCGCCCCGGGCCAGCGACAGCACGGACAGGGCCACCGCCCCGGCGACCATCTCGTAGACGGTGGCGACGAACGGATCGGCGGGCATCCGCAGCCGGTTGGACAGGAACGATCCCAGCGACCAGCAGACCGCCCCCGCGACCACTGTCAACGCCCCGACCAGCGGCACCGCACCGGACCCGCCTCGGGGAAGCACCAGCAGCACCAGCCCGAGGAAGCCCAGCGTCACCCCGGCGAACGTCCACCCCGGCGGGCGGTCCCCGGTGACCGTACGGAGCAGGACCACCAGCAGCGGAACGGTCGCCACCAGCAGCGCGGCGATCCCTGACGGCACCGCCACCCCGGACGGACCGGACTCGGCGAGCACCACCAGGCCGTTGCCTCCGGCCAGGAGCAGCACCCCGACCAGCGCGGCGGAACCGAACTGCCGGCGGTCGACCCGCAGCGCGCCCCTGCCGCGTCGCAGCCGCAGCACGACCGCCAGCACCAGCGCGGCACCGCCGAACCGGGCGGCGGCCGACCCGAGCGGCGGCATCGACTCCACCACGACCCGGATACCGAGGTACGTGGAACCCCACAGCACGTAGACGAGAATCAGTGCCGTCCAGATCAGGGCTGGCCGGGCGGGTGTCGCGGCCGAGGGAGATGAGGTCATCGCAGGACCACGCTACGGTGACCACGTCGGTGGCGTCTTCCGGATAACCGGCATCTCGGCACGCGGGAGGACGGGCATGGCGAACTACGGACCACCGGGGGGGTCCCCGGAACCGTGGGGTGGGCGACGCCCGGACGACCGCTGGAGCCGTCCCGCACCGGAGCAGCCCCCGGCCGTGCCGTCCCAGCCGTCCGGGCACCCGTCGTACGATCCCTCGTACCGGCAGCCGGAGGCGTACGGTTCGACGGATCCGTACGCGGTCAGCGGACCGGCGGCGTACCCGGATGCTCCGACGCCGGGGCGCGGTCGTGGGCCGCTGGTCGCGGTGCTGGTCGTGCTCGCGGTGCTGGTCGTCGGCGGTGGCATCCTGTGGTACCTGCTGGGTGACGACGACGGATCACCGTCGACGACCGGGGCCGTCCTGCCGACGACACCTGTCGAGCCGGACGGGGCGAACTCCGCTCCGGCAGCCACCACTGCCGCCCCCGCCTCGTCGGCCGACCCCCGGTTCGTCAAGGCGGGCCAGTGCGTCCGCAACGAGGGCCCGGCCGGTGGCAAGCCCAAACTGCTGATCACCGCGTGCGCTCCGAAGACCTATGAGGTGCTCCGCCGTTTCGACGGAGCGACCAGTGGTGAAAGGGACGCCGAGGCGAAGTGCGGCGTGGTGGAGGGCTACACCAACTGGTACTTCTTCGACAGCGAGCTGGACACCCTCGACTTCGTCCTCTGCCTGAAGCAGCGCTGAGCCCACCCCTGGAGAGAGATTGTCAACCTTCGGCCCACCCGACTCCGGCCGTCCCGACAAGGAACACCGGCCCACGGCTTCCGAGTCCGAGCCACCCACCGAGCCCTTCGACTCCGAGCCGCCCACCGCGCCGATCTCCCCGGAACCAGCGACGGAACCCATCGACCGGTCCGACCCCGAGCCGCCGACCGCCCCGCTCTCCCCGGAACCAGCAACGCAACCGATCGACCGGTCCGAGCCGGAGCCGCCGACCGCACCCCTCGCCCGGTCCGAGTCCGCGACCGGGGGAGTCCCGTCTGACGCGGACGCGCCGACGGCGTCGATCCCGGCGGAGCCGGACGATGCGCCGACGGCTCCCCTCGCCCGCGACCAGGACGAGGCCCCCACCGCGCCGACCACCCCGGTCCCGTCGACCGCCGACGAGACGCCGACCGCACCGATCTCGTCGCCTCCCCCGCACCCGGCCGACGAACCGCCGACCGCACCCGTCGCGGCCGACCCCGACGACCAGCCGACCGCGCTCATCACGGGCGACTCCAGCGAGCAGCCGACCGCACCTCTGTCCGCAGGGCCGGCCGGGCACGTCCCGACCGCCCAGGACGACGAGCCGACCGTTGTGTCGACCGGACCGGTCGCCGGCTCGGCGGGCGAACCAGACACCGCCCCGGTCGAGGCGGCGACCGAGCCGATCCGGGCACAGGACCCGGAGCCACCGACCGTGCCCGTGTCACGGGAAACGGACGAGCCGGCCACGGCACCCGTCCCAGCGGTGGAGGAACCCCCGACCTCCCCGCTGGCCGCGTCCCCGCCGGAACCGCCGACCGCACCGATCTACGCCACCGCAGCGGAACCGCCGGCCACGGCGATGCCGGCGACCCCGCCGGAACCGCCGACCGCACCCCTCTCCGCCGCTACGCCGGAGCCGGCAACCGCGCCGATGGCGGCGACCCCGCCGGAGCCGCCGACCGCGCCGATCTGGTCCGGTGCGGACGACGCACCGACCACGGCGCTGCGCAGCGAGCCGCCGACGGCCCCCGGGACCGGTGATGCGGAAACCACCGCGATCGCCACGTCACCGGAACCGCCGACCACCCGACTGCCGGTGTCGGGAGCGGCCCAGCCGGCCCCGCCACCACCGGCCGGCGGCTACTCCCCGACCACGCAGATGCCCACGTCGACCGGCGGGTACTCCCCGACCACGCAGA
This sequence comes from Micromonospora humida, assembly GCF_016901255.1. NCBI lineage: Bacteria > Bacillati > Actinomycetota > Actinomycetes > Micromonosporales > Micromonosporaceae > Micromonospora > Micromonospora humida. The sequence continues at coordinate 223,756 of NZ_JAFEUC010000006.1, forward strand.
TGCCGGCGTCGGAGGCCCCGCAGCCCCCACCCACGTCGGGAGCGGGGTACCCGCCACCGCCCACGTCAGGGGCGGGCTACCCGCCGCCGCCCACCTCGGGGGCGGGCTACCCGCCGCCGGACACCTATCTGCCGCCGACCGGTCAGCCGGCGGCGTCCACTGAGGCCGGTTACCCGCCGCCGGGGCCGTTCCCGCCCGCCGGGCCGACAGCAGCGCCGGCAGCGGGCGCGTTCGCCGCACCGGCGTCGCCCCCACCGACCGGCTACCCCGGCCAGTCGGTACCACCGCCGTCCTCCGGATTCCCCGGAGCCGCCGCCCCCACGTCCGGCTACCCCGGCCAGGCCGCACCACCGCCGTCCTCCGGATTCCCCGGGGCTGCGGCCCCCACGTCCGGCTATCCCGGTCAGGCTGCGCCCGGCTTCCCGGGACAGCAGCCCCCGGGCTTCCCGGGGCAGCCCGGGCCGGGCTATCCGCCCCCGCCACCGGCGAAGGGGCGGGGCGGCCGGATCGCACTGATCCTCGGGCTGGTGGTGGTCCTGCTGCTCTGCGCGTGCCTCGGGGTGGGCGGCTGGTTCTTCCTGGCCGCAAAGGACGGCGACGAGCCGGCGACCCCGACGGGCAGCTCCGCCACTCCCACCGAGGACGGGCCGACGCAGGCCACCCCGACGGACGCGCCGGAGCCGACCGGGGAACCGACGACGGCCGAGCCGACCCCGACGCCGACCAGGGCGGCACAGATCGTCCGGGGCGACTGCGTGGTCAACGACGGTACGGCCAGCGACGCCGAGCTGCGCAAGGTGCCGTGCGGCCCGAACACCTACGAGGTGCTGCTGCGCATTCCCGCGTCCACGAACGGGGAGCGGTGCCGGTCGTTGGCGCCGGAGTCGAACGCCAACTACGTGCACGACAACTCGGTCGACCTCTTCGACTACGTGCTCTGCCTGCGCAAACGGAGCTGAACAGGAGAATATGGGGCTGTCTAGCGTGGATGCTAGACAGCCCCATATTCGTGTCGAGAGCCGTGGCCGGGGCGGGTCGGCGACACGCCGGTAGCCCCGTCTACGCATCTCTAGTCCGCAGGCTAGAGCGCCCGATACTGTGCGATGCGTGGATCCGGTCCGCAACCCGTACGCCCCGGGCGCCGGTCAGCGCCCGCCCGAACTCGCCGGGCGGGGGCGGGAGCTGGACGTCTTCGACGTGGTGCTGGAACGGATCGCCCGGGGTCGTCCCGAACGCAGCCTGATGCTCACCGGCCTGCGGGGCGTCGGCAAGACGGTGCTGCTCAACACCCTGCGCTCGCAGGCGATCAACCAGCTCTGGGGCACCGGCAAGATCGAGGCCCGGCCGGACCAGTCGCTGCGCCGGCCGATCGCCGCCGCCCTGCACATGGCGGTTCGCGAACTGGCCCCCCGGCACCGCGCACCGGACCGGATCGACGCCTTCCTCGGCGTACTCAAGGCGTTCGCACAGCGCAGCGTGCCCACCACCACCGGGCGGGCCGGTGCGGCCCCCCGGTTGCGCGACAGGTGGCAGCCCGGCATCGACGTGCCGGCCAGCAGCGGCCGGGCCGACTCCGGTGACATCGAGATCGACCTGGTGGAGCTGCTCACCGACGCGGCGGCGGTCGCCGGCGACGTGGGCACCGGCATCGCCGTCTTCATCGACGAGATGCAGGACCTCGGCGCGGAGGACGTCTCGGCGCTCTGCGCCGCCTGCCACGAGCTGTCGCAGCTCGGCGCGCCGCTGATCGTGGTGGGCGCGGGCCTGCCGCACCTGCCGGCGGTGCTCAGCGCCGCCAAGTCGTACTCGGAGCGGCTGTTCCGCTACCTGCGGATCGACCGGCTGGACCGGATCGCCGCCGACCAGGCACTGTGCGCGCCGGCCGAGCGGGAGCAGGTGGAGTACGAGCAGAAGGCCCTCGACCTGCTCTACGAGTCGTCCGGCGGCTACCCGTACTTCGTGCAGGCGTACGGGAAGGCGACCTGGGACCACGCGCCCCGCTCCCCGATCACCGACGCGGACGTGCGGGTCGCCGCCCCGGAGGCGGAGGCGGAGCTGGCGGTGGGTTTCTTCGGTTCCCGGTTCGAGCGGGCCACCCCTGCCGAACGCGAGTACATGCGGGCGATGGCGACCCTGTCCCAGGTGGCCGGGGAGGCCGACGGCGGTGGTCGGGACGACATGGACGCGGCGGTGCCGACGGCCGAGATCGCCCGTGCGTTGGGCCGCAAGCCGGCGAGCCTCTCCCCGGCCCGGGACGCGCTGATCAAGAAGGGGCTGATCTACTCCGGGGAACGCGGCACGGTCGCCTTCACCGTCCCGCACTTCGGCCGCTACCTGCGCACCCAGCCGGCCTGAACGGCCGGGCGGCCAGGCCAGCCCCGCTGTCCGCGCGCCCGGCCGCCGAAAGGCCGGGGCGCGGCGGCTCAGACGCGGGACCAGGGGGGCGGGAAGACCACCTCGCCGTGTGGTGGCGGCGGCGCGTCGCTGACCTCCGGCGGCAGCACGAGCGCCTGCCACGGCTCCCCCAGCCCCGACCAGGGGCTGACCAGCCCCATCCGGTCGGCCCGGGTGAAGCCGAACCGCCTGTAGTACGCCGGGTCGCCGAGCACCACCACCAGCCGTTCGCCCAGCTCGGTGGCGGCTTCCAAGGCGGCCTGCACCACCGCCGTGCCGTGCCCGACCCGTTGCCGGTGCGGGGCGACCGCCACCGGCCCGAGCACCAGCGCCGGGACGCGGACCCGGTCGGCCTCGACCTGTACCCGGGTGAGCAGCGCATACCCGACCACCTCGCCGCCGTACTCGGCGACCATCGCCAGTTCCGGCAGCCACGCCGCGCTGCCACGCAGGTCGTCGACGAGCGCCACCTCACCGGGGGTGGTGCGGTCGGGGCGGGCGAAGGCGGCGGCCAGCACCCGGCGGACCGGGCCGGCGTCGGCCGGGCCCTCGGGACGCAGCCGAAGGGTCGTCACCCGCGCGACGTTACCGGTCGGAGCCCGTCCATCAGCGACGGTCGCTCCATTCGGCGTGGCGTACCGCCTCTGCCTGCCGGTATGCACGGCCGCCGGCCCGGGGCGGGGGTCGACGCACCGATGCGGACCGTCGACACGCGGACCGCCGCGGATCGGCCATTGCCCGGATAGCGGGGCGTCAAACGGGGTATGACTGAGCCATGAAACCCGTGCGCTCCCTCGCCCGTGTCATGTTGAGCGGCATCTTCGTGGTCAGTGGCGCCCGCAACTTTCAGCACCCCCACCGGCTCGTCCCGGCGGCCAAGCCGGTCACCGACCGGGTCACGCCGCTGATCCAGCAGGTCGCGCCGCAGCTCCCCACCGACACCGAGACGTTGATCCGGGCCAACGCCGCCGTGCAGTTCACCGCCGGTCTGATGCTGGCCACCGGGAAGTTCACCCGGCCGGCCGCGCTGGTCCTGGCCGGTACGCTGGTGCCCACCACCGCCGCCGGTCACCCGTTCTGGAGCAACGACGATCAGGCGACCCGGAACAACAACCAGGTGCACTTCCTGAAGAACCTCGGGCTCTTCGGTGGTCTGCTGCTCGCCGCCGCCGACACCGAGGGCAGGCCGGGTCTGCGCTGGCGGGCCGGCCACCGCATCGGCCACTCCCGACGGTCGGTGGGGCGCGCGGTGCGCACCGCCCGGCGGGAGGCCCGGATCGCCGTACGGTCGGCCGCCGCCGCCCGTCGGCTTCCCGGCTGACCTGCATCGATTCGGCCATCACCCCCCGCAAGGCCACGAATTACCTGAACCGCCCGACACCCGTTAACGCGGTGGAAATGTCAAAAACTGGTGTGGGATCGGACACGGTCGGATAACGCGGGAGGCAGCAACGTGAGGCGCCGTTCTAGGCTCCCTACCGGACCTGGACGGGTAGGACGACCTTGGTACGGGGGTGGCCACGCCATGCCGACAACCGTCGGTAGACGTGCGGACCGCCTCGCCCCGGTGCGTCGCGCAACGCGTGGGATCGATCGTAGGACAGTCGTACGGACCGGCATCGTGGCCGCCGTCGCCTATGCCGCATGGCTCGCCATCGGTGCTTTCGGGCGGCCGTACAACTTCTTCGACATGAAGATCTACCACGGCGCGGTGGTGTGGTGGGCGAGCGGGCACGAGTTGTACGAGTTCATCGCGCCCACCACCACGCTGGGTTTCACCTACCCTCCCTTCGCCGCGCTGGCCATGCTGCCGATGGCGGGGCTGCCGATCGAGGTGGCCGGGTGGATCAACGCAGCCGGCAGCATCGCCGCCCTGGCGGTGGTCCTCGCCGCGCTGCTGCGTCCGATCGTCGACCGGCTCGGTTGGCCGCTCTGGTTCACCGTGGCCATCGCCACGCCGATGGCCACCGCCATCGAACCGGTCCGGGAGACCCTGGGGTACGGCCAGGTCAACCTGCTCCTGTTCGCGTTGATCATGGCGGATCTGGTGGGCCTGCGCTGGCGTTCCCGGCGCGGCACCCACGGGCGCGACACCGACGGCCCGTTCCTGCGGCTGTTCTACAGCGGGTCCTGGGCCGGGGTCGGCATCGGCCTGGCCACCGCCGTCAAGCTCACCCCGGCGCTGTTCATCGCCTACCTCCTGATCACCAGGCAGTGGCGGGTCGCCGCCACCGCCGTCGGCACCACCATCGGCGTCACCCTGGGCAGCTTCGCCCTGGTCGGCACCGAGTCGCGGGCCTACTTCGGCGGCGTGCTGTGGCAGACCGAACGGGTCGGGGCCGCCGACATGACGCCCAACCAGTCGCTGGCCGGCCTGCTGGCCCGGCTCTACGACTCGATCGAGACGCCCGGCCTGCTCTGGCTGGCGTTCTCGGTGCTGATCCTGGCCGTCGGGCTGTCCCGGGCCGCCAACGCCCGCGCCGATGGCGACGAGTTGACCGCGTTCACCCTGGTCGGGCTGACCGCCAACGTGATCAGCCCGATCTCCTGGTCGCACCACCTGGTCTGGGTCATCCCGGCGATCGTCGTACTCGCCGACGCCGCCGTGCGCCGCCGCGAGGCGAGCCGGGGGTTGTCGCTGCGCACCGGCCAGCCGGCGTTCGGCGGGCCGCCCGGGGTGAACGGGCTGCGCCCGCCGATCTGGTACCCGACGCTGACCGGGCTGCGGCACGGCGTGGCGGCGCTCGGGTTGTACCTGCTCTTCCTGATCTCACCGATCTGGCCGTACGAGCACAAGCTCCCCGAGGTGTCGCACTACCAGAACGGCCTGTTCGGCGCGCTCATGGAGAACTCGCTCGCGCTGGCGCTGATCGTGCTGGTCGCCGCCCTGCCCTGGCGGCCCGGTGCCGAGCCCGCCTTCTACGCCGACCGGCCGGCCCGCGCTACCTCCGGCCGCCGCTGACCCCGCCCGTCCCGCTCCACCGCGGACAGCCTGCCCAGGCCGGCCCGGCGACTCCCGACGGCCGGGCTCAGGGGCAGTTGACCCACTCCTCGGTGCCGTCGGCGAAGACCTGCCGCTTCCAGATCGGCAGTCGCGCCTTCACCTCGTCGACCAGCCGGGCGCAGGCCGCGAAGGCCGCCGCCCGGTGTGCCGTGCTCACCGCCGCCACCAGCGCCACGTCTCCGATGTCGAGCCGGCCGATCCGGTGCGACACGGCCACCGCGTAGACGTCGGGGTCGGCGGCGATCTCGGCGGCCACCGCGCGCAGCGTCTCGACGGCGCTCGGGTGGCCCTCGTACTCCAGCAGGGTCACCGGTCGGCCGTGGTCGTGGTCGCGGACCACGCCCTGGAAGGAGACCACCGCGCCGGCCCGCCGGTCGGCCACCGCGGCCTCGTGCGCGGCCAGGTCCAGCGGCTGGTCGGTGACCGCGAGCAGGGCCGTCGTCGGGCCGGCCGTCACCATGTACGCTCCCCGGGCAGCAACGGCAGCGGTACGACCGGCACCCGGGCCCCGACCTCGCCGGAGGTGCCCGGCCGGATCACCGCGAACCCGTCCGCGCCGGCGAGCCCGCGCAGCATCGCCGACCCGACGTGACGGACCGGGTGGGCGGTGCCGGCGGCCCGGTCCAGCCGGACCAGCGCCAGGTGGGTGTAGTCCCCCCGACCGGGCACCGGCCCGGCGAGGGTGGCCTGGGGCAGCGCCGGCAGCGCGCGGCCCTGGAGCCCGGCGAGCAGCGGCGCAACCAGCGACACCAGGGCGACGATCGCGGACTGCGGGTTGCCCGGCAGCCCGGCCACGAAACGCACCCGCCCGTCGCCGTCGACCAGCCGGGCCAGCAGCATCGGGAAGCCGGGCCGCACGGCGACCGTGTTCACCACGTGGTCGGCCCCCAGCGCCTCCAGCGCGGGGTGCAGGTGGTCGACCGGGCCGTGCATGGTGCCGCCGGTGGTGCAGACCAGGTCGGCCCCGGCGAGCGCGCCGCGCAGGGCGGCCACGTGGGCGGGGAGGGTGTCCGCCACCGGGCCGACCACGTCGGAGGGCCGCACCTGGCAGCCGTAGCGGCGCAGCCAGGACGGCACGGCGGGGCCGAGGGCGTCGCGGACCCGGCCCGACCCGGGCGGACCGGCGGTGAGCAGTTCGTCGCCGAAGACCAGCAGCGCGGCGCGCGGTTGGCGGCGCACCGTGAGCTGGTCGTGCCCGCAGGAGGCGGCCAGCCCGATCAGCGCCGGGTCGACCGGGGTGCCGGCCGGCAGCAGTTCCTCACCGGCCACCGCCTCCTCGCCCGGCTCCCGCCACTCCGGGTTCGGGCGTGGCGTGCCGGTCACCCGGCCGTCCGGGGTACGCCGCGACTCCTCGATCCGCAGGATGGCGGTCGTCCCGGTGGGGACCATCGCGCCGGTGGCGATCTCCACGGTGGTGCCGTCGGCGGCCAGCCCGGCCGGGGTCTGCCCGGCGAGCACCCGTCCCACGACGTCCCACGGGCCGGCCCCGCGTACCGCCCAGCCGTCGACGCTGGAGGTGGGGAAGGCCGGCAGGTCGGTCCGGGTGGTCAACGGCGCGGCCAGAGTGTACCCGTCGGCGTCGGCCAGTGCCCGCTGGACCGGGGGCAGGGCGGCGGCGAGGCCGACCGCGTACACCCGGGAACGGGCCTCCTCCCAGCCGGCCGGCGGCGGCGCGGCGACCTGGGCCGCGGCGGCGGCGGTTTCCGTGCTCACCGGGGGCCTCCGTTCGGACGGTACGCGGCGCTCCGCGTACACCCCCGCGAGCCTATCGCCGCCACGCCGGGCGTGCGGTCAGTGGTCGCCGCCGCGCAACTGGTCGACCGCGTGGCCGAGGATCGGCCCGAGCACGGCCAGCCCGTCCTTCGCGCCGCCCCGCGAGCCGGGCAGGTTGACCACGAGCATCCGGCCCAGCACCCCGGCGACCCCCCGGGACAACGCCGATGTCGGCACCCGGTCCCGGCTGTACGCGCGGATCGCCTCGGCGATGCCGGGGATCTCGTGGTCGAGCAGCGCCCGGGTCACCTCGGGCGTCCGGTCGGTCGGGTTGATGCCGGTGCCGCCGCTGGTCAGCACCACGTCGATCCCGTCGGCGTGGGCGGCGCGCAGGGCCTCGCCGACCGGTTCGCCGTCGGGCACCACCACCGGTTCGTCGACCTGGCAGCCCAGCTCGCGCAGGCCGGCGACGAGCAGCGGCCCGCTGGTGTCGGCGTACACCCCGGCGGCGGCCCGGTTGGACGCCACGACGACCCGGGCCCGGATCACGGCCGGTCCTGCGGGCGGACCCACTCGCCGGTCTTGCCGCCGGACTTGCTCAGCACCCGGACGCCGTCCACGGCGGCGGCCGGGTCGACCGCCTTGACCATGTCGATCAGGGCCAGACCGGCGACGGCGACGGCGGTCAGCGCCTCCATCTCCACCCCCGTCCGGTCGGCGGTGCGGGCGGTGGCGGTGATCTCGACGGTGTCGTCGGTCAGTTCGAGGTCGACGGTGACGCCGTGCAGGGCGATCGGGTGGCACAGCGGGATCAGGTCGGGGGTGCGCTTGGCGCCCATGATGCCGGCGAGCCGGCCGACGGCCAGCGCGTCGCCCTTGGGCAGCCCGTCGCGGCGCAGCAGCTCCACCACCTCGACGGTGGTGCGCAGCCGCCCGGCGGCCACGGCGATCCGGCCGGACACCGGCTTGGCGGAGACGTCGACCATGCGGGCCGCCCCCGCGGCGTCGACGTGGCTGAGCTGCGCGGGATCGGTCACGTCCGCGAGCCTAGCGGTGTGCTCCGTTCCGGGGGTACGTCCGGGCGTGACGGCGACCCGGGAACCGGAGTGCCGGGCGCGCGGGGACGATTCGTGATCGGTGGTTCATCGTCGATTTCATCGGCCGCCACTAATAGGTTCTCGGGTCGACGGTAGAGCGGGAAACACCATCACGCGCGAGATCGTCACACCTGAGAAACCCTCCGTCGCGTCGTGGCCGCGAATCGCCACCGGGCCACTTCGCCCACGTTGGCACCACCGCGCCGAGACGACTACGCTGCGTTCCACAATCGGGTGATCTGTCGCACTCACCTAGCCGGTCACCTCGACGTACGGCAAACGGCCCCTCTCGCCCGATGTCGCGAAGCCGCCGTCTGCACCATTATCTAGCGTTAACGAGAACCGTCGGGAGCGCTCAGCACTCCGTTTCCCCGTGGAAACGGAAAGTCACCAAGGTGCACTCAATTCTCACCTATCGCTCATAGTTACATTTATACCTCCAAAAACGGCCTAACCGCCCTTAGGCTGTCCCCTGTCAGATCCCGACCGCAAGGGTCGGCGACAACGATCAGGGGAGGGCGAACGCGATGTCCGCACACGAGTGGCTCTGAACGATTGTGGTGGCGGCGTGACCCCACGTAGCCTTGGCCTCTGCTCAGCGACACGGAGTGGTTGTCGAGGACACGGTGGCACGACCGGACGAAGGCAAGACGGAGGCCGAGCGGCAGCTGACGCTGCACGTCGGCCTCGTCTGCGTGGTGGCCACCGCAGCGGCGGTCGTCGCCCTCTACCAACTGGTCCACCTCGACCTCACCGGCGGCGACCTCACCCGGTCCGTCGCGCTGGCCTTCATGGCCGCACTCAGCGTCCGGATCAACTGGCAGATCCGCATCCGGGCCACCGTCCACGCGGTCTCCTGGAGCGAGACGGCGATCGTCCTCGGGCTGGCCGTCGCACCGGCGCCCCTGGTCGTCCTCACCACCGGGACGGGCGTCGCGATCGCCCTGCTGTCCATGAAGCGCGGACCGCTGAAGACCACCTTCGGCATCGCCAAGAGCATGCTGCTGGCGGCCGCAGGCGGCGTCGCGCTGCACACCCTCGGCTGGTCGCCGCAGGACACCGACCTGCCGAACGCCATCGGCATGATCGGGCTCGCCTACGTCGTCGCCGTGGTCCTCGACGAACTGCTCACCCTGCCCGTCATCGCGATGGCCACCGGCACCCCGCTGCCCCGGCTCTTCTCCGACGACCTCGGCCTACGCCTGACCAGCGCGCTGGCCCGCTTCGTCCTGATCGCCGTCACCCTGGCCATCCTCCAGGCCGACCCCCGGCTCCTGCTCGCCGTGCCACCCCTGGTACTCAGCCTGCACCTGCTCTACTCCAACCAGGTCAAGTCCCGCACCGAGCAACAGGCCTGGCAACGGCTGGCCCGCACCACCGACGCGCTCAACGTGGTCGACCTGGACAAGGTCCTCACCACCGCCGTCACCCAGGCCACCGAACTCTTCTCCGCCGACGAAGTCGAGATCGAGCTGCGCGACGCCGGCCGCACCGTCCGGGGCGCGAGCGGCACGATCACCTACGACGGCCCGTCCGGCACCCCGAGTGAGATCGAGGGCACCGTCCTGCCCGCCCGCCTCGAAGGCCACGACCGCACCGTCGACGTCGGGATGCTGCGGCTGCGGTTCCGGGGACCGGTCCGGCTCAACGAACGCGAGCAGTACACCCTGCGCACCTTCGCCTCCGCGTTGTGCACGGCCGTCCGCAACGCCCAGGCGTACGCCGAACTCGCCCGGGTCGCCGCCGAACACGCCCACGCCGCCAGCCACGACGCACTCACCGGCCTGGCCAACCGCCGGCAACTGCTCGACCGGGGCACCGAACAGCTCGGCACCCGGCACGCCGAGGGGGTGACCGCCCTCGTCCTGATCGACCTCAACCACTTCAAGGAGGTCAACGACACCCTCGGCCACGCCGCCGGTGACCAGGTACTGATGCGGGTCGCCGACCGGCTGCGCGCCGCCGCCCGCGACGAGGACCTGGTCGCCCGCCTCGGCGGCGACGAGTTCGCCGTGCTGATGCGCAACCTGCCCGCCCCCGCCATCGCCGCCCACCGGGCCGAGACCCTGCTCGGCGCCCTGCACGAACCGATCGACGTGGACGGCATGCGGATCAGCGTGGAGGCCAGCGGCGGCATCGCGGCGGCCCCCGCCACCGGCGGCATGCCCGAACTGCTCCGCCGCGCCGACGTCGCCATGTACCAGGCCAAGCGGGCCGGCCAACGGATCGCCACGTACGCCCCCACCCGGGACACCGCCGACCTGCGCCGGCTCACCCTCGGCGGTGAGCTGCCCCGCGCGGTGGCCGACCACGAGTTCACCGTCAACTTCCAGCCCATCGTCGACCTCGGCACCGGAGAGGTGACCGGAGCCGAGGCGCTGGCCCGCTGGCACCACCCCCGACACGGGGTCATCGACCCGCTGCGCTTCATCGAGGCGGTGGAACGCTCCGGCATGCTCCCCGCGTTCGCCGAGGCCATCCTCGACCAGGCGCTCGTCGCCGCCGTCGGCTGGCGGACCGCCGGCTTCGACCTGCCCGTCTCGGTCAACGTCTCACCCCGCAGCCTGCTCGACGCCCGGTTCCCCGGCGCGGTGCTGGCCCGGCTCCAGGCCCACGACTTCCCCCCGGACCGGCTCGTCCTGGAGCTGACCGAGACACTCACCCTCAGCCAGCTCGACGTGGTCGACCGGGTGCTCAACCGGCTCCGCGACTCCGGCATCCGGCTCGCCCTGGACGACTTCGGCACCGGCTACTCGTCGCTCTCCCTGCTCTCCCGCATCCCCGTACACGAGCTGAAGATCGACCGCAGCTTCGTCACCGCGATGGAGAGTTCCGCCGAGGCGGCAGCCGTCATCCGCTCCACCCTCGACCTCGGCCGCAGCCTCGACCTGGCCGTCGTCGCCGAGGGCGTGGAGAGCGAACCACAGCGCCGGGCCCTGTGGTCGCTCGGCTGCGCCGCCGGCCAGGGACACCTGTTCGCCCGCCCCCTGCCGGCCGGCACGCTCCTCGCCGCACTGCAACGGGGCTCCGGTGGCCGCCCCGGCAGTCTCGCCACCCCGCTGCACGACACCGGCGCGGTCATCCGACTCAGCACCCCCGGCCGCCGCCAGCCCGCCCGGAACCGTTCGACGGGTCTGCCACACTTGCCGGCGTGACCGCCGCCGACCGTGCCGCCCGCCACCTGCGGGCCGTCGACACCGCAGCCGGCGGACTCGCCCTCGACCTCGGCCTCTACCTGCTCTCCGCGACCTTCGCCGCCGTCACCGCCGCCACCTCCACCCTGCCGCCGCACCGGGCCTGGGGTGGCGTCGCCGCCGTCGGCTACCTCGCCGCGACGATCCTGGTCGCCACCCAGTTCCTCCTCCGCCGCCACCGACCCGGGCTGGCCGGCACCACCGCCCGCGCCGTGGTCACCGGCCTCACCTGGGCCGGCACCGCCCTGCTCCCGCTGATCATGCAGGCCGGGCAGCGGGCCGCCGGGCGCACCGACCGGGCCCAGGAGGAGGCGGTGGTGGTCGAGCAGGCCGGCATCCGGCTCGCCGAGCACGGCACCCCCTACCTCGGGCCGGACGCCATCGCCGCGCTGCCCGCCGACGAACGGCTGCTCGGCTACACCCCATACCAGCCGGGAATGGCGCTGTTCGGGCTGCCCCGGGCCGCCGCCGACACCTGGTGGACCGACTCCCGCGTCTGGTTCGCGCTGGTCACCGCCGCAGCCCTGGCATGGGCCGTGGTCGCGCTGCGCCGTCCCGCCCCGACCACCGGCGGACGGGCCGGGGCACCGGCGGTGCTGCGCGGCGTGCAGGCGGCGACCGTCCTGCCGATCTGCGCGCTCACCCTCGCCACCGGCGGCGACGACCTGCCCGTACTCGCGCTCTGCCTGCTGGCGCTGGCGTTCGCCGCCACCGGCCGGCCCGGCGGGGCCGGGCTGGCGGTGGGGCTGGCCGGCGCGTTGAAACTGTTCGCCTGGCCGGTCGCGCTGGTCCTGATCTTCTGGGGGGTGACCCGACGGGCCGGGCTGCGGGTGGCGGCCGGCGCGCTCGGGCTGCCCGTCCTCGCCCTGCTCCCCGCCCTGCTGGTCGACCGGGACGCGCTGGTGGAGAACGTGCTGCGCTTCCCGCTCGGCCACGGCCAGGTCACCAGCCCCGCCCAGTCCCCGTTCCCCGGCCACCTGATCGCCACCGCCCTGCCCGGCGGCCGGGTCGTCGCCGCCGTGCTGCTCGTCGCCGTCGGCGCCGCGATCGCCGTCCGGCTCGTCCGCCGCCCGCCCCGCACCGCCGCCGCCACCGCACTGGTCTGCGGGTACGGCCTACTCGCCGCGATCCTGCTGATGCCGACCACCCGCTTCGGCTACCTGCTCTACCCGATCGCCCTGCTGGCCTGGGCCCCCGCCCTCACCACCCGACCGGCACCGGTTCCGCCGAGTTCCCGACGCACCCTGCCCACAGGGCGTAGACCTGAGGACATGAGCAGCTACCGCGACCGCGTCGACGCCGGCCGTCGCCTCGCCGAACGACTCACCGCGCTGAGCGGCCGACCCGACGTCGTCGTGCTGGGCCTGGTACGCGGCGGGGTGCCGGTGGCCCGGATCGTCGCCGACCGGCTCGGCGTACCGCTCGACGTGCTGGTGGTCCGCAAGCTCGGCCTGCCCGGGGCACCCGAGGTGGCCTTCGGCGCGCTCGGCCCCGGTGGGGTCCGGGTCCTCAACGACCAGGTCGCCGCCCCGCTCGACCCGGCCGACCGCGCCGAGGTGCAACACCGTGAACAGGCCGAACTCGACCGTCGGGAGGCCCGTTACCGGCACGGTCGACCCCCGCTCGACCTGACCGGACGTACCGCCGTGATCGTCGACGACGGGCTGGCCACCGGCGCCACCGCCCGCGCCGCCGTGCAGGTCGCCCGGCAGCTCGGCGCCCGGCGGGTCGTGGTCGCGGTGCCGGTCGGCGCGCAGCAGGCGTACGAGATGCTCGCCGCCGAGGCCGACGAGGTGATCTGCCCGCAGCACCCGGTCGGCTTCACCGCGGTCAGCGCCCACTACGACGACTTCCACGAGGTCGACGACGACGAGGTGACCTCGGCGCTGATCGCCACCGCCTGAATGCGGCACGGACCGGGTACCGTCGAGCGATGCAGCTCACCTGTCCCAAGTGTCGCGGAGATATGCGCCAGTACGAGCGCAGCGGAGTCGTCATCGACCAGTGCGGCGAGTGCCGGGGGATCTTCCTGGACCGCGGCGAACTCGAAAAGCTGTTCGAAGCCGAGGCGAACTGGAACCAGCAGCGCAGTGGGGCCGCGCCCGGTCAGCCGGGGGCCGCTCCCGGTCAGCAGCACGTCCAGGCGCCGGGCGGATATCCGCCGCCGCCTCCACCGCCGCCCGCCCCGAGCCACCAGCCGGGCTATGGTGCCGTGCCGCCGCCCCCGCCGCCGCCGGGCTATCCGCTGCAGCCCGCGTACGGCGGCCACGGTGGCTACGGCCACCCGCAGCACCACGGCTACCACGGCCACTACAAGCGCAAGAAGCACAAGGGTTTCCTCGACGAGATGTTCGGCTGACCGGTTCCGTCGACGGCCGGGCCGGGTCCTCCCGCGCCCGGCCCGGTCCCGTCACCGCCGTCGGCCGCGCGGGGTTCCGGCCGGTGGTTTCCGGGTCCGGATGCCGGAGCATGCCGGTCGTGCGACGCTGCACGGCATGACGTTCGTCCGGCAGCACACCGCGTTGGCGCAGGCCTACGACGGCATCACCCGGGTGGTCGCCGACCTCGACGACGACGCCCTGCAACGCCCCACCCGGTGTCGCGGCTGGGTGGTCGCCGACCTGCTCTTCCACCTGCTCGGCGACGCCCAACGGGCGCTGGTCACGCTGGCCAGCCCCGCCGAGGGGCCGGCCGACACCGACGACGTCAGCTACTGGCGGTCGTTCCCGGCGGATGCCGATCCCGACGCGACGGCCCGGCACGCGTGGTGGGTCCGCCGCTCGGCCGCCGCCTTCGACCGGCCCACCGGTGTGGTCCGGATCTGGGCGGACACCGCCCCGGCCGCCGTACGCGCGGCGGGTGCCGCCGACCCGCAGGGTTGCGTCACCACCCAGGGACACCTGCTGCGGGTGCCCGACTTCCTGGCCACGCTGACCACCGAGGCCGTCGTGCACCACCTCGACCTGGTGCCCGACCTGCCCGATGCGCCGCCACCCGGAGTGCTGGCCGTCGAGGTCGCGGTCGCCACCATGGACGGGCTGCTCAGCGACGACGCCGTCCGGCCCGCCGACTGGGACGACCTGACGTACCTGGGCAAGGCCACCGGTCGGGAGCCGCTGACCGACCGGGACCGGGTGGCGTTGGGCGAGGCCGCCGGCTGGTTCCCGCTACTCGGCTGAGTCACCGGCCGGCGTCGGGTCAGACGATCGCCATGTCGACGAAGCGGGACAGGTGCAGTTGCGCCGCCACCGTGATCGAGTCGGTGGGCCCATTTCTGTGCTTGGCAACAATGAAATCCGCCTCCCCGGCGCGCGGCGACTCCTTGTCGTAGTAGTCGTCGCGGTGCAACAGGATGACGACGTCGGCGTCCTGCTCGATCGAGTTGTGGGTGGCGATCCCGTTGGCGACGAAATTGTGGGTGCCGAGTACCGTCGCGTCGAAAACGTCCTGCTCGCCGAGTGACTCGATCGAGGTGATCTCGTCCCAGAAGATGTCGTTGGTGGCGTGCAGTTCGAGGTCGGCGGCGTCGAGCACCGAGGCGATCTTCGCCAGTCGGGATCGGCTCGGTGCGCGCTTCCACAGCGCGCTTCCACAGAACTGGGTACCGATGGCCCGGGCGAACTCCCGGTGGCTCATGCCCCGGTCCACCAGGACGTCCCGAACCCGGCTCCACACCTCGGTCGGTACCGTGTCGACGTTGGTGTTGCCCACGACCGTCTCCAGCACCGTGAGCAGCGCTTCACACTTCACGGCGCGCTCCCCGTGCACCCCGATCTCCCGCAGGAACCGCAGTTGGTCGTCCCGGCCCGAGATGTCGAGGGTGTACTGGGGACGGTGGGTGGCCGCCGGCACGACCTTGAGGCGTGCGGTGATGCCGTACCGCAGGAGGAGCCGGGAGATGTCCTCAAGCATTCTGCGACTGGTGGAGGAGAAGTAGACACGTCCGCCCCTACCCGACTTGTTGACATGGACCGAGCCGTCGGTCGACCACAGGTGGCGCAGGAAAAGCGTGACCTGCTCCTTGGGCATACTGAAGATCGCCTGCGGAATGAACTTCTCGTGCGAACGCAGCCCGAAGAGCCCCAGCCCGTCGAGCCATTCTGCAATTGGATTACGCCGTCCACGGGCCAGTCGGTACGGTGCGGGCAGCCGGAGCGTCGTGACCCGGGCGGCCTCGTACTCGTCCCGTACGGCGCTGATCCCGAAGTGCTTGGCGGCCTCGGCGACGGCCGTCAGGTTCTCCTCGTCCCTGCTGGCGTACCGGATCGGCTGGCGTCTGACGAACGAACCGTCACCAAGCAGGTGCGCGAGCAGTACCACCTCCGCCTCCACCCACGGCCGGATCGCCAGCGGCGGGGGCAGGTGTCTCGGCGTAGCCAGCCGCGCTCCGACAGCCAGCTCACCGAGCGGCACCCACCCGGCGAAGGTGAGGAAAGGATGGTTCGCCGTCGCGTCGATCTGCTTCCCCGACGCGAGGGTCAGCCGGAACACCTCGCGCCGACCGCTGGGGAAGACATGCGTCATGGTCCGGGGCGAGTACCGCAGATTCTCGTCGAGCGCCCAGACCGGGATTTCCCTCGTCCCGGCCTTCAGCAGCTCGCCCATGGTGACTTCCGCATTGGTGTCGGCCCGGATCAGTCGGGTCTCCGCGGTCAGACAGCCCGACTCCCGCAGGTCGGACAATTGTGGTCGCTTGTCGGTGCGTTGCTCGGGACCACGGTTGAGCTGGCTGACCGCGATCACCGGGCACTCGACCTCCTTGGCCAGCAGCTTCAGGCCACGGGACAGGTCCGCGACCTCCTGCTGCCGGCTCTCGGTGCGCTTCGGTGAGGTCATCAGCTGGAGGTAGTCGACGACGATCATCTTGAGGTCGTGCTTCTGCTTGAGCCGCCGCGCCTTCGCCCGGATCTCCATCAGGTTCATGCTCGGGGTGTCGTCCACGAACAGCGGCGCCTCGCTGATCTCGCCCATGCAGCGGGCCAGCTTGGTCCAGTCGTCGTCGGAGAGCTGACCGCTGCGCAGCACGTGCAGCGGGACGCGCGCCTCGGCCGAGAGGAGCCGCATGACGATCTCGACCTTGCTCATTTCCAGCGAGAAGATGGCGGCGGCCTGGTTGGCCCGGATCGCCGCGTTACGGGCGAAGTCCATGCTGGCCGTGCTGTTGTGGGTGGGGATCATCGACCGGCCGGCCAGGTAGAGGTGGTCCGGGTTGTCGACGGTCACGCACCGCACCGGCACGCTGGCCACCGGCCGGACGTCCACCACGTACCGCACAGCCGGGTCGGTGCGCAGGCGGACGGCCTCGGCGGATGCCCTGGGCTCCCGGCGGAAGACGGCGTCCGGGGTGGCGAAGGCGACCGTGTACGTCGTCCCGGTCCGGCCGGGTGCCGGCTGCTCGGTCAGCGTGCACCGGTAGCCGAGACCCACCACGAGTTCCCGTACGTCGCCGGCGAGCCGCCGCGAGACCGAGGTGTACCGGTGCTCGCCGGTCGGGGTGAGGGTGCCGGCGGTGTCCATCAGCCCGGCGAGCAGCGCCCGACGCTGCGCCTCGGAGCCGCGCAGGTAGTCGCGGGGGATGTGCTTGTCCGCGAGGACACCGATCTCCCGCAGCGTCGTCAGGAAGGACGCGGCCAGGTGCCCCGGGTCGGCCCGGCCGTCGCCGAGCCAGCCGCCCAGGCCGTACGGGGGGATGGGCACCGCCCGTTCGGGCAGTTGCAGGGGGGCGCAGGTGGCGATGGCGTGTCGGGGGCGTCCCTCCGGTCCGGTACGCAGCGTCGCCGCGATCTGCGCCGTGGTGAGCACGCAGTCCTCGGCCTCGGCAGGGCCCTGGGCCGCCTCGGCCGGCGTGCCGCCCGCCGGGGCGAGGGCCCGCGTCCGGGTGGTGGTCCGCCACAGGTGTCCGGCGTCGGCGACGATCACGCTGCCGTCGGAGAACTCGACCTCGTAGCAGGGTCGCCCGTGCATCACGGCGAAGGCGGCGGTGATGGTGGTCGGCGTGCCGTCCGCGGCGAGCAGCCGGTCGCCGACCTCGACCTCACCCATGGTGGTCCAGCCGTCCGGGGTGGGCAGCGGCGTGTCGAGCGCCAACGCCTTACCGAGACCGGGGCGGCCGGCCACGATGATGAGCTGTCCCGGGTGCAGGCCGTTGAGCAGCCGGTCCAGGTCGGTGAAGCCGGTCGGCACGCCGGTCATCACGCCGCCCTGCGCGCCGACCGCCTCGATCTCGTCCAGGGTGGGCTGGAGCATGTCGGCGAGCACCGCGAAGTCCTCGCTGACCCGCCGTTCGGTGATCTCGTAGACCGCCTGCTGGGCCAGGTCGACGACGTCGTCGACGTCCCGGCTGCCACCGGCGGCGGTGCCGTAGCCGAGCTGCACGATCCGGGTGCCCGCCTCGACCAGGCGGCGCAGCACGGCGCGTTCGCCGACGATCCGGGCGTAGTAGGAGGCGTTCGCCGCGGTCGGTACGGCCGCCATGCAGGTGTGCAGGTAGGGGGCGCCGCCGACCCGGGCGAGGTCTCCGGAGTCGGCCAGGGCCGCCGCGACGGTGATGCCGTCGGCGGGCTCACCGCGACCGTAGATGTCGAGGATCGCGTCGAAGATGGTGGCGTGGACGGGCCGGTAGAAGTCGGTGGACTTGAGGATCTCGACGACGTCGGCGATGGCGTCCTTGGAGAGCAGCATGCCGCCGAGGACGCACTGCTCGGCGGCGACGTCCTGTGGTGGGGTCTTGTCGAACTGGCCCTCGCGGGGCGGCGGGGCGGACGACTGCCCCGCGACCCGGGGCTCGGCCCGCATGTCGTCGGTGATCGACACGGTTCCCCCTCCACAGCGTCGCGGTTGCCCCGGCGGTACGCCGGCGGTGACACCGTCCGGTCAGGTCGATCGGGGGGCCATCGCGCGACCGGTCGGTGCCCCACGATACGGACCGCGAGGTCAGACCCTCAACCGGCGCGGTGGACGAGCCTCGGGACAACCTGTGGACGCGCGTGGACAACCATGTGCGCAGCGTGTGCACAGCCTGTGGAAAACTGTGGGGGAATTCTGACCCACAGCGCCGTGAGCTGCGGGTTCACTATCCACACCCTGTGGACGAATTTTTTCCGGTAAGGCTCTTGGGTCGGTCTTCCCGTACTATCTCTGCGAAACGGGTACACCTGGACAGCGGATTGCACTTTCGGTTGAGAAGGGTCACGCTCCGGCCGTGAGTTACCGGGACTGGGAGCGCGGGGAGGGCAGCCCGCGTGCGCGTCAGCCGATCGCCCCGTGGGACGACCTCGGCGACCCGGTTCCGTCGGATTCATATTCCTCGACGGACCGCTACCGTACGCCGAGTCGGCGTCGGGCGGTCGAGCGTGGCCAGCAGGAACCTGTCGACGCCTACCTGCCGCGCTGGGCGGTCGAGTCGGGCATCGCGCACGCCGACGGCCGGGGCCGGCACGCCGCCCCGGACGACGACGAGGACGACACCCGTCGGGCTGCCGGGGTGGGCCGGCGGGCGGCCAGGCGGCGGCGGGAGAGCGAGCGCCGGGAGGCGCGGGTGATGGGCGCGGGCCCCGGCTCCGACGACCACACCCGGGAGTGGACCTTCGACCGCCCCCAGCAGGAGCAGGGGTACGTCGGGAGCCGACGGGCGGACGCCGACGAGGGTGAGCCGGTCTCCGGGGCGGCCCCGACGGCCCGTCCACGCCGGGCGTCGTCGCGTCGTCCGGAGGTGATCTGGTCCGGCGGTGACGATTCCGACCTGCCCGTGGAGGCCGTTCCCGAGCAGCCGCCCCGGCGTCGGCGACGCAACACCGACGAGTCGTGGGCCCGGCCCCTGACCGATCCGGCGAGCCGTCCGGCGGCCGACCCGTGGAGCCGGTCGGCCGAGCCGGAACCGGACTACCGCCCCGCGGTGGACCCGTGGGACGCCTCCGGTGTGCACGGTTGGCAGAGTCCCGCCACCGACGACCGGTGGGATCGTCTCGGCGGGTCGTCGCGGTGGGGGCAGAGCGACAGCACCGGCCAGTGGGACCGGTTCACCGACACCGCCCAGTGGGACCGGACGGACGTCGGCCGGTGGGGTCCGGTGAGTTCGGACCGTGACGGGTGGGAAGGCCGGGATCCGGGCCGGGTCGACCGTCCGGACCGCGCGGGCGTCGATCCGTGGGACCAGGGTGGGCCCGACCGGCGGGACGCGGGCGACGGGGGCCGGTGGGAGCGGTCGGTGCCGCCCCGATCGTCGCAGCCGGTAACCGGGGAGGGCTGGCCGTGGGGCGAGCAGCCGGAGGGCTTCTGGTCGGGTACCCGCCTGGCGGGCGACGACCCCCGTTGGATGGACCCGCCGACGTCGGCACCCCGGTCACCGGTGGTGGGTTACACAGCGCCGCGCCCCCGGGCGGCTCCGCGCCGTCGGGCCGAGCCGGTGTCCGGGCGGGCGGCGTCGGGGTCCGGGCGGGCGGCGTCGGCGTCCTCGCTGCGGGAGCGGATCGGCTCGGTGGGCGCCGGCTCGTGGAACCGTCGTCTGGAGGACGACCTGCTCGACCCGGACCCGGGTGGTCCGCTGCGTCCGTTGGTCTACACGGCCGCCTGTTATCTGGTGCCGGCGGTGCTGGTGTTCCTGTGGCTGTTGACCCTGGACGGTCAGCCGCCGGCCGGTTGTGTCACGGACATCAGCGGGGGCGGGTGTGAGCCGCCCCGGGCCCACGCGCTGGGTTCGCTGGTCGCGGGTGGCCCCCGGTTCGGTCTGTCGTTGCTGAGCAGCCTGGTGGTGGCGGTGCTGCTGCGTCGGGTCGGGACGACCTGGCGGCCGGCGACGGTGGCGTTGGCGGCGGCGGTGGTCGGTGGCGGCCTGTCCACCGTGATGATCAGCGCGGTCACCGGTCAGCCGATCGGCTGACCGGGCGGTGCCGGGGCCCGTGGAGCCTGCCCGGTGGGAAGCGCGTAGTGGCCCGCACCGGATGCCGGTGCGGGCCACTACGGGTGTTGCCTGGTGGTTGAGGTCAGCCCTGGACGACGTTGAGGTCGAACGTGGCGGACACCTCGGGGTGCAGCTTGATCTTCACCGGGTAAGAGCCGGTCGACTTGATGTGACCGGGCATCTCCAGCCGACGACGGTCGAGGACCGGGCCACCGGCCGCCTTGACGGCGTCGATGACCTCGGCCGGGGTGACCGAGCCGAAGAGCCGGCCGCCGTCGCCGGCGCGGACCTTCAGGCTGACCTTGAGGCCTTCGAGCTGGCCCTTGACTTCGTTGGCGTGGCCGAGGTCGCGGATCTCCCGGGCCGAGCGGGCCCGCTTGATGACCGTGACCTGCTTCTCCGCACCCTTGGTCCAGCTGATCGCGAAGCCCTGCGGCAGCAGGTAGTTACGGCCGTAGCCGTTCTTGACCTCGACGATGTCGCCGGGGGCACCGAGACCGGAAACTTCCTGGGTCAGGATGATCTTCATGTCGGTGCCTCCTCTCAGCGGGCCGTGGCGGTGTACGGCAGGAGCGCCATCTCACGGGCGTTCTTGACCGCACGGGCGATCTGCCGCTGCTGCTGGGAGGTGACCCCGGTCACCCGCCGAGCGCGGATCTTGCCGCGGTCGGAGATGAACTTGCGCAGCAGCGCGGTGTCCTTGTAATCGATATAGGTGATCCCGTCCTTGTCGAGCGGGTTCACCTTCTTCTTCGGCTTGCGAAGTGCCGCAGCCTTGGCCATTGCACGTGCTCCTGGTTTGCGATCGCGGGCGCTCGGCGCCATTAGAACGGAGGCTCCTCGTCGAAGTTGCCGCCCGAACCACCGCGGGAGGAGGGGGCCGGAGCAGCAGAGGCCCAGGGGTCGTCGAAGTTGCCTCCGCCGCCGCCCTGGTTGCCACCGCCACCGGAGCCGAAGCCGCCACCGCCGCCACCGGAGCGCGACATCTTCTGCACCTTCGCCGTGGCGTAGCGCAGCGACGGGCCGATCTCGTCGACCTCGAGCTCGATGACGGTGCGCTTCTCGCCCTCGCGGGTCTCGTACGACCGCTGACGCAGCCGCCCCGAGACGATCACGCGGGCGCCCCGCTGGAGCGACTCGGCGACGTGCTCCGCCGCCTGCCGCCACACGGTGCAGGCCAGGAAGAGCGGCTCGCCGTCCTTCCATTCGTTGGTGGTCTTGTCCATGAACCGGGGCGTCGAAGCGACCCGGAACTTGGCGACCGCCGCACCGGACGGGGTGAACCGCAGCTCGGGGTCATCGGTCAGATTGCCGATGACCGTGATGGTGGTGTCTCCTGCCATGACCAACTCCTCGCGCACTCAGCGTTCTGCCGTACAGGCTCTCAGAGCCCTCCGACATCACGATGAGGTTGATCCGGGCGAACCGGGTTGGATGCTTAGCGCATTTCCGGTCGGATGACCTTGGTGCGCAGCACGGACTCGTTCAGCCGCAGCTGGCGGTCGAGTTCGGCCACCGCCTCCGGCGTCGCCTGAAGGTCGACGACGGCGTAGATGCCCTCGGCCTTCTTGTTGATCTCGTACGCGAGGCGCCGGCGGCCCCACACGTCGGTCTTCTCCACCGAGCCACCCGCGGTCCGGATCACGTTCAGGTACGTGTCGAGCGACGGGGCGACGGTGCGCTCCTCGAGACTGGGATCGAGGATCACCATGACTTCGTAGTGACGCAAGACGTGCTCACCTCCTGTGGGCTAGGCGGCCACGGTCCTTCCGTGGCAGGAGGTCGTGCGTCGTGCCCGCCCCGCGCCGGGGGAACCCGGCCGGACGCGGACAGCCGGACCAGGATACCCGGTCCCGACGATCACCCCCGGGCAGGTCGACCCGGCAGGTCGGCGGTGGAGACGACGACGGCGACAGGGGCCCGCCGCGACACCCGAAGGCCGACGGCGGACCCCTGTCCACGGGGCCGCGGGGCGTCCCGTCCGCATTCCTTGGGTGGGACCTGGGGAGGAACGACCACACCGATGAGGTTGGATCGAGGACACCCCGCGGAGCTTCATCCTGTTGTTATCTGACGATACAACGGCGATCGTCACGTGATAGCCGAATTGAAACTATTCGTCCGGCTGTTCCACTCCCCTCAACGATCGCCGGCCCCGACCGGTGACGCCGCAGGCCCCGCGCGCGGGGCGGACGGGCGCGACTTGCCCGCGACCGTCACCTCTCGCACGTCGGGGGCGGGACGTAGGCTCGCCTGCATGCGTATCGGAGCCCACGTCGACCAGGCCGACCCGTTGGCGGAGGCGGCCACCCGCGCCGCCGAGGCGGTGCAGTTCTTCCTCTCCGACCCGCAGGGCTGGAAGGCCCCGAAACCCCGGGAGGACGCCGACCGGCTGCGCGCCGCCGAGGTCGACGTCTACGTCCACGCCCCGTACGTCATCAACGTGGCCACCCTCAACAACCGGATCCGCATCCCCAGCCGCAAGCTCCTGCTGGGCCATGCCACCGCGGCGGCGCAGCTCGACGCCCGGGGGCTGATCGTGCACGGCGGCCACGTCAACGCCGGTGACGACCTCGCGGTCGGCTTCGACAACTGGCGCAAGACCTTCGCGTACGCGGCCGACTCCGGTGGGTTCCCCGTCCCGGTCCTGATCGAGAACACCGCCGGTGGCGACAACGCATGCGCCCGGCGGCTCGACGCGCTGGCCCGGCTCTGGGACGCCCTCGGTGACTACGAGGTGGGCTTCTGCCTCGACACCTGCCACGCGTACGCCGGTGGCGAGGAGCTACTCGACCTGGTCGACCGGGTCAAGGCGATCACCGGCCGGATCGACCTGGTGCACGCGAACAACTCCAAGGGCGGGTTCAACTCCGGGCAGGACCGGCACGACAACCTCGACGGCGGCACCATCGACCCGGAGCTGCTGGTGGCGGTGATCCGGGCGGCCGACGCCCCGGTCATCGTGGAGACCCCCGGCGGGGCGACCGGTCAGGGCGCGGACATCGCCTTCCTCCGCGAACAGCTCGGCACGGGAGCCTGAACGCCGATGACCACCAACGCGACGGGCGGCAGCCCACCCCCACGGCAGACCGGCAGTACGGACCCGACCCCCGCGGGCGGGACAGGGTCGCCGCAGGACCGGCCGGCACCCGACGCGCGCGACAGCCCGGAGCCGGGCAGGACCGACCCGTCCCCGACCGACGGAACCGACCCGAAGCCCGACGGAGCCGGCTCGGGGCCGGCCGGATCGGGTGCGACGCCCGGCGGGCCCGACCCGAAGCCCGACGGATCGGGCGCGGAGCCCGCCGGAGCCGGTCCGAAGCCCGACGGAGCCGGTCCGGAGGCCGACGAGGGCCGGGCCGGGGGCGGTAAGGGCGGGGCTGCGCCTGGGCCGGCCGGGACGGAGGTCCAGCCGTCCGGGACGACGGTGGAAAAGGCCGGAGCGACTGCGGCAGCGGCCGGTCAGGCCGGCACACCCGACCGGACCGGCACGCGCCGGACCTGGAAGGACAAGTTCCGCAGAAGCAGGACCGGGCAGGACGGGCCCGGGAAGGGCCGGAGCGACGGGCCCGCCGGGGACGGAGAGAAGAAGCCGGCGGCCGAGGCCGATCCGTGGACCTCGTTCGCACCCGCGCCGGAGCCGGTGCCCGGCCGCACCGGACGGGCCGTCCGCGCCACCGGCCGGTTCCTGGTGCACGAGTGGACGCTCGCCGTCCTCGCCTCGCTCGCCCTCGCCGTGGGGATGACCTGGCCGACCCTGCGCTATCCGCTCTACACGCTCCCCCAGGACTACTGGGACCCGAGCCTGCAGGCGTGGCAGATGGCCTGGTCCGGGCACGCCCTGCGGACGAATCCGGGGCAGTTGTTCCAGTCCAACACGTTCTTCCCGGAACCGTGGAGCTTCGCCTTCTCCGACATGCTGCTCGGGTACGCCCCGGCCGGTCTGCTCGGCACCGGCCCGGACGCCGCCGTGCTCCGCTACAACATCATGTTCGTGCTGGCCCACGCGATGGCCACCTTCGGGGCGTACGTGCTGGCCCGACAGTTGGGCGCGGGCCGGATCGGCTCGGCGGTCGCCGGGGTCAGCTACACGTACGCGCCGTGGCTGCTCGCCCAGGCGGGGCACCTGCACATCGTCTCCAATGGTGGTATCCCGCTGGCGTTGGCCATGCTGGCCCGGGGCCACGGCTGGTCACTGCGGCACGGTTACCGCCCCGAACGCCGCCGGGTCGGCTGGGCGTACGCCGGGTGGGTGGTGGCCGCCTGGCAGCTCAGCCTCGGCTTCGGCATCGGCCTGGTCTTCGCGTACGTCCTCGCACTGACCCTGCTGGTCTCGGCGGCGGTGTGGTTCTGGCGGCGGCGACGCGTGCGGCGGCCCTTCGGTCGCCGGCTCTTCGTCGCCGACCTGGTCGGCGGACTGCTCTTCGCCGCCGTCGGCGCGCTGCTGGCGGTGCCGTACTTCAAGGTCGCCGAGCTGCACCCGAACGCGGAACGCACGCTCGGCGACATCGGCGTCTACTCGCCGCCGGCCAGTGGTTTCTTCACCGCGCCCGCCGAGTCGTGGATCTGGGGCGGCCTGCACGAGGGGGCGCGGGCCGCGTTGCCCTGGCACCCGGAGATGACCCTCCTGCCGGGTTTCGTGCTGTACGCGCTGGCGGCCGGTGGGCTCTTCTTCTCGGTGTGGCGGCTGCGGCACCGGCTGCTGATGCTCGCCGGGGTGATCGTCACGATGGTGATCGCGATGGGGACCCGGTTCTTCGACGGCACCTTCACCTACGCCCCGCTGTTCGAGCACCTGCCCGGCTTCAACGGGCTGCGTACGCCGGGACGGATGATGCTCTGGACGACGCTCCTGCTCGGCCTGCTCGCGGCCGGTGCGGTGAGCGCCTTCGCCCGGCGGGTACGCGAGATCAGCGCCGACCGGGTGCCCTCCCGGCCGTCGCCGTGGCTGCGGGCGGTCACCCTGCTGCCGTTGCTGCTGGTGCTGGTGGAAGGGCTGAACGACACCCCGCACCCGGTCGTGCCGGAGCAGCCGGTGGCGATGCGCACGGTGGAGGGTCCGCTGCTGGTGCTGCCCAGCGGCCAGAACCAGGACCAGCCGGTGATGCTCTGGTCGACCACCCGCTTCCAACAGGTGGTCAACGGGGGCAGCGGCTTCACCCCGAAGCAACTCGACGACGTGCGTCGGGTGTCGGCGGCCTTCCCCGACCAGACCAGCGTCGACTACCTGCGCACCCTCGGCGTACGCAACGTCGTGGTGCTACGGGACCAGATCGTCGGCACGCCGTGGGAGGTGACGGTGGACGCGCCGGTCGAGCAGTTGGGCATCACCCGTCAGCAGGTCGGCAACGCCGTCGTGTTCCGTCTCTGAGGTCGGGTTGCGGTGGGGGTTTGCGGGGAGCCCAGCCGGCTCCGGGCGGTCAGGCTTGATCCCTGCGCCGGCTGGGCTCCCCGCAAACCTGACGTGCGCACGGCCGTCTCGGACTTGCGCGTTGGTCGGGGGGTGTTCAGGCGGGGGTGGGGGCTGGTTCGGGTTCGGGGGTGGGGGTCTTGCGGCGGAATCTGTCCAGCCAGGGGGCGTCGGGGGCACCGTCTAGCACGCCGCCGTCCGGATCGTCGAGATAGATCTGGCGGACCGCGTCGCGCTCCGGGTGCAGGATGTCCTTGACGATCAGGACGCAGAGCACCACCACCGTGCCGAGCCGCAGCGACGAGGCCAGCACGAAGACCCCCTCGGGGAAGACCGGGCGGCTGGTGGCCGAGCCGAGCAGTTCGCCGTAGAAGGCGACGAAGTAGCAGACCTCGGCGAACTGCCAGGCGAGGAAGGCGCCCCAGCGGGGACGGGCGAGCACCGCCAGCGGCAGCAACCAGAGCACGAACTGCTGCGACCAGACCTTGCTGAAGATCAGGAAGGCGGCCACCACCAGGAACGCGAGCTGGGCCAGCCGGGGCCGTCGGGGTGCCCGCAGCGCCAGTACGGCCACGCCGATGCAGGCCAGCCCGAACAGGGCGTACGACAGGTTGTTGAGGGTCGGGATGTTGGCGTTCAGCCACTGGAACGGGCCCTGGTCGCCGGGACTGCCGGTGTTCACCTTGCCGTCGAGGTACCGCCCGATGTACCAGAGCGTGCCCCAGTCGATGGGTCGGGTGGTGTTCAGCTCGAAGAACCGTCCCCAGTTGTCGGGGTAGCGGATCGCCGTCGGCAGGTTCACCGCGACCAGCGCGACCAGGCCGGTGGCGACGGCGGTGAGCGCGGCCCGTAGCCGACCGGCGCGCAGGCCGAGGATCAGGATCGGGCCGAGCAGGAACAGCGGCCACATCTTCGCCGCGCCGCCGAGGCCGAGCAGGACGCCGGCCAGGACGGGTTGTCGTTTCGCCCAGGCGGCCAGCCCGAAGGCGGCCAGCCCGATGGCGAGGAAGTCCCAGTTGACGGTGGCGGTGAGGAACAACGCCGGGGCCAGGGCGAACAGGGCTCCGTCCCACGGTCGTCGGCGGCGCAGGGCGAGGATCACCCCGACGGTGGCGACGGCGAGCGCGCCGAGGGTCAACGCGTTGGCGTTGTAGAACCAGCGCCCCTGGTTGATCGTCGGGTCGTCGACGCCGAGCGAGTGCACCGGCAGGCCGAGCGCGCCCATCATGTAGCCGGTGAGCACCGGGTACTCCACCGGGTGGTCCCGATAGGGGACCTTGCCCTCGTGCAGGCCCTCGGCGTAGTAGAGGGCCAGCACATCGGTGTAGCACATCCGGGTGTACTGGATGTTGTTCTGCCAGGCACCGTTCTGGCAGGGTGCCTTCTGCACCCAGTGCAGCGCCAGGGTCAGGCAGGCCAGGGCCAGCACGATCCGGGCCGCCGTCCAGAACCGACTCTCCCGACCAGCGGGCCGGTCGACGGCGACGGCGTGGTCGCCGAGCGGTCCGCCGATCGCCTCGGAGACGCCTCGGACGAAGCCGTCCGATCGGGACGGGTGGTCGCTGCTCCCGGCGTCGTCGATGCCGGCCGTCGGCTGGGTGCTCATGAGAATGCATCCTGCCCTATGAATGGCTCCCGGACGAGCAGCATGTTGCGGTGCGGACTCCGTTCGCCCGACGCGGAGCACCCACCCGCGACATGCCGCTGCCGGCGACCGCAGGTCTGCGGGTCGCCGGCAGCGGCATTGACGCTCGTCGGTACGGCTTTCGGCTCAGTCCCGGGCGCGTGGGGTCGGCAGCAGTCCGCCGCCGTTCCCGCCGTTCTGGCCGGGAAGGTTCGGGTTGGGCGGGATCGGCGGATCGCCCCCCTGGTTCCCTCCCTGATTACCACCCTGGTTGCCGCCCTGGTTCCCACCCTGGTTGCCGCCTTGGTTCCCACCCTGGTTGCCGCCCTGGTTCCCACCGCCGAGGAGGCACTGCAGGTCGGTCGGGGCGCAGTTCTGGCCGTTCGGGTTCGGCGGCGGCGGCGGGGGCGGCGGGGGGGTGCCGTTGCCGGACTCCGGGTCGCCGACCTTCGCCGCCGGCGGGAAGTCCAGCTTGTCCTCACCCTTGAGCGCGCCGTTCATGACCCGTTCCCAGATCTCGCCGGGCATGGTGGCACCGCTGATGTTGTCGCCGTTGTTCAGCTTGATCGCTTCCCGCTTGCCCTTGTTGCCCACCCACACGGCGGTGGCGAGCTGCGGGGTGTAGCCGATGGTCCAGGCGTCACCGTTCTGGGTGGTGCCCTCCTTGAGCTCCCAGGTGCCGGTCTTGGCGGTCGACTTCCGGCCGTCCGCCAGGGTGTGGTTGATCCGGCCCGGGTAGTCCTTCAGCACGTCGGTCACGTCGGCGACCACGTCCGGGTTGATCCGCTTCTGCGGCTTGAGCTGCTCGCCGCCGAGCTTCTCCCACTTACCGGTCTCCTTGTTCTGCTTCTCGGCGGAGATCAGGAAGTGGGCCTTGTTGTAGATGCCCTTGTTGGCGAAGGTGGCGATGCCGTTGGCGTGGTCGAGCACGGTGATCGGGTACTGGCCGTAGGCGACCACGTGGTAGAAGGGGTCGGGCGCCAGGTCGGCGGCCTTCTCCTTGGTCAGGTCGTGCCCCTTCGGCGGGTTCACGTTGGTCTGCCACATCATGCTGACGCCGGCCTTGGCCGCCATGTCGACGATCTTGTCGGGCCCGATGTCCAGGCTGACGTGGTAGAACGGCACGTTCAGCGACTTCAGGGTCGACTCCCGCAGCGTGCAGGAGTCCCCGCAACTGGGATTGTCGGTGCCGGCGTTGCTGACCCGGAACTTCACGCCCTCCGGGGTGAACGCCCGGCCCTTCCAGCGCGACTCGACGGACTTGCCGGCCTCCAGCGCCGCCGCCAGCGTGTAGATCTTGAAGCTGGAGCCGGGCGAGTGCCCACCGGTGACGTTGCCGTTGGTGTCGGTGTTGGTGCCGGCGTAGTCGGTGCCGGTGCCGTCGTCCCCGCCGTAGTAGCCGAGCACCCGACCGTTGCGCGGGTCGATGGAGACCACGGCGGCCATCAGATTCTTGCGGGCGCCGTCCAGCTCCGAGCCCTTGGTGCTGCGCTGGGCGGCACCGGTGACGGCCTTCTGCACCTTGTTGTCGATCGTGGTCCTGATCCGGTAACCACCCTCGCGGAGCATCGCCGAACAGCGCGGCTTACGCTCGGTCACCTCCGCGTCGTTGTCGGTGCAGAGCTTCTTCTCCCGCATCTCCGCCGACACGTAGTTGATGACGTTGCCGATCGGGGTGTTGACCCCGAATTTGACGCCCGACCGGGACTCCTTGGGGGTCTGCAACGTCTTCGTCGGGTACTCCGTCGGATGCGCCGGCCGGCCGGGGGCGTCGACCCAGCGCATCTCGATCATGTTCTTGATGACGTAGTCCCAGCGGCTCTTGGCGTCGGTGGGGTTGATCGACGGGTCGAAGCCCTTGTGCGTGCTGCTCGGCTCCGGCTGCTTGATCAACGCGGCGAGCACGGCGGCCTCGGCCACGTCGACCTTCGAGACCGGCTTGCCGAAGTACGCCCACGCCGCCGCCTCGATGCCGTACGCGTTACGCCCGAAGTAGATGGTGTTGAGGTAGTGCTCCATGATCTGTTCCTTGGTGAACTGATCGTTGAGCTTGGAGGCGACGATCGCCTCCTTCACCTTCCGCGCGTACGAGTCGTCCTGGAGGTTCTCGTAGGCGTTGCGGGCGTACTGCTGGGTGATCGTCGAGGCACCCTGCTTGTCGCCGTTGGAGAGGTTGTTCCAGGCGGCACGGGCGATGCCCTTGTAGTCGACACCGGCGTGCTCGTAGAAGTTCTTGTCCTCCGCCGCCGCCACCGCATCCCGCATGTGCTGCGGGATCTGGTTGATCGAGACGAAGGTGCGGTTCTGCTCGCCCACCTTGGCGATGACCGTCTTGTTGTCGCTCGCATAGATGGTGGTGGCGAGCGGCAGCTTGATCTGGTTCGGCAGCACCACGGTGGTGGAGTAGTAGGTGAACCCGACCACCCCGAGGCCGGCGAGCATGATGAAGACCGCGAAGCTGGCGATCAACAGGTTGATCCGCTTGCGCCGCTTCGCCCGCGCCATCGCGTCCGGGTCACCCGGACCACGCCCGCGCCCACCACCCGCACCGCCGTAGCCACGGCCCGGCCCGTTCGGCCCGTTCGGGCCACCCGGCCCGCCGGCCTGCGGGACACCGGCCCGCGCCA
The DNA here is from genome assembly GCF_016901255.1 of Micromonospora humida. Lineage (NCBI taxonomy): Bacteria > Bacillati > Actinomycetota > Actinomycetes > Micromonosporales > Micromonosporaceae > Micromonospora > Micromonospora humida. The sequence goes on from NZ_JAFEUC010000006.1 coordinate 253,718, forward strand.
CGGAGGCCCGCCCGGCGGAGCCGACCGAGGCCGCGCCGACGCTGGCCCGCCCCGCGGAGGCCGTTCCCACCGAGGCCCGGCCGGAAGGCCCGCCCGCCGGGGAGACCGGCACCGACGCCCGACCCGGGCCACCCCATCCCGGCGAGGCCGGGGAGACCGGTACGGACGCCCGACCCGGCCCGGCCGGCGAGACCGGCACCGAGGCCCGGCCCGGGACGGCCCGGCCGACGGAGGCCGATCCGGCGGCACCACCTGTCGCGCGCGGCGGAGGGACCGCCGCCGAAGCCCGCCCGGTGGGGGCGGCACCGCCGACCGAGGCCCGGCCCGCCGGGGCCGCGCCCCGGGCGTCACCGCCCCGCCGGGGGTACCCGTCGTCCGCCCCCGGTCCGGGGCCGCCGTTCGAACCCGGAACCTGGGCCCGCGCACGCGGGGAACTGGGATCGCCGTACGAGTTCATTCCTCACACCCTGCCGGTCGCGGTGGGACGCGGGGGCGTCACCACCGGGTTGCCGTGAGTTGACACACGCGTCGGGAGGCCGGCACGGAGCCGGGGACGCGCTGCAAATTCCACATCATTCGGGCCATTCGGGCCGAAGTGCCGCCGGTCACGGTGACTGTGTCGTACGCCACCCGAATCGACCGGATCAGCCAGGTTCACCGTTGCGCCTCTCGCCTTCGCCCCTGCGTGGCAGCGGTGGCGGCGTCCGCCACCCCCTGCTCCGGGCCGCCCTCGGCCAGCCCGTCCCGGCCGAGCAGGAACTGCTCGACGAGATGGTTCCAGTCACAGCCGAGGCACACCTCCACCACGAAGACCTGGAACTCACGCAGCGTCATCGCCAGCACGGGCAATTCGGCCAGGGAACGCGCCTGGCCCGCCGACTGCCTGAGTTCGTCCCCGTAAATGTAGTGGACGTGGGTCAGGTTCTCGCTCCGGCAGATCGGACACCGTTGGTCGGTCGGTTCGCCGTGGAAGCGGGCCGCGTTCTTCAGGTACGGCGACGCGTCGCAGACGTCGTACGTGCCGACCCGCCCGGCGTGGAGGTCACGCAGCACTGCCCGCTTCTGGAGCGAGTAGTCGACCACCTGGCGAGACGTACGCATGCGGCAAAGGGTACGCGCTCCGGTCGGGCGGGGCGACCACCGTCACGATCCGTGAATAGGTCGGCGCACAACCGGGGTTTGCCCGGACGCCGATCGAGGTACTAACGTGCGATGTATCGGTCCGATACATCGAGGCGGTTGACCTTCCGCCCCGACGGCAGGGGAAGGGTGGCCCGTGCTGGAACTCGCCATCCTCGGCCTCCTCCAGGAGTCCCCGATGCACGGCTATGAACTCCGCAAGGAGCTCGCCGCCAAGCTCGGCGCCATCCGGGCGGCGATCAGCTACGGCTCGCTCTACCCGACCCTGCGCAGGTTGCAGGCGGCGGGTTGGATCACCGAGGCCGCCGACGCACCGGCCACCGCCGAGGAGGTTCCCGCGCTGACCAGCCGGCGCGGTCGGGTGGTCTACAAGATCACCGCCGAGGGCAAGGAACGGTTCGCCCAACTGATCGCGCAGGCCGGGCCGGAGACGTACGACGACACGGGTTTCGGCGTGCACTTCGCGTTCTTCGCCCGCACCGACCAGGCGACCCGGCTGCGCATCCTGGAGGGCCGCCGACGCACGATCGAGGAACGTCGCGAAGGACTTCGGGACGTGCTGGGCCGGGCGGCCGAGCGGCTCGACGCGTACACCCTGGAACTGCAACGCCACGGCCTCGACGCCTGCGAGCGTGAGGTCCGCTGGCTGGAGGAGCTCATCGCCAACGAGCGCTCCGGCCGTGCCCCGACCGCCCCGCGACCCGGGGTGGCCGACGGTCCACGAGACAACAACAGCCCGCCTCCGCCTGGAGAGTCCAGGAAAGAGCGGCCGTGATGAAGAAGAAGGAGGCAGACGCTATGGGCTCCGTCCGCGTCGCCATCGTCGGTGTGGGTAACTGCGCCTCGTCCCTCGTGCAGGGCGTGGAGTACTACCGCAACGCCGACCCGAACGACCGCGTCCCGGGTCTCATGCACGTCACCTTCGGCGACTACCACGTATCGGACGTGGACTTTGTCGCGGCGTTCGACGTGGACGCCAAGAAGGTCGGCATGGACCTCGCGGAGGCGATCGTCGCCAGCGAGAACAACACCATCAAGCTCTGCGACGTACCGCCCACCGGCGTCAGCGTCCAGCGCGGCCCGACCTTCGACGGCCTGGGCCAGTACTACCGCGAGATCATCGAGGAGTCGGACGCCGAGGCGGTCGACGTGACCAAGGCGCTGCGCGACGCCCAGGTCGACGTGGTCGTCTGCTACCTGCCGGTCGGTTCCGAGCAGGCGGCGAAGTTCTACGCCCAGGCCGCGATCGACGCCGGCTGCGCCTTCGTCAACGCGCTGCCGGTCTTCATCGCCTCCGACCCGCAGTGGGCGCAGAAGTTCACCGACGCCGGCCTGCCGATCGTCGGCGACGACATCAAGAGCCAGGTCGGTGCCACCATCGTGCACCGCGCGCTGGCGAAGCTGTTCGAGGACCGTGGGGTCGAGCTGCTGCGCACCTACCAGCTCAACTTCGGCGGCAACATGGACTTCATGAACATGCTGGAGCGCAACCGGCTGGTCTCGAAGAAGATCTCGAAGACCCAGTCGGTCACGTCCCAGATCCCGCACGAGATGGTCAAGAGCGACGTGCACATCGGCCCGTCGGACCACGTGCCGTGGCTGGACGACCGCAAGTGGGCGTACATCCGTCTGGAGGGTCGTTCCTTCGGCGACACCCCGCTCAACGCCGAACTGAAGCTCGAGGTGTGGGACTCGCCGAACTCGGCAGGTGTCATCATCGACGCCGTCCGGGCCGCGAAGATCGCGCTGGACCGCAAGATCGGTGGCCCGATCCTGTCGGCCTCCTCGTACTTCATGAAGTCCCCGCCGGTGCAGTACGCCGACCACGACGCGCACGCCGCCGTCGAGGGCTTCATCACCGGCGACGTCGAGCGCTGACGCACCGACCACCGCACCGTCGAGGGCCGGGTCCGTACGGACCCGGCCCTCGCGTGTCGCCCTGACAGAGTGTGCTCAGGGCAACAGACCGCTCAGGTGGGTGCCGTTGGTGCCGCCTCGGCGGGACTCCGCCGGGCCCTCGGGCTCGTCGTGGTAGTCGCGGAGATTCTGGTGGCGGGCCTGAGGCCCGTCGGTGCTGGAAAACGGCGGCACGGGGTCGGTGGCGGCGGATCGCGGCCGGCCGCCGGCCCCGCGCAGCAGTTCGGCGGCGTACGCGCTGACCGCGTCTCCGCGCCGGGCGTGCAGTCCCACCTCGTGCTCGGTCAGGGACAGTTCGTGCTCGGCACGCCTCATCCGGGACCGGCGCTCGATCTCGTCCTGTTCGGCCAGGTAACCCTCGGCCAGCCGCCGTTCCTCGGTGGTCATCCGCTCGGCGAAGGTCCGCAGGGCCACCCCGGCCCGGAGCTTGAACACCTCGTCGTAGCCGCTGGTGCCGCCGAAGAACTTGACCACCACCGGCAGACAGTCGACGGCTACGAAGAAGAACCGGATCGCCCAGGTGCCGACGAAGAGCGCGAAGCTGCTGCCGGAGAGGGTGTGCAGAGCGTCCATCCGCTCCAGGAAGCCGATCCGGCCCTGATGGCTGCGGGCCTCGGCGACCCGCTGATCGATCTGGGTGCTCCGATCGGCTTCGAAATCGGCGCGGGCGGTGCTCAGGCTCCCTTCCAGTGCGCCGAGCCGGTCCCGCAGCGCAGCCAGTTTGCTGGTGTTCTCCCCCACCTGGCTCGTCCTGGTGAACTTCTCAGCGGCCTCCCGGCGTAGCCGGCAGAGATCGCCGTCGCCCCGCCGGCCGCTGAACCCGTCCCGTGCGCTACCGCCGCCCCCGCACTCCCTCATGGCGTCGTTCTCCAGCTTCTTGAGCGTGGCGCTGTCCGCCGTGACCACCTTGGTCAAGGCCGCCACCTCGCTGCGGACTCCGGCAAGTTCCCGCTGGGTCGAGCCGGGGGTCACCGCAAAGGTGAGGGTGTAGTCCCGGCACTCGGGGGAGACCGCGGCGGTCGGGGAGATCGCCCGATCCTCGCCGTTGCACTTGACCAGGTTGGTCCGCAGGGTGTCGAGCTGGACGCTCCGCTCGTCCCGGATGTGCTGCTCGATCGCGGTCTCGAAGATCCGCATGATCAGCGGTTCGGCGATGATGAACCCGAACATCAGCGCCACGGTGAGCCGCATGATCAGCGAACCGAACCGCCGGGCGCTGCCCACCATGCTGGTGACCAGCAGGCGGTCCAGGTTCAGCACGAACAACGCCCAGAGCAGCGCCGGCAACAGGGGCAGCAGGGAAACCGCACCGAGTGACTGGCTGACCGCGACGAACATCGAGAACCCGGCGATCACGGCCGTGCCGAGGACCACCCCACCGAGGGCGGTGTGCCGGGCCCGCTCGTGCCAGACCTCCCGGAGCAGGGACTCGTCCACGCCGGCGAGGGCGCGGAGCAGCCGGGGCGGACGCAGACGACGGTCGGTCGACAGGTTCTGCTGGTCAGGCAATGTCTTCCTCACTGGGGATCGGGTCGGGCTCGGTCGATTCGGTGTCGCGCTCCGCGGCAGGCCTGGCACGGGGGCCGGCGCCCACCGCACCGGCGGTCTCCGTGCCTTCGGCGAGCATGCGCGACGGGGCGGCGCCCATGCTGCGTCCGGCAACCTCGTCAAGCAGCCGCACCGGGTCGATGGGCATCCGGTCGAAGTAGCCCCGGTCGACCATCATCTGGAGCGTGGCACCGAGCTGCTGACGGCGTTCCCGGTCGTCGTCGTGCATCCGGTCGGAGAGTTGACCCACGTTGATCTCGTTTCGGGCGATCCCGAGTGCGTCGACGTGGGCCGGGCCGGCGGCGATCAGGTCCCGGTACCGCTGGACCTCGATGTCCTGCCAGGCCATGTCGAGCCGGCCCTCCTCGTGCTGCCACTTCTTGTCCCTGATCCGGCGACTCTGCTCGCGCAGGTCACGGGACGGGTCCACGACAACCGAGTTGAGCTCGATCGACATGCCCCGGACGTTCGGCGGCACCAGCGTGCAGTACGCGGTGATCTGCGCGTCGACCACCCGGCGGACCTCGTTGATGTCGTCGATGCGGTAGCTCAGTCCCAGGGTCTTCAGGTCCCGGTCCTGGGCCAGGTGGCTGGTGAGGAGCGCGGCCAGGTCGCTCAGCCCGGACTCGGCGACCGCCTCCGGTGCGAGCACCTGGCAGCGGAAGGTCGCCGCGACGGTGAAGTCGTCGGCCGCGCTGGTGGAGGGGATCGTGAACTGTGCGGTGATCAGCGCCGGTCGACGTAGCACCAGACTGACCGCAACCGCCTCGACCACTGTCGGGTCGGCAAGGTCGAGGTGTCGGTCGCCGTAGAGCCGCTGCCGGCCGTCGACCTTGAAGACGTAGACCGCCCCCGGGGGCAGGTCCGGCAGGTCGGCCCGGTCACGCCGGGCGGTGAACAGGAGTCGACGCGGCACCACCGGCAGCGTCTTCTCGAAGAGCACGGGATATCCCATGATGGAATTCCTTCCCTGGTGTCGGTTCGAGGTCGACCAATGTCGGTCCGACCGATGTCGAGGGGTCAGCGCTGGGCGGAGCGCGCCGGCACCCTCGGCCGGCTCGGCGACGGCGCGGTCAACGCGCTCAGCAGCGTGGCAACCACCGGCCGGTACCGGGCGGCGTCCCCCAGCGGGTTCCGCAGGGCCCATTCCAGGTCCCGCCGGAGCAGGGCACACTCCTGCGGCGGGAGCTTCTCCCGCACGGCGTCCCCCAGGGTGCCGACCGCGTCGGCGGCCTCCGGGGTGTGTGCGAGCGCGCCGAGGGTGGTGCGGAGCGCGTCCATGGCCGCACCCCGGTGGGGCAGGCTGCGCAGCACCTCGGCCCAGAGCGCGCCGACCGTGCCGGTGACCGCCGGACGTTCCCGTAGCAGATACGCCACCATCGGCTCGGCCCGGTCGAGGTGCTCGACCGAGAGGATCTCCAGAACCGCCGCGATCGCGTGCCCACCGCTGTCCAGGTCCTCGGCCCGCTCCAGGGTCCGGCAGAGCCGGACGTGCAGGCGCTCGACGAGCGCGACGGCACCGTCGGGATCGGCGGCGGTGGTGCAGAAGAGCAGTCCCAACGACCGGACGGCGACCTGGCGGATCCGCTGCCCCCGGGTGGAGAGGTGCCACAGCCAGCGCTCCGCCTCGGTCGGGTAGCGCACCCCGAGAGGGCCACCGAGCGCCATCGCCGCCGTGACCGCCCGGTTGGCCCCCCGCCGCTCGGTCCAATCGAGCGCGATACGCAGGGCGACCGGCGCGAGCACGTCGTCGCCGGCCATGAAGGAGACGATCGAGACGGCGGTGAAGCGTTCCGCGGCGAGCCCGGCCGACCACTGACTCAGCAGTTCGACGGCCTCGGCGGTGGCGCTGCGGTTACGGGCCAGCAGGGTGACCCCGAGGGCGAGTTGGAGCCGGACGTCCAGGTTGCCGTTGGCCGCCAGCTCGTGCATCCAGACCCGCAGGGGCCGCCAGAGCTGGTAGTCACACTCGTTCAGCTCCCGCAGCACATGTTCACGCATCGCCGGATCGGTGAAGACGATGCGCCGTTCCCGACCGAACAGGCCCTCGTCGAGGATGGTTCCGTCCTGACGGATGACGATGCCGCCCTCCCGGTCCAGCCGGCGTCGACCACGCAGGACCGGGGACGACGCAGCGGGTTGCCCCGACGTGAGCGGACGTGGCAGCTCGGCCTGATTGATCTCCCGCAGCCGGGCGTGCGCCTCCTCGAAGACCCGCTCCGGCAGTTCGTACGCGAAGGCGAGCGCCGCCACCATCAGCAGTTCGTCCCAGTCGGTGGTCTGGTCGAACCACTCCGTCACCCGACGCCGGGCGTTCCGCGCCACCTCGTCGAGGGCCGCCGCCACCCCCTGCGTCAGCCGGTCGACCAGGCGGACCACCTCGCCGGGCAGGCTCAGGTCGGCGACCCGCTGCCGAACCCGGTCCCAGTCCTGCTCTGTCAGCTCCACCGCGCCGGGACGGGCCCGGTAGGCGTCCAGGACCGCCAGCGAGTCGGGGCAGTGCCATTCGACGACGTAGCGGGCAAGGGCACGCTGGACCGTCGCCCGGGGCTCGGTGGTGATCACCAGGAAGGCTCCGGCCTGCTCCAGCCGCTCACTGAGCCGCTCCGCGTCGAACGCCTGCACCGCGCCGTCGCGCTGCTCGCCCAGCCAGTCCAGCACGACGTAGCCGCGCCCGGCGACGAACTGGTACTCGGCCAACTGGACCAGGGTCATGGCCGGCGAGAGCCCGGTGAACTGCATCCCGGCACCGGTCATCTCACGCAGCAGTGCGAAGGTCGCGGTCCGGCGGCCGGTGCCCTCCGCGCCGACAAGCAGCGTCAGGTGCGTGCGGCTGAGCCGGTCCAGGGCATCGGCGAAGCCCTCGGGGCGGGTGTAGAAGCGCAGCGCGTGGGTGATGTCGGCCAGACGCAACCGACCGACCAGGGTCGGGGTGGCCATACCACCACCGGTGACCCCGAAGGTGGCGTGGGCCGCGTGCACCTGACCGTAGAACTTGTTGATGACGCGTGCGCCGTACCGTTGGTCGGCCTCGTCGACCTCGTCGTCGACCGGGCCGAGGGGGCCGCTGGTGTCGCCACCGGAGGCACCGGGCGGCTCCGCTGCACCCGCCGCCGGCTGGTCCGGGCCGGTTGCCGTCCCCGACGGATTGCCACCTTGAGGGCCGGCAGCCGGGTCGGTCGGGTGCTCGGCACCGGCCGGGTGGCGAGCACCCGACCGCTGCTGGCGCGGCATGCTGTCCGGCGGGCCGCCGCTGTTGTCAACCACGGGCGCCGCCGGAGAAGCCGAAGGTGGCGTACCGGGCGTCCACCTCGCCGTGGAACTTGTTCGTCACCGCCGCAGCAGGCGGAGTCGGCGCGGTCGCACCGTCGGCCCGGTCGGCGGGCTCGGCTGCCGCCGACGCCGTGCCAGCCGGCTCGGTCGCCTCCGCCGTTCTGTCGGCCGCCGCCGAAAGATCGAGGGCACTCACATCGACGCCGGGCACCCGCAGCCAGGCGTGGCCCTGGTATTCCTTCTCCGCGATGTCGACCCGGCGGAAGTCGCCCGGCCCGAGGGTGGTGTGCCCCTGGCACACCACGTCGTCGAAGAGCCCGGCGGAGACGATCAGGGCGAGATTCGCCGACGGGGCGACCTTCAGCGCCCGCCGGACCGGGGTGGAGTTGAGCAGTCGGCTCACCACGACCACGCCCTGACCGGCGAACCCGTTGTCGGCGGGGTAGGCGACCCCGACGTTCATGGCCACCCGCAGCCGGATCCGGTTGTCGGGGGGTCGGCCACAGTTGACCCGGGACAGTTCGGCGTCGAGTTGCCGGGGAAGGTCGTCGACCACCAGGGGCTCGCTCGGCCCGAGCGGAATCAGGGACAGCTCCTCGTCCCCGATCCCCTGCCGGGTCCAGGTCGCGCGATCCAGGTGCGCCCGGCCGGCTGCCGCCGCCAGGATCCGGAGCAGTGCCCCCTGCATGTCCTGCTGCGCGCGGTCGTCCCGCCTGCCATAGCCTTCCGCGTCGACCGAGATACAGAGTTTGCGGTCGAAGTACTCGTGTTTCGGCAACGAAGCAGCCCTCTCCGGCGAAAAATGAACGGGTTGGATTTCTGCCCGCCCACTCTCCATGAATCCGGCCGGAACATCCCCTCCCAGTACGGGTTTTCGGCTGTCAGTTCAATGACATTGTTCGCGAAGGCAAGATCAGCTAATCGCGCTGACGTCCAATGGGCACGATAGACCTACCTGATCACGGAAGCCCCACTCGCGAGACAGTTATCCGGCGCACTTGTCTATGCGATACACCGGCAACGAAAACAGCACGTCAGAGCTGTGGGATATCGAAAGCGGTCAGCCCCAGCTCCGCTCGAAGGCGACCCGCGCCTCCAACTCCAGCAGGGTCACCTTGCGAGGCAGGCCACCGCCGAAGCCGACCAGCTTGCCGCCCGCGCCGACGATCCGGTGGCAGGGCACGATCACCGGAACCGGGTTGCGGTTGCAGGCCACCCCGACCGCACGTGCCGCGCCGGGGTCGCCGACCCGCCGGGCCACCTCGCCGTAGGTGAGCGTCTCCCCGTACGGGATGCGGGTCATCTCCTGCCAGACGGCGCGCTCGAACTCGGACCCGCGCGGCACCGTCACCGGCACGGTGAACCCGGTCAGCTCACCGGCGAAGTACGCCCGCAGTTCCGCGACCGCCCGGCTGGCCAGCCCGTCGGCGGGCTCGTCGGCGGCCGAGGCGACCCGGCCGAAGTGCGTGCCGCAGACCGCCGTCCCGTCGGTGGCGACGGAGAATTCCCCGATCGGCGAGTCGAGCACGGTCCAGCGCATGCCGACCATTCTCCCCGTCCCGACCGGCACCGGGAGCGGGGGCCGGGCCCGGGGAGGGCGCGGGATCGGCCCGCCACGGCGGACCAGCCGGACCGTCGCCGACCATCCCACGGAGCCGACGGTGGCGAAACACCCGTGGACGGGGCAAGGTTTCCCCGCCGCCGAGCGTCTTCGGTACGGAGGTGAGCGGTGACCGAAGGCACCGACGGGGAGTTCACCGCGTTCGTCAACGAACGGGGGGACGCGCTGCTGCGCGTCGCGTACGCGCTGGCGGGCAGCCAGCACGCCGCCGAGGACCTGCTGCAGAACGCGCTGGCCAAGGCGTACGCCCGGTGGCCCCGGATCCGGGGTGACGCCGAGCCGTACGTACGCCGGATCCTCTACCACGACCAGGTCTCCGGCTGGCGGCGGCTGGCCCGGCGACGCGAGGTCCCGGTGGCGGTGCTGCCGGAACGGCCCGGCGAGCGCAACAGCAGCCACGACAGCGAGCTACGGATGCTGTTGCGCGACGCGCTCCGGACGCTGCCGCCCCGGCAACGGGCGGTGTTGACGCTGCGCTACCTGGAGGACCTCAGTGTCGAGCAGACCGCCGCGATCCTCGGCTGCCGGGCCGGCACGGTGGCCAGCCAGGCCTCCCGCGCGCTGGCCCGGCTGCGGGAGCTGGTGCCGTCCTTCGACGATCTCATCGGCAGCCCGGAGGTGAAGCGATGAGCCGACGGGCGGAGGACGCGCTGCGGGCCGCCGTACACGATCTCGCCGAGGAGGCGCGGCCGTCGCCCCGGCTGGCCCTGGCGGCGCTGGCCCGGGGCCGTCGGCTGCGTACCCGACGCCGGGTCGCGGTGGTCGGCACGGCGGTGGTGGCGGTGGTGGCGCTGGTGGTGCCGTTCGTGCTGCTCCGGCCGGAGCGCCCGGTCCAACCGGTGCGACCCACGCCGAGCCCCACCCCCGGCACGACGCTGCTGCCCACCCCCGGTGCCGACTGGCCGGCCCGGCCGTTGGCGCTGCCCGGCGGCTGGGTGGTCACCGGCGGCGTGACCGGCGGCACCGGGTACGTGCTGGACCGCACCCGGTCCCGCTACGTCCGTGCCGGTGGGTACGCCGAGGTGTGGCCGGCCCCCACCGGCACGGTCACCGCCGTGCGGGACGAGCAGCGCCCCGGCCAGCTCGGTCTCGCCGACGCGGCCACCGGGAAGCTGCGCTGGCAGCGGGCCCGGGGTGCGCTGGACGTCCAGTGGTCGCCGGACGGCCGCCGGTTGGCGGTGACCGTCCGGCGGGACGGGGTGAACCACCTCGGCGTGCTGGAGGTCGGCGGGCGGTACCGGGAGTACCGGATCGACCCGGTCAGGCACCGCTGCACCGACCACTGCGCCTTCACCTGGACCCGGGACGGCCGGGAGGTGACGTTGCCACTGACCGACAGCTTCGCGCCACAGTCCGAGAGCAGCCGCCATCCGCGTTGGGGAGTGCAGTTCTTCTCCGCCGACGACGGGCGGCCGACCCGGTTCGTGAAGATCCCCGGCGACCCGGCCGGCCCGTGGTCCTGGTCGCCCGACGGAACCCGGGTGGTGGTCCAGGGGCAGCGGGAGCCGTTGCTGGTCGACGCGGTCACCGGTGCGGTGCTCGGCACGCTGCCGGTGGCCGAGGTCGCCTGGGTCGGCGACGACCGGCTGCTCTACCGGCGGCCGGGTGGTCACCGGGACGTCGTGCTCGCCGACCCCGCCGGACACGAGCTGCAACGGTTGCCGCTGCCGAGGGAGTTGGCCGAACGGACGGTGTCCGTCGCCCCCAACTGATCATGCGGGACGTTGCGCCGGGTCGCTACCGTGCAGGTCGTGGCCACGGGGACGCTCATCTTTCTGATCATCGGTGGGGCGGGCGTCGGTGTGCTGGCACTCGCCCTGCTCGGCGGCGAGCTCCTGCATTTCGGTCATCCCGACGTCGACGGTCCGGTCTCCGTCGAGGCTGTCGCCGGTTTCCTCGGCGCGTTCGGCTTCGGCGCGGCCATCGTCAACGAACTGCTCGGTGGGGGTACCCCCGGGATGATCGCGGCGGCCGTCGGCGGCGGCGCGCTCGCCGCGGTGCCCACCGCGTGGCTGGCGGGGCGGCTGAGCCGGGCGGCGCGCGACATGCGCACCGACGCCACCCCCACCCGCGACGACCTGGTCGGCGCGCTCGGCCTGGTGGTCACCCCGATCCCGGCCGCCGGCTACGGCGAGGTCCGGGTACGCGTCGCCGGCCAACCCGTGAAACTCAACGCCCGCGCCGACCGGCCCATCCCGCTCGGTGCGCAGATCTTCGTGGTGCAGACGCTGAGCGAGACCAGCGTGCACGTCGAGACCTACTGACCCCTCTTCTCGCAGAGACGGAACCACCATGCCTCTCCTCATCGCCATCGGCGGCGCGGTCGTCCTCGCCCTCGTCCTCGTGTTGTTCGTGCTCTCCCGGATCAAGGTGGCCGGCCCGAACGAGGCGTTCATCGTCACCGGCCGCAAGGGTCGGACCACGCAGACCGCCGACGGCGGCCGGTCCACCGACAACTCCGGCCAGAAGGTCGTCCTCGGCGCGTCGGTCTTCGTCCTGCCGGTGGTGCAGAAGCTCCAGTCGCTCGACCTGTCCAGCCGCCGCATCGACGTCGGCATCCGGGGCGCGGTCAGCAAGCAGGGCATCCGGGCCGACCTGCACGGTGTGGCCATCGTCAAGGTCGGCGGCACCGAGGACGCGATCCGCGCCGCCGCCCAGCGCTTCCTGCACCAGCAGGACGAGATCGACAACTTCACCCGGGAGGTGCTGGCCGGCGCGCTGCGCTCCATCGTCGGCCGGCTCACCGTCGAGGAGGTCATCCGGGACCGGGCGGCGTTCGCCAACGCGGTCGCCGAGGAGGCCGAACACTCGATGACCAACCAGGGGCTGGTGCTGGACACCTTCCAGCTCCAGGACATCCTGGCCGAGGGGTCGTACCTGCAGGATCTGGGGCGGCCGGAGGCGGCCCGGGTGCTCAAGGACGCGGCCATCGCCGAGGCCCGCGCCCGGCAGCAGGCCGAGCAGGAGCGGCTGCTGGCCGAGGAGGCGATCGCCGAGGCGAACCGGAACCTGTCGCTGAAGCAGGCCGGCATCCAGGCCGAGATCGACGCGGCGAAGGCGAAGTCGGCGGCGGCCGGGCCGCTCGCCCAGGCCGAGCGGGACCAGGCGATCCTCTCCGAGCAGCAGAAGGTCGCCGAGCGCAACGCCGAACTCAAGCAGCGTCAGCTCGACACCGAGGTGCGCAAGCCGGCCGACGCGGCCCGGTACAAGGTGGAGCAGGAGGCGGAGGCGGCCCGCAACGCGGCGGTGCTGAACGCCGACGCGCAGCGGCAGGCCACCATCGCGGCCGCCCAGGCCGCCGCCGAGCAGGCCCGGCTCACCGGTGAGGGCGAGCGGGCCCGCCGGGCGGCGCTGGCCGAGGCGAACGCGATCGAGGGCGCCAAGGAGGGTGAGGCCGAGCAGCGGCGGCGGTCCGCGATCGCCGAGGCGGTCGAGCGGGAGGGCCAGGCCGAGGCCACGGCCATCCTGGCCCGGGGTCAGGCCGAGGCCGACGCGATGGCCCGCAAGGCCGAGGCGTTCGCCGCGTACGGTGAGGCCGCCGTGCTCGACCTGCTGGTCAAGATGCTGCCGCAGGTGGTCGAGGCGGCCAGCGCCCCGATCGGCGCGATCGACAAGCTGACGGTGATCTCGACCGACGGGGCGTCGTCGCTGACCAAGTCGGTGGCCGGCAACGTGGCCCAGGGTCTCCAGCTCGGCTCCGACCTCACCGGCATCGACCTCGCCGGCCTGCTCGCCAAGCTCGGCGCGGCGTCGTCCGGCTCCCCGGCCAACGGCAAGCCGCCGGTCGAGGGCAGCGCGGTCGAAACCCGCTGACCGTACGCGCGACGAGGGGCCGTCCGGCGTGCGCCGGGCGGCCCCTCGGGTCGTTCAGGTCAGCTCAGGCCCTGCTCGGCGGCCCAGCGCCGCAGTTCCGCCTCGGCCTCGTCGCGGTCGAGCGGGCCGCGTTCCAGCCGCAGTTCCTTGAGGTGCTGCCAGGCCCGGCCGACCACCGGCCCCGGCGGCACCCCGAGCAGTTCCATGATCGCGTTGCCGTCCAGGTCGGGCCGGACCCGGGCCAGGTCCTCCTCGGCGGCGATCCGGGTGATCCGTTCCTCCAGCGCGTCGTAGTCGGCGGCGAGCTGGGCCGCCTTACGCCGGTTGCGGGTGGTGCAGTCGGAGCGGGTCAGTTTGTGCAGCCGGTCCACCAGGTCACCGGCGTCGGTGACGTACCGGCGCACGGCCGAGTCGGTCCACTCGCCCCGGCCGTAGCCGTAGAACCGCAGGTGCAGGCCGACCAGCTTGGTGACCTGGGAGGTGACGTCCTTCGGGTAGCGCAGCGCCTTCATCCGGTTCTTGGTCAGCCGGGCACCGACCACCTCGTGGTGGTGGAAGCTGACCCGACCGTCCGGACCGACCGCCTTGGTGGCCGGCTTGCCGACGTCGTGCATGAGCGCGGCCATCCGCAGCACGAAGTCGCAGCCGTCCGTCTCGTACGACACCGCGTTGCTCACCACGGTCAGGGTGTGCTCGTAGACGTCCTTGTGCTGGGCGTGCTCGTCGATGGTGAGCTTGAGGCCGGTCAGTTCGGGCAGGAACCGGTCGGCCAACCCGGTGTCGACGAGCAGCCGCAGCCCGGTGATCGGGTCGGTGCCGCACAGCAGCTTGGTGAACTCGTCGCGGACCCGCTCGGCGGTGATCCGGTCCAGGTCGGCGGCCATCGCCACCATCGCCGCCCGCACGTCGGGGTGGACGGCGAAGCAGAGCTGGGCGGCGAACCGGGCGGCCCGCAGCATCCGCAGCGGGTCGTCGCCGAACGACTCGGCGGGCGTGCCGGGAGTACGGATGATCTTCGCGGCCAGGTCGTCCAGCCCGCCGTACGGGTCGGTGAACCGGTGGTCGGGGAGGCTGACCGCCATCGCGTTGACGGTGAAGTCCCGCCGCTTCAGGTCGTCGGTGAGGTTCGTGCCGTATTCGACGACGGGGTTGCGGCTGACCTGGTCGTACGCCTCCGCACGGAAGGTGGTGACCTCCAGCCGGAGGCCGTCGCGCTGGCAGCCGATGGTGCCGAACTCCCGACCGGTCTCCCAGATCGACTCGGCCCAGCCCCGGACGATCCGTAGCGTCTGCTCGGGGTGGGCGTCGGTGCAGAAGTCCAGGTCGTCGCCGAGCCGACCGAGCAGGGCGTCACGGACGGACCCACCCACCAGGTGCAGTTCGTGCCCGGCGCGGGCGAACCGGCGGCCCAGTTCGTCGGCGACCGGGGAGACGCGGAGCAGTTCGGCGACGGCGTTGCGCTGCACGGTGGTGAGTTCACGGCGTGCGGCGGCGTGGGGTGTGGAGGCTTCGGACATGGGATCGCCAGCCTATCGGGCGGGGACGGGAACCGATCCGCCGGGCGCGGGTGTCGGGTACGGGTTGACTATGGTCATGGACGTGCGGACCGGTGCCGGCTCCGACGTACCCCCGGGAGGCTGGAGATGAGCGGCGGGCTCTACCGCAGCGCGAACGCCGCGCAGGGGGGTGACGGTCCCCGGCCGTACGACGGGGCGACCTTCATCTCCGCCGAGCCGTTGAACCAGCCGGGGGTGGAGGCGACCGCGCCGCCGCAGGAGGTGGTCGCCGAGACCAGCGCGGCGGCGAACAGCGCGGTGATGGCGGTCGGCAGCCTGGTCAGCCGGGGCACCGGCTTCATCCGGAACCTGATGATCGGCGCCGCGCTGGGCAGCGCCGTCGGCGACGCGTTCACCACCGCCCAGTTCCTGCCCAACCAGGTGTACGAGTTCCTGCTCGGCGGCGTGCTGACCAGCGTGCTGATCCCGGTGCTGGTACGCCGCAGCAAGGCCGACCCGGACCGGGGCGAGGCGTACGCCCAGCGGCTGCTGACCCTCGCGGTGCTGGCCCTCGCGGTCACCGTGGTGCTGGCCCTGCTGCTGGCCTCGACCCTGACCACGCTCTACGCCGGCGGCAAGAACGCGGCGTACACGAGCCTGGTCACCAACCTGTCCTATCTGATGCTGCCGATGCTGTTCTTCACCGGCGTCAGCGCGTTGATCGCGGCGGTGCTGAACACCCGGGGGCACTTCGCCGCGCCGATGTGGGCGCCGATCCTGAACAACCTGGTCGTCATCGGCACGTTCGGCCTCTACATCGCGGTGTACGGCGCGCGGGCGCTGGGCCCGGAGGACATCGGCTGGGAGCGCGTCCTGCTGGTCGGCGGGGGCACCCTGCTCGGCGTGGCGGTGCAGGCGGCCGGGCTGCTGCCGGCGCTGCGCAAGGTCGGGTTCCGGTGGAAGCTGCGGTTCGACTTCCGCGAGCTGGGGCTGCGTGAGCTGGCCCGGCTCGGTGGCTGGATGTTCTGCTACGTCGCGGTCAACCAGCTCGGCCTGTTCGTGGTGGTCAACCTGCTCACCCGGGCCGCCGGTGGCGACGAGAACAACGCCGGCCTGCTGATCTACAACAACGTCTTCCTGCTGCTGATGATGGCGCACGGCATCATCGCCGTCTCGATCATCACGGCGCTGATGCCCCGGATGAGCGCCGCCGCCGCCGAGGGCCGGTTCACCGACGTCACCGCCGACCTGTCCCGGGGCACCCGGATGGTGACGGCGGTGCTCGCGCCGATCGCGGTCTGCTACGCGGTGCTGGCCGGCCCGGTCTCCGTGGTGGTCTTCCAGTACGGCGCGTTCAACGGTGACAACGCGCTGGCCACCTCGCTGGTGCTGCTGGTCGCCGCGCTGGGTCTGGTGCCGTTCGCGATCAGCCAGTTGTTCACCTTCGCCTTCTACGCGTTGCCGGACACCCGTACCCCGGCGCTGGTCAACATCCCGGTGGTGATCCTGCGGGTGGCCGTGCAGATCGGGGTCTTCGTCACCTTCTCGGCCACCTTCGCGGCGGCCGGCATGATGCTCGGCAACGCCATCTCGTACGTGGCGGCGGCGGTGCTCTCGGCGATGCTGCTGCGGCCCCGGGTGGGCCGGATCGGGCTGGGCCGGATCATGCGGACCATGGGCAAGGTGCTGGTGGCGGCGCTCGGCGCGGCGCTGGTCGGCCTGCTGGTGGTCAACCTGCTGCCCGGCGACCCGGAGAACCTGAGCCGGCTGGCGGCGGCGGTGCGGCTGGTGCTCGGCGGGGCGGTGATCGGCGGGACGTACCTGGGCCTGGCGATGGTGCTGCGGATCGGCGAGATCACCGAGGTGGTCGCGATGGTGCGCCGGCGGCTCGGCCGCTGAGCCGCCGGCCAGCCCGCAGCCGGGCAGGGGACACGCAGGGTGAACGAGGATCACCAGCCTGGGGACACGCCTGTGGATAACTTGGTGATTGCCCGCTCAGTCACCGTAAAGGGCTGTGGATAACCAACCGTAAGGCTGAGCATGTACGACCGTTCGGCGGGAACCAGACCTGCCGACACCGGATCGTTCCCGGTGGGTCGGCCCGGAGGTCGACGGTTTGCGACGGGCGTCTAGATTGGCCAGTACATGTGTCAGCAACGTGGGAGAGAGTGGCGTTAAACGGACTTTCCACCCCATATGCGACAGGCCGTCGAGCGCGGCGGGAAGATGACATGTCGGTATGACGGGCGGTCCGGGTAAGGTCGCTGTCGACGGACACGGCAGGTGGCCGACGCCCGAGTCGACGCCGCCGGTCGGTTCCAGCGACGGCGGAGCGGGAAGCCACATGCCCAGCAGCGCGGGTCCATCGATCGACACGATCACCGAGGGAGGACGGGTGACCCAGGTCGGCGAGGGTCAGGAGGCGGAGGAAACTGCTCCTCCGGTCATGACCTTCGGTGCTCCCACGGCCGGTGAGATCCTCGCCGAGCGGTACGAGCTGGTCGAGCACATCAACAACGACAGTGCCGGGCGCCTGGTCTGGCGGGGGGTCGACGTCATCCTGCGCCGACCCGTGGCGGTGGTGCTCCGCTACCCCGGCGGCGACTCGGCCACCGAGATGCTCCAAGCCGCCGTGGCGGCCAGCCGGGTCATCCACCCCAACCTGGTCGGCGTCTACGACGCGATCGACGAGGACGTCCGGGCGTACGTCGTCCGGGAGTGGGTCGACGGTCGCTCCCTGCGTGAGCTGGTCGCCGAAGGGCCGATGGACCCGGCCCGGGCCACCGCCGTCGGCAACGCGGTCGCCAGCGCCCTCGCCGCCGTGCACGCCACCGGGATGGTCCACGGCAACGTGCACCCCGGCACCGTGATGATCAGCGACGACGGCCGGGTGGTCCTGGCCGACGCCCGCACCGACGGCGACGACAGCCAGGAAGCCGACATCCGCGCGGTGGGTGGCGTCCTCTACTTCGCCCTCACCGGGCACTGGCCGCACGCCGAGGCCCCGCTGCGCGGCGCGACCGCCGGCCACGGCCGGGCCGCCATCCCGGACGCCGTCCGCGACGCCAGCGGCGCCATCGCCGCCCCCCGGCAGGTCCGGGCCGGCGTGCCGGCGTACCTCGACGACCTGACGATGGACCTGCTCGACGCCGAGATCGCCCCGCCGTCGTCGGACGTGCTCTCCGCCGAGCTGGGTCGCCTCGACATCCCCGCCGAGGACCACTTCCTCGACCAGACCGGCACCATCCGGTTCACCGCCGACGGCGTCGAGGACCGTTCACCGCTGGCCGCCGCAGGCGGCCGGAAGGTCGCGATCGGCATCGCCGGGCTGCTGGCGGTCGCCCTCGTCGGCCTGCTCATCGGCATCACCACCCTGGGCGGCGACGACAGCCCCGAGACCGAGCCGGTGGCCCGCCCCTCCAACAGCGCGCCGGCCGGCGACGCCACCCCGGCCCCCGTGGTGCGCAAGCTCGCCATCCAGGACATCCGGATCATCGACCCGGACAGCCGGCAGCGCAACGAGCTGGACGACGCCGAGAAGATGATGGACGGCGACGAGGACAAGGGTTGGGAGACCGACACCTACTACTCGGCCAAATTCAGCAACTACAAGAAGGGCATGGGGGTCTGGATCGACCTCGGTGCCCCGCACACGGTCAAGTCGCTCACCGCCACCCTGTCGGACTCCGGCGTCTCCGCCGCGCTGTTCACCGGCAACGGCGACTTCCCGTCCACCTCGCAGGGCGACAAGGACCTGGTCAAGGGCTTCAAGACCCGGATCGGCCAGCCGTTCGAGCAGCACGACGGCACCAAGATGGCCTTCGACGGTTTCGACCCCGAGCAGAAATACCAGTACCTGCTCTTCTGGATCACCGAGCTGCCCTCCACCGAGCGGGGCTTCAAGCTGGGCGTCCAGGAGATCTCGGTCCAGGGATCGTGATCCGCCGGCCGCGACCCCGTCACCGCCTCCGCCGGACGTGGTGATGGTCGGTCGCGGCGGGCAGTCACCCGACCCGGCGACCGGTGGGCCGGCGTCGGTCGTGGTGTCGCACCCCGAGACCACCGACCTGGACCTGCTCCGCGCCCACGTCGCCGGTGACCGGGACGCCTTCACCGAACTGTTCCACAGGCACCGCGACCGGCTCTGGGCGGTGGCCCTGCGGACCACGGGCGACCGGGAGGAGGCGGCCGACGCCCTCCAGGACGCGCTGCTCTCCGCCCACCGCGCCGCCGGCCGGTTCCGGGGCGACTCCGCCGTCACCACCTGGCTGCACCGGATCGTGGTCAACGCCTGCCTGGACCGGCTCCGCCGTCGGCAGGCGCACCCCACCGTCCCGCTGCCCGACGGCAACCACACCGACGACGTCCGGGGGACCGGTGGCGTCGAACCGGCAGCCCCGGCCACCGACCACGACACCGCCCTGGTGGTACGCCAGGCGCTGGCCGGGTTGCCGGTCGAGCAGCGGGCCGCGCTGATCCTGGTGGACGTGCAGGGCTACCCGGTCGCCGAGGTCGCCCGGATCCTCGGCGTGGCCGAGGGCACGGTGAAGAGCCGGTGCGCCCGGGGCCGGGCCCGGCTGGCCGGCGTGCTGGGGCACCTGCGCACCGGCGGGGACCACCCCCCGGTCGGGTCGGCCACGGCGGACGGGCCCCGCCGGACGGGTCGGGACGTTCCCGACGTCACACCCGGGAACCGGCAGCCGGCCAGCGACGTCCGATCGGGGTCGGGGCAGGCCCGGCGGGACGCCATCCAGGAGGAGCCGTGACCGGCCGGGAGTTCAGGGAGGTCGACCACGACCTGCTCGCCGACTATGTGGGCGGGGCACTGGACGGCACCCCGGAGCACACCGTCGTCGCCCGCCTGGTGACCGAGGATCCGGCCTGGGCCGACGCGTACGCCGTCCTGACGCCCGCCGTGGCCCGGGTGCACGACGCGTTGGCCGGTTGGGGGGCCGCCGCACCGGAGATGCCGCTGGCCGTGGTGGAGCGGCTCACTGCCGTACTCGCCGGTGCCGGTCCGGCCGCCGACGATGATGCGACGCCCCGCCGGGCCGCACCGGGCGATGTCCGGCCGGTCCGGGCAGCCGGGCCGGTGCCGACGCAGCCGGGCGGTCGGCGTGCCCCCGGCGGTCGTCCCGACGAGGGGCGTGCCGATCCGTCGGGCCCCGGTCGGCGGCGACGCTGGGCGCGGCTGGCCGGGCCGGTCACCCTCGCCGCGGCGTCGCTGGCGGCGGTGGGTTTCGGCGTCGCCCACCTGGTCGACGGCACCGCCGACCGGGACGCGGCCACCTCGCTGGCCGGCCCGGCGCAGGAGCGCGCGGAGGGTGGGTTCCGGTTCAGCGGTGAGACCCGGCGCAGCGGCGTCGACTGGTCCCCGTCGACGCTGCGGGGCACCACGGCGGCCCCGATGGTCCAACCCGTCACCCCGCCGGGCCTCCAACCCGGTGACGAACCGGGGGTCACCACCCAGATCAGCCCCGGCGCGCCGGAGAGCAAACGGCTCGCCGCCCCCGCCGGGCTGGACCGGCTGACCGGGCGGACGGCGCTCGACGCCTGCCTCGCCGACATCGCGTCCGCGCACCAGCGTGGGCCGCTCACCGTCGAGGTGGTCGACTACGCCACGTTCAACGGTGAGCCGGCGCTGGTCGTCCACTTCGCCGATTCCACCGGGGCGCGGTGGGCGTGGGTGAGCGGCGCGGAGTGCGGTGTGCCGGGGTCCGGCGCGGACACCCGCTACCAGTCGCGGGTAGGGTGAGGTCCCGGTCACCGCTCGTCCCGCATCGCGTGACGTGACCCACCGGACGACCGGTCCGGGAATCCCCGGTTCGTACGATGACGTTCTGCAAGTCAGCCGCCGACGTCGTTGAACCGTCGGCGCTCGGATCGACGTCGGTGCGCCGCCGATGTCGTACACACACATCGGGAGACGGCAGTGGACGAGGTCCGCAACCTGATCATCATCGGCTCCGGGCCGGCCGGGTACACGGCGGCGGTCTACGCCGCACGCGCCAACCTCAAGCCACTCGTGATCGAGGGTGTGCAGTCCGGCGGTGCGTTGATGACCACGACCGAGGTGGAGAACTTCCCCGGTTTCGCCGACGGCATCCTCGGCCCCGAGCTGATGGACAACATGCGCAAGCAGGCCGAGCGGTTCGGTGCGGAGTTCCTGACCGACGACGTCACCCGGGTCGAGCTGAAGGACACCGGCGACACCGGTTCCGACGCGGTCAGCACCGTGTGGGTCGGGCAGACCGCCTACCGGGCGAAGGCCGTCATCCTCTCCACCGGCTCGGCCTGGCGTCCGCTGGGCGTGCCGGGTGAGCAGGAGTACCTGGGCCACGGCGTGTCGTCCTGCGCCACCTGTGACGGGTTCTTCTTCCGCAACCAGCACATCGTGGTGGTCGGCGGCGGCGACTCCGCGATGGAGGAGGCCAGCTTCCTCACCCGGTTCGCCGAGTCGGTCACCATCATTCACCGGCGCGACTCGTTCCGGGCCAGCAAGATCATGGCCGACCGCGCGCTGAGCAACGACAAGATCCGGGTGGAGTGGAACAGCACCGTCGAGGAGGTGCTCGGCGCCGACGGCAAGGTGACCGGCGTCCGGGTCCGCAACGTGCACACCGGCGACGTCAAGGTGCTCGACGTGACGGGCGTGTTCGTGGCGATCGGCCACGACCCGCGCAGCGAACTCTTCCGCGACCAGGTCGAGCTGGACGACGAGGGTTACGTGAAGGTGCAGTCGCCGAGCACCCGTACCAGCGTGCCGGGCGTCTTCGCCGCCGGTGACGTGGTCGACCACACCTACCGGCAGGCGATCACCGCCGCCGGCACCGGCTGTGCCGCCGCCCTCGACGCCGAGCGGTTCATCGCCACCCTGAGCTGAACGACTGCAACACCACAACTGAGAAGGAGGGTCATAGTGGGAGCGACCAAGGTCGTCACCGACGCCAGTTTCACCGCTGACGTGCTCAAGTCCGACAAGCCGGTCCTGGTGGACTTCTGGGCCGAGTGGTGCGGGCCGTGCCGCAAGGTCTCACCGCTGCTGGAGGAGATCGCCGGCGAGATGGCCGGCCAGGTCACCATCGTCAAGCTCAACATCGACGAGAACCCGGAGACCGCCCGCGCCTACCGGGTGATGTCCGTGCCGACCCTCACCATCTTCAAGAACGGCGAGCCGGTGCAGTCGATCGCCGGTGCCAAGCCGAAGGGCGAGCTGGTCCGGCTGATCGAGTCGGCGCTGTAACCCCGCACCCCACCGGGAACCCCGCACCCCACCGGGTGCGGGGTTCTGGCTGTTCCGGGCCCTGACCTGCACGAACCCCCGGCCGGCGGCAACCGGTCACGGTACGCTCCGTAAGCGCTGGTCCTACCGGACGCGCAAGCGTGGCCGTCATCGAAGGTGCCCGGCAGCCAACCTCTGAGGGGGTCCTGCGTGCGTCCGATCCGACCTGGTGACCGTGGACCGGCAGTGACCGAGATCCGTGCCGTCCTGACCGGCCTGGACCTTCTCGCCGCGCCCGGCGACGAGTTCGACGCCGCCACCGAACGGGCCGTCCGGGCCTTCCAGCAGTCCCGTGGGCTCAGCGCGGACGGGCGGGTCGGTGCCGAGACCTGGCGGGCCCTGGACGCCGCCCGCTGGCGGCTCGGCGCCCGCACCCTCTACCACGCGGTGCCCGACCCGCTGATCGGCGAGGACGTCCGGTCGCTGCAGGAACGCCTGCTGGAGATGGGGTACGACGTCGGCGGCGCGGACGCCGTCTACGGCGTACGCACCTCGCGGGCGGTGGCGCAGTTCCAGCGGGAGGTGGGGCTGAAACCGGACGGCTCCTGCGGGCCGTACACGATGGGCGCGCTGCGCCGGCTCGGCCGCAAGGTGGTCGGCGGACGCCCCCAGTGGCTGCGCGAATCCGACGCGATCCGACAGTCCGGCCCGACCCTGGTCGGGCGCACCGTGGTCATCGACCCCGGCCACGGCGGCACCGACCCGGGGGTGGTGGTGCCCGACGGGACGCTGCGCTGGACCGAGGCGGACCTGGTGCACGACCTGGCCAGCCGGCTGGAGGGGCGGCTCGCCGCAGCCGGCGTCCGGGTGCAGCTGACCCGGGGCCCCGCGCCCCGTACCTGCCTGCCGGACATCGACCGGGCGGAGCTGGCCAACTCCCTCGGTGCCGACGCGTTCATCTCGCTGCACACCGACGGTCACGTCAACCCGGCCGCCGACGGGGTCGCCACCTACCACTACGGCACCGACAACGGCGTCACCTCGGCCACCGGGGAACGCCTCGCCGGGCTGGTACAGCGGGAGATCGTGGCGCGGACCGGGCTGCGCGACTGCCGTACCCACGCCAAGGCGTGGGACCTGCTGCGGCTGACCAGGATGCCCGCCGTGCGGGTCGAGGTGGGCTACCTGACCTCGCCGCAGGACCGGGCCCGGCTGGTCGACCCCCGGTTCCGGGACCGGATCGTCGAGGCGCTCGTGGCGGCCGTACAGCGGATGTTCTTCCCCGTCGAACGGGACGTGCCGACCGGCTCGATCGACGTCAGCGCGCTCCGCGCGGTGGTGGCGGCAGGAGCGGTCCGGGACTGAGCCGGCACCCCGGGCGCGGCCCGCTCAGCCGGCGCTGGAGCGGGTGGCCGGGGCGGGGCGCACCGGCCGCAGCAGACTCTCCGGGCTCATCGAGCCGAGCAGCTTCTCCAGCGCGTACTCGACGTCGGACTTCCAGCTCAGCGCGGTGCGCAGCTCCAGGCGCAGGCGCGGGTAGCGGGGGTGCGGGCGGACCGTCTTGAAGCCCACCGAGAGGAAGAAGTCGGTCGGGGCGACGCAGGCCCGGGTGTCGTCCGGCTCGTCACCGAACTTCGCGTCGCCGAACGCCTCGATCGCCTTGATGCCCCGCTTGGTCAGGTCCCGGGCGACACCCTGCACCAGCATCCGGCCCAACCCGCCCCCGGCGAAGGCCGGCACCACGTTGGCGGTCATCAGCAGCGCGGCGTCCGCCGAGACCGGCGAGGTCGGAAACGCCATCGACCGGGGTACGTAGGCCGGCGGCGCGTACATCACGAACCCGGCCGGCATCCCGTCGACGTACGCCAGCTTGCCGCAGGAACCCCACTCCAGGAGCGTCTGGGAGACCCACGCCTCCTTCTCCAGCCCCGGGTCGCCGTTCGCGCAGGCCCGCTCGGCGGAGACCGGGTCCAACTCCCAGTAGACGCACTGCCGGCACGGGCGAGGCAGGTCTTCCAGGGTGTCCAGGGTCAGACTGACCAGACGTCGCGACATCAGAGCATCCCCACACTTAGGCTCGGAGGCGAGACCAGCCCGCGGCGGCAGCATCGCCCGCTGCGTCCCCGACGAGCGATCGTACGCCGACTGGCGACCGTACGGGAGGGGACGCGCGAATGGCCACCCGGGACGGGGACGGGACGTCCGGGATGTGGACCCGACCCGGATCGTGACCGGCAATCTGCCGAACGGGGACTACGATCGGCCGACCGGCGTCCCGCGCCGCCATGGTCGCCGGCACCGCGGGTACCCCAGCGGGCGGGAGCCCGACCGACACCCGATCGAGGTGATGTCATGACCGGCACGACGCTCGACGACTACACCGACCGGTACGCCCGGCGGGTCCGGGGCATGACCGCCTCGGAGATCCGGGCCCTCTTCGCGGTCGCCAGCCGGCCGGAGGTCGTCTCGCTCGCCGGTGGCGCACCCTACATCGCCGCGCTGCCGCTCGACGCGGTCGGCGAGATGCTCGGCAGGCTCGGCTCCGAGTTCGGTTCCACCACCCTCCAGTACGGCATCGGCCAGGGCAGCCTGGAGCTGCGCGAGCGGATCTGCGAGGTGATGGCGCTCTCCGGCATCGACGCCTCCTGCGGCGCCTCCCCCGACGACGTGGTGGTCACCGTCGGCGGGCAGCAGGCGCTCGACCTGGTGGCCCGGCTCTTCCTCGACCCGGGTGACGTGGTGCTCGCCGAGGGTCCGACGTACGTCGGCGCACTCGGGGTGTTCCAGGCCGCCCAGGCCCAGGTCGTGCACGTGCCGATGGACGACGACGGGCTGATCCCGGAGGCCCTGGAGGTGGCCATCGCCGACCAGGCCCGTGCCGGCCGTCGGGTCAAGTTCCTCTACACCATCCCCACCTACCAGAACCCGGCCGGCGTGACGCTGAGCGACGAGCGGCGGGAACGGGTGCTCGACATCTGCGAGCGGGCCGGCCTGCTGGTGGTCGAGGACGACCCGTACGGCCAGCTGGGTTTCGAGGGCGACGCGCCCGCGCCGCTGCGGGCCCGCCGCCGCGACGGGGTGTTCTACCTGAGCACCTTCTCCAAGACCTTCGCCCCCGGGCTACGGGTGGGCTGGATCCTCGCCCCGCACGCCGTCCGCGACAAGCTGGTCATCGCCAGCGAGGCGCAGATCCTCTGCCCCAGCGCCTTCGCGCAGGCCGCCGTCTCGACGTACCTGTCGACGATGCCCTGGCGCGAACAGCTGAAGGTCTACCGGGAGATCTACCGCGAGCGGCGGGACGCGCTGCTCGGCGCGCTGCACGACCAGATGCCCGAGGGAACCACCTGGACCAGGCCCACCGGCGGGCTGTTCGTCTGGGCCACCCTGCCCGACGGGCTGGACGCCAAGGCCATGGTGCCGCGTTCCATCGCCGCCCGGGTCGCCTACGTGCCGGGGACCGGTTTCTACGCCGACGGCACCGGCACCGGCAACATGCGGCTCAACTTCTCCTTCCCCACCCCGGAGCGGATCCGCGAGGGGGTGCGCCGGCTGGCCCGGGTGATGGAGCAGGAGCTGGCCATGCGGCAGGTCTTCGGTGCGGTCACGCCGACCGGGAGCCGGCGGGGTGGTCCGGACGTCCCCGGCCCCGACTTGGCATGATTCCGGGATGGCTGTCACCCCCGTCGAGCGCTCCCTCGTGACCGGTTCCGCCGCCGCCGACCTGCACGTGCTCGTGCTCGCCGGCGGCCTGTCCTACGAGCGGGACGTCTCCCTGCGGTCCGGCCGGCGGGTCCTCGACGCGTTGCGCAGCGCCGGGGTGGAGGCGGAGCTGCGGGACGCCGACGTGGCGTTGCTGCCCGCGCTGGCCGCCGACCCGCCCGACGCCGTGGTGATCGCCCTGCACGGCGCGACCGGCGAGGACGGTTCGCTGCGGGGTGTGCTCGACCTCTGCGACGCGCCCTACGTCGGCTGTGACGCGCGGGCCGCCCGACTGGCCTGGGACAAGCCGTCGGCGAAGGCGGTGCTGCGGGAGAACGGCATCCCCACCCCCGACTGGGTGGCCCTGCCGCACGACCGTTTCTCCGAGCTGGGTGCGGTGGCGGTGCTCGACCGGATCGTGGACCGGCTCGGGCTGCCGCTGATGGTCAAGCCGACGCAGGGCGGTTCGGGCCTCGGCGCCGCCGTGGTCAAGGACGCCGCCGCCCTCCCGGCCGCGATGGTCGGCTGCTTCGCGTACGACTCGACGGCGCTGGTCGAACGGTACGTGGCCGGGATGGACGTCGCGGTGTCCGTGCTCGACCTGGGCGACGGACCGCAGGCGCTGCCGCCGGTGGAGATCGTCCCCCGCAACGGCGTGTACGACTACGCGGCCCGCTACACCGCCGGCCGTACCACCTGGCACGCGCCGGCCCGGCTCGACCCGGCCGTCGCCGGTGCGGTGGCCCAGGTGGCGCTGGCCGCGCACACCGCGCTCGGGCTGCGTGACCTGTCCCGCGTCGACCTGATCGTCGACGGGGACGGCCAGCCGCACGTGCTGGAGGTCAACGTCTCACCCGGTATGACGGAGACGTCGCTGCTGCCGTTGGCGGTCCAGGCGGCCGGGCTCGACCTCGGCCAGGTCCTCGGCACGCTCGTCGGTCGGGCTGCCACCCGCCGCTCCTGACCCGCCGCTCCTGACCCGCCGCTGTCGGCCGGCTTCCGGCCGGCGGTCCGTCAGGGTCGGACGGTGTCCCGGGTGACGGTTCCGCTGCTGTCCTCCCCGGTTCCGGCCGGCTCGTCGGTCGCGGTCGTCCCGGTGGCGTCCGTCGCCGGACCGTCGGGACCGCTCGGCACCGAATCGGTACCGGCACTCTCGGACATGCTGTCCGGCTGGGCTGTGGCCTCGGCGGACTGACCGTCGGCGTCCCGGCCCGTCTCCGGGTCGGGGTCGTCGCCCGGGGTGCCGTTGCTCGGTACTTCCGCCGCATCTTCCCCCGACGCCGTGTGTTCCGCCACGGTGTCGGCCAGTGCTCCCGCCCCGGTGCGGGTCAGGTCCGGGGCGGGCTCGTTCTCCGTGACCGGGAGCGGGGTCTCCTCCGCCGACTCGATCACCGAGACGGCTTCCTCGGCGGCTGCGGCCGCAGCCTCGGCCGACGACTGCGCGGCGATGCTGGAGGGCGTCTGCCACTGGATGCGCGGCGGCTCGGCGAGCGGGCGTCCACCGAACTCGGCCAGCCAGGCCGCGACGTGCGCGAGGTTTTCCCGCCACCGGGATTCCGAGATCGGGGGCAGGATCGAGTCCCAGAGCGACAGGAACGTGCCGCGCAGTTGAAGCCGACCATACGGCCGGGCCAGGAACCACATGTGCAGGTGGGCGGACCCGTCGCCCCACCGGTTCACGTGCACCCGGGCGACACCGTCCAGCGAGCGGATGGCGCGCTCCAGCCGAACCGTCATCACCCCGAGTTCGGCCGCGAGCAGGTTGGGCAGGTCGCCCAGGTCGAGGTGGGACCGCGACTCCAGGATGAGCACCATCGGCAGGCCGGTGGGACGGTCCATCGCCCGCACCCGCCAGCGTTCACCCACCCAGATGTACGCGTCGTCCGGCGCGTTGCAGGCGATGCATTCCCGGAGCCCTTCGCCCTTGCGGGGAGGCTCGACCGCTACCGGCTCGTCGAGCTGCTTGACCCGGAGGTCACCTTCGAAGGGGAACGACGGCCACTGGGTGAAGTCCGGAACCGAGGGGGGAGGGGTGTCGTGCACGACGCTGACCCTAACCGAGACGAGGACCGCTGTCCCTACCCCGAACGCCGCTGATCATGAGGGGATTTCGGTCAACGGGAGGCGACCGGCAGGGGTGTCACGACGGTTGTCCACAGGCTGATGAGATCACCAGCACACCCCGTCATCCACAGGCTGGCGTGCGTTCTGACGCGCTGTTTCACGTGAAACGGGTGCAGCCTGTGGAAAACTTCTGTGGATAACTCTGGTGCTTCATCCACAGCACTGTTCACAGGAACCAGGGGTCCGTCTTCTTCAACGATCGAGGGGTTGGCCGGGCTGCTGGGCGACCGCCGTTTTCCCCGACAGACACCCGGGATCGTCGACTCTTGGGTCGGTCCCTGTCCGCATCCAGGAGGTAGGGCGACCCGGTATGGCTAGTGGTGGGGACCGCTCGCCATCCACGCCGACCGCGCTCCCCCTCGCTTCGACGCCGTGGTGCTGAAGCCGCAGTGAACCGGTCGACGGGTTTCACGTGAAACAGCACCCGGACGGCGCGTTCGGTCGCATGGGCTGGCACTCTGCCGCAGTGGTGCGGACCGGCTCCCGGCATCTCCCGGCCTTCTGACGGTTCGAGCACCACCCGTGCGGAGGTGTCGCGGCAGTTGGCTCGCAAGAAGCCGCCGTGAGGATCGAAGGGCGGTCGGGGCGCCGTTCGGGTAGGAGCGGGAATGCGTCCGTAGAGCCGACCCCGACATCGGAGCGCTGGGTCGACTGCGATTCGTGGGCGGCGGGCGGTCAGGCATCCCGGGTGCCTCTGTTCCACGTGAAACGTTGCGGCGGCGGACACGCCTGGCCGCCTTACCAACGTCCCGCCGGACACCGGCCGGCGGCGGCCCTCAGATCAATCGTGTCGGCCTCTGCGCCTCCCGGACGGACCCACTTGTGGGTTGCGATAGTCAACGTGATCCAGGCGATCTGAGCGGCCGGCACGCCACCCGGAGGGGCGGGGCGACCGTCGCGGCTTTTCCCGCTGGCGACCCCCGGATCGGGGCCGACCCACGGTGCTGCGCCTCCACCCGCGCGCCCGACGGCTCCAACCGTCTCCGGTGGCCCTTCACTGGAGCGCGATTCCCTGTGGGTCATCAGGGCACGATTCCCTGGGGTCTCAACGCGCCGGGCACCACCGCCCCACCCCGGTTTCACGTGAAACCGGGCGTTCGACAATGGCTCGTTGGCGTCGCTACCAAAAACCGCCGCCTCTCCCACAGCAGCCGAGCCGGACACCGCTCCGGACGCGGTCCTCTGCCCAGATGCCATCCGCTGACCGCGCCAACCGGAACGCCCGAGTCCCGTCTATCAGGCCTCCCATCGCCAGGCCGGCCCACGGGCCAACTGTTGCCGACGATGGCGGTGGCGAGGTCGTCCCAGGGTCCGCCCGACGCATGCGCGCGGGTATGGAGGGACCGCCCCCTGGTTGCCCGAACGCCGAGTCCCGGTCCTCCTGGGCCGGCCGCCGACGGTCCAGCCGCGCGGCCTGACACCTCCCCGGGACGAGCAACCGGCCGCGTACCCGGGCGGGTACGCGGCCGAAAGTGAAGACTGCGCGGCGGAGGCTGGCGGACAGGCCGCACCGGCGTACCGGACGGTCGTCAGTCCTCGGGTTCCGCCTGCTCTTCCTCGCCGACGCCGATGATGCCGACGATCCGTTCCAGATCGTCCACCGTGGCGAACTCGATTGTGATCTTTCCCTTGCTCCGACCGATGTCCACCTTCACCCGGGTGTCGAACCGGTCGGAGAGCCGGTCGGCCAGGTCGGTGAGCGCGGGGGCGTGCGGCTTGGCCCGACGCTTGGCAGCCGGCGTCTTCGTGGGGCCGTCGCTGAGCGCCAGGGCGACGATCTCCTCGGTGGCCCGTACGGAGAGTCCTTCGGCGACGATGCGCAGGGCGAGCTGCTCCTGGGCCTCCGACTCGTCGAGGCTGAGCAGCGCCCGGGCGTGACCGGCCGACAGCACGCCGGCAGCCACCCGCCGCTGGACCTGAGGGGGCAGGTTCAGCAGTCGGATCGTGTTCGAGATCTGCGGACGGCTGCGTCCGATCCGGCGGGCCAGTTCCTCGTGGGTGGCGCCGAACTCCTCCAGCAGTTGCTGGTAAGCGGCGGCTTCTTCCAGCGGGTTGAGGTTGGCCCGGTGGATGTTCTCCAGGAGCGCGTCCCGGAGCATCGCGTCGTCCTTGGTTTCCCGGACGATCGCCGGGATGCTCTCCCGGCCGACCGCCTGGGCGGCACGCCAGCGCCGCTCGCCCATGACGAGTTCGTACTTCTCGCCGTCGAGCTGACGTACGACGATCGGCTGGAGAAAGCCGACCTCCTGGATGGAGGTCTTCAGCTCCTCCAACGCCTCCTCGTCGAAGACGTGCCGGGGTTGCTTGGGGTTCGGCACGATCGCGTCGACGGAGATCTCCGCGAAGCGCGCACCGGGCACCGGGCTGAGTTGGGGTTCCTCAGGCTGCGGCGGTGCGCTGACCGTCGGGGTGGGCATCGACGGGGCCGGGCTCACGGGATCGGCGGACGTTTCGATCACCGGACGCGCCGGGTCGACCTCCACGGGCATGGTCGCCGTGGCCGTACTGCTCTCCTGCACCGGCCCGGTCGGGATCAGCGCACCGAGCCCTCTACCCAGACCGCCCCGGGGACGGTTCTTCATACGACGCCTCCCAGCGACTCGTCCGCACTACGCATTCCGGTTCACCGGCTCCTTGGCACCGCGCTCGGCGATCTCCTGGGCGGCCTCGAAGTAACTCGTAGCCCCCCGCGATCCGGGATCGTAGGTCATCACGGACTGCCCGTAGCTCGGGGCCTCCGACACGCGGACGTTGCGGGGGATGACAGCCTGGAGGACCTTGTCGCCGAAGTGGTTACGGACGTCCTGTTCCACGGCGTCGGCCAGCCGGGTACGGCGGTCGTACATGGTGAGCAGGATCGTGGAGACGGCCAGCTTCGGGTTCAGGTGCTGGCGTACCAGATTGATGTTGTTTATCAACTGGTTCAGCCCCTCCAGCGCGTAGTACTCGCACTGGATCGGGATCAGCACCTCCTGGGCGGCCACCAGAGCATTGACCGTCAGCAGGCCGAGGGAGGGCGGGCAGTCTATGAACACGTAGTCGAAGTGCCCCGGGTACGCCTCGATCGCCCGGTTCAGCCGGGACTCCCGGGCGACCACCGAGACCAGCTCGATCTCGGCACCGGCCAGGTCGATGGTCGCCGGCACACACCACAGGTTGGGGATGCCCTCCACCTCCTGGGCGACCTCGGCCAGCGGCACGCTGTCGATCAGGCAGTCGTAGACATCCGGCACGCCGGTATGGTGCGGGACGTTCAACCCGGTGGAAGCGTTGCCCTGCGGGTCGAGGTCGACCACCAACACGCGGTTCCCGTGCAGGGCCAGGGCCACCGCCAGGTTCACCGTGGTCGTGGTCTTGCCCACGCCGCCCTTCTGATTGGCAACGCACATCACCCGGGTCCGCTCGGGACGGGGCATGGTCACCTCGCCACTCGGATTAAGGATCTGCACGGCGCGCATCGCCTCCATAGCCAACGGTGGATCATCCTCTTCGCGCGTCGGGGTTTCACGTGAAACGTACGCGGCGTCCGCCGCATCGACGGTCCCGGGAGCGGGAACGCCGACCATGGTCACGGCATCAGGCACCGCGCCGGGATGGGGTTGTACGGGCACCGGCGGCGTGTTGCCGTGCACCGGTGCCTCGAAGCGCGAGGATGCCCCCGCGTTCCGTCGTACCGAGGTGGTCGTCCGGTCGTCCGGAGCGTTGACCGGGCGACCGTCGGGGCCGGACTGCACGGGAGGCGGTGGCACGTACGACTCGGGAACCGGACGGGCGGCACCCACCGCGGGCGGCTCCCGGCGTACCCCGGGATCGCGCTCCGGCGGCCGGATCGTGGGCTGTCCGCCGGTCGTCCAGCCCTGCTGATGGTCGGTTTCACGTGAAACAGGGTCCACGCCTGAGCCCGGCCCCTCGGGCCGGTTCACCCGTGGGTCGTCGTACCTGCCGTCGTCATGCACCTGTCATCCCTACCCGCTCCGGATGGTCGGTCCGCACCCCGTCTCGCTTGCCGTACACGCGCTCGCACCGCAGGGCGTACGGCCCGGCGGGGGCGATCGGTATCCGGTGCACCCGAACATCCGCCCGCCCCACACTATCGACGCGCGGTCAGCCTACGGGGGACGGGCGCGGCGGGTCCATCTTCGTTATCCGGACGGCCGGGTGGCCCCCACCCGTCGGGCAGCCCACCACGCCGCGCGGCGCTCGGCACCGACAGGTCAGGGTCAGCGGACGCGCTTACGGCCTCCACGGGACCGCTTCGGCGCCATCTTCACGCCGGGGGCACGGACCACCCGCTCCCGGACGACCTCCACCACGGTCGTGGGCGGGTCGAGGAGATCGACGCCGCAGAGTCGTACCGTCGGTTCGCCTCCGCCCAGCGCGGCGACCGCCCCGGCGTGCTCGACGATCTCGTCCGCTGCGGAGGCCCCCTTGAGGGCGATCAGTCGTCCACCGCGGACGACCAGGGGAAGGCTCCAGGTGGCGAGCCGGTCCAGCGGTGCCACCGCGCGGGCGGTGACCACGTCGGCGGTGAACGGGCCGACACCGTTCGCTCCGGTGGCCGCCTCGTCGGCCCGCCCCCGGAACACCCGGACGGTCCTGGCCAGTCCGAGCCGCTCCACCGCCTCGACGAGGAACGAGGTGCGCCGGGCCAGCGGCTCGACCAGTACGACGTTCAGGTCCGGACGGGCGATCGCCAGCACCACCCCGGGCAGGCCGGCACCGGACCCGACGTCGATCACGCTGGCGTTCTCGGGGATCAGCTCGGCGACGGCCGCGCAGTTGAGCAGGTGCCGGTCCCAGATCCGGGGTGCCTCGCGGGGGCCGATCAGGCCGCGTACCACCCCGTCGGTGGCGAGCAGTTCGGCGTACCGGACGGCCAGGTCGAGCCGGTCCCCGAAGAGGGTCCGCGCGGCGGCGGCCAGCTCGTCCGGGAGCGCGGCGTCCTGCGCCGAGGGTACGGGCCGCTCGGGCGACGGCCCGGGTGGTGTTGCACCCGGGCCGGCAGCGGTATCGGTCGTGACGTCGTCGGTGGGCACCAGTTCAGTCCGCCGGCCGGACGACGATGCGCCGGGTCGGCTCGACACCCTCGGACTCGCTCTCCACACCGCTCATCGCGTTGACCACATCGTGTACGCACTTGCGCTCGAAGGCCGACATCGGCTCCAGCCGGACCGGCTCGCCGTGCTCCTTGACCTTCTCCACCGCGTTCTTGGCGACGGCGGCGAGTTCCTTGCGCCGGGTGGCGCGGTAGCCGCCCACGTCGAGTAGGAGCCGGCTCGGGGAACCGGTCTGCCGGAACACGGCCAGCCGGGCCAGCTCCTGGAGCGCCTCCAGGGTGGCACCCCGCTGACCGACGAGGTTCTGCAACCGGCCACCGACCACCTCGACGACCGGACGACCGCCGGAGACCAGCTCGTCGATGTCGCCGTCGTAGTCGAGGATGTCGAGCAGGCCCTCGATGTAGTCCGCGGCGATCTCGCTCTGGGCGAACAACTCACCCTCGCCGGCGGACTTCTTCTCCTTGCCGCCGTCGGCGGGCTCACCCTCACCGGTCACGGCGGTCGGGACGGTCTCCTCGTCGAGCGAGGCGTCCGCGCTGGGGATGCTGGTGTCGGTCACGGTGTCATCTCCGTACTAGCTCGGCCGGACCGTCGGGTCCGTTGGTCTCCCGGGTCGGCCGGCTGAAGGGGGCCGGGCTCGACACGGGCACGTCTGGTGGGGGCAGTCCCGTCCGCCACGTCGGGCGCGGCGGATCCGGTCCGGCGCCTGCCGTCACGGCGGCTGCGCGTACCGGAGGCTGCCGCCGGTCCCGCCGACGGCAGCCCGTCGGCTCAACCCTGGCGCTTGGCCGGGCCCTTCTTCGGGTTGACCGGCTTGGCACCGGGCTTCGGCCCGGCGACCTTCGGCGCGGCCGGCTTGGCCGGCACCTGCGCGACGGGCTTGTTCCGGTTGAGGAAACCACCGGACTTGGCCGGCTGTACCGGGTTCCGGCCACCCGGGGTCGTCGCCTTGCCGCCGGCGACCCCCTTGTTGGTCACCAGCGGCGGGAACTTGCGGAGCACCCACTGCTGCTGGCCGAGGGTGAACAGGTTGTTGGTGACCCAGTAGATGATCACACCGATCGGGAAGATCGAGCCGGAGACCAGCAGGGAAAGCGGGATGCCGTAGAGCATCAGCCGCTGGATCATCCGCTGCTGCGGGTCCTCGGCCCAGCCGGTCTTGAGGATCATCTGGCGGCTGGTCAGGTAGGTGGTGCCCATCATGACCAGGACCAGGATGCCGGCGATCACCTTCACGGTGGTGCCGTTCGCGCCCAGCCGGGCCAGCTCGTCGGCGGTGGAGCCGAACTTGCCGGCGATCGGGGCGGTGAAGATCTTGGCGCTGGAGGCGCTGTCGAACTGCTCGGCGGTCCAGCCGTAGAGGCTCTTGGCCTCCTTGGCCGGGTCGAGCCGGCGCAGCACGTGGAAGAGACCCAGGAAGACCGGGATCTGGAGGAACATCGGAAGGCAGCCCATCAGCGGGTTGGCCTTTTCCTTCCGATAGAGCTCCATCATCTCCTTCTGGAGCGTCTCCCGGTCACCCTTGTGCTTCTCCTGGAGCTCCTTGACCTTCGGCTGGAGCGCCTGCATCGCCCGCTGGGACTTGATCTGCTTGACGAAGACCGGGAAGAGGATCACCCGGACGGTGACCACCAGGAAGACGATGGCGAGAATCCACGACCAGTTGGTGCCGAGGACCGCGTCGACCGGCACCCCGATGGCGTCCCACGCCGAGTGCCAGGTCAGCAGGATCCACGAGATCGCGTAGTAGATCCAGTCGAGACTCAATTCTCAGACTCCAGTCACGTCGGCGCGTCGGCGGCGGCCCGGCTCCGGCACCGGGTCGTGTCCACCAGGGTGGAAAGGGTGGCAGCGCGACAGCCGCCGGACCGTCAGGCCGGCTCCCCGCAACGCACCGTGACGGGTCACCGCCTCCAGGGCGTAGGCACTGCACGACGGGTAGAACCGGCAGCGGGCCGGCAACGCCGGACTTATCCAACGACGGTACGCGATGATAGGGCCACTGAGCATCCGGGCACCCATGCTCCGGCGCGGCGGCACGATCGGGCTGCTGCTCACCGCGACCTCCGGCCCCGGGGCTGCCGGGCGGCGGCGATGGCCGCGTCCAGGTCGCCCGCCAGCCGGGGGTACGGCGTCCCGGCCGCAGTGGGCAGGGCGCGTACCACCAGGGTGCTGCCGGCCGGCAGCGCAGCCAACCGTTCGCGGACCAGGTGCCGCAGCCGGCGGCGGACCTTGTTGCGGACCACGGCGGGGCCGACGGCCTTGGACACGACGAAGCCGGCGCGGCTCGACTCGGAGATCAACTCCGGGTCGGTGGTCCGCGCCGGCTCCGGCGGGGTTGTCCCGAGGGGTGTAGCCGCGGGTGTGGAGGTCGCCGGCAGCGTCAGGTGGACGACGACGGCGCCACGACCGACGCGTCGACCACCCCGGACCGCTGCGGCGAAGTCGGTGCTACGCCGCAGTCGCTGTGCGGCCGTCAGCACGACTGTCCACGTCCCCGGACCGGTCGGCCTCAGGCCGACAGGCGGGTGCGGCCCTTGGCGCGGCGGGTCGACAGGATGGCGCGGCCGGCCCGGGTGCGCATGCGCAGCCGGAAGCCGTGGGTCTTCGCGCGCCGGCGGTTGTTCGGCTGGTAGGTGCGCTTGCTCACGTCAGGCTCTCCGTTTTCGTACGTCCCCGGTGCGGGTTCGCCCGGGGTCGTTTGGTGGACCAGACCACCTCGGCGGTGGCCTCCGATCGGCACTGCCCGGCGGCACGGAACCTCGACGGGGCGAGGCGGCGACCACGGACAGCGAGCACCCATCACCCTAGCAGAGGGCGACAGAGCAGCCGCTCCAGCCTACGCAGGGGGGCAATGACCGTCAAACCACCCTGGGCTGCGGCTCCGGGGTGGTCGCAGCACCGCCGATCCGGCGTCGCGTCCCGATCCTGACGGGGGCGTCGGTTGATGGCGGCCGGCCGTCGCTGTTACCGTGCGCGTTTGCGGTCAGCTTCAGGTCCGGGTTGTCGTGCGGAGCGCAAGACCGGATCCGGCAGTGAATCGTTCGGCACGGTGAACCCGCTTCAACGCCCTCCCCGACAAGGGGGGCAGGTCCGACCCGCGTCCGGCGGGCGGCCACAATCGGTCGGTACACACAGGCTGTGGATAACTTGTGGATGCCGGCCGGTCAGCCGTCCGGTGGGTGAGAGGTACCACCCGCTCGAACGCGGTGGCGGGCCCGGCACGATCCGCTGGACCACAGCGGCGGCCGGGAGCAGAGGCGAGGGGGTGGCACGACGGTGGCCGGAACGATCGACCTTGCCGCGGTGTGGACCGCGGCGACGGACGAACTCGCCGACGAGATCATCTCCGCCCAGCAGCGCGCCTACCTCCGACTGACCCGGCTGCGGGCGATCGTCGAGGACACCGCGTTGCTGTCGGTGCCGGACGCCTTCACCCGGGACGTCATCGAGTCCCGGCTGCGCCCGGCCATCACCGAGGCGCTCACCCGTCGGCTGGGCCGACCGATCCAGGTCGCGGTCACCGTCCGGATCGCCGAGGACGCCGCCGGTCGACCGGCCGGCACCGTCTACCGCAGCGGGCCGGAGGCCGCCGCCGTGGTGGAACCGGGTCCGGCCGTGGACGACTATCCGGGATTCCGGCCGCCGGCCTACGACGAACCCGAACCGCCGTACCCCCGGGAGGCCGGGCCAGCGCCGGAGCAGGCCGGGGAACGGTCGCCCGCCGGGCAACCGGAGCCGGACGGGCACCGCCCGGCCCGGGTTCCGGCCAGCCGCGACGGCGGTCAGGACACGCTGTTCGGCGTCGGCTTCGCCGAACCGGCACGGCTGGACCGCCCCGCCCCCGAGCGGCGCGGTTTCGAGGAACGCCACCGCGCCGAGCCGGACACCGACCCGCGCGGCTACGAGCCCGCGTACCGGGACCAGGGGCGTGCGCCACGTGACCAGCAGGGTCCGCGCGGCCTGGCCCGCGACGGCGCCACCGACAGCGGGCCCGGTCGGGCCGGCGTCGACCACCGCCCCGGTGCCGGCGACCGACGCCCCGGCGGTACGGAGTCCAGCGGCAACCGGCTCAACCCGAAGTACATGTTCGAGACGTTCGTCATCGGCTCGTCCAACCGGTTCGCCCACGCGGCGAGCGTCGCGGTGGCCGAGTCACCGGCCAAGGCGTACAACCCGCTGTTCATCTACGGCAGCTCGGGGCTGGGCAAGACCCACCTGCTGCACGCGATCGGGCACTACGCCCAGACGCTCGGCAACGCCCGCTCGGTCCGGTACGTCTCGACCGAGGAGTTCACCAACGACTTCATCAATTCGCTGCGGGACGACAAGACCAGTGCGTTCCAGCGCCGCTACCGCGACGTCGACATCCTGCTGATCGACGACATCCAGTTCCTGGAGAACCGCGAGCGGACCCAGGAGGAGTTCTTCCACACCTTCAACACGCTGCACAACGCGAACAAGCAGATCGTGATCACGTCCGACCGCTCGCCGAAGCAGCTGGCGACGCTGGAGGACCGGTTGCGGACCCGGTTCGAGTGGGGGCTGCTGGCCGACATCCAGCCGCCCGACCTGGAGACCCGGATCGCGATCCTGCAGAAGAAGGCCGCCCAGGAGCGGCTGTACGCCCCACCGGACGTGCTGGAGTTCATCGCCTCCCGGGTGTCGAACTCGATCCGGGAACTGGAGGGGGCGCTGATCCGGGTCACCGCGTTCGCCAGCCTGACCCGCTCCAACGTCGAGCTGTCGCTGGCCGAGGAGGTGCTGCGGGACTTCATCCCCGACGGCACCGGGCCCGAGATCACCGCCGACCAGATCATGATCTCCACCTCGGAGTACTTCGGGGTGAGCCTGGAGGACCTGCGCGGGCACTCGCGTTCCCGGGTGCTGGTGAACGCCCGCCAGGTGGCCATGTACCTGTGTCGGGAGCTGACCGACCTGTCGCTGCCCCGGATCGGGCAGGCGTTCGGCGGACGCGACCACACC
Source organism: Micromonospora humida (assembly GCF_016901255.1). Classification (NCBI taxonomy): domain Bacteria; kingdom Bacillati; phylum Actinomycetota; class Actinomycetes; order Micromonosporales; family Micromonosporaceae; genus Micromonospora; species Micromonospora humida. The sequence continues at coordinate 291,617 of NZ_JAFEUC010000006.1, forward strand.
ACGGTGATGCACGCCGACCGGAAGATCCGCCAGCAGATGGCGGAGCGGCGCTCGCTCTACAACCAGATCGCCGAGCTGACCAACCGGATCAAGCAGAACACCTGAGACGTACGCCACTCCCGCTGCACCACCGACGCCCGGCCGATGCCCTCGGCCGGGCGTTTGCGTGGCGGTACGCCCCGGCGAGGTTGACCCTCGACCCGGTCGAGGGGCCACGATCGGCGCATGACGCCGTCTTCTTTGTCCACAGGACCGCCCGGTTGTCCACACCCCCTGTTCCACAACCGGTGGATAACCACGCTCCGTCCGGAGCCGGTTACCCACAGACTGTGGACAAACCCTGGGGACAGTGCTGTGGACGGCTGGGGACAACCGCAGCGTTGTCCACCGACGACGGTGGGCCTGTGGGCAACCTGTTGAAGGTTCTGGGGATGACGGCGGTCCGGGTCCGACCGGTTGTCCACAGCGCTGGGGGTAAACCCGGTGGATTACCGGTGGACAACCGGTGGACAACGGTGGACAACTCTGGGGACACCGGGTGCCTGTGGACCACCGACCGGGTTTACCCCCCGGTTCTCCACAGCGAACCCACCGGTGGATAACGTGTCTGAGCTGCGACGACGCGAGTTACCCACAGTTTGCACAGGTGCGATGAAGACGATGAGTTATCTCTTCTGAAGAATCAAAAACCAATCATCACCGTTGGACTTCCTGTGGATCGGGCCGCAGCGCTGCCGTCGGCAGTCACCCCGGCACCGGAAGCACGGGGTCGGGCGCACAGCCGATGCCCACGCGCCCTAAGGTGCGATGGGTACCCGCACGGTCGGGCGGGACGGTGGGCAGCGGTCGGCATGAGAGAGTTGTCGCTGACGTCGACGCGGAGGCATTGATGAAGTTCCGAGTGGAGCGCGACGCGCTCGCCGAAGCGGTGGCGTGGACCGCGAAGAGCCTGCCCAGCCGGCCGTCCGTACCGGTGCTCGCCGGGGTGATGCTGCGGGTCACCGACGGCAACCTCCAGGTCTCCGGCTTCGACTACGAGGTCTCCAGCCAGGTGACCGTCGAGGTGCAGGGCGACGCCGACGGGGCCGCCCTGGTCTCCGGCCGGCTGCTCGCCGAGATCACCAAGGCGCTGCCGGCCAAGCCGGTGGACATCGCCGCGGTCGGCGCCCACCTGGAGCTGGTCTGCGGCAGCGCCCGGTTCACCCTGCCCACCATGCCGGTGGAGGACTATCCGGCCCTGCCGGAGATGCCGGAGAGCGCCGGCACCGTCGAGGCCGCCGCCTTCGCCGCCGCCGTCGGCCAGGTGGCCATCGCCGCCGGCCGGGACGAGACGCTGCCGATGATGACCGGGGTCCGGCTGGAACTCTCCGGAGGCACCCTGGCGATGCTCGCCACCGACCGCTACCGGCTCGCCCTGCGCGAGATGGAGTGGAACCCGGACGACCCCGAGATCAGCATCAACGCCCTGGTGCCCGCCCGCACCCTGAACGACACCGCCAAGGCGCTCGGTCCGCTCGGCGGCCAGGTGACCATGGCGCTGTCCCAGGGCGGTGCCGGCGAAGGCATGATCGGTTTCTCCGGCGGCACCCGTCGCACCACCAGCCGGCTGCTCGACGGGGCCAACTACCCGCCGGTCCGCTCGCTCTTCCCGGCCACCAGCAACGCCGAGGCCCGGGTGCCGGTGAGCACCCTGATCGAGGTGGTCAAGCGGGTCGCCCTGGTCGCCGAGCGGACCACCCCGGTGCTGCTCAGTTTCAGCTCCGACGGCTTGGTCGTCGAGGCCGGCGGCACCGAGGAGGCCCGCGCCAGCGAGGCCATGGAGGCCACCTTCACCGGCGAGCCGCTGACCATCGGGTTCAACCCGCAGTACCTGATCGACGGCCTGGCCAACCTGGGGGCCCAGTACGCCCTGCTGCGCTTCGTGGACGCCTTCAAGCCGGCGGTGATTTCCCCCGCAGGTGAGGATGGCGAGGTCATCCCTGGGTACCGGTACCTCATCATGCCGATCCGCGTGTCCCGCTGATCGGCACCGGCAGTACCCGGACGCACGGAGGTAGGAGCAGATGCAGCTCGGCCTGGTAGGACTCGGCCGGATGGGCGGCAACATGCGCGAGCGGTTGCGCGCCGCCGGCCAGGAGGTCGTCGGCTACGACCGCAACGCCGACCGCAGTGACGTCGCGAGCCTCGCCGAACTGGCCGACAAGTTGCAGTCGCCCCGGGCGGTCTGGGTGATGGTCCCCGCCGCCGTCACCGACGCGACGATCGATGCGCTCGCCGAGGTGCTGGGCGAGGGCGACATCATCATCGACGGCGGCAACTCGCGGTTCAGCGACGACGCGCCCCGGGCCGCCCGGCTGGCCGAGCGGGGCATCGGGTACGTCGACGTCGGCGTCTCCGGCGGTGTCTGGGGCAACGTGAACGGCTACGCCCTGATGGTCGGTGGCGCGCAGGAGCACGTCGACCACCTGATGCCGATCTTCGAGGCGTTGAAGCCGGCCGGCGATCACGGCTTCGTGCACGCCGGCCCGGTCGGTGCCGGCCACTACGCCAAGATGGTGCACAACGGCATCGAGTACGGCCTGATGCACGCCTACGCCGAGGGCTTCGAGCTGCTATCCGCCGCCGAGATGGTCACGAACGTGCCGGGGATCATCAAGTCCTGGCGGGAGGGCACCGTCGTCCAGTCCTGGCTGCTCGACCTGCTCGACCGCGCGTTGGACGAGGACCCGGACCTGGCCACGCTGACCGGGTACACCGACGACACCGGTGAGGGGCGCTGGACGGTCGACGAGGCGATCCGGCTGGCCGTCCCGCTCAACGTCATCACCGCCGCCCTGTTCGCCCGGTTCTCCTCCCGCCAGGACGACTCGCCCGCGATGAAGGCGGTCGCCGCGCTGCGCCAGCAGTTCGGCGGGCACGCCGTGCACAAGCGCTGAGCGGCATCCACAGGCTGTGTACGTCCGCCGGCTCGAACTGGTCGACTTCCGCTCGTACGAGCGGGTCGGCGTCGATCTGGAGCCGGGTCCGAACGTCCTGACCGGTGCGAACGGCGTCGGCAAGACCAACCTGGTCGAGGCGTTGGGCTACGTGGCGACCCTGGACTCGCACCGGGTCGCCACCGACGCCCCCCTGGTCCGGCTGGGCGCGACCGCCGCCGTGATCCGCTGTGCGGTGGTGCACGACGGCCGGGAACTGCTGATCGAGCTGGAGATCGTCCCCGGTAAGGCCAACCGGGCCCGGCTCGGGCGCTCCCCGGCCCGGCGGGCCCGGGACGTTATCGGCGCGTTGCGGCTGGTGCTGTTCGCCCCGGAGGATCTGGAACTCGTCCGGGGCGACCCGGCGGAACGCCGCCGCTACCTCGACGACCTGCTGGTGCTCCGCCAGCCCCGGTACGCCGGGGTGCGCGCCGACTACGACCGGGTGGTCAAGCAGCGCAACGCCCTGCTGCGTACGGCGTACCTGGCCCGTAAGACGGGCGGGTCGCGCGGCGGTGACCTGTCGACCCTGGCGGTCTGGGACGCCCACCTGGCGCGACACGGGGCCGAACTGCTCGCCGGCCGGCTGGAACTGGTCGCCGCGCTCACCCCGCACGTGGCGAAGGCGTACGACGCGGTGGCGGCGGGGGCCGGGGCGGCGGGCATCGCGTACCGGCCGTCGGTGGAGCTGACCGGGGTGGGCACCGACCGGGAGGTGCTGGCCGAGGCGTTGACCGCCGCGCTGGCCGAGTCCCGGTCGGCCGAGATCGAGCGGGGCACCACGCTGGTCGGGCCGCACCGCGACGACCTCGTGCTCACCCTCGGCCCGCTGCCCGCCAAGGGGTACGCCAGCCACGGCGAGTCCTGGTCGTACGCGCTGGCGCTGCGGCTGGCCGGGTACGACCTGCTGCGCGCCGACGGGATCGAACCGGTGCTGGTGCTCGACGACGTCTTCGCCGAGCTGGACGCGGGTCGCCGGGAGCGGCTGGCCGAACTGGTCGGCGGGGCCGGTCAGCTCCTGGTGACCTGTGCGGTGGACGACGACGTCCCGGTGGCCCTGCGTGGCGCCCGGTACGCCGTCGGCGAGGGGACGGTCCGTCGTGCCGACTGAACCGGAGCAGCCCACCGGGTCGACGGGCCGCCCGGGGCGCACCACCCCGGGCGGGGCACGCGGTGCGCGTACCCCCGGTGCAGCCGGCGGGGGCGCGGAGGGCGCGCGGGGCCGACCGGCGGGCAACGACGCGGACGCCGCGCCCGGGGGGTCGGCGGCTGCGGCCGGTGACGCGGCGGCGGGGGCGAGCGGGCCGGAGCTGGCGCGGGCGGTGCTGGACGCGGCGCGGGCCCGGCGGGAGGCGGCGGCCCGCACCCGGCGACCGGGGGTGACCGGCGCGGCCGACGGTGGTGGGCGGCGGCTGCGGGGCTACTCCGGGCCGGGGCCGGACCCGCGTGACCCGCAGCCGTTGGGCGCGGTGCTGGAACGGCTGATGAAGGCGCGGGGCTGGCAGCAACCGGCGGCCGAGGCGACCGTCTTCGGTGCCTGGGAGAAGGTCGTCGGGGCGGAGATCGCCCAGCACAGCCGCCCGGTCAAGCTGGAGGACGGCGAGCTGACCGTGGAGGCCCGCTCGACCGCGTGGGCAACCCAGTTGCGGCTGCTCGCCGGATCGCTGTTGAAGCGGATCGCCGGGGAGGTCGGCCACAACGTGGTGCGCAAGCTGCACATCCACGGGCCGGCGGCGCCGTCCTGGTCGCGGGGGCCGCGTCGGGTGCGTGGTCGGGGACCGCGCGACACCTACGGCTGAGGTTCACCGTTCGGCGCGGCGGGCCTCCCGCTCGGCGCGTTTGCGTTCCCGCTGCTCGCGGCTCCACTGCTTGCGTCGTTCCAGGTCCTCTTTCCAGGCGTCGCGGGCCTGCCGGGAGCCGCCCTGCACCGCGCCGGCCACCTCCGGCGGGCCGGCCAGGTTCTTGAACGCCCAGGCCAGGAGCCGGCCACCCTCGCCCGGGGCCTTAGCCGCCGGCTTGTCCTCACTCATCGGCAACCGAACCTTCCTCGACGCTTGGTGTACAAACAATTGGTACACCAAGCGTTGGTAGCATCGCAACGGCGACGAGGAGGAACACACGTGGACGGGCAACCCGACGGGGATCCGCTGGCGTTGGAGGAGCAGGTCTGCTTCGCGCTCTCCGTCGCCGCCCGCGGCGTCGTCGCGGTCTACCGGCCGCTGCTGGAACCGATGGGGCTGACCCACCCGCAGTACCTGGTCATGCTGGCGCTCTGGCAGTACGCGCCGCTGTCGGTACGCGAGCTGAGCCGGCTGCTGCAACTCGACCCGGGCACCCTGTCGCCCCTGCTCAAGCGGCTGGAGGCGGCCGGCTACCTGCGCCGGGAGCGGGACCCCGCCGACGAACGCAGCCTCGCCGTGTCGCTCACCGGGAGCGGCCGGGCGCTGCGGGCACAGGCCGAGCAGATCCCCCCGGCGGTCGTGGCGCGGCTCGGGCTGCCGCTGGCCGAGCTACGCGACCTGCACGGGGCGTTGACCCGGGTGATCGCCGCCGCCAATGGCGCGGTGACGGCCGGGCCGCCACCCGCCGGGCCGGCGACGCCCGACGGCCCCTAGAGCCGGGCCCCGATCAGGGCTGCGGGCCCGGACGACGGCCGGGCTCGGCGTCGGCGTAGATCGCGAAGCCCCGGTCGGCACAGCGCCGGTAGAAGGCGGCCAGCACCCCCAACTCGGCGCAGGTGAAGTCCCACTGCGGCGGGTCGCCGTTCTCGTCGCGCAGCCGGTCGAGCCGACTGCCCAGCCAGCGCAACTGCTGCTCGGCCAGGCGGCCGTCACCGAGCAGCGCGCGGAGCACGTCGCTGACCGACTCGAAGGTCACCGTCTCGCCGTGCGGCCGGTGCTGGGCGACGAACTTCTCCACCCCGTCGGCGATCCAGGCGCAGCCGTCCGGGTCGATCACCGGATCTTCGTCCTCGGCGGCGGCGTCAGTGGCGTAGAGCACATTTTCCAGGCCGAGGATCAGGTCGACCAGCTCGGTGTACGCGGTCGCCCGGACCGTGCCGGTCTTGGCGATGTGCTCGGCGAGCGCGGCGGTCGGCGCCGAGATGCGCGGAACGTCGACGATCTCGCCGAAGTCGACGAACTCGGCCGGCGCGACCGGGTCGTAGAAGCGGCCGGTCCGCGGCCAGTGCACCGCGACATTGTCCAGCCCCATCTGGTGTCACCTCTCGAGAGCACGTGTCGGATCGATCGGGTCCATCGTCCGGTTACGGGCGGAAAAGATCAAGACGAGCGACTTCGTCGCGCGCCGCAAAGCTACGGTACGACCACCGCCCGACGCGACCCCGCGCCACCCGGCGAGCCGGACTATCCGGTGGCGGCGGGCACGGAAACCGGGCCGGGGCGTGTAGGGGGAGTCGCGGACAGCGAGATTCGGCCCGCTACGAGGGTCTGAGCCGCCTTCAAGGGGTGCCGAGTGGCGGTTATGTCGTGTGCGCACAGTAAGATTGACGCTGAGACGACGACCTGACGCGGTGCGACGGACGGGGGCCCTCACCGGCCCTTGATCAACGTCCCGGGTCGGGTCTGGCCGATCGCGATCCGCGGGCAACCGCGGCGACCGGCGCGCACGATCCGGGACGGCCCTGCGGGGCCGTCGCCCGTGCACGCCGACGTCGCGTCCTGTCCGCCGAACCCGCGCCCCCGCGCCCTCGGCGCGGACGGTGCGAGAAAGTGGCCGAGGGTGGCAGCGCAGGACAAGCAGGATTACGGCGCAGAGTCGATCACCGTCCTCGAGGGTCTGGAGGCGGTCCGCAAGCGACCCGGCATGTACATCGGGTCGACCGGCGAGCGTGGCCTGCACCACCTGGTGTGGGAGGTCGTGGACAACGCGGTGGACGAGGCGCTCGCCGGCTACTGCGACACCATCGACGTGGTGCTGCTCGCCGACGGCGGGGTCCGGGTCACCGACAACGGCCGTGGCTTCCCGGTCGACCTGCACCCGAAGCTCAAGAAGCCGGGCGTCGAGGTCGCGCTGACCGTGCTGCACGCGGGCGGCAAGTTCGACGGCAAGGCGTACGCGGTCTCCGGCGGTCTGCACGGCGTCGGCGTCTCCGTGGTGAACGCCCTCTCCACCCGGATGGCCGTCGAGATCCACAAGTCCGGCCACGTGTGGCGGCAGAAGTACCACAACTCCAAGCCGGAGCCGCTCGACAAGGGCGAGACCACCGACCGCACCGGCTCGGCGGTCTCCTTCTGGCCCGACCCCGACGTCTTCGAGACGGTCGACTTCGACTTCCAGACCATCTACCGCCGCCTGCAGGAGATGGCCTTCCTCAACCGGGCCCTGTCCATCCACCTGCTCGACGAGCGGGTCGCCGAGGGCGAGGAGGGCAAGCCCCGCGAGGTCACCTTCTACTACGAGGGCGGCATCGCCGACTTCGTCCGGCACCTCAACGCCTCGAAGAACCCGATGCACAAGACGGTGGTCGAGTTCGCCGCCGAAGAAGAGGGCATGTCGGTCGAGATCGCCATGCAGTGGAACGAGTCGTACGGCGAGTCGGTCTACACCTTCGCCAACACGATCAACACGCACGAGGGCGGCACCCACGAGGAGGGTTTCCGGGCGGCGCTGACCAGCGTGGTCAACCGCTACGGCAGCGAGCGCAAGCTGCTCAAGGGCGACGAGAAGCTCTCCGGCGAGGACATCCGCGAGGGGCTGGCCGCGATCATCTCGGTCAAGCTGGCCAACCCGCAGTTCGAGGGCCAGACCAAGACCAAGCTGGGCAACACCCCGGTCAAGAGCTTCGTACAGCGGGTCTGCAACGACCGGTTGGTCGACTGGTTCGACCGCAACCCGGCCGAGGCCAAGACCATCATCCAGAAGGCGTCCCAGGCGGCGCGGGCCCGGATCGCCGCCCAGCAGGCGCGCAAGCTGGCCCGCCGCAAGTCGCTGCTGGAGTCCGGCTCGATGCCCGGCAAGCTGGCCGACTGCCAGTCCACCGACCCGCGCGAGTCCGAGGTCTTCATCGTCGAGGGCGACTCGGCCGGCGGCTCGGCCAAGCAGGGCCGCGACCCGCGCACCCAGGCGATCCTGCCGATCCGCGGCAAGATCCTCAACGTGGAGAAGGCCCGGATCGACCGGGTGCTGAAGAACAACGAGGTCCAGGCGCTGATCACCGCGCTGGGCACCGGCATCCACGACGACTTCGACATGGAGAAGCTGCGGTACCACAAGGTGGTGCTGATGGCCGACGCCGACGTCGACGGCCAGCACATCCAGACGCTCCTGCTCACCCTGCTGTTCCGCTTCATGCGTCCGCTGGTCGAGCTGGGTCACGTCTACCTGGCCGCCCCGCCGCTCTACAAGATCAAGTGGAACAAGAAGGGCGACGACGCCCAGTACGCGTACTCCGACCGGGAGCGGGACGGGCTGATCGCGCTGCGCCAGCAGAAGAAGCCCAACGCCAAGCCGGACGACATCCAGCGGTTCAAGGGTCTCGGCGAGATGAACTATCCCGAGCTGTGGGAGACCACGATGAACCCGGCCACCCGGACGCTGCGTCAGGTCACCCTCGACGACGCCGCGACCGCCGACGAACTGTTCAGCGTGCTGATGGGTGAGGACGTCGAGGCCCGCCGCTCGTTCATCCAGCGCAACGCCAAGGACGTGCGGTTCCTCGACATCTGACGGCACGGTCGGCCGGTGCCCCACCGGCCGACCGTCGTCCACCGGGTTATCCACAGCCTGGCCGGTTTCCACAGCGTTATCCACAGCACGAACACGACTCTGAGTCTGATAAGGGTTAACAGTGACCGATACTCCCGAGTCCACCCCGAACGAGCCGGAGACCACCGAGACACCCCTCGCGGCGGTCGTCCAGCACGACCGGATCGAGCCGGTCGGGCTCGAGGTCGAGATGCAGCGCTCGTACCTCGACTACGCGATGAGCGTGATCGTCGGGCGGGCCCTGCCGGACGTACGGGACGGGCTCAAGCCGGTCCACCGCAAGATCCTCTACGCCATGTACGACTCGGGTTACCGGCCGGACCGGGGCTACGTGAAGTGCTCCCGGGTCGTCGGCGACGTGATGGGGCAGTTCCACCCGCACGGTGACTCGGCCATCTACGACGCGCTGGTCCGGATGGCCCAGCCCTGGGCGCTGCGCTACCCCCTGGTCGACGGCAACGGCAACTTCGGCTCGCCGGGTAACGATCCGGCTGCCGCGATGCGCTACTGCCTGACCGCTGACGTCCGGATTCGTACGGTGGACGGCAGCGTCCGGATCGGCGAGATCGTGCCGGATGCCGCGCCGAGCAGCGAGACCGACATCGACCTGAAGGTCCGCGACCGTAACGGCGACCTGGTCCGGGCGTCGAAGTTCTTCCACTCCGGCGAGCACCCGACGCTGCGGCTGCGTACCCGCGAGGGGTACGAGCTGACCGGCACCCACAACCACCCGGTGCTCTGCCTGGTGGACGTGGCCGGGGTGCCGACACTGCTCTGGAAGCTGCTCGCCGAGATCTCCCCGGGTGACCGGGTGGTGCTCCAGCGGACGGTGCCGGACGAGATCGGCTACCCGATGCTGGAGCACGTCGAGGCGGCCGTGCTCGCCGGCGCGTTCGTGTCGGAGGGCTGGGTCTCGGCGGCCCGCGCGGGCTTCAACAACGTGGACCGGGACTACTTCCTGCGCGTCGTCGCCGCCTACGACCTGGCCGTCGGCGGCCCCCGGTACGTCAGCGAGCGGGTGATCGCCTCGGGCAGCACCCTGCACGAGCTGGACGTACAGGACCTGTCGGCGCTGCGCGCCAGCGTCCTCGGCGAGATGGTCGGCGCGCGCAGCGCCGCGAAGTTCGTGCCCGAGTTCGTCTGGCAGGGGCCGGCCGCGATCAAGCGGGCGTTCCTCCAGGCGCTCTTCGAGGGTGACGGCTCCTCGTCGCTGCTGCCGCGCCACACCATTCAGGTCTCGTACTCGACCCGCAGTGAGCGGTTGGCCCGCGAGGTCCAGCAGTTGCTGCTGGAGTTCGGCGTGATCAGCCGGCAGGCCCGGTACGACGACGGCGAGATCAAGGTCGTGGTGACCAATCGTCGCGATGCCCGGATCTTCGCCGCCCACGTCGGCTTCCTCGGCCGTAAGCAGGCCAAGCTGGAGGCCGAGCTGGCCCAGGTGCCGGCGAGCAGCACGGCGCTGTCCAGCGACCACGTTCCGCTGGTCGGCGACTTCATCCGGGAGCACGGCGCGACCCGCTGGACCGAGCGGGACTGGCTGCGTCGGCACAACGTCGACCGGATCGAGCGTTGGGAGCGGGACCGCGACGAGATCGCCGCCCGGATCACCAACACCGAGGTGCTCGACGTGGTCGAGCCGCTGGTCGACGGCCGGTTCTACTACGCCGAGGTGGCCGAGGTCGCCGACGCGGGTGTGCAGCCGGTCTACAGCGTCCGGGTGGACACCGAGGACCACTCCTTCGTCTCCGACGGTTTCGTCAGCCACAACACCGAATGCAAGCTGGACCCGCTGGCGATGGAGATGCTGCGGGACATCGACGAGGACACCGTCGATCTCCAGGACAACTACGACGGCCGGGCCAAGGAGCCCACCATCCTGCCGTCGCGCATCCCCAACCTGCTGGTCAACGGCTCCGAGGGCATCGCGGTCGGGATGGCCACCAAGATCCCGCCGCACAACCTGCGCGAGATCGGCGCGGCGGTGCAGTGGTGCCTGGAGAACCCGGAGGCCGACGAGGCGACCACCCTCGAAGCGCTGCTGGAGATCGTCAAGGGTCCGGACTTCCCGACCCACGGGCTGATCGTCGGTCAGGCGGCCATCCAGGACGCGTACCGGACCGGGCGTGGCTCGATCCGGATGCGCGCCGTGGTGGAGGTCGAAGAGGACAAGCGGGGCCGGCCGGCGCTGGTGGTCAGCGAGCTGCCCTACCAGGTCAACCCGGACAACCTGGCCGAGCGGATCGCCGAGCTGATCAAGGAGGGCAAGCTCGCCGGCATCGCCGACATCCGGGACGAGTCCTCCGGGCGTACCGGCATGCGGATCGTGCTGGTGCTCAAGCGCGACGCGGTCGCCAAGGTGGTGCTGAACAACCTCTACAAGCACACCCAGCTCCAGGAGACCTTCGGCGCCAACATGCTGGCCCTGGTCGACGGGGTGCCGCGCACGCTCAACCTGGCCCAGTTCCTCCGCTACTACGTCGAGCACCAGATCGAGGTGATCCGGCGGCGGACCGCGTTCCGGCTGCGCAAGGCCGAGGAGCGGGCGCACATCCTGCGCGGTCTGTCCAAGGCGCTGGACGCGCTGGACGAGGTGATCGCCCTGATCCGGCGGTCGCCCACCGTCGACGACGCCCGGCAGGGCCTGATCCGGCTGCTGGAGATCGACGAGATCCAGGCGACCGCGATCCTGGACATGCAGCTGCGCCGGCTGGCCGCCCTGGAACGGCAGCGCATCCTGGACGACCTGGCCAAGCTCGAACTGGAGATCGCCGACCTCAAGGACATCCTCGCCAAGCCGGAGCGGCAGCGGAAGATCGTCTCCGAGGAGCTGAGCGAGATCGTCGCGAAGTGGGGCGACGAGCGGCGCACGAAGATCGTCCCGTTCGACGGCGAGGTCTCCATGGAGGACCTCATCGCCCGCGAGGACGTGGTGGTCACCATCACCCGCACCGGGTACGCCAAGCGCACCAAGGTCGACCTCTACCGCTCGCAGCGGCGCGGCGGCAAGGGAGTGAGCGGCGCAACGCTGCGGCAGGACGACATCGTCAGCCACTTCTTCGTATGCTCCACCCACGACTGGATTCTGTTCTTCACCAACAAGGGCCGCGTGTACCGGGCCAAGGCGTACGAGTTGCCCGAGGCCAGTAGGGTGGCCAAGGGCCAGCACGTGGCCAACCTGCTCGCCTTCCAGCCGGACGAGCAGATCGCGCAGATCATCGAAATCCCGAACTACCAGGTGGCCCCCTACCTGGTACTGGCCACGAGAAACGGCCTGGTGAAGAAGACCCGACTCGAGGAGTTCGACTCCAACCGGTCCGGCGGCGTCATCGCGATCAACCTGCGCGATGAGGACGAGCTGGTCGGTGCCGTGCTCGCGGCACCGGAGGAGGACCTGCTGCTCGTCTCCAAGAAGGCCCAGGCGATCCGGTTCAACGCCTCCGACGAGGCGCTGCGCCCGATGGGTCGGGCCACCTCCGGTGTGATCGGCATGCGCTTCACCGACGACGACGTCCTGCTGGCCATGGAGGTCGTCCGGGAGGGCCTGGACGTCCTAGTGGCCACGAACGGGGGATACGCGAAACGTACCCCCATCGAGGAATACCCGGTTCAGGGCCGGGGAGGTAAGGGCGTGTTGACTGCGAAGATCACCGAGCGCCGCGGTGGTCTGGTCGGCGCGGTGGTGATCGACCCGGACGACGAGCTGTTCGCGATCACCAGCAACGGCGGCGTCATCCGGACTCCGGTGAAGCCTGTACGCCGTACCCGTGACCGGAACACAATGGGGGTCAAGCTGATGGACCTCCCGGACGGCGTGACTATCGTGGCGATTGCTCGCAATGCCGACGAGCCTGACGAACAGGACTAGTTGAATGACGGAGACACAGGCGAAGTCGGGGAACAAGGGGACCTCGGCCACCCCGGTCGACGAGGAGGCCGCCAAGAGCGGTACAACCCCCGCCGGCCGCGCCGCCGTGGGTCGGGCCACCGTCCCCGCCGACGCGCCTGCCCCGAAGTTCACCCGGGCACCCGGCATGGCACCGCCGCCGGACAAGCCCGGTGAGGACTCGGGGACGACGGAGAAGTCCCAGCCGACGGGCACCGACGCGCCATCGTCAGCCACCCAGCCGGTGGCTGCGGCGGCCCGGTCGAGCAACACGACACAGCCGATCGCGGTGGGGGCCGCCACCTCCCCGTCCACGACCGGCACCCAGCCGAAGGTCGGCGGTTTCCGGCCGACCCCGGACAACGCCGCCCGCCCCGCAAACGGTGGCGGTCTGCCCCCGGGCATCGGTGGCGCATCCGCCGTCGGTGCCGCGCGGGTGGGTGACGCGGTACGCGCCGCGCGTACCTCGGTCAGTTCGGCCGCCTCCCGGGGACCGCGCCGGGCCCGGCTGAACCTCAAGCGGATCGACCCGTGGTCCGTGATGAAGTTCGCCTTCGCCGTCTCCGTGGTGCTGTTCATCGTGGTGGTCGTGGCGACCTCGGTGCTCTACCTCGCGCTGGACGCGATGGGTGTGTTCCAGAGCGTCAACGACAGCCTGACCGACCTGGTCAGCGCCAGCGGCGGGCAGGGCACCAACAGCGGCTTCCAGATCACCGCGAAGGGTGTCATCCTGACGTCCGCCCTCGTCGGGCTGGTGAACGTGGTGCTGTTCACCGCGCTCGCCACGCTGGGGGCGTTCATCTACAACGTCTGCGCCGACCTGGTTGGCGGGATCGAGCTGACGCTCGCCGAGCGCGACTGATCCGACCCGACGCCGGGGCGCCGCGACCAGCGGCCGCCCCGGCGTCGTGCTTTTCCGGCCTGGTGGCCGAGCGGCCCGGCTCGTGCCCGCTCGTGGGCCGATCCAGCGGTGTCCGGGCCGCCCGATGCCGCCGCTTCGCGTCACAGGGGTGGATCTCCGGCCCTTGGGACCGGGGGAAAGGGCTCGCCCGGCAGCGGGTCGACCGGTACGGTCGGGAAGGCGCGGGAGCGTCGGCCACCCCGATTTGGGAGCGGACGACGCGATGGGTTAATCTTGCTCGTCGCCACGCGGGGCTATAGCTCAGTCGGTTAGAGCGCAGAGCTGATAACTCTGAGGTCGCTGGTTCGATTCCAGCTAGCCCCACCGCACACCGTTCCGACGGGCAGTCGAGTCGAGCGCGAGGGGTCGCCCCATGTTCAAGAAGCTTCTGTTCCTGGTCGGCATCATCGGCGTCGCTGCTGTGGTGGCCAAGAAGGTCAAGGAATCCAACGACGAGCGCGCCCTGTGGCACGAGGCCACCACCTCGCCCGACCTGCGTTGACCAGCCAGCACCCGGCGGCTCGATCCGCCCTCGGGGGCCCTAGCTCAACTGGCAGAGCACTGCCTTTGCAAGGCAGGGGTTAGGGGTTCGAGTCCCCTGGGCTCCACCAGCACGAACACCGGTTGACCCATGGTACCGAGTCAGCCATCCGTCCAGCCAAGCTGCTCAGGCCCTCTCCTGTCCGGGCGTGACTGCGAATGAGGCTGCGGTGCCCACCTGGAGGACCACCGGACCAGTCCAGGTAGCGCTGAGCCGCCCACCGCTCCTCATCCGCAGGTGTGCGTGAGGGCTGATCGGCAGACAGGGCAGAGTCGGAGTCCGAGGGCCCAGCGGTGCCGCAGCCGGGGAGGTGAGGTGCGGCGTACTGGCGTCCGGGACGAAGGGGCTTGGCTTCACCCGCCCGGTACGGTTGCTGACCATGCAGCGGTTGGCGCTCTTCGATCTCGACAACACCCTCGTGGACCGTTCGGAAGCGTTCCGGCGCTGGGCGGTCGAGTTCTGCGCCGATCACGGCCTGTCGGAAGAGGCTTTAGCCTGGCTGATCACTACTGATCAGAACGGTTCCGTGCCCCGCGACTGGTTTTTCGGCGAGGTGACGGACCGTTTCGGCCTGGCACCAGGGGACACCATGTGGGGGCAGTACCGACGCCGGATGCCGGAACTGGTGACGTGCCCCGAAGAAGTGCTGGGGGCGCTGACGCTACTGCGCGACGATGGCTGGACCGTCGCGATCGTGACCAACGGCCAGGCGGACAACCAGTTGGGCAAGATCAGGCGTACTGGACTGGACCGGTGCGTCGATGCATGGGCAATTTCCGGACAGGTGGGCATCCGGAAGCCGGCACGCGAGATCTTCGAGGTGGCGGCCCGTGGGTGCGGTCTCGATCTGCGCGGCGGGGGCTGGGCGATCGGTGACAGTCCGGTGCTTGATGTCGAGGGTGGCCGCGCAGCAGGGCTTGCCACCCTCTGGGTCAGCCGGGGGAAGGACTGGCCGGCGACGCTCGCCCCACCTGATCGCACCGTCACGGACGTATTGGCCGCTGTTCAGGTGCTACGAGACGAGGACACCGGGCGGTAGTCGTACGGCCTCCGTACAGCCGAGCCCGCCGACAGACGGGCGGCTGAGGGGCTGCGGCAGCCGGCCATCTGCCACCCTGGGCTGTGCTGATTTACAAGATTCTGCTGCCCGCCGAGTGGGCCGAGTTCGAAGCCGCCGGCCGCTTCGACGGATCGCCGTTCGACCACAGCAGCGGCTTCATCCACTGTTCCTCGCGCGAACAGGTGGGTGCGACCGCCCTGCGGTTCTTCGCGCACGAGCCGGCGCTCGTGATCGTCGCCCTCGACGCCGGGCTACTCGGCGCGGCGGTGCGCTGGGAGGACACCTCCGACGGCGGTTCCTTCCCGCACGTCTACTCGGCGCTACCGCGCGACGCCGTCGTCGCGGTCCACCACGTGGCGGGGGCGTCGTCGGTGGACGACACGCTGGGGCGCGGCTAGGCAGCGAACCCGGTCGAGGGACGGCCCTCCCCGCAGACGGCGACGGGAGGAAGAACCGGAACCTGATCAGGCCTGACGCAGCAGAGCCAGCAGGCCGTGGCCGTCCTCGACCCAGGCGTCCGGTACGACGGCGGGGTGCGGCGACTCCCGGTCGGTGCGGGGGGAACGCATCAGGATCGCCGCCCCCGCCCCGGCCCGGCGGGCGCACTCGACGTCCCGACCGAGGGTGTCCCCGACGAACCAGCAGTCACCGATCGGAACCCCGACGGCCTCCGCCGCCAGCAGCGCCAGGCGCGGGTTGGGCTTCCGGGGGCCGGCTTCGTCGCTGTAGAACTGGGCGGCGAACGACCCGGCCAGCCCGGCGGCGGCCAGGAAATCCCGGTGCGCGGCACCGCAGAGGGTGTTGCTCACCACGGCCAGCGGAAGACCCGCCCCCGTGGCCGCCCGCAATGCCTCGGGGATGCCCGGGCGCACCGCCCAGTCCGCCCGCCACGTCCAGGCGTACGACAGGGGGGTCGCCTCGCGGTCGACGGCGTCGCGGGCCGGGCGGGGCCACGAGCCGGTGACGAACTCTGCCCACACCCGGGCGTGCGGCAGCTCCACCGGGTCGGGCGTCCGGCCCGCGTCGTCGCGCCAGGCCGAGTACCGTCGCGCACCCCCGGTCAGGTCGGCGGCGATCTGCCGTTCGGACACCGCGCCGTCGACGAGCTGGGAGAGCCGCCGGACGAGTTCCGGCGGGGCGGGCGGCTGCGGGGGCGCGTCGGCCAGGACACCGCCGAAGTCCAGCAGGAGGGCGCGCGGCGAGCGGAGCATGCCGGCGATTCTCCCGCAGGGTGACCGACCGCAGGACGGCACGGTCGGCGTGCGTCCTCTAACCTCTCGGCAATGGGAGCACTCAGACCGTGGCACCTGGCCCTCCTGATGCTCTGCTGCCTGGTGCCCACGGCGCTGGCCATCGGCGGGGGCGTCTGGGCGATGCGCCGCTCCCGTCGAAGCCGTTGAGCCGCATGACGACCGATGGTGACCCGGGTAGCCGCCGTCTCCAGCTCTACTGCCGGATCGACGTCACCGTGACCGACCCGGCCGCGCTGACCGACCACGCGGTCGCCGAGCTGCGTGCCGCCGACATCGACTGGGCGCAGGAGGAGGACGACCTGCCGTCCGCCAGCGCGGAGCTGCGCGGTGACCTCACCCGGGCGCTCGCCTCCGTCGCGGACGTCACCCGGATCGTCGACGGAGTTCCGGGCATCGAGTTCCGGGGCGGCGTCTGCTGGGCGGAGACCGGCCCGCCACCCGCATCGGTCCGGGCGTCGACGGCAGGCTAGCGTCGGGGGGTGACCACTGGCTCCTGCCGCGTCCTGCCCGCCGAACACGACGGCATCGCCGAGGCCGCCGACGTGCTGCGGGCCGGCGGGCTGGTGGCCTTCCCCACCGAGACGGTCTACGGGCTCGGCGCGAACGCGTTGGACGCCCGGGCCGCGGCGCGGATCTTCGAGGCGAAGGCGCGGCCCAGCTTCGATCCGCTGATCACCCACCTCGCCGACGCCGCCGACCTGCCGGCCCTCGTCGGCGTGTTGCCCCCGACCGTCGCGGCGCTGGCCGAGCGGTTCTGGCCGGGGCCGCTCACCCTGATCGTGGACCGGCCGGCCGTGATCCCGCCGATCGTCACCTCCGGCCTGGACAGCATGGCCGTGCGGGTGCCCGACGAGGCGTCCGCACGCGCGTTGATCAGGGCCGCCGGGGTTCCGGTGGCCGCCCCGAGCGCCAACCGGTTCGGGCAGCTCAGCCCCACCCGGGCCGAGCATGTCGTACGCGGGCTCGGCGCGGCGGTCGACGTGGTGCTCGACGGGGGTCCGACCCGGTGCGGGATCGAGTCGACCATCGTGGACGCGCGTGGCCCGCAGCCGGTGGTGCTGCGCCTCGGGGCGCTCGCCGTGGAGGACCTCGTCGCGGCTGTCGGCCCGGTGACGATCCGGCCGGGCAGCTCCGGGCAGCCGGTCGCCCCCGGTACGTTGGCCGCGCACTACGCGCCGCGTACCCCGTTGCGGTTGGTGCGGGGTGCGGTGCCGGCGTCGGACGACGGCGTCCGGCGGGGCTACCTGGCCTTCCGCGCGGCCCCGGCGGCGGACCACGCGGCGGTGGAGGTGTTGTCGCCCGCCGGTGACGTGACCGAGGCCGCCGCCCGCCTCTTCGACGCGCTGCACCGGCTGGACGCGGCCGGAGTGACCGAGATCCTCGCCGAACCGGCTCCCGACGAGGGGGTCGGCCGGGCGGTCAACGACCGGCTGGGTCGGGCCGCCGCCACCTGGTCCCCGCCCCCGGCCTGACCCCGCCGAAGGTCTAGCCTGCCGACGGCGGGTCAGCGGGCCGGCCCCGGGCCGGCAGGTGTTCCACCAGCCGGGTCAACGTGCCGTTGGCGAAGGTCGCGCCGAGCGCCGACCCGGCGGCGATGGTCCACCCCACCGGGCCGAGCGGGGTGCAGCCGAAGAACTGGCTCACCCCGGGTGTCTGCACCACGGCGGCGAGCACCCCGACCGACGCCGCCGTCGACGCGAGCACCGTCGGGCTGGTGCCGCCGGCCAGGACGGTCTGCCCCAGCTGCGTGCCGACCAGGGAGACCAGGGCCACCGTGCCGGCGCGTCGTTCCCGGCCGGTCCACCGGGCCACCGTCCAGCCGGCGGTCGCCCCGAGGGTGGTGGCGGCGGCGCGCAGTCCGATCTCCCGGGTCATGGTGCCGCCGAGGGAGGCGTCGGGCCCCTCGCGGAGCAGGCCGTCGGCGTGGTCGGCGTCGGGCGGTCGGACGGCGATGGCCAGCGCCGGCGCCAGGTCGGTGAGCAGGTTGACCAGGAGCAACTGCCGGCCGTTGAGCGCCGACCGGCCGGTGACGGCGGCGCTGAGCACACTGAAGGCGATCTCGCCGAGGTTGCCGCCGACCAGGATGCTCAGCGCGTGGCGTACCGACGACCACATCGCCCGTCCCTCGACCAGGGTGGCGATGATGGTCTCCAGCCGGTCGTCGGTGACCACCAGGTCGGCGGCGGCGCGGGCGGCCGGGGTGCCCCGCTGGCCGAGGGCGATGCCGACGTCGGCCAGCCGGATCGCCGGCGCGTCGTTGGCGCCGTCCCCGGTCATCGCCACGGTCCGCCCGCACTTCTGCAACGCCTGGATGATCCGTACCTTGTGCGCCGGGGTGCACCGGGCCACCACGTCGGTACGGCTGAGCCGTTCGCCGAGCTCCGCGTCGTCCCACTGGTCCAGGTCGGTGGCGGTGACCACCCGTTGACCGTCGGCATCCGGGCTGATCGCCGACGCGATCGCCTCGGCGGTGGCCGGATGGTCCCCGGTGATCATGATGGTGTGCACGCCGGCCTGCCTGATCCGGCGGACCGCCGGGGCGGCGCTGTCGCGGATCCCGTCGGCGAGGGCGAGGAAGCCGACGAAGACCAGCCCGCGTACCTCGTCGTCGGTGACCGTCTCGGCACCGACCCGGCACTCCGCGACGGCGAGGATGCGGTGCCCCGCCCCGGCCCGGTCGGCGAGCACACCGTGCAGCCGCTCCCGGCGTTCGTCGTCCAGCGGCTCGTCCCGGCCGCCCGGCAGCCGCCACGCGCCGCACCGGGGCAGCACGGTCTCCGGGGCGCCCTTCACGCTCAGCAGCAGACCGTCGGCGGTGCGCCCGACTGTCGCGTGGTAACCCCGGGACGGCTCGAACGGCAGCCCACCCACCGCCGTCCACCCGTGCGCACCGGTCTGCTCGGTCGTGTCCGCCTGCCGTGCGCCGTACCGGACCGCCCGGTCGGTGTGCTGGGGCAGCTCCTGCGGGTCGGCCGCGTACGGGGTGGCGCGCAGCCCGGCGGCGAGGACCCGGCGCAACTCGTCGTCGAGCCGGTCGACGGGGTCGAACCGGTCGCCGTCGCCGACCCCGGCGAGCAGCAGCCGGCCCTCGGTGAGGGTGCCCGTCTTGTCGAAGCAGAGCACGTCGACCCGGCCCAGCGCCTCGATGGTGCGCGGGTTGCGGACCAGCGCGCCGTGCTCGGCCAACCGTCGGGCGGCGGCCAGCTGGGCCGCGCTGACCAGGAACGGCAGCCCCTCCGGCACCGACGCCACGGCCAGGTTCGCGGCGGTCGCCGCCGTCTGCCCCAGCGGTACGCCCCGCAGCAGTCCCGCCCCGGCCACCGCGATCGCCGACGCGACGGCCAGCGGGACCGCCGAGCGGGTGAGCCGGCCGAGCCGGGCCTCCACCCCGCTCTCCGGTGGGGCCTGCCGGGCCAGCGCGAGGCTGCGACCCGACTCGGTCGCGGCACCCGTGGCGACGACCACGGCGGTGCCGTGGCCGGTGGCGACGGTGGTGCCCTCGTACAGCATCGAGGCGCGGTCGGCGAGGACGGCGGCGACCACCGGGGCGGCCCCCTTGGGCACCGGCAGCGACTCACCGGTCAGCGACGACTCGTCGGCCTCCAGACCGTCGGCGGTGAGCACCCGGCAGTCGGCGGGCACCGCGTCCCCGGGGCCGAGGATCACCACGTCACCGCAGACCAGGTCCTCGGCGGCGGCCACCCGTTCGGCGCCGTCCCGCAGCACCTTGGCGGTGACCGCCGAGCGGGACAGCAGCTCGGCCAGCGCCCGGTCGGTGTTGCGCTGGTGCACCGCCCCGACCAGCGCCGACCCGCCGACCACGCCGCCGACCAGGGCCGCGTCGACGAGCGAGCCGAACGCCGCCGACAGGACGGCACCGGCGGCGAGCACCGGCGTGAGTGGGTTGGCCAGCTCGTCGACGAACGCCCGGAACAGGCCGACCGGCCCGGCCGACGGGTCCGGGTCGGTGCGGTGCCGGCGCTGCGCCTCGGCATCGGTGAGCCCGTCCGGGCCGGTGCCGAGGTGCCGCAGCACGGTCGGGACCGGCATCAGGTGCCAGGCGGTGGTGGCCGGCGTCGGGGCCACGGCCGGGTCGGGTAGCCGGCGGGCCCGCCACACCCCGTTGGCGAAGGCCACCGCCGCCGCGCCGTTGACGGCGGCGAGGCTACGGCCGGGAAGCTGCGTCGGCGCGGCGGTGAACGCACCCAACGCGCCGAGCCCGGTGCCGGCCATGGCGAGGCGGATGCTCTGCCCGGTCATCCGCCGGGCCACCCCGGCCGCCTCGATCAGCAGCGCCGCGATCCGCAGGTCGGTGCCGACGAGCAGGTGGGCACCCCACGGGGGCAGGTCGTCGGGGGCGGCCACGCCGAGCCCGCAGTCGGACGCCGCCAGCGCCGACCGGTCGCCGGAGACCAGCAGCACCACCGCCCCGTCGCGTTGCAGGGCCCGGACGGATCCGGCGAGCCGGTCCCCGCCGGGCAGCACCGCGTCGGCGAAGCCGTACCGCTGCGGGTCCGGGCCGGCGACGACCAGGCGCAGGCCGGCGTGCCGGGCGGCGGCGGGCAGCGCGTCGACGCCGGGCGCCGGCTCGGGGGCGACCCGGACGACGGCGGCGAGGGTGCCACCGTGGGCGAGGCCGAGCAGGGGGCCGTCCGTCGCGCGCAGCCGCCGGCTCTGCGGGGTGTCCCCCGGGTCGACGGCGTCGAGATCGGCCAGTGGCCCGAGTCGCCAACCGTCGGCCTCGTGGGTCTCGTCCGGGTGGTCGGGGTCGAACAGGGCGAACGCCCGGCCGGCCACCTCCCCGGTGTCCGTGCCGGCCAGCGGGGCCAGGTCGGCGAGGACACCCCGGGGCGAGCCGAGCACGGCCGCGTCCAGCACCACCGTGTCGATCCGGTCGAGTTCCCGCAGCACACTGCGGTCCATCGCGATCACGCCGCGCCGTGCCAGCACCCGGCCGAGCTGCGCGGCGTACCCCTCGCGGCCACTGCCGGGGGCCTTGGGCAGCGCGGCGAGCCCGAGCGCGGCGGCCCGCTTCGGACCGGCGACGGGCCACGCGGCGGCCCCGGCGGCGGCTCCGGTGGCGAGCATCGTCGAGACGTACCGTTCGACGGGGCCGTCGGGTCGGGGGCAGGGACGGCCGGGGCCGGGTGACCGGGCGACGGCGCGTCGCGGGTCACCGGTCAGTCTCGGCTCCGCCCGGGTCCACGCGGTGAGCTGGGCGCGCGCCTCACCCCACTGCACGATCCGCTGCGCGCCGTCGAGGACGATGCCGGCCCAGCCGCCGGTCAGCCCCTGCACGACCGCCTCGGCGAGCGGGAACAGCACCTCGGCGCGCGGGTCGGCACGCAGCCCCCGGCCGGCCAGGTCGTGCAGCTTCGGGTGCAGGTCGACGGCGGTGAGCAGGCCGGCCACCTCGCCCGGTACCGGGGTGAACGGCAGGATGCGGGTGGCGGCGGAGATGGTCAGGCCCAGCGCGTCGGAGGCGAGCGCGCCGAGGGTCCGGGGGGTACGTGGCCCGTCCTCCGGCGGGTGCGGGGGCGGGATCTCCGGGTCCGGCTCGTGCGGGCAGACCCGCTCGACCCGGGCCACGGTGTCGATCAGGGTGGCGAGTTTCGGCTTCGGGTCCTCGACGGCCACCACGACCCGGCCGGAGGGGGCGTTCACCCGCGCCCAGGCCACCCCGGGCAGCCGCTCCAACGCCGCCTCGACCTGGCAGGCCAGCCGGTCACCGCCGTCCTGGCAGACGCCGTGCACCTCGATGTGGTGCCGGCCGTCGCGGGACCAGACCCGACGGCGGGTCAACCCGGCCACCCGGGCCAGCCGGCCGGCGGCCGAACCGACGGTACGGGACGCCCCGCCGAGCAGCGGCGGCACCGGCACCGACGGGAGGACCCGGCCGGCGACCCGGCCCAGCGTGGTCATCGGGGGGTACGGGCGGATCGGTCCCGCCCACTGCCGCCGTACCCCATCTCGCCTCCCGCGTTCGTCAGGGGGCCTGGCTTCCCGGTCGGGCGTCCGTTATGCCCGTCGGTCGGGGGAAGTTTCCGCCGGTGGCGGGGCATGGACGGCGGTGCCGGTGGAATCCCCCTGACGACCCGACGAGTGGCAGGGAGGCCGGAATGAGCACGATCACGCGTCATCTCAGCGGCGGTCACGAGATGGTCCGGGTGTACACCCGACGGGTGGAGGTGCCGATGCTGGGCGAGGTGGCGGTGCCACCACCGGACAAGATCGCCTATTACGCCGGGCTGGGGGTGCTCGCCGCTCTCCAGGTCATCGAGTGGCCGCTGGCCCTGGTGATCACCGCCGGTCACCTGCTCGCCGACCAGCACCTGTCGGGGCTGGCCAGGGGGCTCGGCGAGGCACTGGAGTCAGCCTGACGAGACCGGGCTCACCCTTGACCTGAACCCGGGTGCAGGTCGCAGGCTGGGCGCATGTCTGACGTACCGCCCGGCGTCACCCGGTGACCGCCACCCTGACGCCGGCCACCCGCCTCTACGACCCGCGCCTGCGGGCGATGACGGTGGGCAGCGTCGCCCTGGTGTCGCTGCTCGCCTTCGAGGCGTTGGCGGTGGGCACCGCGATGCCCACGGTGGCCCGCGCGCTGGACGGGCTCGGGCTGTACGCGCTCGCCTTCGGCGGCTCGTTCGCCGCCGGTGTGCTGGCCATGGTGCTCTCCGGTATCTGGTGCGACGCTCGGGGTCCCCGGGGGCCGATGTGGGCCGGGGTGGGTCTGTTCGTCGCCGGCCTGTTCGTCGCCGGGAGCGCCGACGCGATGGGCACCCTGGTGGTCGGCCGGGCGGTGCAGGGCTTCGGCTCCGGCCTGCTCTCCGTCGCGTTGTACGTGGTGGTCGGGCAGGCGTACCCGGAGGAACTGCGGCGTCGGGTGTTCGCCGCGTTCGCGGCGGCGTGGGTCGTACCGTCGCTGGTCGGGCCGGCGTTGGCCGGGCTGATCGTGGAGTACCTGGGCTGGCGGTGGGTCTTCCTCGCCGTACCGGTGGTGGCGCTGCCGGCGGTGCTGCTGGTCGAGTCGGGCCTGCGGACGCTGCACCGCCCGCCGCCGGCCGGGCCGCCGGCGGGCGCGGCGGCCCGGATCGGGTGGGCGGCCGGGGCGGGGGTGAGCGCCGCACTGCTGCACCACGGGGGGCAGCAGCGCGGCGTGCTCGGGTTGATCCTGGTGGCGGTTGCCCTGGCCGGCCTGGGGGTCTGCGCGCCCCGGCTGCTGCCGGCGGGGTTCCTGCGGGCGGCCCGGGGCCTGCCCACGGTGGTGGGTCTGCGCGGGTTGGCGGCGGCGGCGTTCGTGGGCGCGGAGGTGGTCATCCCGCTGATGCTGTCCCGGGAACGCGGCTTCTCGCCGACCGCCGCCGGGCTGGTGCTGACCGTCGGCGCGCTGTCCTGGTCGGTGGGTTCCTGGGCGCAGAGTCGGCTGCCGCCGCCACGGTCCTCGGCGACCCTGCCCCGGCTCGGGCTGGCCTGCGTGGCGGCGGGCACGGCCACCGTCACCCTCGCCGTCTGGCCGGCGGTGCCGGTGGCGGTCGGGGTGGCCGGTTGGGCGGTGGCCGGGTTGGGGATGGGGTTGACGTTCCCGTCGCTGTCGGTGTTGACGCTGGCCCTGTCGGCCCCCGAGGAGCAGGGCCGCAACAGTTCCTCGCTGCAACTGGCCGACTCGTTGTTCACCGCCACCGTGCTGGCGTTGACCGGCACGGTGCTCGCCGCCGGGACGACGCCCGGCCCGGCCGGGTACGCGGGGACGCTCGCCGTGGCGGTGGCGTGTGCGCTGCTCGGCGCGGTGCTCGCCGGCCGGGTGGTGCCGGGCCGGGAGCGGACCGCCTGATCCGGGCGAATCCCGCCGGGCCGGCCGTGCCGACGGCGAGGATGGTGGGCGATGAACC
The DNA here is from genome assembly GCF_016901255.1 of Micromonospora humida. Taxonomy (NCBI): domain Bacteria; kingdom Bacillati; phylum Actinomycetota; class Actinomycetes; order Micromonosporales; family Micromonosporaceae; genus Micromonospora; species Micromonospora humida. Next base: position 315,849 of record NZ_JAFEUC010000006.1, read on the forward strand.
TCCTGACGTTCCTGCCGATGGCCGTGGTGATGGTGGCCGGTACGCAGCTGGTGGCGGCGGTCTTCCTCGCCTCCGGTGACCGGCCCCGGCGGGCGTCGACGGGTTTCCTGGCCGGCGCGGCGCTCGCGGTGTCCGCCGGTACGACCCTCGCCTGGCTGGTCTTCCGGCTGGTCAGGGGTGCGGCCGGTGGTGGCGGCGGGGGTGGCGGCCGCAAGCCGGTCGAGACGGTCATCGACTGGGTGGTGCTGGCGCTGCTGGTGGTGCTGGCCGTGGTGGTGTTCCTCCGGCGGCACTCGGCCGGCGAACCCGGGTGGATGGGCCGCCTGCAGCATGCCGGCTTCGGGTACGCGTTCCGGCTGGGCCTGCTGCTGTTCGTGGTGATGCCCTCCGACGACCTGACGATGGTGACGGTGGGGGCGACCGCCGCCCGGCACGGGCTGCCGTGGTGGCACCTGGTGCCGTTCGTGCTGCTGACCGTGCTGTTGCTCGCGCTACCGCTGCTGGCGTTGCTGCTGTTCGGTGACCGGGCGGACCGGGTGCTGCCCCGGATGCGCGACTGGGCGGACCGGCACTCGTGGATCATCAGCGAGGCGGTGGTGGGGTTCTTCCTCGTGCTGACCGTCGTCGACCTGCTCAAGTGAGGCCGTGCCGGGTGGCCGGCCCGTCGGCTGGGCGGCCGGGCGGCGGGACGCCGATCAACTGGCCGACACGTACGGGGGAACCGACCGAAGATGAGCCTGCTACGGGTTCGGCCCTGCCTACCGTGACGCCATGCTGGTCTTCGTCGTCACGGTGCTGCTCTACGTCTTCGGCCTGGTCTTCCTCTACGGGGTGATCCGTCTCGCCGTGCGGCACGGCATGGAGGATCTGGAGGCCCGCCGGCCCCAGGTGCTGCGGGGTGCGCAGTCGGCGTCGGCCGACGACCGGGCGTTCCTGCGGGAGAACTCCTTCCTCGGCGGCAGCTGACCTGCCGGACCCGTGGCGGCAGGCCCGGTGGCCTGCGGGCGTGGCCCGACGGGCGGCCGGCGGCCCGGGGTGCGAGGATCGCTGCCGTGATGGGAACGTTGCAGACCGAGCCCGCCCGCACCCGACCCGACCTGCTGGCGGCACCGGTGGCCGCCGCGTTGGCGTCGTGGCCGGCTCAGGCGCCCGTCGACGTCGACGCCGTCCTGGTCGCCCCGATCGACGCCACCCTGGCCGACACGGCGGCGTTCTGCGCGGCGTACGAGGTGGGGCTGGACGTGTCGGCGAACTGCGTGGTGATCGCCGGCAAGCGGGAGGGTGAGATCCGGTACGCCGCCTGCGTGGTGCTCGCCACCACCCGGGCCGACGTCAACGGGGTGGTCCGCCGGACGCTGGACGTGCGCAAGGCGAGCTTCGCCCCGATGGCCGAGGCGGTCGAGTCGACCGGGATGGAGTACGGCGGGATCACCCCGATCGGGCTGCCGGAGTCGTGGCCGATCCTGGTCGACGCCCGGGTGATCGCCACCCCGCACGTGATCATCGGGTCCGGCGTACGGCACAGCAAGATCGCCCTGCCCGGGCCGGCGCTCGGCGCGCTGCCCGGGGCGCGGGTGGTGGAGGGCCTGGCCCGGCCCGCCTAGCCATTCCTGTTCTTCGATGTTGTTGCACGTGAAACATCGCGCCGGTCGATGCCACCCCGGCGCGGGCATCAGGCGGCCGACTCCCGCTGGGCGACCTCGGTCAGGGCGGCGAGCAGCGTCTCGGGCTCCTGCGCCCCGGTGACGCCGTACTTGCCGGCGAGTACGAAGGTCGGCACGCTGGTCACCCCGAGCTGGTGGGCGGTGCTCAGGTCGGCGGCCAGTTCGCGGCGGCCGGCGTTCGACGCCAGGTACTCGCGCGCCCCGGTCTCGTCCAGCCCGACCGAGGTGGCCAGCGCCACCAACGCCTCCGGCGAGCCGACGTCGACCCCGTCGGTGAAGTGCGCCCGGTAGAGGGCCTCGACCAGCTCACCCGCCAGGCCGTGCTCGTCGGCGAACCGGACCAGCCGGTGCGCGTCGAAGGTGTTGGCGCTCACCGCCCGGTCGAAGTTCAACGTCAGCCCCACCCCGGCGGCCACCTGGGTCACCTGGCCGGCCATCGACTCGGCCCGCTCCCGGCCACCGAACTTCGCGGCCAGCGCGTCGAGCAGCGGCCCGGGCGTGGTCACCGGCGACGGGTCGAGCTGGAACGGCCGGTACCTGACGGTCACCTCACCGTCGTACGACGCGAGGGCCTGTTCGAGTCGGCGCTTGCCGATGTAGCACCAGGGGCAGACCACATCGGCGTAGATCTCGATCTCCATGACCGGAGACAACCCCCAGCTCAGCCCACTTGTTCCCGTACCTGTCGCTTGAGTCGGGCCAGGATCGCGGTGCCGCCGCGTACCCGCAGCGGGCTGATCGCCTGGGCCAGGCCCATCCGCTGGTAGAGGTCGTCCGGCACGTCAAGCACCTGCGCGGCGCTCGCCCCGGCCAGCCCCTCGGCGAGGATGCCGGCGAAGGCCCGGGTGGTGGGTGCCTCGGGTGGGCAGTCGAACACGGTGGTCACCGTGCCGTCCGGGGCGACCTCGGCGCGCAGGAAGAACGCCGTCTGGCACTCGGGGACCTGCTCCAGGTCGTCGCGGTCCACCCCGGCCGGCAACGGCGGGACCACGTCGGCGTACTCCAGCAGCATTTCCAGCACCACGTCACGGGGCGCGTCGGCGAACTCCTCGACGATCTCGGCCAGCTTCGTCGGCATCTCGGGCATTCCGCCAGGCTACCGCCGTCCCCTGCCGTCCCCGCCCGACGGTCGGCACCGGCCGGCGCGGCCGTTCCGGCCGGGGGTGGGTCCACCTGCCCCCGGCCACGTCATTCGTCTGCACCGGCCGTCGTTCCCGCCCGCACCGCCGGCCGTCGTTCCCGCCCGTACCCCGGCCGTCGTGCTCGGCTCAGTTGTTCGGGGCGCCCTCACTGATGTCGGCCAGCGCCGAGCTGGGGTCGAGCTGCATCGCCAGGTCACCCAGGGAGACGATGCCGACGAGCTTGCGTTCGTTGTCGCAGACCAGGATGCGCCGGATGTTGCGCTCGCGCATCAACGCCACCGCCTCGCCGGCCGTGGCGTGCTGCTCGATCATCACGACCTCCCGGGTGATGATCGAGCCGATCGAGGTGCTGGTCGGGTCGCTGCACTCGGCCACCGCCCGGACCACGATGTCCCGGTCGGTCAGCAGACCCGCCAGCGTGGAGCCGTCGGTGACCACCACGTCCCCGATGTCGGCCTCCTTCATCACCCTGGCCGCCTCGTCCAGAGTGGTCTCCGCCGACAGATAGACCACCTGCTTGGTCATCACGTCACTGACCCGGTACATGAGAGCCTCCGTACAACACCCGTAGTCGATCCGACTTCGGTACCCCGTGGCGCGTCCGCTACACCCCGTTGCCGCGAACCCGACTCAGCAGTTGGTCGGCCAGGCCGTCCCACGGCACCTCGTCGCGTCCGCCGGTCGCCCGGTCGCGCACCTCGACGTACCCGTCGACGAGTCGGCGGCCGACCACCACGACGCACGGGATGCCGATCAGCTCGGCATCGGTGAACTTCACCCCGGCCGAGACGTTGGCCCGGTCGTCGACGAGCACCCGCAGGCCGGCCGCCGACAGTCGGCCGCCGAGGTCGAGCGCCGCGTCGAGCTGCGCCCCCTTGCCCGCCACCACCAGGTGTACGTCGCACGGCGCGACCGCCGCCGGCCAGATCAGCCCCCGCTCGTCGTGGTGCTGTTCGGCGATCGCCGCGACCGCCCGGGACACCCCGATGCCGTAGCAGCCCATGGTGGGCCGGACCGGTTTGCCCGCCGCGCCCAGCACGTCGAGGGCGAACGCGTCGGTGAACCGGCGGCCGAGCTGGAAGATGTGCCCGATCTCGATCCCGCGCCGGATCGTCAGCTCACCGCCGCTGCCGTCCCTCCCGGCGGCGGTGCGGCCGGGAGTTCCGCTGGCGGTGGCGGCGCAGGCCGGGCAGGGGTCACCGGGGCGGACCTCGGCCGCCTCGATGGTGCCGTCGGGGACGAAGTCCCGCCCGCACACCACGTCGGTGGCGTGCCGCCCCGGCTCGTTGGCCCCGGTCAGCCAGGCGGTGCCGTTGACCACCCGGGGATCGACCAGGTAACGCAGCCCGAGCTTGGCCAGCACCTGCGGCCCGAGATAGCCCCGGACCAGCCCGGGGTGGGCGGCCCAGTCGTCGAAGACCGCCACGTCGGCCGGGTGCAGGGCCGCCGCGACCCGCCGGAGGTCCACCTCCCGGTCGCCGGGCAGGCCGATCACCAGCACCTCGGGGGTGTCCGCGCCGGGCCGGCGTACGGTCAGCACCACGTTCTTCAGGGTGTCGGCGGCGGCCCAGTCGTGCCGCCCGGCGAGCCTCCGGTCGTTGGCGAGGGCCACCAGCGCGGCGATGGTCGGCGTCTGCGGGGTGTCGTGCACCTCGATGGGGCGGTGCGAGTCAGGATCGCCGCCGGCCGGGGCGGGGGTCGTCACCGCCTCGGTGTTCGCCGCGTAGTCGCAGGCCGTGCAGCCGACGTAGGTGTCCTCACCGACCGGGGTGCCGGCCAGGAACTCCTCCGAGGCCGAGCCGCCCATCGCCCCGGAGACCGCCCGCACGACCGTGTACGCCAGCCCCAACCGGTCGAAGACCCGCCGGTACGCCGCCCGGTGCCGGGCGTACGACGCGCGCAGACCGTCGTCGTCCAGGTCGAACGAGTAGGCGTCCTTCATCAGGAACTCCCGCCCGCGCAGCAGCCCGGCCCGGGGGCGGGCCTCGTCGCGGAACTTCGTCTGGATCTGGAAGATCGTCAACGGGAAGTCCCGGTACGACGAGACCAGGTCCTTGACCAGCAGCGTCGCCAGTTCCTCGTGGGTGGGGGCGAGCAGGTGCTCGGCTCCGCGCCGGTCGGCGAGGGTGAAGATGTCGTCGCCGTACTCCGTCCACCGGCCGCTGGTCCGGTACGGCTCCGCCGGCAGCAGCGCCGGGAAGTGCACCTCCTGGTCGCCGATCGCGGCCAGTTCCGACCGGACGATCTCGGTGACCCGGTCCAGCACCAGTTTGCCCAGCGGCAGCCAGGCGTACCCGCCCGGGGCGACGCGGCGGATGTAACCGGCGCGCAGCAGGAGCCGGTGGCTCGGCACCTCCGCGTCCGCCGGGTCCTCGCGCAGGGTCCGCAGCAGGGTGGTCGACGTACGAAGCAACATCGACGCAGCGTAAGGCCGCACCCCCCACCCCAGCGATCCCTTTCACCCCTTCCGCCCTCCACCCCGCGCGCCTCCGCTATTTCGCGGTGATCAAGAGGTTTGCGTCAGGATTCCGGGGGCGGGGTGACGCAAACCTCTTGATCACCGGGGCGAGGGGGCGGGGCGGAGGTGGGGCTGGGGCGCGGGGTGGGTGGGGTGGGTAATTCGATGGACATGGTTTTCCGGGGCGGTGAGCATCGGGGCATGCGGCAGGACGAGATCTGGGACGCCGAGGCTGCTCGGCACTACGACACGCCGGGCGAGGGCATGTTCGCGGCCGAGGTGCTGGGGCCGACGGTGGACCGGCTGGCCGCGCTCGCTGGTGACGGGCCGGCACTGGAGTTCGCCATCGGGACCGGTCGGGTCGCCGTCCCGCTGGCCGCCCGGGGGGTCCCGGTCACCGGCATCGAGCTGTCCGCCCCGATGATCGCGCAGCTCCGCACCAAGGTGGACGCGGACACGATCCCGGTGGTCGCCGGTGACATGGCGACCGCCGTCGCCCCGGGTGAGTTCTCCCTCGTCTATCTGATCTACAACACGATCGCCAACCTGCTCACCCAGGCCGAGCAGGTGGCCTGCTTCCGCAACGCCGCCCGGCACCTCGCCCCCGGTGGCCGGTTCGTCGTTGAACTGTGGGTGCCCGAGCTGCGCAAACTGCCGCCCGGTCAGCAGGCGGTGGTGTGGCACTCCGAACCCGGCTACGTCGGCCTGGACACCTACGACGTGCTGAACCAGCAGGTGGTGTCCCACCATTTCCGGTTCGGCGACGGTCGGCAGGCGGAACTGTTCCGCACCCCGCACCGCTACGTCTGGCCCGCCGAGCTGGACCTGATGGGGCAGCTCGGCGGGTTCGCCCTGGAGAGCCGGCACGCGGACTGGACCGGCGGCGAGTTCACCGCCGAATCCCGCTCCCACGTCTCCGTCTACCGTCTGCCCTAGCCCTAGCCCTAGCCCTAGCCTGCGTCTGCATCTGGTCTGCACCCCGTCGGGTCTGCCGATCACCGGGGCGCTGGCTACGCCGAAGGTCGACGAGCGGCAGGTTCTGACCGCGGTCCTGGATCACGATCCGGGCCTGGTCGCTGACCGTCCGGGCCTGAGGGGTGGCTGCCCGGGTCGCGCAACGCCGGCCTTCAGCGGTGGGCACCGCGTCTCGACGTCATCGCGCCCGCACTGGCCGTCGCCGCGCCCGGACTGGCCGTCGCCGCGTTGCCCGCAGGGGCAGCCCGGACTGCCCGCAGGGCCGGCCGGTGACCGGGGAGCGGGCCGGTAGATCCGGTGCACGCTGGTGCGGACCCGCCCACTGACCGGGAGACAGGCGTGCATCCGCATCAGGACGTCCAGCCGGCGCCATGGCAACACACGTTCGCCACGACCTTCGCCTGGATCGCCGAGCACGAGCCGGCGTTCTTCCAGCGCCTCACCTGGGCCGAGACCCAGCAGAACCCCGCCTGCCTGGCGATGTTCCACGCCTGGGCCGACGAGCAGGCCGCCCACACCGGCGTCGACCAGCTGCGCCGTAGCCTGGCCACGATCACGTTGCTCCAGCAGCACGCCAGTGGGCAGTTGGACCGGGACCACCTCGTCGTCGCGCTGGTGGACACCGTCCGGCCGCCGTGGGTCGACCACCCCCTGGCGGTGGCGTTCGGGGAGGTCGATCCGACGCTCGTCGCGGAGTTCGCACAGATCGACGACATGTACGCGCTGGTCGCCCGGTTGGCGCAGGTGTTCGAGGTGGACACCGGGGCCACGTTCGCCTTCTGGTCGGTAGCCGCCGAGGCCCTCGCCGGCGAGGTCGCCGGGGCGTACCTGCCGTACTTCGCCGCGGCCTGCGACGAGCACCTGCGGCAGTGGTATCTGACCGCCACCGTCGCGCAACCGGACCTGCCCGGTCAGCCCGGGGACCCGGCACCTGACGGCGGCGACCAGCCGGCGCCCCGGTGGCTGGACTACCTGGACCCCGACCAGTTCCCGCAGGTGCTGGCGGACTGCCCGGACCTCGCCGCCGACATGGCCGAGTACAACACGCAGGCGTACGCGTTCAGCCTGGCCGGGCCGTACCAGGAGGAGTACCGGTCGTCGGTGCACGATGCCATCGCCCGCGTCATGGCCTGGTACGCCCACCGTCAACCGGTGATCCTGGGTCGCCTCCAGGCGTTCGGCGGGCAGCAGGGGCAATCCGACGATCCGGCGACCGCCCACCTGCAGGCCCTCGCCCCGCAGTGGGAGCAGCTCCGCCAGGCATGCGGGCTCCTCACCGCCGCCCTCGAACCCGGCTTCACCGGATATCCGCCGGCCCAGCCGTTGCCGGTTCGGGAACAGATCGCGGCGGCGGCGCGGGCCCGGCTGTCGGCCAGGGAAAGCCAACAGGCCAGTGCGCAACCGCCGCAACCTGTCGAGGTGCCGCGAGCTGTCGAGGTGCCGCGACCAGCGTCCCGCCGGCCCGAGCGGGCCGAGCAGCGCGGACCGTCGACTCCGGGCGGCATCACCGACGAGCAGTGGCGGCAGGTCGCGGCGATCCTGCCGGGCAGCGACGCGCATGGGGGCCGGCGGTACGACCGCCGGCTGATCGTGGAAGCGATCTACCACCGCAGACGCACCGGCTGCACCTGGCCGGACATGCCGGCGCACTATCCACCCGGCTCGATCGTCGCCAACTACCAGTCGGCCTGGGAACGCGACGGCACCATGCGCCTGATCGAGGCGATCCTGGGTCAGTAGCCGCCGGGTCGGGCCGGGGCCGGCGGGCCGGGTCGGGTCGGGTCAGTGGGTGCCGACACCCTTGCCGGTGGCGGCGACGAAGGAGCGCCAGGCCCGGCGCTCGAAGGTGAGGACGGGCCCGGTCGGGTCCTTGCTGTCGCGCACCCCGACGACGCCCGGCCGGCCGCCGGCGACCTCGACGGCCCCCTACCGCCGGGGACCGGCCACCCCGCCCCGCCGGGCTGAGCTGGCCGGGGTGGGGCGGGCGGCGGCATGGGGGCCGATATAGCGGTGTCCGGAGGTACGGGATGCCGCTATATCAACCCAAAAGAGCCGACCCCAGGCGAGTCGATCAAGGGCGCGGAGTGCTGGTCGATGACCTGCGCCACGTTGGGGCGGTGGGCGGCGACAGGCGAGGGCCGGCCGGTGACACACTGGTCGCCGCGGTCGACGAGGGCATGAGGGGGCGGCGTGCGCTGGCGGAGCTTCGTGGCGGTCGGGGACAGCTTCACCGAGGGCATGGACGACGCCTACCCGGACGGCACCTACCGGGGCTGGGCGGACCTGGTGGCTACCCGGCTGGCTGCCGAGGCCGGGCCGGACTTCGGCTACGCGAACCTGGCCATCCGGGGCCGGCTCTTTCCGAGTGTCGTCGCCGAGCAGGTGCCCGCCGCGCTCGCCATGAAGCCCGACCTGGTCAGCTTCGCGGCCGGCGGCAACGACGTGCTGCGCCGTACCTTCGACCCGGACGCGCTGGCGACCCGGTTCGACGCCGTGGTGGCCCGGCTGCGCGCCAACGGTTCCGACGTGATCCTCTTCCGGTTCGCCGACGTGCTGGCCCGGCTACCCGGCCAGCGTCTCGTCTCACCTCGGATCGCGCTGATCAACCGGCTCATCGGCGAGATCTCCGAGCGGCACGGCGCGATCCTGATCGACCTGTTCGCCGACGACACGTTCCGGCTCAACCCGATGCTCTGGAGCCCCGACCGGCTGCACCTGTCAGCCGCCGGGCACCGGCGGGTCGCCGCCCAGGTGCTGACGACGCTCGGGGTGGGCTGCGACGAGGAGTGGCTGATGGTGCCGGAGCGCCCGGCCGCCACCCCGTGGCTCGCCGCCCGCGCCGCCGACCTGAGCTGGGTCGGCCGGCACCTGGCCCCGTGGATCACCCGTCGACTCACCGGCCGGTCCTCCGGCGACACGGTCACCGCGAAGCGTCCGATCCTCGGCCCGGTCACCGACTGACGTGCGCACCCTGCACACCGCCCCCCTGCTGCGCCTCACCCGGGACGACGGGCCGCCGCCGGACCAGCCGGCCCCGGGCGACGGAGGGTCGCTGTCGGGCTGGGCGGTGCTGGTCGACGGGGACCGGATCGAGGCGGTCGGACCGGTCGGGGAGCTGACGCAGGCGTACCCGATGGTGCGGGTGCGGCGGTGGCCCGGCACCCTCGGGCCGGCGCTGGTGCACGACGGGCCGCTGCCCCCGGCGGCCAGTCCGCGTGAACGGGTGCACGCGTTGCTGCGGGTGGGGGTCGGTGCGGTGCTCGCCGGGCACCTGACCGACCCGGCGCTACGGGCGGCGGTGGCCCGTAACGACGTGGCCGTCCTCGACGTGGCACGACCCCTGGCCCTCACCGTCGGTAACCGCGCCGACCTGGCCGTCTTCGCCGACGACGGCCGCTGCCTCGCCACCGTCGTCGCCGGCCGCCTGGTACACCGCCGCGCCTGACCGACCGACGTTCCGGGCCCAACGGACGGTCGACGCCCCGGATTCCGGCGTAACTTGGGGCTCATGTCTGTGCCGAGTGATCCGCATCCCCGCCTCCAGTCGTACGCCGACCCGCAGCGGCTGGTCACCACCGAATGGTTGGCCGAACACCTCGGCGACGAGGGTCTCGTCGTGGTCGAATCCGACGAGGACGTGCTGCTCTACGACACCGGTCATATCCCCGGGGCCGTCAAGGTCGACTGGCACACCGAGCTGAACGACCAGGTGACCCGGGACTACCTGGACGCGGAGAGCTTCGCCGAGCTGTGCGCGGCCAAGGGCATCGGCCGCGACGACACGGTGGTCTTCTACGGCGACAACTTCAACTGGTGGGCCGCGTACGCGCTGTGGGTGTTCACCCTGTTCGGCCACTCCGACGTACGGCTGCTCGACGGCGGCCGGCAGAAGTGGATCGCCGAGGGGCGCGAGCTGACCCGGGAGAAGACGGTCCGGCCGCGCGCTGACTATCCGGTGCCGCAGCGCAACGACGCACCGGTCCGGGCGTACCGGGAGCAGGTGATGGCGCACGTGGCGGCGGGTCGGCCGCTGGTCGACGTCCGTTCGCCGGGTGAGTACACCGGCGAGATGCTGCACATGCCCGACTATCCGCAGGAGGGCGCGCTGCGCGGGGGGCACATCCCGGGCGCGGTGAGCAAGCCGTGGAAGTCCGCCGCGAACGACGACGGCACTTTCAAGTCGGCCGACGAGCTGCGGGCGATCTACACCGACCAGCTCGGGTTGAGCCCGGCCGACGACGTGGTGGCCTACTGCCGGATCGGTGAACGGTCCAGCCACACCTGGTTCGTGCTCCACCACCTGCTGGGCTTCCCGCAGGTACGCAACTACGACGGTTCGTGGACCGAGTGGGGCAACCTGGTCCGGGCCCCCGTGGTGCGGGGTGACCAGCCCGGCGGTCTGGCCGGCTGACCAGCCCTCCGCCGGGCTTCGGGCCGCGCCCGGCTGGGTCGCGCTTGGGCGGATGTTGCGGTATCCCAGCCCCGGGACACCGCAACATCCGCCCAATTGCGTCGCGGCGACCCGGCGGTCGCCGGGACGGTGGTCAGGCAGGGGCGCGGAGGTAGCGGTGGACGGTGGGGGCCAGCCAGGTGATCAGGTCGGCCGGCGGGGTGTCGACCACCGGGGGTAGGCGTAGCACGTACCGGGTCAGCGCCAGGCCGAGCATCTGGCTGGCGACCAGCCCGGCCCGCCGGGGCGCCTGCGCCGGATCGGGTACGACGGCGGCCACCGCCGCGCCGAGCTGGTCGGTGAAGACCGCCCGCATCCGGTCGGCCGCACCCTGGTTGGTGGCGGCGGTACGCAGCAGTGCGACCAGCGTCCCGTCGCCCTCCCAGCGGTCGAGGAAGTGCCGGACCAGCACCTCACCGAGCTGGTCGGTGGGCTGGTCGGTGAGGTCCGGCAGCCGCAGGTCGAACTCGGCGGCCGCCGCGAACAAGCCTTCCTTGCTGCCGTAGTAGCGCATCACCATGGACGGGTCGATCCTGGCGTCGGCGGCGATGGCCCGGATGGTGGCGCGCTCGTATCCGTCGGCGGCGAACCGCTGCCGGGCTGCGGTCAGGATCGCGGCCCGGGTGGCGTCCGATCGGCGGGCGGTCATGTCCCCGACTCTATGCCAACAGGCGTTGACCTCTGGTGTCCACCCGGCCTACCGTTGCCAACAAGTGTTGGCAAACGTGTGTTGGCAACGGAGGTGGGAGATGCTGCCCGCGCAGACCGACGTCCTGGTGGTGGGAGCCGGCCCGACCGGACTGACCGTCGCGGCCACCCTCGCCGGGCAGGGCGTCGAGGTGACCGTGGTCGACCGGGCGTCCGCGCCGCCGGTCACCTCCCGGGCCGCCGTCGTGCACGCGTACACGCTTGAGGTGCTGGACCGGATCGGCGTCACCGCGCCGCTGGTGGCCCGGGGACTGCGGGCGTCGCGCTTCACCGTGCGGGACCGCGACCGGGTGCTGCTCACCCTCGGCTTCGGGGACCTGCCGTCGACGTACCCGTACGCGCTGCTGGTCTCCCAGGCGGTGACCGAGGCGGTGCTCACCGAACGGCTGGCCGCCCTCGGCGGGCAGGTGCACCGGCCGTACCAGCTCACCGGCCTGGACCACGACGGCGACGGGACGGTCGCCGGCTTCGCCGACGGGACGGGCGTGCGGGCCCGCTGGGTGGTCGGCGCGGACGGCATGCACAGCACCGTCCGTGACCTGGCCGGCATCGGCTTCGGTGGGCCGGCCGACGTGGGCGAGTCGTTTCTGCTCGCCGACGTCCGGGTGAGCAGCGTGCTCCCCCGCGACGAGGTCGCGCTCTTCCTCGCCCGACCGGGTCCGCTCGTGTGGGCACCCCTGCCGGACGGCGTGGTCCGGCTGGTCGCCGCCGTCGCCGACGCGCCCCGCGATCCGGACGCCGCCCGGCTCCAGGCGCTGCTCGACGAGCGTGGCCCGACCCGGCGGCCGGACCGGGTGACCGACGTGCTCTGGAGTTCCCGGTTCCGCGTCCACCACCGGATCGCCGACCGCTACCGGCGTGGCCGGGTACTGCTCGCCGGGGACGCCGCGCACGTGCACAGCCCGGCCGGTGGACAGGGGATGAACCTCGGCATCTGTGACGCGGTGGCCCTCGGCACCGCCCTCGGCGACGTCCTCGCCGGCCACCCCGACACCCTGCTGGACGACTACGCCGCCAGCCGTCGGCCGCTCGCCGAAGAGGTCGTCGGCTTCGCCGCGAGGCTGACCCGGCTGGCCACCCTGCCGCCCGCCGGCCGGCCGCTGCGGGACCTGGCGTTGCGCGCGGTGTCGGGGATGCCGCCGGTACGCCGCCGGATCGCGCTGCGGCTCGCCGGCCTCCAGCAGCGCGCGACGACCCTCCACCGGGGGGACGAGCGGCAAGCCGGTCGGCGGTAGTTCGGCGGTAGGCCCGACACGCGGTCGTCGGGCGGGGGAACCTGCTGGGGGAGCCCCGGTTATCTGGTGAGGAGAGGGCGTGCACCGACCGCGAGCCCGGCTGACGGCGCTGTGCGCCCTGGCCGCCCTGCCCCCGGCGATCGAGGCGTTGCTACTGGTACGCCTCGGGTTCGTCGCCGCCGAGGGGCTGTCCTCCCAGGTCACCGCCGTCTGGCCGTACGACACCTACCACGACCTGCGCTGGCTGTACGTCTACCACGACTCGTGGCCCGACTTCCTGGTCGGCCTGCTGCTGGTGATCGGGTTCCGGGCGCTGCTCACCACCGGGCTGGTCACGCTCGCCTGGCCCGCCGGGGTGGACCGGCCCGGTCTGCGCTGGCTGCTCGGCCGCAACCTCGGCCTGTCCGTCGTGGTCGTCGTGCTGGTCGCACCGTGGGCGTTGATCTCGGTGGCCGCCTCGGTGGTCGCGCTCTCCTGGGTGCTGCTCGCCTCGCTGCTGCCGATGTTCCTGCTCGCGCCGTTCCTGCAACGCGCCGCCGTGGTCGGGCCGTGGTGGCGTGGACTGCCGTCGATCTCCCTGGTCGGCTGGTCGCTGCTGAACTTCGTGGTGATCACCGTGGCGAGCGCGCTGTGCTGGAGCGTTCCCGGCTGGTGGACGGTGCCCGTCGCGCTGTTCGCCGGGGCGGCCAACGGGCTGCTCTGGGAACGCACCGTGCACGTCGCCGTGCTGGCCCCCCGGGTGCGCTGGGCGCGGGTGCCGGTCGCCCCGATCGCCGTCGCGCTGGCGCTCGTCGTGCCGCTGACGATCCCCGTGCTGGTGCAGGTCGTCCCGGCGGGGGTGACCATCGAGCAGGTGGTGCTGGGGCAGCGGCTACCCGCCGACGTCCGGCACGCGGTGATCGTCCTCGCCGGTCACGGGTCCGCCTATGACGGCACCCCGCCCGTCGACGCGAACGTGGAACGGTTCTCCTACCGGGGGCTGGGCGGGGACGGCCGGCCGCTGCCGTACCGGTCGTCGGACACCAACCGGTCGCTGGAGAGCGGGGCCGCCCTGCTCCAGACGCAGGTGGACCGCCTGCACGGGCGTACCGGCCGGCCGGTGGCGCTGATCGGGGAGAGCGAGGGGGCGATGCTGGCCCGCACCTACCTCGCGCAGCGCCCGCACCCGGCGGTGGACACCCTGGTCATGTTCAGCCCGTTGATCAACGCGGGGCGGGCGTACTACCCGCCGGCCGGGGTGTCCCACGGCTGGGGTGTGGCCACCGGCTGGCAGCTACGGGCCCTGCTCGGCATGATCGGACTGTTCGGGGTCACCGACGCCGGGCCGGACGAGCCGTTCATCCGCTCCCTGCTGGACAATGCGCCCTTCTACCGCAACCAGTTGATGTGCCCGGTGCCGGGCGTGCGCATGGTGGCCTTCCTGCCGACCACCACGGCGACCGAGGCGCCGCCGGGCGACTACACCGGCATCCCCGTGTTCCAGATGCCCGGGGTGCACGGCGGGCTGCTGGGCCGCTCACTGGTCCAGGACCGGCTGATCCACTTCCTCGCCGGGGTGCCGGAGAGCCGGATGCGGCGGGAGTATCCGCTGCTCCAGCAGCTCGGTGCGGGCTGGCAGGCACCGCCCCTGGCGATCCGGGTCAACCCCGCCTGGAACGACGTCCGCCAACCGGACCCGTCCTTCACCGGGAAGGTCTGCCAGCCGTCCTGACCTGTGTGTCGTCCCGGTCGCCGCGTCGGTGCCGGACGACCAGCCGGACGGCGGCCAGGGTCAGTCCCACCACGATCAACGCCTCGATCGGGTGGTACGGCGCGAACAGCAGGTGCACGACGACGACCGCCGCCCCGACCACCATGGCGGCGGTCACCCAGCGGCGGCGGGCGAACGCGACGACCAGGCCGGTCGCCACCAGCAGCACCCCGCTCGCCACGTGCAGCCAGGCCCAGTCGGTGAGGTCGTAGAAGACCAGCCCGTCGGCGTGCAGCGAGACGTAGACGTCGCCGCTGTCGACGTCGCCGATCCCGGACAGCACGTCGAAGATGCCCGCACCGACCAGCAGGCCACCGGCGAGCAGCAGCGACCGGTCCGGCCGTCGTGCCGTCATCCCACCCTCCCTCCCCTCCCAGGCTAGGGCCGGCGGGGCACGCCGTCCGGCGATCACCGGCGGCTCCCGGCGGCCACCGCCGGCACCCGTGCCGGCACCCCGCCCGGCGGCCGCTGTCCGCCTGGTGAACCCGCGGGTAACCGAGGGGCCCCGGTGTCCGGGTCGAGGTCTACGCTTGCCAGGTGACTGTGGGGCAGCAGGCTAGGGGCAGCGCAGGCAGCGCGGGCCGGCGCCGGTCGAGGCGCGACGAGATCCTGGAGATCGCGGTCGGGCTCTTCGCCGCCCGTGGCTACCACGGGGTCTCCATGGACGACATCGGTGCGGCCGCCGGGGTGACCGGCCCCGCCCTCTACCACCACTTCGCCGGCAAGGAGGCGATGCTGGCCGCCGCGCTGATCCCGGTCAGCGAGGGGCTGCTCGACGGTGGCCGGGACCGGGCGGCGAGCCGTCCGGGCGACCCGCGTGGCGCGCTGGAGTCCCTGATCGACTTCCACGTCGACTTCGCGCTGGCGAACCCGGCCGTGATCGCCCTGCACCTGCACGAGCTGGACCGCCTCCCGGACGAGCCGCGCCGCCGCATCCGCAAGCTCCAGCGGCTGTACGTCGAGGAGTGGGTGACCGTGCTGACCGCGCTGCACCCGGGGCTGCCCGACGGAGAGGCGCGGGTGCTGGCGCACGCCGCGTTCGGCCTGATGAACTCGACCCCGTTCCTCGGCGGCGAGGTCGACAGGCGGCGTCGGGCGGGGCTGCTGCGGGCCGCCGCGCTGGCCGCCCTGCTCGCCGAGACCGACTCCTGACCCTCCCGCCCGACTCGTGGCCGACGGCCCGACCGTGGTTTCCTGGCATCCGTCCGCACCCCTGGACGTTGAGCATCCGTCCCCACCCTGGACGCTGGAGGAAACATGATCGAGTCGCTGTTGGTCGCCAACCGGGGCGAGATCGCCCGCCGGATCATCCGTACCGCGAAGCGGCTCGGCATCCGTGCGATCGCGGTGCACTCGGAGGCCGACGCCGACCTGCCGTTCGTGGTCGAGGCCGACGAGGCGGTGTGCGTGGGACCGGCGAACCCGGCCCTGAGTTACCGCAACGTGGAGGCGATCCTGGCCGCCGCCGAGTCCACCGGCGCGCAGGCGATCCACCCCGGCTACGGCTTCCTGTCGGAGAACGCCGACTTCGCCCGTACGGTGCAGGCCCGTGGGTTGGTCTGGGTCGGGCCCGGCGCGGACGCGATCACCGCGATGGGCGACAAGATCAACGCGCGGAACCTGATGGCGGCGGCCGGGGTGCCGGTCGCGCCCGGCACCACCGAACCGGCCACCGACCTCGACGCGGCGGTCGCCGCCGCCACGGAGATCGGCTACCCGGTGATGGTCAAGGCCGCCGCCGGTGGCGGCGGGATGGGCATGGCGGTGGCCGCGGACGAGGCCGCGCTGCGCACCGAGTACGACAAGGTCCGCGCGTTCGCCGAGCGGATGTTCGGCGACGGCTCGGTGCTCATCGAGCGCTACTTCCCCCGGGTACGCCACGTCGAGGTGCAGATCCTCGGCCTGGCCGACGGCCGGGTGGTGGCGCTCGGCGAGCGGGAGTGCTCGGTGCAGCGGCGCAACCAGAAGCTGGTCGAGGAGTCCCCCTCCCCGGCGGTCTCGCCGGAGCTGCGGGCGCGGTTCCTGGCCGCCGCCGTGCGGGCCGGCGAGGCGGTCGGCTACCGCAACGCGGGCACCGTCGAGTGCCTGCTGGACCCGGCCACCCAGGAGTTCTTCTTCCTGGAGATGAACACCCGGCTGCAGGTGGAGCACCCGGTGACCGAGCTGGTCTACGGCGTCGACCTGGTCGAGGAGCAGCTACGGGTGGCGGCCGGCCTGCCACCGACCTTCGACCCGGATGCGCTGACCCCGCGCGGGCACGCGATCGAGCTGCGGATCAACGCGGAGGACCCGAAGCGGTTCCTGCCCGGACCCGGCGTCATCGGTACCTGGGTGGAGCCGACCGGCGAGGGGGTACGCGTCGACTCCGGGTACGTCGCCGGCAACACGGTGACCCCGTTCTACGACAGCCTGCTGGCCAAGCTCGTCGTCACCGGGGCGGACCGGGCCGAGGCGATCGAGCGGGCCCGGACGGCGGTGGCCGGCTTCGCGGTGGCCGGCCCGAAGAACAACCTGCCCTTCTTCGCCGAGCTGCTGACCAACGGGGAGTTCGTCTCCGGCGACTACGACACCGGCATCGTCGGCCGGATGCGCTGACCGGCGGCGGGCCTGACCCCGCGCGGCGTGGTCAGGCCCGCCGGATCCCGCCCGGCGGGTGCGGCCGGGGCATCGGCCGGTGCGGCGGCGGGCCGACGACGTCGATCCGGGGCGGCAGCGACACCGTGTCGATCCGGGGTGGGCGGTGCCGACCGGCCGGGGCGTCGTTGGTCGGGGTCGGGCCGGCGGGGAAGTGCCCCGGGTTGCGGTCCTTGCGGGCCGGCCCGTCGAGCAGGGCCGCCTCCCGTCCCGATGGGTCCGCCGGGTGGTTACCCCCGTCGGGCGCCCGGTGCGGGTGGCCCTTCGGGGTGGTCCGGTTCGCAGTTTTGATGGTGGCGCGGAGCAGGTCGTTCTCGGCTTCCCGGGCGGCCAGCGTGCGCCGCAGCACGGCGTTCTCCGCGCGGAGCTGGGCGATGATCCGGCCGGCGTCGTCCGTGGTGGGGGTCGACCCGTCGGGGCTGGTCACCTGCGGCCCGGGGCCGTGCGGGTGGGCCCGGCCGTCGGTCGGTCGACGGTCCGTCGGCGGCTCACCCCGGGCCGCCTCGTAGAGCCGTTCGAACCGGCGCAGGGTGGCCTGCCGGTCGGCGGGTGCGACGGTGCACTCGACCACCAGCACCACCGTCTGCCACGGCGGCCCCTTGGTCTCGGTGGTGAAGTGCCGGGACAGCCGCTTGCGCCAGGTGTCCCGGTCCCGGCCCGGCCGGTTGCGGCAGATCCGTTCGGCCAGCCTGCTCCAGGTGTCGACCGTCCCGATCTCCGGGGACCGTTCGACCAGGTCACGGACCGCCAGCGCGTACTCGGACACCGCCGGCGACCCGTACCGGGCCGCGTAACCGGCGGCCAGGTGCTCGCGCGGGACGAGCCAGTGCCGCTGGTGCCGGCCCCGGGCCGGGGTCGGCGTACTGGTGTCGGAGAGCATGGGCGGACCTTTCGTGCGGAGCTGTCTGACCCGGGAAGGTATTCGTACCCTCCATCCACAGATCGTGAGCGTCCCGGCCTGTGTCCGTGGTCAGTTTCTGGCCGGGTCGTTGTCCGGGTAGCGCCGGAGCGCCGTCCGGGTTGGACGGTCGGGCCCGGGGACCGGGGCGGTCGTTTCCCGGAGCCGTCGCCGGACGGTCCACTTTGGCCGCCCGTCCCGGCACTGCCCGGCCAGAACGGCGTGCGGGCCCGGCCCGGCCCGTCGTTGGGCCCGTCGTGCGACCGGATTCGTTCCGCACCTTCGCCGGCCCTCGGTCGGCGCACGCGCGGCGGGAGCCGGACGCGTCACCCGGCGGTGGAGATGCCGTCGCCGGTCATGCGGCCTGGGAGCGGAGAACATGGGAAGCGGAAGACTGACCGACGGCGCGCGTCCGCGACCCGACCGTCGGCGGGTGGGCCGGATCCTGCGGTCGATGTCGCTGTTCGCCGAGGGTGCGGTGGCGATGGCCCTGGTCCTGGGCCGGGAGGACGCGGTGGCCTGGGCGGGCGCGGTCGCGACGGTGCTGCGCAGCGCCGCCGAGCTGGTGGAGGGCCCGTCGGGCCGGTGACCTCCGGGGCCGGCCGGCCCGACACCCGGGGCGGGCCGAGATCCGGGGCGGTGTGGCGGCGGCGGACGGCGTGGTGGTTCCCTGGAGGGACCACCGGTCGTCCGGCGTCGCCGGTCGTCGCCCCCACGAGGGGCGACGACGCGGGACGAACCTCCGGCGACCCGATGTCACAGCGAGGTGACCATGAGTCAGATGCCAGCGGCGGTGTCGATCCGGGAGGTCGGGCCCCGCGACGGGCTCCAGAACGAGGAGCTGATCCCCACCGGGGCCAAGGTGCGGCTGCTCGACGCCCTCTCGGGCACCGGCGTGCGCCGGATCGAGGCGGTGTCGTTCGTGCATCCCAGGGCGATCCCGCAGATGGCCGACGCCGACGAGGTGTGGCGGCAGGCCGGGAAGGCCGAGGGGGTCCGCTACTCGGCGCTGGTGCCCAACACGAAGGGTGCCCAGCGGGCCCTGACCGCCGGATTCACCGAGATCGAGGTGGTGGTCTCGGCCAGCGACACGCACAACCGGCGCAACGTCAACCGCTCCACCGACGAGTCGCTCGACGACATCGCCGAACTGATCGACCTGCTGCACGGCGCGGGCGCGCGGGCCGAGGTGATCGTGGCGACCAGCTTCGGCTGCCCGTACGAGGGGGACGTCGACCCGGGGCGGGTCGCCGGGATCGTCGAGCGGGTGGTCCGCGACGGCGCCGACCGGGTCGCGTTCGGCGACACCACCGGCATGGGTACGCCCCGGCGGGTCCGGGAGCTGGTCACCGCCGTCCGTGACCGGGAGCCCGACGTGCCGGTGCTGCTGCACTTCCACAACACCCGGGGTACCGCGCTGGCGAACCTGCTGACCGCCCTGGAGCTGGGGATCACCGAGTTCGACGCCAGCGTCGGCGGTCTGGGCGGCTGCCCGTACGCGCCGGGGGCGAGCGGGAACCTGGCCACCGAGGAGGCGGTGCACATGCTGCACGACATGGGCATCGACACCGGCATCGACCTGGACGCCCTGATCGGGGTCGCCGAGTTGGCCGAGGAACTGCTCGGCAAGCGGCTGCCGTCGGGGGTGCTGCGGGCCGGCCCGCGTAGCCGGCTGACCGCCCGGCCCTGACCGGGCCCGGCGGGGGCGGATCGGCCCGACGACGCGGGGAGGGGCCGGCGTGGTGCCGGCCCCTCCGTCGGGTCACGTCGTGGGTCAGCCGACGCTGAGCAGACCCGGCCAGCTGTCCTTGAAGACCTGGCTGCCGGTGCTGCTGCGGCGGTCGTTGGCGCTGAGGGTGCCGGCGAACAGGCTGCTGACCCGGTTCGCCTCGGTGGTGCTCGGGTACGGGTTGGTGCAGCTCGTGCCGGCGCTGCCGCCCGACATCAGGATCGCGCAGTTGCCGTTGTAGTTGTCGGGCAGGCCGAGGATGTGCCCGATCTCGTGGGTCATGATCCGCAGCGGGCTGTACTGGGCGGCCTGCTGGGTGTCGATGTAGACCCGGCCGTTGCCGAGGCTGGTGCGCTGGGCGTACGAGCCGCCGCCGGTGATCTGGTAGATCCGCAGGTTGGTGCCGCAGTTCGCGGTGAGCGTCAGGTTGGTGGTGGCGTTGTTCCAGATCGACGCGGCCTGGTTGGCGATGCCCGCGTAGCTGGGCGCCTGGCTGGTGTTGTAGCAGATGGTCATCGCGGCGGAGGCGGGCGCGGGGTTGGCGACCGTGAGGCCGAGGGTCGCGGTCGCCGTCGCCAGGGCGGCGACGGCGAGGCGCTTGATGCGTGAGTTCATGACTCACTCCAATCCGGAGGGGGTGTCTGGAGCGTAGCCATATCGATAGTTGAGTATCAATATCCGGGGCGGAAGTCGGTCGGGTGGTCGGGTGGGGCCCGGATGCGCTAGCCTAACGATCGTTCAGGCTGGTCGGCGCGTCCACCACGACGCCCACGGCGGCATGGCGGTCGGGCGCGCCCACGAGGCGCGGGGCGAGGGGGTCGGCGTGACGCTCGACGGTGAGGCACTGGAGCAGCTACGCAAGCGGGCCCGCTCCGGCGGCGCCGACAAGTACCACGCGGCCAACGCCGGCAAGGGCAAGCTCTTCGCCCGGGAACGGGTCGCGCTCCTGGTCGACGAGGGCTCCTTCGTCGAGGACGGGCTCTACGCCAACGCCCTGGCCGAGGGGCTGCCCGCCGACGGCGTGGTCACCGGCACCGCCACCATCGACGGCCGGCCGGTCTGCCTGATGGCCAACGACTCCACGGTCAAGGCCGGCAGTTGGGGCGCGCGTACCGTCGAGAAGATCATCCGGATCATCGAGCGGGCCTACTCGACAGGCGTGCCGATGGTCTACCTGGTCGACTCGGCCGGCGCCCGGATCACCGACCAGGTCGACCTCTTCCCCGGCCCCCGGGGTGCCGGCAAGATCTTCTGGAACCAGGTCCGCGCCTCCGGGGCGATCCCGCAGGTCTGCGCATTGTTCGGGCCGAGCGCCGCCGGCGGGGCGTACATCCCGGCGTTCTGCGACGTGGTGGCCATGGTCGAGGGCAACGCCAGCATGTACCTCGGCTCCGACCGGATGGTCGAGATGGTCACCGGGGAGAAGACCACCCTGGAGGCGATGGGCGGGGCCCGGGTGCACTGCGCCGAGTCCGGCGTCGGGCACTTCCTGTGCAGGACCGAGGCCGACGCGCTCGACGTGGTGAAGACCTACCTGTCGTACCTGCCCTCCAACTGGCAGCGGCAACCGCCGGCCGCGCCGGCCGTCGCCGCGCCCGCCAAGGTCGACCTGGCCGCGCTGGTGCCGGCCAGCGAGCGGCAGGCGTTCGACATGCGCCGGTACGTCAAGGGCCTGCTCGACGAGGGTTCGTTCTTCGAGATCCAGGCGCTCTGGGCGAAGGAGCTGACCATCGGGTTCGGCCGGCTCGACGGCGAGGTCGTCGGCGTGGTCGGCAACAACTCGATGTTCAAGGGCGGCGTGCTCTTCGTCGACTCGGCCGACAAGGCGACCCGGTTCGTGCAGCTCTGCGACGCGTTCAACGTGCCGCTGCTGTTCCTGAGCGACGTGCCCGGGTTCATGGTCGGCAGCGCGGTGGAGAAGCAGGGCATCATCCGGCACGGGGCCAAGATGATCACCGCGATCTCCGAGGCGACCGTACCCAAGATCTGCGTGGTGGTGCGCAAGGCGTACGGCGCGGGCCTGTACGCGATGGCCGGCCCCGGGTTCGCCCCGGACGCGACGATCGCCCTGCCCACCGCGAAGATCGCGGTGATGGGGGCCGAGGCGGCGGTCAACGCCGTCTACGCCAACAAGATCGCGGCGATCGCCGACGAGGCCGAACGGGCCGCCTTCGTCGCCGCCAGACGGGCCGAGTACGAGCGGGACATCGACGTGGTGCGGCTCGCCAGTGAGCTGGTCATCGACGCGATCGTCGAACCGCACGAGCTGCGCGCCGAACTGGTCCGCCGGTTCGCCGCCGCCCGCAGCAAGGACCGGCACTTCTCCCGTCGCCGGCACGGGGTCACCCCGGTCTGACCGGCCGGGGACCCACCGCCGTCCCCGACCGGCCCGACCGGTCGGCACCGAGCCACCGCCACCGCCGTCGACCGGGTCCGACCGGTCGTCCAACCGATCCGTCGTTCCCGGCGTCACGAGCGTCCGGGGCGGCACCCGTACAGGAGGAACCGATGGACTTCCGGCTCAGCGAGGAACACGAGGCGCTGCGGGAGAGCGTGCGGGACTTCGCCCGCGAGGCGGTCGCCCCGGTGATCGCCGAGCACTACGAGCGGCACACCTTCCCGTACGAGATCGTCCGGCAGATGGGCAAGATGGGGCTGTTCGGCCTGCCCTTCCCCGAGGAGCACGGCGGCATGGGCGGCGACTACTTCGCGCTCTGCCTGGCCCTGGAGGAACTGGCCCGGGTCGACTCCAGCGTGGCGATCACCCTGGAGGCGGCGGTCTCCCTCGGCGCGATGCCGATCTTCCGGTTCGGCACCGACGAGCAGAAGGCCCGCTGGCTGCCGAAGCTGCTCAGCGGCGAGGCCCTCGCGGGGTTCGGGCTCACCGAGCCGGGCACCGGCTCGGACGCGGGCGGCACCCAGACCCGGGCCGTCCTGGACGGCGACGAGTGGGTGATCAACGGCTCGAAGGCGTTCATCACCAACTCGGGCACCGACATCACCGCGCTGGTCACGGTCACCGCGGTCACCGGCACCAATCCGGACGGCTCGAAGGAGCTGTCCACCATCATCGTGCCGTCGGGGACACCCGGCTTCACCGTCGCGCCGGGGTACTCGAAGGTGGGGTGGAACGCCTCGGACACCCATGAGCTGACCTTCGACGACTGCCGGGTGCCGGCCGGGAACCTGCTCGGCGAGCGGGGCCGGGGCTTCGCCCAGTTCCTGCGGATCCTCGACGAGGGGCGGATCGCCATCGCCGCGCTGGCCGTCGGCCTCGCCCAGGGCTGCGTCGACGAGTCGCTGAAGTACGCGAAGGAGCGCCAGGCGTTCGGTCAGCCGATCGGCAACTACCAGGCGATCCAGTTCAAGATCGCCGACATGGAGTTGAAGGCGCACACCGCCCGGCTGGCCTACCATGACGCCGCCGCGCGGATGCTCGCCGGTGAGCCGTTCAAGCGGCAGGCGGCGATCGCCAAGCTGCACGCCAGCACGGTCGCGGTGGACAACGCCCGGGAGGCCACCCAGATCCACGGCGGCTACGGCTTCATGAACGAGTACCCGGTGGCCCGGTTCTGGCGGGACTCCAAGATCCTGGAGATCGGCGAGGGCACCTCCGAGGTGCAGCGCATGATCATCGCCCGCGACCTGGGCCTCTGACCGTACGCCCGGACCGGGTCCGCCGCCGGGCGAGAACGGGGCTCTGTCGGGTATCCGCAGCCCTTCGTCAGTAGACCGACGAAGGGCTGCCCGGCGTCGTATCCCGTCCGTACCCTTCCTGCCCATGACCCCGGATCATGATCACTCGCCAGCGGGTGGTCGTACCCCGATCGGGGAGCTGGTGCGGGCCCACCGCCTGGCCGCCGGTCTCACCCAGACCGACCTGGCCCAGCGGGCCGGGGTCGGCGTGCGGACGGTCCGCGACCTGGAACGCGGCCGGGCCCACCGGCCGCACCGCACCACCGCCGAGCTGATCGCCGGGGCGCTCGGCCTGACCGGCGCGGCGCGCGCCGGCTTCCTCGCCACCGCCCGGGGCCGGGCCGCGACCACCCCGGCCGCCCCGGGCGTCGCCGGGCTGCCGCACCGCACACCCGCCGCCGGCACCGTCCCCCGCGACCCCGACCTTCCGGGTACGCCGATGGCGCTGCCCCCGCCGGTCGAGCTGATCGGCCGGGAACGGGAACTCGACGAGCTGACCGCTCTGCTGACCGGCGACGGCTGGCCGCCGGTGCTGAGCCTGGTCGGTCTGGCCGGGGTGGGCAAGACCGCGCTCGCCCTGGCCGTGGCGCACGCGGTGGCCGACGTCCACCCGGGCGGGGTGGCCGGGGTGCTGGTCGGTACCGGCTCCGACGCCAACGACGTGCTCGCCGCGGCCTGCGCGGTGCTCGGCGCGGCCCGGCTCGCCGAACTGGCCGCCCGGCTGCGGGGCCGCCCGGCGCTGCTGCTGGTGGACGCGGTCGAACGGGCCCCGGACCCGGTGGCCGAGGTGGTGCACCTGCTCGTCGCGGCGGTGCCCACCCTGCGGGTGGTGGCGACCGGTCGGCATCCGGTCGGCATCCCCGGCGAACTCGTCCGCCCGGTGGCCCCGCTGGAGGTGCCCCCCGCCGGAGTGGTCGACCCGGACGAGCTGGCCCGGTGGCCGGCGGCGGCCCTGTTCACCGCCCGGCTCACCCGGGTCCGCCCGGAACCACCCGGCCCGGACGAGCTGCCCGCCCTCACCGCGCTGGTCCGCCGGCTCGACGGCCTGCCGCTGGCGATCGAGCTGATGGCGGCCCGGGGCCGCATCCTCGACCTGCCCGAACTGCTCGACCGGTACGGCGACCGGGTGCTCGACCTGGCCGGCCCGGATCTCGGCGGGCGGGGGTGGGAGGCCGCGCCGCCGGGGCGTACCGACGACCCGGCCCGCTCCACGGTCGCGGTGACCCTGCGCGAGGCGGTCGCCACCAGCTACCGGCTGCTCGACGGGTGGGAACAGGCGGCGCTACGCCGGCTCTCGGTGTTCGCCAACCGGTGGTCGGTGGAGCTGGCCGAGGAACTGCTCGCCGACGAGGCCGACCCGGATCCGTCGGGGGTGGTCGACCCGGTGCCGCTGCTCGACCGGCTGGTCGAGTTGGGCCTGCTCAGTGTCCGGGGTGCCGGGCCACTGCGGTTCCGTCTGCTCGACGCGGTCCGTGAGTACGCCCTCGAACAGGCCGCCGGCCGGGGGGAGCTGACCGCCGTCCGTCGCCGGCACGCCGTGGTGATCACCCGGTTGGTGACCCGTACCGCGCCGGACCTGGTCGGGGCGCGACAGCCGGCGGCCGTCCGTCAGCTCGACGAGGCGACCGGTGACATCGGCGCGGCGCTGGCGCACGCCGCCGGGGACGATCCGGTCACCGCGCTGCGGCTGGCAGCCGAGCTGACCCGTTGGTGGCGGATGCGGGGGCGGGACGTCAGCGGCCGGCAGTGGCTGTGCCGGCTGCTCGCCGATCCCCGTACCGCCGACGCCGATCCGGTGCTGCGGGCCTGGGCGCTGCTCGGGGTGGCCCGGCTGGCCGCCGAGCACGGCGCGGCGGCGCAGGAGCTGCCCGCCGCCCGTGCCGCGCTCGCGGTGCTCGCCGGGCGGGCCGACGTGGCCGGGGAGCTGGCGGCGCGGACCGTCCTCGGCACCCTGCTGGTCGCGACCGGTGCGTACGACGAGGCGGCCGAGCAGGCGCAGGCGGTGCTGACCCTGGCCACCCGGCACGGCCGGACCCGGGACATGGCGGTCGCCCAGCACCACCTGGCCTGGCACGAGATCCGCCTCGCCGATCTGTCGGCGGCCCGGCGTCGGCTGGCGGCGGTGGACCGGCTGGCCGCCCAGTGCGGGGAGCCCCGGCTGCGCCTGTTGGCCCGTGCCGACCTGGCCGAGGTGGCCCGGCTGGAGGGCCGTCACGGTGACGCGGTGGACCAGGGCCGGCGGGTGGTCGCCGCGCTGGCCGGGGTGGGTGATCCGGGGCACCGGCGGCGGGTGCTCGGCACGGTGGGCCTGGCGTTGGCCCGGTCGGGCCGGCTGGACGAGGCCACCGAGATCCTGGCCGAGCTGCGCTGCGACGGTCGTCCGTCGCCGCCCGGGTCCCGGTCGGAGGCGGGCGTGGCCGGGGGGCGTCCGGGCGGGGGCGGGCCGGTCCGGGCGGAGGAGTCGGTCTGCGCGCTGATCGAGGGCACCATGGCCCGGCACCGGGGGGACCGGGAGTTGGCGGCGGAGTGGTTCGCGGTGGCGGAGGCTGCCGGTGCGGCCGGTCAGGACCGGCGGGACGTGGTCGAAGCCCTGGTCGGGCTGGCCGTGAGCACCGGCTCCGCCGAGGTGCGGGAACGGCTGGCGCAGGCGTGCCGACGCGGCGGCATCCGGCTGTTGCCGGATGAGGAACGCCTGCTGGGCTAGACGCGGGGGTGGCGCGAGCGAACGGGCCCCCTGGTCAAACCCCTCGCTCGATCGCTCGCGCCAGCACCCCCCGGTGCTCCCCCGCGCGATGAAGGCTAGCCAGCCGGGCCGTCCGTTTTGCGGCGATCGGCGGCTCTGCGACCGGTGGGTCCGACGAGTTCTGCCGCTTTTTCTGCCGGTTGGCCCGGTGTCTTGTCGGCGGGTGGTCAGCAGGCTGACGGCGGCTCGTCGGTCGGGGCCTGGTCGGTGCTGCCGGCGGTCGCCCCCGGGTGGACGGCGTCGCGTACCCGGCGCAGGCCGTCCAGCATGGCGGCGAGGGTGTCGGGTTCGAGTTGGCCGGTGAACCACTGCTCGATGATCTGGAGATGGCCGGGCAGGGTCTCGTCCAGCCGCTGCATGCCGGCCGGGGTGACCACCGCGTACGAGCTGCGCCGGTCGGACGGACAGGCGCGACGTCGGAGCAGCCCGTCGCGCTCCATCCGGTCCACCACCCGGGTGACGCCGCTGGTGGACAGGGAGGTCTGGGCGGCGAGGTCGGTCATCCGCAGTTGGTTGCCGGGGGAGCGGGCCAGGCGCATCAGCACCTCGAACTCGACCGCGGAGACGCCGTGCTCCTCGTACTGGGCGGTGAACCGGGCGGTCAGCCCGGCGTGCGCCTCGACCAGGAGGCCGACGGCGGTGATCCGGGGGTCGTCGAACACAGTCTCGTCCACCTGGCCATCCTAACAGTGCTTGACACGGGGAATATTGCTGCGGTTATAGTTGCTCAGGCAGTCGTTGGGCTACTAAACAATCTTCCCCGGAGGGCAGTTACATGACCAGCACCGAGTCGGTTACCCGCGACTGGGACGGCCTCACCATCCCCGCCGCCGGCACCTACCTGCTGGACGCCGCGCACAAGCGGGTGGGCTTCGTCGCCCGGCACATGATGGTCAGCAAGGTACGCGGCGAGTTCGCCGACGCCACCGCCACCATCACCGTCGCCGAGAACCCGCTGCAGTCCTCGGTCACCGCCACCATCCAGGCGGCCAGCATCAACACCGCCCAGGCCGACCGGGACGGCCACCTGCGCAGCCCCGAGTTCCTCGACGTCGAGCAGTTCCCGACGCTGGAGTACCGCAGCACCGCCGTGAAGTCCCACGACGGCAACGAGTTCGTCCTGCTCGGTGACCTGACCATCAAGGGCGTCACCCGCCAGGTCGAGCTGGAGGTCGAGTTCGAGGGTGTCGGCCGCACCCCGTTCGGCACCGACGTGTTCGGCTTCACCGCCAGCACCGAGATCGACCGCGAGGACTTCGGCCTGACCTGGAACGTCGCCCTGGAGACCGGTGGCGTGCTGGTCGGCAAGAAGATCAAGATCGAGATCGAGGGCGAGGCCATCCGGCAGGCCTGAGCCCGGCACGCCGAGGCCCCCGCTCGCCGCGAGCGGGGGCCTCGGCGTCTGCGCGTGCGGATTGTCACTGCCCGGCGACGGCGACATCCGGTGCTGGTGAATGGCCGCTGGGTAGAGAAGCGGGACAGCGCATACCCGGTGGGCACTGGCCCCGGCGCGTGGGCGCTCTTATGGTGGTTCACACTGCGCGCCGGGACGGTCACCGTCCCGCGCGTCTCACGCCTGGAGGAAACATGGGTAGGGACGTCGAGCAGGGCGCGTTCTCCCGGGAGGACCGGGTCCGCTACCGGCAGAAGGTGCGGCGCTGCCTGGACGTCTTCGCGCTGATGCTCGACGACTTCGGCTTCGACGCCGACCGGCCGATGACCGGACTGGAGATCGAACTCAACCTGATGGACCCGGACGCCGAACCGGCGATGCGCAACGACGAGATCCTCGCCGCCATCGCCGACCCGCTCTTCCAGACCGAACTGGGACAGTTCAACCTGGAACTGAACGCGGCACCCCGGCTGATCGAGGGGGGCGGCTTCGCCCACTACGAGAGCGACCTGCGCAGCAGCCTCACCCGGGCCGACGAACGGGCGGCCCGGTCCGACGCCCGGATCGTCATGGTCGGCATCCTGCCCACCCTGACCGAACGGCACCTGGTGGCCGACAACCTCTCCACCAACGAGCGGTACCGGGTGCTCAACGACCAGATCGTCGGCGCCCGGGGCGAGGACATCGAACTGGACATCAGGGGGGTCGAACGGCTGCGGACGCACACCGACTCGATCGTCCCCGAGGCCGCCTGCACCAGCCTCCAGTTCCACCTCCAGGTCGCGCCGGACAGCTTCGCCGACTACTGGAACGCCTCCCAGGCCATCGCCGGCGTCCAGGTCGCCGTCGGCGCGAACTCGCCGTTCCTCTACGGCCGGCAACTCTGGGCCGAAACCCGGATCGCCCTGTTCCAGCAGGCCACCGACACCCGCCCGGACGAGCTGAAGGCCCAGGGGGTACGCCCCCGGGTGTGGTTCGGTGAACGCTGGATCACCTCGATCTTCGACCTGTTCGAGGAGAACGTCAGGTACTTCCCGCCGCTGCTGCCGATCTGCGCCGACGAGGACCCGGTCGAGGTGCTGCACGCCGGTGGCGTCCCGCAACTGTCCGAGCTGCGGCTGCACAACGGCACCGTCTACCGCTGGAACCGCCCGGTGTACGACATCATGGACGGCCGTCCGCACCTGCGGGTGGAGAACCGGGTGCTGCCGGCCGGCCCGACCGTGGTCGACATGCTGGCCAACGCCGCCTTCTACTTCGGGCTGGCGCGTGGGCTGGCCGAGTCCGACCGGCCGATCTGGAGTCAGCTCACCTTCAGCTCCGCCGAGGAGAACTTCCACGCCGCCGCCCGCCGGGGCATGGACGCCGTGCTGCACTGGCCCCGCCTCGGCGAGGTGCCGGTCACCAAGCTGGTCCTCGACACCCTGCTGCCGAAGGCGGCCACCGGGCTGGACCGGTTCGGTGTCGCCCCCGCCGAACGGGACCGGCTGCTCGGCATCATCGAGCAGCGCTGCCGTACCGGCCGCAACGGGGCGGTCTGGCAGACCGAGACGGTGTGGGCCGCGCAACACCACCGCAACCTCGACCGGGACGCGGCGCTGCGCCACATGGCCAACCGGTACGCCGAACTCCAGCGCAGCAACGAACCGGTGCACACCTGGCCGGTGGACTGAGCCATCCGGTAGGAGGGCCGGCGTCCCGGAGTTACGTCCGGCCGGGGAGGCCGTTGCCGGGTCAGGGGGTGCGGCGTCCGGCGCGGGGCTTGGGCACCGGGCCCGGTCCCGTCGGCGGGGCCCCGCTCCCCTGGTCGACGCCCTGCTGCCCGCCGTCCGGCGAACCGTGGTGCTGGTCGGTAACCGGGCCGGACGGCGCTGCCCCGGCGCGGGCGTCACCGGCCGGGGCCGCACCGGGTGACGGAGCCGGCGGGGTGCTCCGACCCCGGCGGACCGGTCGGGCCCGGCCCACGGCCGGAGGCCGGGAATCGTCACCGGGTTCCGGCACCGGCGTCGCGGAATCCCCGGCCGGGTCGTCCGCCGGGCCAGAGGTGGCGGGTGACGCGGGCGGCCCGGGAGTGACCTCCGAGGTGCCGCCGGGGCCCGGGTTGTCGGCCGTCGGGTGGTCGGTCCCCCGACCGGGAACGTCCGGTTCGGAGGGTGCGGTCGGGTCGGTGCCGGCCGGCAGGTCGTCCGGTGCCCCGGTGCGGGGGTGCGGCACCGACGGCGTCGTCCGTGCGGCGGCCCGTCGCTCGGCCCGCTGGGCGAGCGAGGCCACCAGCACCGAACCGGCCGCGCCGACGATGACCGCGTACGGCGCGACGAGGTGGGCCGAGACCTGGGCCGGGGAGATCGTGGCCAGCCGGGGCACGGCGAGGAAGTAGGCGACCGCGACGAGCAGCGGCCCGGCGGCCCCGGAGACCACCGCACCGAGCCGCAGCTCGGGCGTCCGGGCGGCCCGTCGGGCGGCCGACGCGCCGATCAGCAGGGCCGAGCCCAGGGCGAGCAGTGCTCCCGGCCAGTAGAGGTGGTCCCGCCACCAGAACCGGGGGCTGTCCTGGGCGATCTGCCAGATGCCGAGCTGGGCGCTTGTCAGTCCCCGACCGGCCAGCACCCCGTCGACGACGGAGACGACGGCCAGCAACCACAACCAGCCGACGGTGGCGATCACGTTCGTCGCGGCGGCCCGCGAGTGCAGCGCCCAGACCGCGACCACCAACCCCACCAGCACACCCACCCCGGCGTAGCCGGCCGCGACGGTCTGCGGCGAGAAGGTCTCCGGTACGGAGGCGGCCCGGGACGGCACCGCGACCAGCAGGACCGTGATCAGCGCCCCGACCGCGCCCGCGACCGCGAGGGTGACCCGGTGCAGGGTGCCACCGGTGTCGACGTCCCCGCTGCGCTCGTGCAGCCGTTGGGCGCAGATCGCCCCGGCGACGGTGGAGACGGCGGCGATCCAGGTCGCCCAGGCGAGGCTGGCGAACCAGGACGGTTCGGTGGCACCGGCGTCGGCCGGCGCCCAGTTGATGATGCCCAGGCCGTAGCCGAAGCCCAGCTGCGCGGCGCCCACACCGGCGGCGACGCCCAGCGCGGTGAGCACCGATCCTCCCCAGCCCCGTCCCGCCATGTCGGGACTGTAGCGTTCCCTGGTCGAGGCGGCGAGTCGGACGAGCGCCGGAGCACGGCCGGTGACCGCTGGGCGGCGGCCGGTACCGTTTCGGGGACGAGGCGGGGGAGCGGCATGGACGACGACGAGTACACCGGACAGGACACCGCGGGCCGGGGCCGGCCGGGCCGGGGAAAGATGCTGCTCGGCGGCGCCCTGGCGACGGTCCTGCTGGCCGCCGTCGGGGGCACCGTCGGGTGGGTGCTGGCCGACCCCGGCGACCCGGAGACCGGCGCCACCCCGGCAGCGGCGGCCAGCGGACCGTCCACCCCGGTCGACGCGCCGACCACCGCCGGGCCGACCGCCGCGCGGACCACCCCGCCACCCGCCGCCACCGGTGGCGGGCTGACCGTGCCCCGGCTGGTGGGGCTCGACTTCGAGAAGGCGCGGGACACCCTGCACGACCGGAAGCTCGGCTGGCGGCTGGTGTTCGGCACCGGGTCGGGCCGGACGGTGACCCGTACCGTGCCCGCCCAGGACACGTCGGTGAAGCCGGGCACCACCGTGCGGGTGGAGGTCAGCGGGCCGGCACCCGAGGTCGAGGTGCCGGACCTGGTCGGCGAGGACTGCGACGACGCCGCCGACGAACTGGGCGACGTGGGCCTGTTCCCCCGGTATCCCACCGGGAACCGTGGCGAGGTCACCGCCCAGGTGCCTGCGGCCGACGCGACCGCGCACTGGAACGACCAGGTCGCCATCTCCTGCGGTGACCAACCGACGCCGACCGCCGAGCCGACACCGACGCCGACGCCCTGACGGGCGGGTCGCCGCGCCGGTACCGGCGATTGCCGGCGTCGACCGTTACCGTGGTGGGGCCGAGTGCCACGACCGCCGGGCCGGCCCGGGGCCTCGCCCGGTGGGTCGAGCGCCCGCCGTCCGCCAGGTGGCGAGAGGACGTGCGATGAGCGACGACCGCCAGGACCCACCCGCCGACGACGCGACCCGCCCACTGCCCCGTCCGCCCGACGACGCGACCGGCCGACTGCCGGCTGCGGACCGGACCGCGCCGTTGCCGGCGGACCGGCCCCCGGCGGGCGGGCCGTCCCCGGTCGACGCCACCGCCCGGCAGGAGCCGGTGGACGCGACCCGCCCGCTGCCGGCGGCCGACGGGCCGCCGCCCCGTGCGACGGACGCACCGGTCTGGTCCGGCCGGGCCGGGGTGCCACCGGCACGGGCGGACGACCCCCGCGAGTCGGCCGAGTGGTACGCCGAGGAGCAGCGCGGCCGACGCTGGTGGACGCCGATCCTGCTGGGCGTGCTCGGGCTCGTGCTGCTCGGGCTCGTCGGGGTGGGGAGCTGGCTGGTCCTGCGGGCGGTGGACACCTCGTCGGACGGGACACCGACCCCACCGCCGACGGCCGTGCCGACGACGGGTGCCGCCCCGACCACCGCACCACCCAGCACCCCACCGACCACCGGGCCGCCGACGACCCCACCGACCACCGCGCCGACGACCGAGCCCGCCGGAATTCCGGTGCCGCCGCTGGTCGGTCTCTCCCAGGAGACGGCGGAGGCCCTGCTGGGGCGGCTCGGGTTGTCCTCCCGGGTGCAGACGCGGGAGTCGGACCGGCCACCCGGCACCGTCCTGTCCACCGAGCCGGGCGCGGGTCAGACGGTGTCGCCGGGGGACGAGGTGACCCTGGTGGTGGCCGCCGAGCCGTCGGCGTCGCCGTCCGGCACCGCCACCCCGACCGGGTGACCGGCCCGGCTCACCACATCCGGCGTCTGGCCCCCACCAAGCCCAGCCCGGCCAGGGAGATGGCCAGCCCGAGCAGGCCGGAGTAGAACAGCGACCGGGCGACGGTCTGCCGGTCGTCCGACGGGTGCCGGGGCTGGGCGAGGGCGGACGCACCGCCACCGCCGACCCCGGACTGCGCGGTCCCCGGATCGGCCGCGATGCTCCCACCGGGACCAGCCGTCGGGTCGTCCTCGGCCGTAGGGTCGTCCCCGGTCCGCACAGCGTCCCCGGGCGGGTTTCCGGCCCCGCCGTCGGTGTCGGCCCAGAGCGGGGTGCGGGCGCGCCGGTCGGCAGGTAGGGCCGGATCGGGCGGTGTGCCGTCGGCGTCGGTGGGCTCGGCCACGGTGATCTCGGGGGCCGGCACCGGCTCGGCGAGCCGGGTGGCCGACTCGGCCGGGTAGCGGGTCACCACCACGAGGGTGAGGACCACGCCGACCAGGGCCAGCAGGCCGAAGGCGGGTCTGAGGCGGGACCTGTGGTGCCGCCGCGCGGCGGGCAGATAGACCATGGCCATCCCAGGTTCAGGGGCCGGATACGCGCGGGGTGGAGACTTCGCCGGGGTGGGCGTACCGATTCTATGGCGACGGCACGCCCTCCGGCCGGGTAATCGGGGAGTCAGCCCACCGCGATCGGCGCGCGGTTGACCGGCCGGCGCGACCGTGCGGTGTGCTGACGCGGTACGGCCGCGGCCCGCAGCTGGGTCAGTCCGGCCCGCTGGACGAAGATCGAGCGGCGGCTGACCGCGTCGCCTGCGGCGTTGAGCTGGTAGCCGTCGAGCCAGAGCCAGCCGTCGTACGTCGGCCAGTCGAGCACCCGGATCACCCGGAAGGTGATCGGTCGGAGGAACTGCACACTGGCGGCGCGGGTCACGTGCAGAACGTCACCGGAGCGGGGAAGCACATGGGCTCCTGGGAGGATATGGCCGGCGTCGCGGGGCCGGTCGGTGCGGAACGGGGACGGATGCGGGTCCGGCGACGGGGTTGTGCCTCGCGGGCCGGTGCTCGGTGTGGTGGTGGCCGGGGGCGTACCCGCTGGTGGTGGATCGCACCACCCGGCCATCACCCGGCTGCTCACGGGTGTTACCGCTCCCGCCGCCGCAGCCTTCGGGCGTGCAGCGGCGGGGTCATCAACCCGGGGCGGGCCTCGTGGATTCCTGCGGCCCGGGGCATCCATCCGGCCGGGCGAGCCCGGGGCGATGATCACACCCGGAAATCGACCGGAAACGGTGAGTGACTCGAACCATACGGACAGAGTGCATCAGTGTGATGCGGGATGCAAGTTGCACGTCGACTTTTGCCGATACGTGAGGGCGACACGTGAACCGGGCGCTTGATCACGCCGACTCCGGAGCGGCACACTGGACGCGGTTCGCCCGCCGCGGCCGGTCGACGACCGGTTCCACCCCTTGCCGCGAACGATCGCCCGCCGTCCGTCGGTCGCGCCCCCGGCGGGTGTGGACGCAGGCGCGACCGACCGGAGGTAACCGGGTGAGCGCGAGGCACCAGCTTCCCCCGTCATCGGCACCTGGGGCGATGCGATGAGCGAACGGCGGAGCCCCACCATCCGGCGTCGTCGGCTCGGGGCCGAGCTACGCCGCCTACGCGACGGTGCCGGCATCACCATAGAGGTCGTCGCCGAGCAGCTGGAGTGTTCCGCCTCCAAGATCTCGCGGATCGAGACCGGCCACACCTCCGTCACGCCCCGTGACGTGCGGGACATGCTCCGCATCTACGGGGTGGTGGGCGCGGAGAGCGAGGAGCTGGTGCAGATCGCCCGCGAGGCGAGGCAGAAGGGGTGGTGGCATCCCTACAGCACCGTGCTCGTCGGGGCGTACGTCGGCCTGGAGGCGGCGGCCGGCCACATCCGCGCGTACGAGCAGCAGGTCGTGCCCGGTCTGCTGGAGACCGAGGAGTACGCCAGCGCGATGATCCAGGCGGCCCGCCCGGACTTCACCGCCGACCAGGTGCAACAACGGGTGCGTGTCCGACTGGGCCGTCAGTCGTTGTTGACCCAGGACGATCCGGTCGATCTGTGGGTGGTGCTCGATGAGGCGGTGTTGAGTCGGCCGGTGGGCGGTGACGCGGTGATGCGTAACCAGCTCAGGCGGCTGGTGGAGGTGGCCGAACTGCCGAACGTGACGTTGCAGGTCCTGCCCTTCGAGGTGGGGGCGCACGCCGGCATGGACGGGACCTTCACCATTCTCAGCTTTCCCGAATCGGTTGATCCGGATGTCGTGTACGCGGAGAACGCCACGGGTGGGCTCTTCCTGGAGAAGAGCGACGAGCTACAGAAGTACAGCTTCATCTTCGATCACATTCGAGCAGCAGCCCGGCAGCCGGAGGAGTCCATAGCACACATCGCAGAACTGGCAGAGGAGCCGTTGTGGAAATGGCGACCAAGAGGTTCCCCGAGGACCTGACGCAGGCGACCTGGTTCAAGAGCTCAAAAAGCGGGCCGAACTGTGACAACTGTGTCGAGGTGGCTTACGTGATCGGGGCGGTCGGGGTACGGGACTCGAAGGACAAGACAGGTCCCGCCCTCGTATTCGCCCCCGGGGAATGGAACGCCTTCGTCGCCGACGCTCGGAACGGCGCGTTCGGCCAACACTGACCAACGCAGCGTGGCGTTGACTGCGGGCCGGCCGGGGACACTCCCCGGCCGGCCCGTCGCCACTTCCGCCCCGGGTCGTTGAACCCTCGGTACGGCGCTGGTCGACGATCCGCCGCAGGTGGCGGCAACCGAGCGAGGCAGGCGATACGCAGATGACGACGATCGGCTCAGACAACCTCACCCATGGCCCCGGCAAGACCGAACGGTTCGGCGGGAAGTACCGCAGCGCCCGGCGCGACACGATGCTCACCGAGGTGGGTGCCGGTGACACCGAGGTGGGCCGCGACGGTTACCCCGGATCCGAGCACGGCGGACCCCTGCCGCTGCCCTCGTCGCACCCGGGGCCGTTCGCCGAGCCGTCGCTCCGACCGGCCAGCTGGCCCATGGAGCCCTCCGAACCGCTGATCGACCACCCGCTGTTGCGGGGCCTGCTGCTGGAGCTGCCGCCCAAGGGCAGCGTCCCACCGCCCGGCTGGCTGGACCGGTGGTTCGAGGCGACCCGGGCGATCCTGGAACTGCTATACGTGCAGGGAGCCGGCCGCGGCCGATGAGGCGGGCAGCCCGGCCAGTGCGGGGCGGGTGCCCGGCAGGGTCCGCTCGGCGAGCCGGTTGTGCCGCAGCCCATGGCGTACCCCGATGGCGAGGACGGCCAACCCGCCGAGGATGAGCGTCACCCCGGTCACCCCGTTGCCGGCGCTGAGATCGAGCCCACCGGCCCGCAACAGGCCCGGCAGGGTGGCCAGCGCGGTCACCTGCACGGGCAGGCCGATCAGCGGATGACCGGCGGCGGCCCGCAGGCCGTACGGCGCGGGGGTCTCCGGCGCGGCGGTGAACGCGCCCGCCCCGGCCCGCAGCCGGCGGACCCGGCGCACCGTGCAGGCGGCCACCGCGAGCGCCGGCACCGCCACCAGCGGGAGCTGCCCGGCCGCCCGGTCGACCGGGGTGTCCCCGCCGCTGATCGTGCCGGCGACCAGCACCGTCGCGGTCAGCGCGAGCCCGGCCACGGAGAGGGCGAGCAGCCATCCGGTACGCCGTCGCAGGGCGCGGGCCCGGTCCAGCCGGGGTAGTCCGTCCGCCACGACGCCGGCGGCGAGCCAGACGGCGGCGATCGACAGCAGAACGATGAGATGCCCATCCATGGACACAGCCTTGCCCACAACGGCGGGCGGCGAATCCGGGACGAGCCCCTGTTCCCACCCCGGAGCATCCCGTAGGGGTGGCCGCGTCCCGGCCGATCGGCCCGGCGGCACGGAACCGACCGGGTTGTCGTACCGGCCGGTCGGCCGTCGTGGACGGATCAGACCGCGAAGGTGGCCGGCCGTTCGGTGGCCGGAGCCGGCGGCCGGGCCTTCCACAGTCCGGTCTTCTGGCCGGCGAGCCGGGTCAGGTAGGCCGGGTTGAGGATGACGTACCGCCGCCAGAGCCGCTTCGGCTCCAGCCCGAGCCGCCAGAACCACTCCAGGCCCGCCCGCTGCATCCACGGCGGCGGCTGCCGGAGCAGGCCGGCGTGGTAGTCGAAGGCCGCGCCGACGGCCATCAGCGGCATGTCCAGCAGGGGCCGCATCGCGTACGTGAAGACCTCCTGGCGGGGGCAGCCCAGGCCGACCAGGACGAGCCGGGCGCCGCTGGCCCGGATCCGGTCGGCGATCTCGACGTCCTCGCCGGGCTGCACGGCACGGAACTTCGACGGCTCCACCCCGGCGATCTTCAGGGCCGGGAACATCCGCTCCAGCGCCGGGATGAGCTTCGTCAGCGTCTCCTCGGTCGAGCCGTACAGATAGACCGGAAGGCCCTCGTCGGCGAACCGGCGCAGCACGTGCAGGGTCAGCGTCGGGCCGTAGACCCGGTCGGTCAGCCCGGCGTGGTGCAGCAGGTTGAGCGCCCAGCGCACCGGCTGGCCGTCCGGGGTGACCACGTCGAAGGAGTTGAGCCGGGCGTTGTGCGCCGGGTCGAGCACCCCGGTCATCACCCCGTGCACGGCCAGCGCGGTCAGCGCCAGCGGCCGGCGTTCCCGGGCCGCCGCGACCACCTGCTCGGTCGCCGAGGCGTAGTCGGTGGCGTCGACCAGGACGCCGAGGACGTTCCGCTTGCCCTGTGCGGTCATGCCCCCGGCACCCACTTGTCGACGTTGGCCTGGTAGATCTCCCGCATGATCATGGGTACGTCGTAGACCTGCTTCCAGCCCGGGTAGTCGGCCTGGAACGCCTCGTTCGAGCCGATCCACCACTTGTGGTCGCCGATCCGGTTCGCGTCGACGTACTCGGTGATCATCTCCTGACCGGTGATCTCCTCGGCCAGGGCGAACGCCTCCCGGTTGGAGGTGTTGGAGTGCCGGCCGCCGCCCAGGTTGTAGACCGCCGCCGAGCGCGGCTCCCGGAAGAACGCCTCGAACGCCGTCACCACGTCCGAGCTGTGGATGGCGTCGCGCACCTGCTTGCCCTGGTATCCGAAGATCTTGTAGGTGCGGCGTTCCATGTTGGCCCGCATCACGTACCCGAGGAAGCCGTGCAGCTCGGTCGCCGAGTGCGCCGGGCCGGTCAGCGTGCCGCCCCGGAAGCAGGCGGTCCGCATGTCGAAGTAGCGGCCGTACTCCTGCACCATCACGTCGGCGGCGACCTTGGAGGCCCCGAAGACCGAGTGCAGGCAGGCGTCGATCGACATGTCCTCGCGGATGCCCTGCTCGTACGGGTGCCCCGGCTCGATCTCCCAGCGGGTCTCCTGCTCCACCAGCGGCAGGCTGTTGGGCCGGTCGCCGTAGACTTTGTTCGTCGAGCAGTGGATTACCGGCGCCCCGATGCAGTGCTCCCGCACGTTCTGCAGGATGTTGAGGGTGCCGCCGGCGTTGACGTCGAAGTCGGTGAACGGGTCCCTCACCGCCCAGTCGTGCGACGGCTGGGCCGCGGTGTGGATCACCACGGCGATGTCCCGGCCGTACCTGGCGAAGAGCTTGCCGAGGCTGTCCCGGTCGCGGATGTCGATGCTGTGGTGCGCGTACGCCGACCCCAGCTCGTCGGTCAGCCGCCGGACGTTCCACGCGGTCGAGGCCTCGGCGCCGAAGAACTCCTGCCGCATGTCGTTGTCGATGCCGACCACGTCCAGGCCGAGCCCGGCGAAGTGCCGGACCGCCTCGGAACCGATCAGACCGCCCGACCCGGTCACCAACGCGACACTCACACGACACTCCTGGTCAAGGTAGGAGGCTGGAAAAAACCATCGGAGCATAGCCTGACGTCCGGTACGCCCCGATACGAAGTGAGGGCCCCGCGACTGCGGAGCCCTCGTCTGGTGGTGGGGATGGGGGGAGTTGAACCCCCACGTCCTTTCGGACACACGGACCTGAACCGTGCGCGTCTGCCATTCCGCCACATCCCCGTGGCACGACCCTCGAACGTCGTAGTTCGCGTCGACCCCGCCGTCTCCGGCGGGCCCGGAACATCCTACCCGGTCCTGCGGTCTCGCCCCGACCGGTTACCGTTCCTACGAGCGGTCACCCTTCGTGGCGGACGAAAGAGTAGCACGGTCCGGACGGCCGTTCCGAACGGGCCGCCGCGCGGTGGCCGAGCGGCGCGCGAGCTGCATGCGCGCCGTCCAGATACCATCATGTCCTCGGGACCCGAGGAGGAGCCGGTGAGCGTGCTGCAACGCTTCGAGAAGCGTCTGGAAGGCCTGGTAGAAGGGGCCTTCGCCAAGGTCTTCAAAGGGGTGGTCCACCCCGTGGAGATCCTCAACGCCATGCAGCGGGAGGCCGAGGCGCACAAGGCCATCCTCGCTGGTGGCCGCACCCTGGTGCCGAACCGCTACGTGATCGATCTCTCCCCGTACGACCACAGCCGGTTGGCGCCGTACGCCGCCGCGCTGGCCCAGGAACTGGCCCAGTCGCAGGCGGAGTTCATCGGCGAGCAGGCGTGGACGGTCTACGGCGACGTGATCGTCGAGGTCGAGCGGGGCGAGGGGCTGGACACCGGCATGTTCCGGGTCACCGCCGAGGTCTACACCGGCGGCGAGGTCGCCCCGGTCTCCTCCCCGGGCGGCTACGACCCCGGTCCGCCGGCCTACCCGTCGTACGACCAGGGGGGCGGCTACGGCCCGCCGCCCGGCCACGGCGGCGGCGGCGCGCGCAACGTCCGGCTGGTCTCGGGTGACGGCCGTACCTATCCGTTGCAGATGGGCTCGACCGTGATCGGTCGGGGTGACCAGGCCAACCTGCGCCTGCCCGACGTCGGGATCTCCCGGCGGCACGCCCGGCTGGACTTCGACGGCGGCCAGGTCGTGCTGACCGACCTCGGGTCGACCAACGGGACGATGGTCAACGGCCAG
This sequence comes from Micromonospora humida, assembly GCF_016901255.1. Taxonomy (NCBI): domain Bacteria; kingdom Bacillati; phylum Actinomycetota; class Actinomycetes; order Micromonosporales; family Micromonosporaceae; genus Micromonospora; species Micromonospora humida. Next base: position 355,148 of record NZ_JAFEUC010000006.1, read on the forward strand.
CGGGTCTCGGCCGTCGCCCTGAACCCGGGCGACATGATCCAGCTCGGCACCACGACGCTGACCTTCCGCGTGGACGGCTGACCCGCCTTGCCGGAACTCGTCATCACCGTCGCCCGGTTCGGGTTCCTCATCCTGCTGTGGATCTTCGTGTTCACGGTGGTCGGTGTCATCCGTCGGGATCTCTTCGCGGGCGCCCGGTCGGGGCGGCTGGTGGCCGCGCCGCGCGCGGTCGGGGCCTCCACCCAGCAGCAGGCGGCGAAGCCGGCGAAGGTGAAGCGGGGTCGGGCGGCCCACCAGCTGGTGGTCACCGCCGGCCAGCTCGCCGGCACCCGGATCACCCTCGGTGAAGCGCAGATCACCATCGGCCGGGCCGAGGACTCCACCCTCGTCATTACCGATGACTACGCCTCCGCCCGGCACGCCCGGCTGGTGCCCCGGGACGGGCAGTGGTTCGTCGAGGATCTCGGTTCGACTAACGGCACGTACCTCGATCGCGCTAAGGTCACCGGACCAACCCCCGTCCCCCTCGGCGTGCCGATCCGTATCGGCCGCACCTCTCTCGAATTACGGCCATGACTCTGACCCTGCGCTATGCGGCCCACAGCGACCGCGGTCTGATCCGAGACGGAAACCAGGACTCCGTCTACGCCGGGCCGCGGCTCCTCGCCGTCGCCGACGGCATGGGCGGCATGGCCGCCGGTGACGTCGCCAGCAACATCGTCATCGGTGCCATGGCGCCGCTCGACGAGGACGTCCCGGGGGACGCGCTCGTCGACGCGCTGCGATCGGCCGTGGGCACCGCCAACCAGCAGCTCCGCGACACGGTGGATGCCAACCCGCAGTTGGAGGGGATGGGCACCACGCTCACCGCGACCCTCTTCTCGGGCAGCAAGCTCGGCATGGTCCACATCGGTGACTCGCGGGCCTACCTCCTGCGCAACGGCGAGTTCGCCCAGATCACCAAGGACGACACCTACGTCCAGATGCTCGTCGACGAGGGGCGGATCAGCGCGGAGGAGGCGAGCAGCCACCCCCAGCGCTCGCTGCTCACCCGCGCCCTCGACGGCCGGGACATCGACCCGGAGTACAGCGTCCGGCAGGTGCTGCCCGGCGACCGCTACCTGATCTGCAGCGACGGCCTGTCCGGCGTGGTCAGCGCGGAGACGATCGGCGACAGCCTCCGCGAGTACACCGACCCGCAGCAGTGCGTCGAGCGGCTGGTGCAGCTCGCCCTGCGCGGCGGCGGCCCGGACAACATCACCGTGATCATCGCGGACGCCACCGACCAGGACATCGTCGAGGCGAGCCCGATCGTCGGCGGGGCCGCGGCCCGGGACCGGGGGATGGCCACCGCCGCCGACGACTCGACCCCGGCCGCCCGCGCGTCGGCGCTGTCCGCGCCGCGCCCGCCCGCCCCGGAGGAACCGGCGGCCAGCCGGGACGACGACCCGGAGCGCCCGCGCCGGCCGCTGCGTACCGCTGCGATGCTGACGGCCCTGCTGGTCATCCTCGGTGGCGGCCTCTTCGCCGGCTGGAGCTACACCCAGCGGCAGTACTACGTCGGGGCGACGGACAGCGGGCAGCTCGCGGTCTTCCGCGGGGTTCCCGGCCAGGTGGCCGGCCTCGACCTGTCGAGCGTGCACTCGACCAGCCAGGCCAAGCTCGACGACCTCACCCTGGCCGCCCAGGAGCAGGTCAAGCAGGGCATCCAGGCCAAGAGCCGACCGGACGCGCTGCGCCGGCTGGCCGAGTTGACCAGCGACGACCCGACCAATCCGAACCTGAAGCCGGTCTGCCCGCCGGTGCCACCGCTGGTCACCGGCTCACCCGTGCCGGCGAACTCGTCGGCGCCGGCCGTCCCGGGCTCACCCAGCCCCGGCGTGACCGGGCTTCCGACCGCCACCAGGCTCCCGGGCACCACCGGCACTCCCACGCCGCCCACCACACCCGACGCCTCGGCCTCCGACGCGGTTCCGCCGGCCGGAGACCCGGCGGGCTGCCGGTCGCCCGAGTGACCGTCGGCTGAGATCCGAGGGACACCTCCTTGACCGCAGCGGCCCACCCGGTAGTCTCGCCCGTCACGACGGGCGAGCGGCCCGGCGTACGTCTGGCGCGGTCCCGGCGTAACGCCGAACTGTCCCTGCTGGTGCTGGCGATGGTGCTGGTGGCCGCGTACGGGGCGATCGTCGAGGCCAACCTGCTCGATACCGTCACCCGCGACTTCTGGATGCCGGCCGCCGCGCTCGGGCTGGTCTTCTTCGGCATGCACCTGGTGATCCGGTGGCTGGCGCCGTTCGCCGATCCGGCCCTGCTGCCGGCGGTCGCCCTGCTCAACGGCATCGGGGTGGGCTTCCTGCGCCGGCTCGACCTCGGCAAGGCCGCCCCGGCCGACCGGGAGACGCTGGCCATCTTCGCCGGCACCGGCGGGCGGCAGCTCGCCTGGACGCTGGCCGCGGTGATCCTCGCCGCCGGCCTGCTGGTGCTGATGCGCGACCACCGGGCGGTCTCCCGGTACGCGTACACGCTGGGGCTGGCCGGCATCGTGCTGGTGATGATCCCGGCGGTGCTGCCCGGCCGGTTCTCCGAGATCAACGGCGCGAAGCTGTGGATCAGGGTGGGCGGGTTCAGCATCCAGCCCGGTGAGTTCGCCAAGCTGGCGCTGCTGGTCTTCTTCGCCTACTACCTGGTCCGCAAGCGTGAGGTGCTGTCGCTGGCCAGCCGCCGCATCCTCGGTATCGACTTCCCGCGTGGCCGGGATCTCGGCCCGGTGCTCGGGGTGTGGATGATCAGTCTGCTGGTCCTGGTCTTCGAGAAGGACCTCGGCACCTCGCTGCTCTACTTCGGCATGTTCGTGGTGACCCTCTACATCGCCACCGAACGGGTCAGTTGGCTGCTGATCGGTCTGGTCCTGTTCTTCGGCGGCGCCTACCTCGCGTACGTGCTGGGCGGCACGGTGGGTGGCCCGTTCGCCAACTTCTACACCCGCGCCGAGATCTGGCTCGACCCGTTCGCCGAGCCGTACGACCGGGGCTACCAACTGGTGCAGGGCCTGCTCGGCCTGGGCAGCGGTGGCCTGTTCGGCTCCGGGCCGGGTGCCGGGGAGCCGCTGGAGATCCCCGAGGTGCAGAACGACTTCATCTTCGCCGGCATCGGCGAGGAGATCGGCCTGTTCGGGTTGACCGCCCTGCTGGTGGTCTACCTGCTCATCGTCGAGCGGGGGCTGCGGGCCGGGCTGGCGGTGCGGGACTCGTTCGGCAAGCTGGTCGCCGGTGGTCTCGCCTTCACCCTCGGGCTCCAGGTCTTCGTGATCGTCGGCGGGATCAGCAAGCTCATCCCGCTGACCGGTCAGACCACCCCGTTCCTGTCCGCCGGTGGTTCGTCGTTGATGGCGAACTGGCTGCTCATCGCGGTGCTGCTGCGCATCTCTGACGCCGCCCGGCGGCCGGTGACCCAGGGTGGCGGCCCGGCTGGCCGACCCGGCGGCGGGCCGCCGGAACAGCTGCACGGTGCTCCCACGGAGGTGATCCGCCCGTGAACGCGCCCCTGCGCCGCGTCGGCGTCGTCGTCATGGTCCTGTTCGGGCTGCTCTTCGCCAACCTCAACTGGATCCAGGCCTACAAGGCGGACGAATACCGCAACAGCGACTACAACGGCCGGGTGCAGGTGGCCGAGTACGAGCGCCGACGGGGCAACATCGAGGCCGGCGGCACCGCCGTGGCCACCAGCAAGGAGACCGGCGGCAAGCTGCGGTTCCAGCGCAGCTACCCGGCGGGGACGAAGTACGCGCACGTGCTCGGCTACAAGCCTGTCAACCTGGCCGACACCGGCATCGAACGGCTGGAGAACGACTTCCTCGCCGGCACCAGCGACGCCCTGCTCGGCAACCGGATCAAGGACATGTTCACCGGCGACGAGAGTGGCGGCGGCAACGTGCTGCTGAGCATCTCCAAGCGGGCCCAGGACACCGCCTACGAGCAGTTGCGCAACAACCGCAACGGGGTGAAGAAGGGCGCGGCGATCGCCATCGACCCGCGTACCGGTGCGGTGCAGGCACTGGTCTCGATGCCCAGCTTCGACCCGAACCCGCTTGTCGACCACGACACCAACGTGGCGTCGGCGGCCTACAACAAGTACGAGCAGGACCCGGAGGGCCCGCTGAAGAACCGGGCGCTGTCGGAGACCCTGCCACCCGGCTCCACCTTCAAGATCGTGATCGCCGCCGCCGCGCTGGAGAACGGGGTCGGCAAGGACACCGAGATCCCGGCCGGGCCGAGCTGGACCCCGCCGACGTCGGGCACCGAGATCCGCAACGCCGCCCCGTCGATCTGCCCGGAGGCGCAGGTCACCCTGATCGACGCGGTCACCGAGTCGTGCAACACCGGCTTCGCCCAGCTCGGCGTGCGGCTCGGCGCGGACACGGTGAAGGAGAAGGCCCGGCAGTTCGGCTTCGAGCAGGACGACCTCTCCGTCGGGCAGCTCGGCGAGGGGGGCCTGCCGGTGGCGGCCAGCCGGACCGGCGACATGCAGAACCCCGACGGCGGCACCGACCCGGCCGCGCTGGCGCAGTCCTCGATCGGCCAGAACAACGTCCGGATGACCCCGCTCCAGGGCGCGCTGATCGCCGGTTCGGTCGCCAACAAGGGCCGGCAGATGCGCCCGTACCTGGTCAAGCAGCTCCTCGGGCCGGACCGCACCACCAGCTACTACAACGCCCAGCCCCGCGAGCTGCGCCAGCCGGTCAGCGGTCAGGTCGCCGACGACCTGCGGGACATGATGGTCAGCGTGGTGAAGAACGGCACCGGCAGCTCGGCGGCCATCGACGGCTACACCGTCGGTGGCAAGACCGGCACCGCCCAGTCCGCCCCGGACCGCCCCGACCACGGCTGGTTCATCGGCTTCGCGCTGGACAAGAACGGCAACGCCGTCTCCGCGGTCTGCGTGGAGCTGGAGCAGGCCGGCAGCGGCGGCAGCGCCGAGGCGGCCCGGATCGGTGGCAAGATCATGCAGGCGGCCATCGCCGATGCGGGGGGCCGCTGACATGCTCAGCCCCGGGGTGCAGCTCGGCAACCGCTACCGCCTCGACGAGCGGATCGCCAGCGGCGGCATGGGCGACGTGTGGCGCGGCACCGACCAGGTGCTGGGCCGTACGGTCGCGGTGAAGAGCCTGCTCCCGGCGCTGCTCGACGAGCCCGGCTTCGCCGAACGGTTCCGCGGCGAGGCGCGCACCATGGCCACCATCAACCACCCAGGCGTGGTCGACGTCTACGACTTCGGCAGCGACCAGGAGATCGCCTTCCTGGTGATGGAGTACGTCGAGGGCGACGCCCTGTCGGCGACGCTCAGCCGGGTCGGCCGGCTCACCCCGGCCCGGACGATGGCCCTGCTCGCCCAGGCCGCCGACGCCCTGCACGCCGCCCACGAGAAGGGCATCGTGCACCGCGACGTCAAGCCGGGCAACCTGCTCGTCCGGCCGAACGGCACGCTGGTGCTGACCGACTTCGGCATCGCCCGGTCCGAGCTGGTCGGCCAGCTCACCGCCGCCGGGTCGGTGCTCGGCACCGCCTCGTACATCTCCCCCGAGCAGGCCACCGGCGCGGTCGCCACGCCCGCCTCCGACGTCTACGCCCTCGGTGTGGTGGCCTACCAGTGCCTCGCCGGCCGGCGGCCCTTCGAGGGTGACAACCCGCTCGAAATCGCGATGAAGCACGTGCGGGACACTCCCCGGCCGCTGCCCGGGGACATCCCACCGCAGGTCAAGGCGATCGTGGACCGGGCGATGGCCAAGGAGCCCGGCCACCGCTGGCCCAGCGCCGCCGCCCTGGCCTCCGTCGCCCGGCAGGCCAAGCAGGCCCTCTCCCAGCAGGCCCGCGCCGGTGGCGGCCACCCCGGCCCGGTCTCCGGTGGCCCGGTCTCCGGGGCCCCGGCGTCCCCGGCCGGCCCGATGGCCCGTGCCCAGGTGCCCGCCGTACCCCGGCAGCAGCCCGGCGCGCCGGTCCACCCGCACCGGCCGGCGGTCAGCGGGCAGGCGCGGCCCCCGATGGGCGGACAGGCCCGACCGCCGATGGGCGGACAGGCCCGGCCGCCGGTCGCGGCCCGGCACCCGCAGCCGCCGCCGGTGACCCCGCAGCGTCCGCCGGTCCAGGCCACCCCGATGACCCGGCCCTATCCGCAGCAGCCCCGGGGGGCGGCCTCCGTCCCGCCCGCCCAGCTGCGTGCCGACCGGCCCGTGTACGCCCGACAGCCCCTTCCGCCCCCCGCCCCACCTGCCCGTTCCCGGTCCGGCATGGTGACCCTGGCGATCCTGCTGGCGGTGCTGGTGCTGGTCTGCTCGGGTGTGCTCGCGTATGCGAGCCGGCAGGGCAACCTGGCCACCGACCCCGGTGCGCCGGGTACGACGTCCGGCGCGCTGAGTGCCCTCGGACGCGACGATCCGGCCGGAACGTCGTACCGTCGGGTGGTACGGCTCGGACCGGGTGACGGCGAGACGACGACGAGCGAAGGACGACGAACGCGATGACAGCCCAGGCCCGCCTGCTCGGTGGCAGGTACCAGGTCGGCGAGCTGCTCGGTTACGGCGGCATGGCCGAGGTGCACCGCGGTCGGGACCTCCGGCTCGGTCGGGACGTCGCGATCAAGATGCTCCGGACCGACCTGGCCCGGGACGCCACCTTCCAGATGCGGTTCCGCCGGGAGGCGCAGAACGCCGCCTCGCTGAACCACCCGGCGATCGTCGCCGTCTACGACACCGGCGAGGAGACCGCCCCGACCGGGGAGACCCTGCCGTTCATCGTGATGGAGTTCGTGAACGGGCGGACCCTCAAGGAGGTCCTCGGCGTCGAGGGGCGGCTCCAGCCGCGCCGGGCACTGGAGATCTGCGCCGACATGTGCGCGGCCCTGGAGTTCAGCCACCGGCACGGGATCATCCACCGGGACATCAAGCCCGGCAACGTCATGCTGACCCAGACCGGCCAGGTCAAGGTCATGGACTTCGGCATCGCCCGCGCGCTGGCCAGCGGTGCCACCACGATGACGCAGACCAGCGCGGTGATCGGCACGGCCCAGTACCTCTCCCCCGAGCAGGCGCGCGGCGAGGCCGTCGACGCCCGCTCCGACGTGTACGCCGCCGGCTGCGTGCTGTTCGAGCTGGTCTGCGGCCACCCACCGTTCGTCGGTGACAGCCCGGTCAGCGTGGCGTACCAGCACGTACGGGAGGCCCCGCCGACGCCGAGCGACATCAACCCGGACGTCACCCCGGCGATCGACGCGATCGTGCTCAAGGCGCTGTCGAAGAACCCGCTCAACCGCTACCAGAGCGCCGGCGAGATGCGGGCCGACCTGCTCCGCGCCGCCGCCGGCCGGCCGGTGATGGCCACCCCCGTCCTGAGCCAGGACGAGACGACCCCGATGGCCGCGGCGGCGAGCGGCTACCCGACCCAGGTGGTCGGCCAGCAGACCCGGCAGATCCCGGCCCGGGTCGGCGACCCGCAGCGGCGTAGGAGTTCGGCGTGGGTGATCGCGGCGTTCGCGGCGGTCGGTGTGCTGGCGGTGATCGCCCTGGTCGCGGCGCTGCTGATGAACGGTCAGGAGCCGAAGAAGAGCCCGGTGCCCAACCTGGCGGGCAAGACGCAGGACGTCGCGTTCGCCGAGATCCGCAATTCCGGCCTCGTGCCGGCGACCGGCGACCAGGTCTTCGACAGCACCTGCAAGGTGGGCACGGTGGTCAGGCAGGACCCGCCGGCCGGCACCGCGCTGGAGGAGAACAGCCAGGTGACGGTGAGCCTCTGCGGCGGCAAGCCCGAGGTCAGCATCCCCAACGGCCTCAAGGGCAGCAAGGTCGAGAGCGCCGAGACCCGGCTCAAGGACGACAAGTTCAGGGTCAAGGTGGTGACGAAGGACAGCGAGGAGAGCGAGGACATCGTCCTCGACGTGTCCCCGCCCGAGGGCGAGAAGGTGCCGGAGGGCACCGAGGTGACCCTCACCGTCTCCCGGGGCAACGTCCGGGAGGTGCCGGACGTCAAGGACCTCAGCCAGGCGGAGGCCACCCGGACCCTGCAGAACGCCGGTTTCAAGGTGAACCCGGAACTCGGCTCGGAGGTTCCGGCGGACGAGGCCGGGAAGGTGCAGAGCCAGAACCCGAAGCCCAAGACCAAGAAGGCCACGGGAAGCACGGTCACCATCGTGGTGAGCGTGCCGGAGGTGACCGAGTCGCCGACGCCGCCGACGCCGACCACGCCGGTGCCGACCACCACGCCGCCCGGCGACGGCACGGGTGGCGGGTTCCCGCTGCCCACCCCACCGTTCCGCAGCGACGACGACTGACCCGTACCGCCCGTCGTGCCGGGCCCGGTCCGTAGGGGCCGGGCCCGCCTCTGTCGGGGCCACGGCGGGCGCGGGTCAGGGCGGACGTTCGTCGGGGACGGCGGGCACGGATCTGCCCGCCGGACCGGACAGGACGGGAGCGGGTGCGGCGGTCCGTCAGAGGGTGGCGAAGGCGGCCCGGCGGCGGGCGTCGACCTCGGCGGCCAGCTCCGGCGCGCGCTCCAGGGCCTCCGGGTGGCCGCAGGCGGCGACCCAGTTGGCCAGCATCAGGTGGCCGCCCTCGGTGAGCACCGACTCCGGGTGGAACTGCACCCCCTCGATCGGCAGCGTCCGGTGCCGCATCGCCATCACCACGCCGGAGGCCGTCCAGCCGGTGACCTCCAGCTCGTCGGGCAGCGTCTCGGGCAGCACCGCCAGCGAGTGGTAACGGGTGGCGGTGAACGGGTCGGGCAGGCCGGTCAGCACCCCGACCGAATGGTGCCGCACCTCGGAGGTCTTGCCGTGCAGCAGCTCCGGGGCCCGGGTGACGGTGCCGCCAAACGCCTCCCCGATCGCCTGGTGACCCAGGCAGACGCCGAAGATCGGCAGCTCGCCGGCGTACCGGTGGATGACGTCGAGGCAGATGCCGGCGCGGTCCGGGCTGCCCGGCCCCGGCGAGAGCAGGATGCCCGCCGCGTCGACCCGGCCGACCTCGGCGACGTCGATCTCGTCGTTGCGCCGGACCTCGCACTCCACTCCGAGCTGGCCGAGGTACTGCACGAGGTTGAAGACGAAGGAGTCGTAGTTGTCGATCACGAGGATGCGCATGGGCTCACCGGCTCGGGGAGGGGGCGGGCGGGGTGTTGTTCCGGTCGGTGTCGTACGGCAGGTCGTGCCCGTCACCGGCCGGCGCGTCCGGGTCGACCGCGGAGTCACCACCGGGGTTGCCGGAGTCCTGGGTGACCTGCACGTCGTCGAAGGGCAGCAGCGGCTCGGCCCAGGGGAACACCACGAACCAGAGCAGCGCCACCGTCGCGGTGGCGAGCAGCACCGAGCCGGCCAGCTTGCCGGGCAACCCGAAGGGCAGCTTGCGCCAGATCCAGGAGTACATCGTCGTCAGCCCTCCAGCTCCGGCGGCGGGCCCTGCGACTTGGGCTGCGTACGGTCGAGTTCGGCGTGGACGATCAGCCGCTGGTAGTTGTCGAACTTCGGGTTGCAGGTGGTGAGGGTGAGCAGCTTGCGGGTGGCTTTCGCGTTCGGCTCGCCGGGCACCGGAGCCACCACCTCGACCTGGTCGGGGCGGACGATCCGGGACTGGTACACCTTGTAGACGTACCAGTCCTGCTTGCCCTCCAGGAGGATCGCGTCGCCGGACTTCAGCTCGTCCAGCCGCCAGAAGGTGGCCCGGTTGCGGTGCCCGGCGACGGAGAAGTTGCCCACCTCGCCGGGGAGCGCGCTCTTCGGGTAGTGGCCCGGGGCGTACCGGATGTCCTCCTGGGTGACGCCCTCGACGACGACCCAGTTCTTGTCGAGGCTGGGGATGTATAGCCCGGCGATCGGCTTGCCCTCGGCCGGGGCGACCGCCTTGGCCGGGCCGGTCGGGCTGACCGTCGGATCGCCGGTCGGCCCCCACGCCTGGGCGAGTTGCTGGTTGAGCTTGCTCTGGTGGGCGTCGACCAGGACGGACTTGCCCCAGATCTCGTACCCGGCGAAGAGGAGCACCACCAGGCCGAAGGTGATCAGCACCTCGCCGCTGACCCGGACGCCGGTGCGCAGCCGGGAGGCGAAGGTGGGCCGGGTCAGCTCCGAGTAGACGCTCTTGTAGCCCTTCCCGGTCTGCTCCGGGCGTAGCTGCACCACCCGTTCACCCCGGCGGGGCGGGGGTGGGGGCGCGACGGGGTCGTCGGACCCGCTCGGCTCGGGGGCGGGTGGCACCGCACCCATCAGGGCGGTGGAGTCCATCGCCGGAGCGGTCGGCCGGGCCGGCAGCACCGGGAGCAGCGCCGTCGCCGCCGGGTCGACCGTACGGCCCGGCTGCTGACCGGGGGGCACGGGCGGGGCGGGGCGACCTGGCCCGCCCGGCGGCTGCTGCCGGTCGTCGGGCGTGGGCCGGGCGGGGCGGCCCGGCCAGGCGGGCGGCGGCTGGCGGGTGGGTAGCACCGGTGCCGGCCAGGGGCCGGCGGGCTGCGGGTGGGCGGGTGCCGGGCGGGCGGTGGCGGGCGGCGTGGACCGGTCGACCGGGGGGAGGAAGGCGGTCGGCCCGTCGTGCTGGTCGCCGTGGCGCTGGTCCCCGCCCTGCCGGGTCATCGCGGCACCGTCGCCGATCGCAGCGCCGTCGAGTCCTCGAACGCGGGCACGGTGACGGAGCCGACGTTCTCGGAGTAACCGAGCTGGTAGTGGTCGACCGCCTGCTTGAACAACCCGACTCCCTGAGAGCCGGCGAGGGCCTGCTGGAGGGCAGCGGGATCGCCGATTGCTACGATCTTGAATGGTGGCGAGTACACCCGGCCGTGCAGCAGCAGGGTGTTACCGACGCAGCGTACCGCGCTGGTGGAGAGCACGCGGACGTTCATGATGGACATGGCCTCCGCGCCTCCGGCCCACAGCGCGTTGACCACCGCCTGCACGTCGCCCTGGTGGACGACCAGGTCGTCGTTGGTGGCGCCCTTGGGCAGGGTGCCGTCGCTGCGGCGGGGGGCGTCGTTCAGTTCGACGGTCACCCCGGGCCCGGCGAGCGCGGTGAATCCGGCCGCCTGCTGGAGCGCCCGGGCGCGGTCGCGCTGTTCCTTGATCGGTTCGTCGGTGTCGGCCAGGGTCGCGGTCTCGCTCTCCACGTCGGCGCGCAGCCGGGCGGCCCGCAGCTCGCTTTCGGCCACCTGTTCGCGGCGGTCCTCGATGAGCTGGGTGAGCTGGGGTCGGCGGTCCTCGCGCAGGGCGGTGCCGCCGGCGGTGGTCGCCGTGGTGGTGAAGAGCAACCCGGCCGCGGCGGCGATCAGCGGCACGCCGATCGACCAACCCGGCCGGCGCTGCCGGGGGCGGCGTGGCAGGAAGGCGGCGACCGCCCGGCGCATGGCCTTCTGCCAGGACGCCGCACCGGATGTGTACTCCACCGAGCGTTCCTCTCCCGTCGTGTGGTGACGCCCGTCACGACGCTGGGCGGTCACCGGCGTCGCGTCGACCCGCCCGAAACCGGTCACCGCGTGCACCGGATCGACCCCATTCATGGCCTGGAGCGGCCTTCCGGACTACGCTAGCTGTCGAACATTATTGGCCATGGACCGTCGCCCCCGCGCCCGGTTGTCAGGCCGGACGAGGTCGTCACCCCTCTGGAGAGCGTCGTGCCCAAGTCTCAGGTCCGTAAGAAGAAGGTGTACACCCCGCCGACGGACGTTCGTCCGACGACGGCGGCGGCGACGCGCAAGCCTAGCCCGGTGTGGCTGCCGGCGATCGCTGTCGCGCTGATCGTCGGCGGCATCGGCTGGCTGGTGGTCTACTACCTCTCCGAGCAGGAGTACCCGGTCGCCTCGTGGGGCTACTGGAACCTCGCGGTCGGCTTCGGCGCGATGGTGGGTTCGCTGGTCCTGCTCTCCCGCTGGCGTTGAGCGCGGCGCTCCGGCGCTTCCCGCGACACGTCCCAGGTCACCCCGGACGGCCCCGACCCGGCGCTTCGGCGTCGGGAGCCCTATGGTGTCCGCAGGGCGGCGTGGCCTGGTGCGAGAAGACTCACGTTACCGTTGGGTAACTTTCGCGTAGGCTGCACTGCATGACCGAGCGGAGCGAGGTCATCGACCGGTCCGGTCGGGGGTGCGGCGGCGGCACGCCGGCCACCCCCTGAGCCGGCCCCCGGTCGCCGAGCCGCTCGACAGGCAGCAGACCGGGAGGCCAACTCGATGGGCAGCGTCCAGATCGTCACCACGGTCCTCGCCGCCGCCATCACCGCAGTGGCGGTGTGGCTCGCGGTACGCGCGGTGCTGAAGATGGTGGCCGTCATCCGGCTGGGGCAACCCGCGCCGGAGCGGTTCGCCGACAAGGGCACCCGGGCGAAGACGATGCTGGTCGAGACGGCCGGCCACACCCGGATGCTCCGGTGGGGCGTGGTGGGGGCCGCGCACTGGTTCGTGATGGTCGGCTTCATCGTGCTGTCGCTGCTGGTGCTGGAGGCGTACTTCGAGGTCGTCTCGCCGACCGGTGGCCTGCCGCTGATCGGCGGCCTCGCCGTCTACGGCCTGGTCACCGAGGTGATCGCGGTGCTCGGCACGGTCGGCATCCTGGTACTGATCGCGATCCGGGTCCGCAACCGGCCGACCCGGCCGGGCGGGCGCTCCCGGTTCACCGGCTCCACCATGTGGCAGGGCTACTTCGTCGAGGCGGTCGTCCTCGCCGTGCTGGTCATGGGGTTCGTGATCCGTGGCTTCAAGGTCGCCACCGACCACTTCGAGTACCCGCTCTGGGCCACCCCGGTCAGCCACGCCCTCGGCGCGCTGCTGCCCGCCTGGCCGGCCGGCGTGAGCGTCGCCGCCCTCATCAAGATCGTCATCTCGATGACCTGGCTGATCGTCATCGCGTTGAACGTGACGATGGGCGTCGCCTGGCACCGCTTCCTGGCGTTCTTCAACATCTTCTTCAAGCGGGAACCGGCCCGGCCCGCCGGCTCCGGGCTCGGCCCGCTGCGCCCGATGACGAGCAACGGCAAGCCGCTCGACTTCGAGGAGGCCGACCCCGAGAAGGACCAGTTCGGCGTCGCCCAGGTCGAGCAGTTCACCTGGAAGGGCCTGCTCGACTTCAGCACCTGCACCGAGTGCGGGCGCTGCCAGTCGCAGTGCCCGGCCTGGAACACCGGCAAGCCGCTGTCGCCCAAGCTGCTCGTGCTCAGCCTCCGCGACCACGCGTACGCCAAGGCGCCCTACCTGCTGGCCGGCGGCGGCAAGGATCTCACCGGCGAGGAGAAGGCCACCGCGGCGCAGCTCGCCCACCTCGACGTGCTGACCCTCGCCGAGGCCGACAAGCCGCTGATCGGCGACGCCGAGGCCGGCGGCGTCATCGACCCGGACGTGCTGTGGTCCTGCACCACCTGCGGGGCCTGCGTCGAGCAGTGCCCGGTCGACATCGAGCACGTCGACCACATCGTCGACATGCGGCGCTACCAGGTGCTGATCGAGTCGAGCTTCCCGTCCGAGGCCGGCGTCATGCTGCGCAACCTGGAGAACAAGGGCAACCCGTGGGGCGCCCCGCAGAACACCCGCGAGGACTGGACCAAGGGGCTGGGCTTCGAGGTGCCCCGGGTCGGCGAGGTCGACGACTTCGAGTACCTCTTCTGGGTGGGCTGTGCCGGCGCGTTCGAGGACCGGGCCAAGAAGACCACCCGCGCGGTGGCCACCCTGCTCAACGAGGCGGGGGTCTCCTTCGCCATCCTGGGCGAGGGCGAGACCTGCTCCGGCGACCCGGCCCGCCGGATCGGCAACGAGTTCGTCTTCCAGATGCTCGCCCAGCAGAACGTCGAGACGCTCAACGAGGCGTTCGAGGGCCGGGAGCAGGCCAAGCGCAAGATCGTCGCGACCTGCCCGCACTGCTTCAACACCCTCGGCAACGAGTACGGCCAGCTCGGCGGCGAGTTCGAGGTGGTACACCACACCCAACTCCTGGCCCACCTGGTCAGCACCGGGCGGCTCACCCCGGTGCAGCCGGTCGACGGCGGCGTCACCTACCACGACCCCTGCTACCTGGGCCGGCACAACCGGGTCTTCGCCGCCCCCCGGGAGGTGCTCGGCAGCGCCATCAACGGCGGCGGCAGGGCCGACACCGACCTGATCGAGATGCCGCGCAACAGCGAGCGCTCCTTCTGCTGCGGTGCCGGCGGCGCCCGGATGTGGATGGAGGAGAAGATCGGCAAGCGGATCAACGTGGACCGGGTCGAGGAGGCCATGTCCACCGGGGCGCGGACGGTCGCCGTCGGCTGCCCGTTCTGCTCGACGATGCTCAACGACGGCGTCAACGGCAAGGGTGCCGGCGAGCAGGTCGAGGTGGTCGACGTGGCCAGCGTGCTGCTGCGCTCGGTCAGGCCGGACACCGCGCCCGGCCAGCAGGAGACCGCGCCGACCGCCGGCTGAGGCCGTACCGTCGCCCTCGGGGCGGACGCACGACGGCGGCGGCACCCACCGGTGCCGCCGCCGTGGCGGTGCTCAGGTCGTCGTGACGGTCACGGTCAGGACGTCGTGGTGATGATGGCGGCCGTGGTGGTGACCGTGGTCGCCATCATGATCGCGGCCTGGGTCTCCTCGATCGCCTTCTTCGTCGCCGCGGACGCCCAGTCCCCGTCGGCGATCTCCGTGGTGCGCGCCTTGAGCCGCTCCTTCGGCAACTCCCGGAAGAGCTTGCGGTCCAGCCCCACCGCGCGGGTCAGGCCGAGCAGCGCGGCCGTCCGGGCCTCCACCGGGCCGTCGGCGAGCAGCGCGTCGATCATCCGCTGCCGGGCCGCCGTCTCCGCCGCCGGCTCCGCGCCGGTCGGCGACGGATAGCGGGTACGCGGGAAGACCAGCAGCACCCGGTCGGAATCCCGGCGCAGCACCCCCGCGTCGACCAGGCCCGACAGCACCTGGTCGGGCAGCCCCTTGGCCAGCCGGCTGATCCAGTCCTTGGGCCGGCGGCGCTTGCCGTCGGCGGCGACCCGGGCGAGGGCGTCGTCGAGCAGCGGGTGGCCGACCGGCGTCGGATCCTCCACCACGAGCCGGTCGTCGGTCACCTCGACCCGACCGGCGAGCGCCAGTTCGAGCAGCACCGCGCCGGACAGCCCGTAGTCGAGGTGCGGCCGGCCCAGCCGGTTCACGCCGGTGTCGTCGTAGGCGAGCAGGACCAGTTCGTCAGCGAGGGTGAGCGGTGCCATGCCGTTCACGCTAACCCCGGAACGCGAACCCCGCCCGTGGGCGGCCCGGCGGCGACACCGGTGACCGTGTGCCACGCCCCGGTGACCGCCGGGGGCGGATCTGAAACAATCACACCCATCGACTCACTGCTGCTCGGCACGCTGCTTCCCCTGGCCGGCTTCGTGCTGCTGACCGCCGGCAACGCGTTCTTCGTCGCGGCCGAGTTCGCCCTGGTCACCGTCGACCGGGCGGAGATCGACAGGCGGGCCGAGGCCGGCGACGCCACCGCCGTCACGGTACGCCGGGCGCTGCGCGAGTTGTCCTTCCAGCTCTCCGGGGCGCAGCTCGGCATCACCCTCACCGCGCTGCTCACCGGCTACCTGGCCGAGCCCGCCCTGTCCCGGCTGTTCGCCCCGCTGCTGGCCCCGCTGGGCGGTGCCGACCGGTTCGGTCCGCTGCTCGCGCTGGCGCTGGCCACCCTGCTGTCGATGCTCTTCGGTGAGCTGGTGCCGAAGAACCTGGCGCTGGCCCGGCCGATGCCGGCGGCGCTGGTCACCGCCGGGCCGATGCGGGCCTTCTCCCGGGCCTTCGGCTGGCTGATCAGAGGGCTGAACAACTCGGCGAACCGGCTGGTCCGCCAGCTCGGGGTGGAGCCGCAGGAGGAACTGGCCAGCGCCCGCTCCCCGGAGGAACTAGGGCTGCTCGCGGCCATCTCGGCCCGGGCGGGCGCGCTGCCGCCGGACACCGCGATGCTGCTGCGCCGGACCATCCGCTTCGGCGACAAGCGGGCCGCCGAGGCGATGACCCCCCGGGTGGACGTGATCGCGTTGCGGGCCACCGCCACCGTCGCCGAGCTGCTGGACCTGTCCCGGCGGACCGGCCGCACCCGGTTCCCCGTCTTCGAGGAGACCCTCGACCTGGTCACCGGGGTCGCGGCCGTGCCGGACGCGCTCGGTGTGCCGCTGGCCGCGCGGGCCCGCACCACCGTCGCCTCGGTCGCCCGCGAGCCGGTGTACGTCCCGGAGAGCCTGGACCTCGACGGCGTGCTGGCGGCGCTGAAGGCCGCCGGGTCCGACCTGGCCATCGTCGTCGACGAGTACGGCGGCACCGACGGGGTGGTGACCGTCGAGGACCTGGTCGAGGAGCTGGTCGGGGAGATCGCCGACGAGTTCGACCCGGCCACCGTGGACGACGCCCACGCCACCGGGCTGACCGTGCCGGGCGGGGAACGGACCGTCCTGGTCGACGGGGTGCTGCGCGGGGACGAGCTGTTCGAGCAGACCGGCTTCCGGCTCCCCGAGGGCCCGTACGAGACGTTGGCGGGCTTCCTGATGGCCCGGTTGGGGCACATCCCGTTGCCGGGCGAGACGACCTGTGCGGACGGCTACGCGTTCACGGTCGTGGAGGTGGAGCGGCACCGGATCGAACAGGTGCGGGTGGTCCGTCCCGAGGAGCCGCACGCCGATGACTGAGCTACTGGTCGCGGTGGTGCTGCTGCTCGGCAACGCGTTCTTCGTGGGCAGCGAGTTCGCGCTGATCGCGTCGCGTCGTACGGTGGTGGAGCCGTTGGCCGCCACCTCCCAGCGGGCCCGGTGGGCGTTGTCGGCGATGAACCAGATCCCGCTGATGATCGCCGGTGCGCAGCTCGGCATCACCGTCTGTTCGCTCGGGTTGGGTGCGATCGCCGAGCCGGCCCTGGCCCACCTGCTGGAGCCGGTGTTCCACGCGGTGCCGCTGCCGGCGGGCGCGGTGCACCCGGTCTCCTTCCTGATCGCCCTGGCCGTGGTGGTGTTCCTGCACACCGTGGTGGGCGAGATGGTGCCCAAGAACATCACCCTGGCCGGGCCGGAGCCGTCGGCGCTCTGGCTGGGGCCGGCGATGTTGGCGTTCTGCCTGGCCACCAAGCCGTTGCTGCTGGCGATGAAGTGGGCGGCGCGGCAGGTGCTGCGGCTGTGGGCGGTGGAGGCGACCGACGCGGTCAAGACGGTCTTCACCGCCGAGGAGCTGTCCGGACTGGTCGCCCAGGCCCGCACCGAGGGGCTGCTCGACGCCGAGGAGCACGCCCGGATCACCGGGGCGCTGGCGTTGCACGACCGGACGGCGGCCGACGCGTTGCAACCGTGGTCCACGGTGACCACGGTGGCCGAGGACGTCTCACCGGCCTCGCTGGAGGTGCTGGCGACCAGTACGGGCCGGTCGCGGTTCCCGGTGGTGCAGCGTTCCACCCGCCGGGTGCTGGGGTTCGTGCACGTCAAGGACGTTCTCGGGTACGCCGGGGTGGCCCGTCGCGCGCCGGTGCCGGCCGAGGTCTACCGGCCGCTGGCGGTGGTTCCGCCGGACCGTACGTTGGCCGATCTGCTGCTGGCGATGCGGCGCGAGCGGCGGCACATGGTGCTCGTCAGCGACGGTCGCCGTCCGCTGGGCGTGGTCACGCTCGACGATGTATTGACTGCCATCGTTGGAAATTGAATGGACACCCTTTGTGTGCAAGCGATTGCACTGATGTGATGGAGTGCCCACCCGCCTTGATTCCCCACCGTGACTGCCCCTAATGTTGCACCGGCCGCTGTGGGACGTCTGCCTCCTTCTTCCCCTTAGCGAGGCGCCCGGCGGTCGGTTGCAAAGGAGTCGACGCCGGTGGCAACCATGCCCCCTCACCGTCACGCCCAGGGCCAGCCGCCCGCCCGGCCGGCAGCCCTCCGGCGGGTCGCCCGCCGCCTGCTCACCCTGGTCGCGGCGGTCGCCGTCGGTGCCGGGATGCTCGCGGTGCCGGCCCACGCCGCGCCGTCGCCCGAGGAGATCGAGGCGGCTCTCGACAAGCAGTGGGAGCAGCTCGAACCCACCATCGAGGACTACAACAAGGTCCGGGCCCAGCTCAAGGTCAACCGCAAGAAGTCGGCCGACCTCCAGAAGAAGATCGAGCCGCTGGCCCTGCAGAGCGAACTCGCCCTGGGCCGGGTCGGTGACCTCGCCTCCCGCTACTACAAGTCCGGCCCCTCGCAGGAGCTGAGCGCGCTGCTCACCACCACCAAGCCGGGCACCCTCGCCACGCAGCTGACCATCCTGGACCGGCTCGCCGCCGAGCAGCGCCGGGAGGTCGAGGCCGTGCTCGTGGTCCGCCGCAAGTACGACGCCGAGAAGCAGAAGCTCGACACCCTGATCGCCGCCGAGGTGAAGCAGGAGAAGGAGCTCGCGGCCAAGAAGACCCAGATCAACACCGAGATCAAGCGGTTGCAGGCGGCGATGCCGAAGACCACGGTGAAGGTGAACGGCTGCCCCACGATCAACGGCGTGGTCAGCTCCGCCGCCCGGACCGCGATCGCGACCGCCTGCGCGCAGGTCGGTGACCCGTACGTCTGGGGCGCCACCGGGCCGAACTCGTTCGACTGCTCCGGGCTCACCCAGTTCGCGTACAAGGCGGCAGGCATCTCGCTGACCCACTTCACCGGTGCGCAGTGGAACGAGGGCAAGGCCATCCCGCGCTCCGAGGCCCGCCCCGGAGACCTGGTGTTCTTCTTCAGCGACCTGCACCACGTCGGGCTCTACCTGGGCAACGACATGATGGTGCACGCGCCCCGGACCGGTAAGCCGGTCCAGGTGACCAGCATCAACTACATGCCGGTGGCCGGCTTCCGCCGCCCCTGACCAGCACATACGTCAACCCCCGGCCCGATGGGCCGGGGGTTGCGTGTTTTCCGGTCACGGAGTGTGCCGGCCCGGCGGGTTGCGGATCGATAACGAGCGTCTCTACTCTGGTCAATCGTCGGTCGGCACCAGGTCCGCCCCGCCCGGGGTGGCGTCGACCGGCACCGCCGAGTCGCCTCCGGGCGAGCCGGGGACCCAGGTACGCCGGGGTGAATCCGCGACCACCGCGGTAGGGCGCTCCCTTCCCGCCCGAACCCGTCAGCTAACCCGGTAGGCGGTCGAGGAAGAAGGAGCCCGGAGCCCGGTGGCACACCATGCCCCGCGGCCACCGTCGCACCGGACGACCCAGGTCGCCCGGAACACGACGGTGCCGCGCCCACGCTGGTCCCGCTTCACCACCACCCTCGCCACCCTGGCCGCCGCCGCGGTCGTACTGACAGGTGGCCCCACGGCAGCGCACGCCGACCCCTCGGTCGCCGAGATCGAGCGACAGATCGACCAGGACTGGAACAAGCTCGAACCGCTCATCGAACAGCACAACGCCACCCGCATCGACCTCGCCGCCAAGCGCCGGCAGGCCGACGCGCTCGGCAAGCGGATCGCCCCCCTGCAACGCCGCGTCGACCAGGCGATGAACCAGGTCAGCGGCCTCGCCGTGCAGGCGTACAAGGGCGAGAACGTGTCCACCGTCAACGCCCTGCTGGGCAGCCGCAGCCCGAGCCAGGTGGTCGAACAGTTGGGGCTGCTGGACCGGTTCGCCAGCCGCCAGCAGCGCGAGGTGCGGGAGGTCGCCCAGCTCCGCGACGAACTCGCCGCGACCAAGGCACCGCTGGACGAGATGGTCGCCCAGCTCACCCGTACCGAAGCACAGCTCGCGGCCCGCAAGAAGCAGATCAACACCGAGATCGACCGGTTGCAGAAGCTGCGGCTGACGGTCTACGGCAACGGCGGCGGCGGCAAGCTGCGCCCGGCCCCCTGCCCCGCCGGCTACCCCGGTGGCCCGGCCGGTACGGCGGTCAAGTTCGCCTGCGCCCAGATCGGCAAGCTGTACGTGTGGGGCGCGGCCGGCCCGAACAACTACGACTGTTCCGGGCTGACCATGGCCGCCTGGGCGAAGGCCGGGGTGTCGTTGCCGCACAACGCCCGGCAGCAGCGCCAGGTCACCGACCGGGTGAGCCGGGCCGACCTGCGCCCCGGCGACCTGGTCTTCTACTACTCCGACCTGCACCACGTCGGGATGTACGTCGGGGACGGCTGGGTCGTGCACGCCTCCCAGGCGGGCAAACCGATCACGATGAAGCGGGTCGACGACGGGCCGGTCAACAGCTACGGCCGACCCGGCTGAGCCACCGTGTCCGGGCCCCGGACCCGGGGCCCGGACACGGCACGCCGCGTCAGCCGATGGGCCAGGTGCGCCAGTTCTGCCAGGAGCGGCTGGGCGTCGGCCCACGCTGGCCCTGGTAGCGCGATCCGTACACCGCGGAGCCGTACGGGTGCTCGGCCGGCGAGGAGAGCCGGAAGATGCAGAGCTGGCCGATCTTCATGCCCGGCCAGAGGGTGATCGGCAGGTTGGCCACGTTCGACAGCTCCAGCGTGACGTGGCCGGAGAAACCCGGGTCGATGAAACCGGCGGTCGAGTGGGTGAGCAGCCCCAGTCGGCCGAGGCTCGACTTGCCCTCCAGCCGGCCGGCGAGCTGGTCGCCGAGCGAGATGACCTCGAGCGTGGAGGCGAGCACGAACTCGCCCGGGTGCAGCACGAACGGTTCGCCCGCCGGCACCTCCACCATCGACGTCAGGTCGTCCTGCTGCATCGCCGGGTCGATGTGGGTGTAGAGGTGGTTGTTGAACACCCGGAACAGCTTGTCGAGGCGCACGTCGATGCTGGAGGGCTGCACCAGACTCGGTTCGAACGGCTCCAGCGCCAGCGCGCCCGCCTTGATCTCGGAGACGAGGTCCCGGTCGGAGAGCAGCATCGGGACACCATATCCAGCGCCCCGGCCGGACCCGCCCACCGGGCCGCCCCACCGGCCGGCGTCGTCGCTGGCTCCGAGGCGTACGTCGGGCCGTTCGACCTGCGTGTCGGACTGATTTTAGAACGTCTGTTCGATAGGATGACCGCATGGCATCCTGGTCCGCATTCGCCGCCGACGAGCCCCGCCTCGCCGACGGGATCCGCCTTCTCCTCCAGCAGTACGGGTCGGGTTTCGGCTACCTGGCCACCGTCCGCGCCGACGGCGGTCCCCGGGTGCACCCGGTCTGCCCGCTGGTCACCGACGGCGGGTTGTTCTGCTTCGTCGTCGACTCGCCCAAGCGGCGTGACCTCGAACGCGACGGCCGCTACGCGCTCCACTCGTTCCCGCCGGAGGAGAGCGACGACGAGGCATACGTCGCCGGTCGCGCCGAGCCGGTGACCGATCCGGCCCGGGTGGCGCTGGTGGCCGAGATCGGTCGGGCCGCGCCCCAGGTCGACTGGCGGCTCTTCGAGTTCAGTGTCGACGTCGCCATGCTCACCCGGCGCGAGCACGGTGCCCCGTTCGGCGGCGACGCCGGGCGTCCCGCCGTGCAGGTCTGGCTCGACCCGGTTCCCGGTCGGCACGGTGTCGCCGGCCTGCCCGACCAGCGACCGTCCCGGCGCGGCCGGCACGGGTTCGACACCCGCCGCACCGCCGCCTGACCCCGGAAACGACGGTGCCGGCCCCGTCCCCAAGGGACGGAGCCGGCACCTGACGCTGTGCCGTGCCAGCCGGGTCAGGCCGACGCGCGGTACGCGCTCCAGGCGTTCACCATGCGGCTCGCCTGCCCAGCGGTGAACTGGTACATGCACGAGTCGTAGGTGTAGTCCATGAAGTTGGTGATCGGGTCCTTGCCGGTCGCGGTGCAGGTGTCCCGACCGGTCGGGCACTGGTAGGCCGGCTCACGCTCGGCCGGGGTGTCCGAGACGCCGTCGCCCGACCCCGAGCAGCCACCCTGGAAGGTGTGGTAGAGGTTCAGCCAGTGGCCGACCTCGTGGGTGCCGGTGTCGCCCAGGTTGTAGTTGGTGGCGGTGCCGTTCGGCAGCGACTCGCCGAGCACCACGACGCCGTCCATCACGTCCAGGGTGCGCTTGGGGAAGGTCGCCCAGCCGAGCAGGTCGTCGCTCAGCTCACCCAGGTACATGTTGAGGGTGTTCTTGCCGCCGGTGCGCAGCGAGGTCTTCATCGCCCGCTCGGCCGAGGAGCCCTGCACGATCGGGTACCACGAGGCGTTGGTGACCCGGTTGATCTTCTGGAGCTGGAAGGTGAAACCCGTGGCGGCCCCACCGGTCGCACCGCTGTACGCCTGGTTGAGCACGCTGATCTGCGAGTTGATCATCGAGTCGGGGATGTTGCCCCCGGCCCGGGTGCTGTCCCGCTGGATGACGTGCACGACGACCGGGACGTTGATCCCGGCCAGCGCCACCGTCGTGCCCTCGGTCGATCCGGTGCGGTAGCTGGACTTCGACCGCAGCTTCGCGTTGCGCAGGGCGGCGGCGAACTCCGCCTCCCGATCCTGGACCTGCTTGGTGGTCAGCTCGTTCGGGTCGTGCCGCTTGTGGGCGGCCTTGCTGCCGCCACGGACGCGGGCGTCGGAGTGGACGTCAGCGTGGGCGTCGGCCGGCTCCGCACAGGACGTGTTGTCGGGAGCTGCGGAGTACGCGGAAGCCGCAGGTACGACGCCCACCGCAGCGGTGCTCAACAGCAGCGCGAAGGTCGTCGACGCGACACCGGCGGCACGCCGGGTCAGCAGGTTGGGACGCAGTCCCATGGGCCCACCTCTTTCTGGCGGCGCGACAGGGGGTATGTCGCACCGAGGTCGTGAACGTGGGGGTGACGTTACAACTGATCGACACGTTTGAGAACGTCCCCAAACCGCTTGTGTGAAACATCTGACCGTTTCTTTTGCACCCTTCGTGTTCTGATGGTCACGACCGGTGTCGACGACGCGCGGGGGTGCCCGGGTGCGCGGGTGTGGTCACCTCAGGTACAGTGGTGCCGCTTGCGGGTGTAGTTCAATGGCAGAACATCAGCTTCCCAAGCTGACAGTGCGGGTTCGATTCCCGTCACCCGCTCCATCACGAAGGCCCTGACCAGGATGCGAATCCGAGTCAGGGCCTTCGATGTTTAGCGGCCAACCAGGGCGCACCGTGCCGATGGCAGGCGATTACGGGCCGGTCGGCGGTGGTGGCGACGGCCCCTGTTCGGCGGGGCCGGTAGCCACTTTCGTCTGCTGGCTCTGCGGTTCGCCACTCACCCCACCGGGGTCTCTGGCTGCCGACACGGCGATCCCGTGAAGGCCGCGCGTGATGATCCGCCAGGGCAGCAGCACATCTCCCCAGCTCCTGATGTCGAATGCCTCGATGACCTTCGGGGCTTGCCGAACGAGCACCTCTCCGTTGGGCAGTCGGGCGATCGCGTAGCAGAAGGTGAGCCAGGCGACGAACGAAAGGAAGATGATCCCGGCGAGTAGGAGCAAAAGCACGCCAAAGGCGTGGATCGTCTCCGAGTTCAAGGCGTTGATCCTTTACGTAGCTGTACTGACGAGCGGGCATGCGGGACGCAGGGGCAGGTGCCCGGCGTACCGCGTGCGACCCTGAGGTCGCGGCTACGTCTCCCTTCGCTCCTCTGGCCCTTTTTCGTCAGCGCTACGTGGCGCCGATATCGAGCGCCCTCGCTTCAGGCCCGGTGGTCGGGCACTGACGAGGGAACCCCATATCGAGTCACGTTTCGCTCACTGAATGATGACATGCCCGACCGACCTTCACCAGGGCTCGTGATCCGGCGGAGCGGTATCGCACCCCCACACCGCACCGGAACTGAACACCTGCGTGAAGTGGCTCCGGCCGGCGAGTTGTCAGGGCTGACGCTACCCAGGCGGTGACCCCGGCGGCCTGAAGCCGTCGGGGCCAGTATTGCGGGGGGAGCGGACACACACGTGCGGGTCCTTTAGACCTGATGACGTGAACGATTCACACCGACGGCCGAAGCGGTGTCGACGTCAGCAGAGCACGTCGTTCGTCGCCTGCCATCCGCCGGGCCACCTGTCACGCCCCACTCACCGTGCCTGATTCGTTGACGACATCAGCTCGAAAGGACGCGCCAGGACCACCCGACCCGCGCACTCCCGGGCCGACCCGGACGACAGCCTGGGGCGGAAACCTCGACACTTCCCCGTCGAGGATCATGTGGGGTGCCATCGACCCTGCTCCGAGGAGGTCGCCGTGCCGGCGAAGCTGACCCGGGACGAGGCCGTAGCCCTCGTCGAGCGGATCATGCGGCTCGACTATGCCGACGACGGCGAGCTGAACGACTGGCTGGACAGACTCGAACGCGACCTCGTCTGTCCGGACGTCTCCGATCTGATCTTCACGACCACCCCGGAGTTGACGGCCACCGAGGTCGTCGACCGCGCGCTGGCCTACCGGCCGATCGCGATGCAGGCGGTCCCGTGGTCGGAGACCGAGGAGCAGACCCGACCTGCCTGACCCACGTGCGCGCGGGCACCCGGCGCGGGAAGGGCGGGGGCGGGGCGGGACGTACGCTGGCGATCATGCGGATTGGCATCGTGATCCTTCCCGACCAGCGCTGGCTGGAGGCGCGTCGGCGCTGGCAGCAGGTGGACGAGTGGGGCTTCGACCACGCCTGGACGTACGACCACCTGGGTTGGCGGGACCTGGTCGACGGTCCCTGGTTCGACTCGATGTCGACGCTCACCGCCGCCGCCATGGTCACCGAACGGGTCCG
The DNA here is from genome assembly GCF_016901255.1 of Micromonospora humida. NCBI lineage: Bacteria > Bacillati > Actinomycetota > Actinomycetes > Micromonosporales > Micromonosporaceae > Micromonospora > Micromonospora humida. The sequence continues at coordinate 379,710 of NZ_JAFEUC010000006.1, forward strand.
GCTGGGCACCCTGGTCGCCTCGCCCAACTTCCGGCATCCGGCGGCGTTCGCCCGGCAGGTCACCACCCTCGACGACATCTCCGCTGGGCGGCTGCTGCTGGGCCTCGGCGCGGGTGGCATCGGCTTCGACTCGGCGGTGCTGGGCGGGGAGACGCTGCCGCCCCGGCCGAGGGTGGACCGTTTCGGCGAGTTCACCGAACTGCTGGACCTGATCCTGCGGGAGGACGGCACCACCTGGCGGGGAGACTGGTTCAGCGCGGTGGACGCCCGCAACAACCCGGGCTGCGTGCAACAACCCCGGGTGCCGTTCGTGATGGCCGCCAACGGTCCCCGGTCGATGCGGTTGGCCGTCCGGTTCGGTCAGGGCTGGGTCACCACCGGAACCGGTGAGGAGGAGCTGACGGCCTGGTGGGACGGGGTGGCGACGCTCTGCGCCCGGATGGACCGTACCCTCGGCGAGGTCGGCCGCGACCCGGCGGGCCTGCCCCGCTACCTCTCCCTGGACTCGGCACCGGTCTTCTCACTGCGCAGCGCCGACTTCTTCGCCGAGCAGGTGGCGCGGGCGGCGGCGCTCGGCTTCACCGACGTGATCACCCACTGGCCCCGGGCCAGCAGCTGGTACGCGGGCGACGAGGCGGTCCTGGCCGACGTCGCCACCCGGCTGCTGCCGGAGCTGCGGACGGCCTGACCGGGGTGCCGTCCCCGGGGGCTGTTCAGGTGCCGAGGTCGCCGGTGGGCGTCCCGCCGTCGCCGGCCGAGACCAGCCGGAACCGGATACAGACGATCTCGGTGTCGTCGGTGACCGGGGTGCCGACCCGCGCCCAGTAGCCGGCGTGCCCCGCCCGCCAGTCCTCGATGGACCGGTCCCCCTCCCCCTCGGAGCGGGCGAAGTCCCAGGAGACCCCGGCGAAGGGGACGACCTCGATCCCGGTCACCTCGACCACCCCGACGAGGGCGTCCCGGTCGTCGACCAGGACCAGCCGTTCGCCGACGTGCTCCAACTCCTCGGTCTCGTCGGCGTACTCGGTGAGCAGGCCGGCGGTGGCCGTCTTCACCCCGGCCAGTACCAGCGTGTTGAGCGTGGTGCGCAGCTCGCCGGGGGTGCCGAGGGCGAGCGTGCGGAGTCCGCCGATCCGTGGCCACATGCGGCCGAGGCTACCGCCGCGCCGTTCGCCCGTCGCCCGGTTTCGACGCCCCCACGGTCGGCTCCGCCGTCGCTACGGTGGGTCCGACGACGGGAGGAACCATGGACCGACGCGCGGTACTCGTCCCCGGACGGGGCTACGACACCCACTACCCGCTGTTCGCCTACCCGGGTGAGGGCCTGCGCAGGGCGGGCTTCGACGTCCACGAGATCGGCTGGCAGCCGCCGGAGGGGATCGGGATGGACGGCGCGCCCCCGTCGGTGGCGATGGACTGGGTCGCCGGGCAGGTCGCCCCGACGCTCGGGACACCGACTGATCTGCTGGTTGCCAAGTCGCTCGGCACCCTGGCCGCCCCACTCGCCGCCGACCGGGGGCTGGCCGCGATCTGGTTGACGCCGCTGCTGCACCGGCCCGAGGTGGTGGCGGCGCTGGACCGGTCGTCCGCGCCGTTCCTGCTGGTCGGCGGTACGGCCGACGGGGCGTGGGACGGCGCGGTGGCGCGGCGGCTCACCCCGCACGTGCTGGAGGTGCCGGACGCCGACCACGGACTGCTGGTGCCCGGCCCGCTGGCCCGCTCGGCCGAGGTGCTCGGGCAGGTCTGCACGGCGGTCGAGGAGTTCGTCCGGCTCACCTGGCCGGGCTGACGCCGGAGCGTGGGTCAGGGCAGGTCGGCGGGGGTGAGCAGCCCGTGTGCGCCCAGTTCGGCGGCGACCGGGTCGGGCAGGTCGACGACCACGGCGGCGACGCCCACCCAGTGCGCGCCCCGGGCGGCGCACAGGTCCCGTACGGCCCGCACCTGGGCGCCGGTGGCGACCCAGTCGTCGACCATGAGCACCCGGTCGTCCGCGCCGAGCCGATCGTCGCGTACCGCGAGGTCGACCTGCCGGCCCCGGAAGTCGGGGGGACTCTGGGCCCAGGTCAGCGGGCCGGCGGGGAGGCGTCCGTCGCCGGGCTTGTGGGCCGGGACGAAGCCGACGCCCAGCGCGGTCGCGGCGAGCGGCCCGAGCATCAGCCCGGTCACCGCGGGGGCGACGACGACGGTGGGCCGACCGGTGCGGAACGGCGCGACCAGGGCCGGACCGAGCCCGGCCAGCACCTGCGGGTCCCGCCACCAGCGGGAGACGTCGCTGACCAGGTGGCTGCTGCCGGGTCCCGGATCGACCCAGGTGAACAGCTCGGCCAGGCGGTCACGCAGTGCGACGGTCATGCCCACATCCTCGGTGCTGAATGCCAACGGTGGCATTCTGGCCCGTGCGGCCCAGCGGTCCTCGACTGATCGGTCACACGTATCACTGTAATTCCGGGCATACCACCATGATCACGTTGACTTCGGAAGTGCTTCTGTCGTTACGGTCCGAGCCGTCATGCAGGCATACGAAAGGACCGAGCCGGTGGTCGGCAGGCATACCCGTACCCGGATCTTCTCCTCGCCCGCCGGCATCGCCGCGACCGCCGCGATCGGTGTCGCGCTCGCCGTCGGCGGCACCGTCGGCGCGGTGCAGTTGACCGCCGACGACGCGCCGGCCCCCGTGGTCGTGGACACGTTCGCCCCCGGCGCCGTCGCCACCACCGACGCGCCTACCCCGAGCCCGTCGGCGAGCGCCACCGCCTCCCCGAGCGCCAGCCCGTCGCCCACGGTCACCGCCAGCCCGAAGGCCACCCGCACCCAGGCCGCCTCCCGGAGCAAGCCGCGCACCCCCGCGCCCAAGCCGTCCGCCACCACCAAGAAGGCGGCCCCGAAGAGCACCGTCGTCGACAGCGGCTCCTGCGGCGCATCCTTCTACGACGAAGGTCAGTTGACCGCCAACGGGGAGAACTTCGACCCGAGCGCGTTGACCGCCGCCCACAAGACCCTGCCGTTCAACACCAAGGTCCGGGTGACCAACCCGGCCAACGGCAAGTCCGTCACCGTACGGATCAACGACCGTGGCCCGTTCATCGACGGGCGTTGCATCGACCTCTCCCGGGCCGCCTTCGCCACCATCGCCTCGGTCGACGTGGGTGCGCTGACCGTCAGGTATGAGGTGCTGGGCTGACGGCGAACGGTGGCAGCAGCGGGACGGGTGGGTAGAACACCCTCAATCGTGGGGCTAGGTTCATTCTCCCGTCCGGTTCCATCAGGCATGCTGTCCCACGTACGTAAACATGCCTTCCAGTTGGGCCGAGGCCCACTGAGTCCCGGGTCCCGCGCCGGCGTCGGCGCGGCCGTCGGGCTGCTCGCGCTCGTCTCGGCGATCGAGTCGGCCGACGGCCGCGCGGTGCACTACGTCGCGCTGATGACGGTGGCGCCGATCCTGGCCGCCGGCTTCGCCTCGTGGCGTGCGGTGGCCGGGGTGGGTTTCCTCGCGCTGCTGGTCGGGGCCGGTTTCGCGGTGGCCGATCCGGCGATGGAGCTACCCACGGCGGTGTCCCTGGTCGGGATCGCCGTCGCCACGGTGGTGGCGGCGAGCGTGGCGGCGGTCCGGCAGGGGCAGGTGGAGCGGATCGGCGAGTTGTCCAGGTTGGCCTCGGTGGCCCAGCAGGCCGTGCTGCGTCCGCTCGGCCCGCAGGTGGGCACCCTGGCGGTGGCGGCCCGGTACATCTCCCCCACGGCCACCGCCGAGATCGGCGGCGACCTGTACGAGGCGATCGACACCCCGTACGGCGTTCGCATGATCATCGGAGACGTGCGGGGCAAGGGGCTGGACGCGGTCCGGCTCGCCAGCATCGTGCTCGGCTCCTACCGGCACGTCGCGTACGAGCGGCCCGACCTGCGGGCGGTGGTGGCCGACCTGGACCGGGCGGTGGCCCGCAACGTGGGGGACGAGGACTTCGTCACCGCGGCCGTGGTCGAGGAGCGCGGCGGGACGCTCACCATCGTCAACTGCGGCCACCCGGCGCCGTTGCTGCTGCGCCGGGGCTCGGTGATCCCGCTGGAGCCGCCCGCCCCCGCCCCGCCGCTGGGGTTCATGCCGGTGGTCCGGCCCCGGGTCGAGCGGCTGGAGCCGGGGGACCGGCTGTTGCTGTTCACCGACGGCCTCGGCGAGGCGCGCCGCGACGGCGAGTTCTTCCCGACCGCCGACCGGGCCTGGCGGCTGCTCGGCCACGGCACGGTCGGCGACGGCCTGGCCTCCCTGGAGACCGCGCTGGTCGAGTGGGTGCACGGCCGGCTCGACGACGACATCGCCCTGGTCCTGATGGAGTACACCGGCCCGCGCAGCGGGGTGACGGTGGCGGTGCCCTCGTGGGAGGTCGGCGCGGCCGAGAGCTGAACCGCCGGGTGTGTAATCGCCGTCACTTCCGTGACCGGGTTGTCGCTGCCTACCCGTGAGTAATACAGTGGGGGTTACTGATCGGTAACACCTGTCCGGAAGCGGGGCCAGCGAACATGACCCACTACAAGAGCAACCTTCGGGACCTTGAGTTCAACCTGTTCGAGGTCTTCGGGGCGGACCAGACGTTCGGCCAGGCGCCGTACACGGACCTGGACGTCGACACCGCCCGCAGCTTCCTCTCGGAGGTCGACCGCCTGGCCCGCGAGGACCTTGCGGCCAGCTACACCGACAGCGACCGCAACCCGCCGGTCTTCGACCCCGCCACGCACACCGCGCCGCTGCCGGAGTCGTTCAAGAAGTCGTACCAGGCGTTCATGGACTCCGAGTTCTGGCGGCTGGACCTCCCCGAGTCCCTGGGCGGCAGCAGCGCCCCGCGTGCGCTCTGGTGGTCGCTCGCCGAACTCGTGCTCGGTGCCAACGCCCCGGTCTGGATGTACGCCTCCGGCCCGTCCTTCGCGCACGTGCTGCACGTCGAGGGCACCGAGGAGCAGCAGAAGTGGGCCAAGCTCTTCATCGACAAGCAGTGGGGCTCCACGATGGTGCTGACCGAGCCGGACGCCGGCTCGGACGTCGGCGCGGGGCGCACCCGCGCCGTCCAGCAGCCGGACGGCTCCTGGCACATCGAGGGCGTGAAGCGGTTCATCACCTCCGGTGAGCACGACCTGAGCGACAACATCGTGCACTACGTGCTGGCCCGTCCGGTCGGTGTGGAGGGCGTCGGCGGGCCGGGCACCAAGGGTCTGTCGCTGTTCGTCGTCCCGAAGTTCCACTTCGACGCCGAGACCGGTGAGCTGGGCGAGCGCAACGGCGTTTTCGCCACCAACGTCGAGCACAAGATGGGCATCAAGGTCTCCAACACCTGCGAGGTGACCTTCGGCGAGCACGGCGTACCGGCCAAGGGCTGGCTGCTGGGCGACAAGCACGACGGCATCCGGCAGATGTTCATGATCATTGAGTACGCCCGGATGATGGTCGGCACCAAGGCGATCGCCACCCTGTCCACCGGCTACCTCAACGCCCTGGAGTACGCGAAGAACCGGGTGCAGGGCGCCGACCTGATCCAGCAGGCCGACAAGGCCGCGCCCCGGGTCACCATCACCCACCACCCGGACGTGCGCCGTTCGCTGCTGATGCAGAAGTCGTACGCCGAGGGCCTGCGCGCGCTGGTCTGCTACACCGCCACCTGGCAGGACCGGGTCGCGGTCGCCGAGGCGGCCGGTGACGAGGCGGCCACCAAGCTGGCCAAGCGGGTCAACGACCTGCTCCTGCCGCTGGTCAAGGGCGTCGGCTCGGAGCGGGCGTACGAGCTGCTCGGCCACGAGGCGCTGCAGACCTACGGCGGCTCGGGCTTCCTCCAGGACTACCCCCTGGAGCAGTACGTCCGGGACGCCAAGATCGACACCCTGTACGAGGGCACCACCGCGATCCAGAGCCTCGACCTGATCTTCCGGAAGATCGTCCGGGACAACGGCCGGGCGCTCACCGCCGTCGCCGGAGAGATCCAGGAGTTCATCACCACCGAGGCCGGAAACGGGCAGCTCAAGGAGGAGCGGCTGGCGCTCGGCCGGGCGCTCGCCGAGATCCAGAACATCCTCGGCGTGCTGACCGGCTGGCTCGGCGAGGCCCAGGGCGGCGACACCCGCAGCCTCTACAAGGTCGGTCTGAGCAGCCGCCGCTTCCTGCTCGCCCTCGGCGACCTGGTGGTCGGCTGGCTGCTCCAGAAGCAGGCCGACGTGGCGCTCAAGGCGCTGGCCGGCGAGGTCTCCGCCACCGACCGGGCGTTCTACACCGGCAAGGTGGCCGCCGCCCGGTTCTTCGCCCGCGAGGTGCTCCCCCGCATCGGCGCGGACCGCCGGATCATCGAGGGTGCCGACCTGGACATCATGGACCTCCCGGAGGAGGCGTTCTGATCCCGGCCGGTCGATAGTTCGCAACGGGGCCGATGTTGCGGTATCCGAACGCCTGGATACCGCAGCATCGGCCCCGTCCCACCTGCCGCCCCCCAGATTGCCCGCCCCGATCCCGATAGCCGGGAGGCTGGGCGGGTAAGCCGCGCGGACCACGTCGTCAGGGCACGCCCAACGGCCACCGCACGGGGAGTGCAGCGCACATGGGTATTGGTAGCGGCATCTTTCTCATCGCGCTCGGCGCGATCATGACGTTCGCCATCCGGGCCAACGTCTGGTGGATCGACCTGCGCGCGGTCGGCTGGGTGTTCATCCTGGCCGGGCTGGCCGTACTGCTCACCACGCTGTGGTTCTGGCAGGACCGGCGCAAGCGCGCCCGCACGCTCATCGTCGAGGAGAACCGGCTCTCCCACCCGACCGCGATGATGCCGCCGCCGCCCGACCCGCCGCCGCCCACCGCGCCCCCGTCCTGACCGCGCGGCTGGTCCGCTGCCGCTGCCCGTGGCCGGGTTGTGGGTCCGCTGTCCGTCACCGGCCGGGCCCGCCGCCGGTGCCCGCGCCCGGCCCGCTGCCCGCGCCCGGCCCCGACCGGTGCGGCGGCCCGAGAGGGTCAGCCGCGGGCGGTGTGCCGGTCGACGATCGGGGCGCCGCCGGGGGTCAGCTCTGTCCACGGCTTCCCGGTGCGGTGCACCACCAGGTCGCTGGTCCGTAGCCCCTCCCGGTCGGCCCGTTCCGGGTCGAGCAGCGCCGAGAGCAGCGAGACGCCCGGATTGTGCGCGACGAGCAGCACCGTGCCGGCCTCCGGTTCGACCGTCCGCACCAGGTTGAGCAGGTCGTCCGGGTGTGCCTCGTACGCGGCGGCGGCGTACCGCACCACCGGAGCCGTCCCCGCCGGGCCACCCTCGGACCCGGTCATGCCCAGCGCCACGTCGTGCCAGGTCTGCCTGGTGCGCCGGGCCGCCGAACAGATCACCACGTCGGGGAGCAGACCCTGCCGGGCCAGCCACGCCCCGGCGGCGGCGGCGTCGGCGTGACCGCGTGCGGTGAGCCTGCGCTCCACGTCGGGGCCGGTCGTGGGCTGTTCGGCCTTGGCGTGCCGGAGCAGCACCAGTGTCCGTGTCTCGGCCTCGCCGTCCGTCATTCCCCCAGCTTGCCTGATTGGCGCGGGTGTCGCCTGGGTAAGTCGATGGATGCCACTCGCTCATCGATGCCCTCGATGGCCGTGGCGGGTGGGTAACGCCAGCTGACAGCCAAGGAGGCGACGTCATGGGCATCGGTGCCAGCATCTTCCTCATCGCGGTGGGCGCGATCTTCGCGTTCGCCGTCGACGCCAATCTGGGATGGCTCAACCTCGACGTGGTCGGCTGGGTGCTGATGCTCGCCGGCGTCGTCGGGCTGCTGACCACCCTCTACTTCTGGAACAGCCGCCGCCGGGCCGTCGTCACCACCGCGGTGCGGCAGGACCAGGTCGTCGCCGACCGGGTCGTGCCGGTGCAGGGCGGCCAGGTGGTGCGCGAGGAGTACCGCGAGACGCGCGGCTCGGGTTACCCGGTCTGACCGTCCCGCACCCCACGAACTCGAGGGCCCCGCAACGGCGCGGGGCCCTCGAACTGTCTGCGGTTCTTTCTTGAGATCAGGTGGGGTCAGGCGAAGAGGGCGAAGTAGATCGCGATGTGGTGACAGAGGGCGGCGATCAGGGTGCAGGCGTGGAAGAACTCGTGGTGGCCGAAGACGGTGGGCCACGGGTTCGGCCGGCGCAGCGCGTAGAAGACGGCACCGATGCTGTAGATCGCCCCGCCGACGGCGAGCAGCACCAGCACGGTGACCCCGCCCTGGCGCAGGATCTGCGGGAGGATCGCCACCGACACCCAGCCGAGGGCCAGGTAGAGCGGCGCGGAGACCCAGCGCGGGGCGTGCGGCCAGATCAGCTTGACGGCGACACCCGCCAACGCCCCGCCCCAGACCAGGCCGAGCATCAGGACGGCCGTCGACCGGTCGAGCAGCAGGACGCAGAGCGGGGTGTACGTCCCGGCGATGAACACGAAGATCATCGAGTGGTCCATCCGGCGCATGACCTGGTAGCCGCGCTCCGACCACACCCGGCGGTGGTAGAGGGCGCTGGTGCCGAACAGACCGCAGACTGTCACGCTGTAGATCAGGCAGCTGACCAGGGGTGTCCAGCCGGGCCGGGTGGCCGCGACGGCGCTGAGGACGATGCCGCAGACGAGCGCGACGAAGAACGCGTAGGTGTGCAGCCAGCCGCGCATCCGGGGCTTACCGATGTCGACAGGCTTGAGTCGAAGCGGTGCGGAGGTGGTCACGTAAACAGGTTACGGCACCGTAGGTTACTTCTAGGTAGTGCGACAGGTCACCACACCGGTCGGGTCGACCTACCCTGGACGGCGCATCGATCAGAGAGTATGGCGCAATGCGGATCCGACCCGTGGGCCGGCACGCCCTTTTGCTCGACTGCGACGACCCCGCCCAGGTGGAACAGTGGCGGGCCGAGCTGTGGCGACGCCGGGAGGCCGGTGAGCTGAGCGCAGCCGAGATCGTCCCGGCCGCCGGCACCGTCCTGCTCGACGGGGTGCCCGACCCGGGGTCGACGGCCGCCCGGATCGCCCGCTGGACCCCCGGCCCGGCCACCGTCGCCGCCGACGTCACCACCGTCGAGGTGCCCACCGTGTACGACGGGGAGGACCTGCCCCGGGTCGCCGCACACTGGCGGGTGACCGTACCCGAGGTGGTGCACCGCCTGGCGAACACCGAGTTCCGGGTGGCGTTCTGCGGGTTCGCCCCCGGCTTCGCCTACCTGACCGGGCTGCCCCCGCGGTACGCGGTGCCCCGACTGCCCACCCCGCGCCCCCGGGTGCCGGCCGGCTCGGTGGCCCTGGCCGGGCCATACGCGGGGATCTACCCGAGCGCGTCGCCGGGCGGTTGGCTGCTGGTGGGGCGGACCACGCTGACCCTGTTCGACGTGTCCGCCGACCCGCCCGCCACCCTCACCCCGGGCACCCGGGTCCGGCTGGTGACCGGATGACCGCAGCGCAGGACACCGCAGGCGCGGTCGAGGTACGGCGGGCGGGGCCGCGTACCACCGTGCAGGACCTGGGACGGCCCGGGTGGGCGCATCTCGGCGTACCCCGGTCGGGGGCGCTCGACCCGGCGGCGCTGGCACTGGCGAACCGACTGGTCGGCAACCCGGCGGACGCCGCCGGCCTGGAGCTGACCCTCGGCAGGTGCGAGCTGCGGCTGACCCGGGCCGGCACGGTGGCGGTGACCGGGGCCGACGTCGACGTCCGGGTCGACGGTCGGCCCGGTGACGTGGGCCGGCCACTGGCGGTGCCGGCGGGCGCGGTGCTGCGGATCGGCACGCCCCGGCGCGGGCTGCGCAACTGGCTGGCGGTCGACGGCGGGATCGCCGTCGCGCCGGTGCTCGGCAGCCGGTCCACCGACACCCTCGCCGGCCTCGGCCCGCCCCCGGTCCGCGACGGCGACCTGCTCCCGCTCGGCCGACCGGGCGGCCCACCCGCCCCGGTGGACTTCACCGTCGGCCGGCCGGTGCCGGACGAGCTGGGGCTGACCCTGCGCCCCGGCCCACGCGCCGACTGGTTCACCGTCGGGGCGATGGCGCTGCTGCTCGGTACGGCGTACACGGTGAGCCCGGTCAGTGACCGGGTCGGTGCGCGACTGGTCGGCGCGGCGCTGCCCCGCGCGGTGGCCGGGGAGCTGCCCAGCGAGGGCGTGGTGCTCGGGGCGGTGCAGGTGCCCGCCGACGGCCAACCGTTGATCTTCCTGGCTGACCATCCGACCACCGGCGGCTACCCGGTGATCGGGGTGGTGGACGACGTGGCGGGGCTCGCGCAGGCCCGGCCGGGGACTACGGTGAGGTTCCATGGACCTCAACGCTGACCTGGGCGAGGGATTCGGCATCTGGCGGCTCGGCGACGACGAGGCGCTGCTCGACCTGGTCACCTCCGCCAACGTGGCGTGCGGCTTCCACGGCGGCGACCCGTCGACCATGCGGCGGGTCTGCGCCGCCGCCGCCGAACGCGGTGTCACCGTCGGCGCGCAGGTCGGCTACCGGGATCTGGCCGGTTTCGGCCGCCGGCACATCGCGTACGGCTTCGACGAGCTGCGCGACGACGTCACCTACCAGCTCGGGGCACTCGACGCGTTCTGCCGGCCCTACCGGACCCGGGTCCGCTACCTCAAGCCGCACGGCGCGCTCTACCACGCGGCGGCCACCGACGAGGTGCAGGCCGCCGCCGTGGTCGCCGCCGTCACCGGGTACGACCACGAGCTGCCGATCCTGTGCGCGCCCGGCTCCACCCTCGCCCAGCTCGCCGTCGGCGCGGGACTACGGGTGGTCGCCGAGGGCTTCGCCGACCGGGGTTACCTGCCCACCGGGGCGCTGGTGCCGCGTACCGCGCCGGGCGCGCTGGTCACCGACCCGGAGGAGGTGGCCGTCCGGGCGGTGCGGATGGCCACCGAGCGGACGGTGGTGGCGGTCGACGGGACCGTGGTGCCGTGCCCGGTCGCCTCGATCTGCCTGCATGGGGACAGCCCCGGCGCGGTCGCCTCGGCCGCCCTCGTGCGGGCCGCGCTGATCGACGCCGGGGTCACCCCCACCCCGTTCGCCTGACGGCTGGCGGTCAGGTGTCCAGGCCACGCAGGACCAGCGGGACCCGGGTCGCGCCGTCGTCGACGACCCGCACCGGGACGCCCCAGTCCTGGCGGGTCAGGTGGCAGGCGGCATGTTCGACGTCGGCGTCGCAGGTGGCGGCCTGGGCGGTCACCTGGAGCACCCCCTGCGGCACGGCCGGGTCGATCACCAGCCGGCGGGACAGTTCGGTGCCGGTGCCCGCCCCCTCGACCAGCAGCTCCGGCGGCGAGGCCGAGACGACCAGCCGGGTCGACGGCCCGTACGTCTCGTCCAGCTTCTGCCCCGGCGCCGGCGTGAAGATCACCTCCAGGGTCACCCCGCCGGCCGCGACGTCGGTGGGTTTGCGCTCCAGCCGGTGCCGGGGACCGTTCACCGTGTCCGCCCCGGCGGCGGTCAACGCGCCCGGGGCGAGCCGGGTCAGCCGGTGCGCGGCCGACTCCACCACCAGCACCCCGCCGTCGGCGGTGAGCACCAGGTCGCTCGGCTCGGCCAGCCCGTCGGCCACCGTGGCGACCAGGCCGGTCGCCGGGTCGAAGCGGCGAACCGCGCCGTTGTAGGTGTCGGCGATCAGCACCGAGCCGTCGGGCAGCGCGCACACCCCCAGCGGATGCTGAAGCAACGCCCGGTCGGCCGGCCCGTCCACGTGCCCGAAGTCGAACAGCCCCTGCCCGACGGCGGTACCGAGCACGCCGTTCTGCACGTACCGGATGGCGCTGGTCTCGCTGTCGGCCACCCACAGCCGCGCGCCGTCGGCCGAGACGGACAGGCCGGACGGCTGGGCCAGCCACGCCTCGGGCAGCGGCCCGTCACGCAGCGCCTCGACGGTGGTGCCCGCCCACATGCCGGCGGTCCGCTTGACCGGGTCGAACCACCAGAGCTGGTGGATGCCGGCCATCGCCACGATGACCTTGTCGTCGTACCAGGCCAGGTCCCACGGGGAGGAAAGGTCGACGGAGAGCGCGTCGTGGGCGTGGTCGTCGACCGTGGAGCGCCACTGCCGGCCGGTGCCGGCGACCGTGGTCACCTCGCCGGTGTCCAGGCGTACGCCGCGCAGCAGGTGGTTGACGGTGTCGGCGACCAGCAGGTCGTAGCCGGCGACCTCGGCGACGTGCGCCGGCAGCAGGCAGAGCCCCTGCGGCTCGGCGAAGCCCGCCGAGGCGGCCGGCCCGTCGACCCGACCCCGCTCACCGGAACCGATCCGCCGGATCAGCGTCTCGCCGTCCGGGGCCAGCTCCACCAGGCTGTGCCGGGCCGAGTCGGAAACCAGCAGGTTGCCGCCGTCGAGCAGCACCGCCTTGCCGGGGAAGCGCAGCGTCGTCTCAGGTGGCGTCGGCGGCACGTACGGCCCGTCGCCCCGGTGCAGGGTGCCCTTGGCCTCGTGGGCGGCGATCAGGTCGTCGACCAGCCGGATCAGCCCCTCGGCGTGGCCCTCGCCGGCCATCGTGGCGACCACGTACCCCTCCGGGTCGACCACCGCCAGGGTGGGCCACGCCTTCGCCGCGTACTGCTGCCACATGTCCAGCTCGGGGTCGTCGAGCACCGGGTGGTGCACGCCGTACCGCTCGACGGCGGCGGCCAACGCGGCCGGGTCCTTCTCGTGCTCGAACTTCGGCGAGTGCACCCCGACGACGACCAGCACGTCGGCGTACTTCTCCTCCAGCGGGCGCAACTCGTCGAGCACGTGCAGGCAGTTGATGCAGCAGAAGGTCCAGAAGTCGAGCAGAATGATCTTTCCCCGCAGGTCGGCGAGCCTCAGCTCCCGCCCACCGGTGTTCAACCAGCCCCGACCACGCAACTCTGGTGCCCGTACCCGTGCGCTCATGCCCCCATCGTGCCGCACCGCCTGCCGACGGGTCGCACGAAGGGCTCAGTGGTCGGGTGGCTGTGCCCAGGACAGGAAACGGTCGGTGAGGTTGTTGGACCGGCCGCTGTCGAGCTGGGTCAGGTGGTCTTCCGCCTCCCGTTGCAGCCTGGACAGCAGGGTCAGCAGAGCCGGCCGGTCGTCGGCGAACGCGGCGAGCAGGACGAGTTTCGCCTCCCCGCACGGCCACGGGTTCGCGTCGAGGCGGCACAGCCAGATCGGGCGCAGCGGTCGGTGGGCGAGCCCGTCGAGCGGCGTCACGCCGGCACCGCCGAGTCGCGAGCTGCCGACCTGGTCGCTGCATGTGGCGCGGGCGGCCGGGTCGCGGCCGGAGGCGGACAGGGGAGCCAACGCACCCCGGCGCGGCGGACGTACAGCTCGCGCCGTCGTCGGGCCAGGCCGTCCGGCCCCAGCTCGTACGCCTCGATCCAGGTCCAGCCGTCGTACGTGTGGCGGTCGGTCAGCTCGCGGATCACCCGTACCGTGATCGGCCTGACGAACTGCGGGCTTGCCTCACGGGTCAGGTGGACCAGGTCGCCGCCCCTCAGTCTCGGTTCCCTCATCGCCCCGGCCCTCGGTTCCGGCTCTCCGTCCAGCGACCCGGCACGACGACGTTCGTCATCCGGCCCGGCCCCCGGTAGGGCGGGATGAACGGCCCGATCGGGCCGGGGACGATCGGCGGCGCGGGCGGTGGTGGTGGGGGCGGCGGGGTTGGTTGGGGTTGGGGCTGCGGAGCGGGCTTCGTCTTGTCGTCCGTCGGCATGGTGGTCCCCTCTGTCCGATGTCAATGGGAGGAGGCCAGTGGCCCCTCCGCCGAAACCGTTTCGTCGCAGCGGGCGTCAACAGCGGTTTCGTTGGTGGAACTCTCGTCGGCGAAGCCCTAGTCTCGGAAGCAAATCGGCCAACATGGAGAGCCACTGACAGGATGCGGTACCGCTGCTGGAGGCCGATTGACGTAAGTCCGTCGGGTATTGGGGGAGGCTTGGGGAATGTGAGCATGTCGGCGGCGGAGATCCTGCTCGACGAGTTGCGCCATGCTCGGACGTCGCGGGGAATGAACCAAGGTGAGTTCGGCAAGTTCATCCGCTACTCGGGCACACACGTCAGCGCGGTAGAGACGGGCACTCGTCCGCCCACAGAGCACTACGTGGCGGCGATCGACAAGGCGCTCAGGACGGGTGGCATGTTCGGGCGACTTCTGGAGAGACTCGCAGCGCTCGACATGGCTCCGGTATGGCTACGTGAGTGGATCAACTTCGAAGATCAGGCCAAGGCCCTGCGATGGTACGAGCCAGCATTCGTCCCCGGCATCCTTCAGACGGAGACGTACGCGCAGGCGACGCTTCGGGCCAGCGGCCTACTCGGCGCTGAGGAAGTCTCTCACCGAGTCCGGTCCAGGATGGAGCGCCAGTCGATCCTGAGTAGGGAGGACCCGCCGCACGTGGTGGTCGTTCTTGACGTGGCTGTGCTTCGCCGGACGGTCAACGGCGACCGGCCCCTTATGCGCGAGCAAGTTGATCACCTTGCTTCTGTCGCCGAACTCCCGCACGTCCAAATTCACATCGTCGCGGACGATGCCGGGCTCTACCCTGGCTTGCAAGGCGGCTTCATCCTCGCCACGATGCCTGATGAGACCACCGTCGGCCACATCGATCATCAGGTGAGATCGCAGACCGTCAGCGGAACAACCGAGATTGCTACGCTCCAGAAGACCTGGGAGGCGGTTCTGCGGGATGCGCTTCCCCGTAGGCCGTCTCTGAGTCTGATAAAGGAAATGGCGGAGAAATGGACATGACCGGCGCGCGATGGCGCAAGTCCACGAGGTCCGGCACCAACGGCGGCAACTGCGTCGAGGTGGCCGACAATCTGCGCGTTGTGGTCGGCGTACGGGACAGCAAGGACCCGAACGGCCCTGCTCTCGCCTTCACTCCCGAAGCTTGGCGGGCATTCGTCGCCCGAGTCCCTGATCGAGTCTGATCGACCGGCCACCGGTCATGAGTGCACGTCGCCCCGGGACGGACCGGGCATCGTGACCCGGACGACGGTCGCCGTTGTCAGCGGTTTAGGTCGACGGTGACGGTGACCCGGCCCCGGTCGTCCCGGCGGGCCACCGCGTGCCCGGCCCGGTCGGCCCCGTCGAGGTTCAGCGAGATCGGGCCGCCCTCGCCCAGGAAGTTCCGCCACCACTGCTTGGCGTCGGGCATCGCGACCTGGATGACCACCGCGTCGCCGGTTTGTCGGTACGCGACAGGCGTGCTGAACGTCCGCCCGGAACGGCGACCGGTGTAGGTGACCACGGCCAGGTGCCGCCGGAGAAAACGCCCCCAGCGTGGCGACGACCGCAGCGCCATGATCCGGGTGTTGAACGACCGCGCCAGTCCCGAGGGGAACGATCCTCGTTGACCCATCCGGGCCTCCGTCGTCGATGTGAAAGCTCCACGCCGACCGTAACACCGCCCGGTTCCCGGCAAACATCAGTGAGAACCCCGACCGCCGGCCGCCACGGGGCCAGGGAGAGTGGTAGCGGCGTACACCGGTATGCCTGTCAGGCATAAATATGCCTGACAGGCATACCGCTCTCCAGGCAACGCATGGGTCGCCGCCGCCGCGCCCGTGGGGGCGAGGTGTGACCGCCGCCGAGCCAGAAGCGAGGGGGCAGGAGCGGCGGTCACGGTGGAGCCGCGCGGGTGGGTCCGACCCTGCCCGCGCGGCCCCGGACGGGACGGTCAGCAGCGACCGACCATCGTCTTCACGTCGTAGGTGGTGTTGACCCAGGTGTCGGCCACGTAGCCCGTCACGCCCGTCGCCGGGTTGGTGATCCGGTCCCAGGTGGACGACGGCCAGTAGCCGCCGCTGACGTACTCGCCGAAGGTGTAGCAGGCGATCCGCACGGTGGCGCCGTAGTTGACGGAACCGGCGATGCCGTAGGTGGTGCCCGGCCCGGTGCGGATGTTCAGCGACGGGTTGGCCAGGATCGTGCCCGTCACGGCCGGCGGGTCGCCGGTGCCACCCAGGCGGGCCACCGCCGCCTGTGCGGCGGACAGGTAGGCGGCGTACGCCCCGTTGTTGTACGTCGACCAGGGCTGCCAGTTGCTGCCGCCGCTGGAGATGCTGTAGGCGGCGTTGGCGTTGCACTGGGAGTTGTAGGCGCAGGTGTCGTTGACGGTGGGGTGGTAGCAGTTGTTGATCTGCCACAGCCCTCGGTCCAGCGAACCGTTGGGGCAGCCGGCGGTGGGGCCGTTGCTGCCGACCGCCGACGGGTTGCAGGAGGACTCGGCCATCGCCACGGCCACGGCGGTGACCAGCGGGTTGTTCCGGAACCCGGCGGCGTACGCCACCTGGGCGCACAGGTCGATACCGACCGCGTTGACGCCCACCCGGTTCGCCTTCGCGCTGATGGCGGGGCCACCGACGCTGGCCGGCCTGGCCTGGTCGGCCGGGCGGGGGGCCGACGCGGCGTGGGCGGCCGGGCCGGTGGTGGCGGGTGCGGCGGTGGCGGGGGTGGGCATGGCGCTGACGCCGACGACGGCGGCCAGCGTCAGGCCGAGGGCCAGACGCAGGGCGCGTCGGGCCGCGGGGACGGCAAGGGGGAGACGCATCGTGATCCTTTCAGCGGACGACCGGGAGGGGAGCCGGGCAGGGTGGGGGCGTCAGCGCCCGGTCCACTCCGGGTCGGCGTAGGACCAGCCGAGGTACGGCGCACCGGGCCAGGTCTGCGAGACGCGGCGGACGGTGGCCGCCGAGGTGATGTAGTTGCCGTTGCCCTCGGAGAGCATCACGTGGCCGTAGTAGCCGTTGATCGACGCGGCGGCGTAGAAGACCAGCGCGCCGGACGGCGGGGTGCCCGTGGTGCGGATCATGCCGCGCGAGAGCAGCGCGTTGTAGTGCACGATCGCCGACGCGTAGCCGCTGGCGGCCCGACCGTAGGCGTGCCCGACGAAGTTGTCGCACCAGCCGTCCCACGGGTGGTTGGAGTCACCCAGGTCCCCGTTGGTG
This sequence comes from Micromonospora humida, assembly GCF_016901255.1. Lineage (NCBI taxonomy): Bacteria > Bacillati > Actinomycetota > Actinomycetes > Micromonosporales > Micromonosporaceae > Micromonospora > Micromonospora humida. Next base: position 396,599 of record NZ_JAFEUC010000006.1, read on the forward strand.
TACGCCTGGCCGATGACCGACCGGGCCCAGGCCATCGCCCGGTCCTCGCGGGTGCCGGTGGGCGGCGGGGTGGTGGTGCACTCCGGCTCACCGGGCAGGTACTGGTTGAACCCCGGCGTGTTGGTGTAGTAGTCGCTGATCCAGCCGCTGGCCGGGGAACTGATCCGGTGCCAGACCGAGTTGCCGGAGATGTTGCGCCCGCGTACCGCGCACTCGGCGACGAACCCGGTGCCGTCGCCGAGGAGCGCCACCGAGCCGGCGTTCGCGTCGTACGGGCTGGTGCGCACCATCAGGCCGGCGCCGCCCGTACCGGCGACGCTGTAGCCGGAGATCCCGGCGAACGACGGTGCGGCCGTGCCCACCAGGACCATCGCCGTGACGCCGCAGGCGGCGAGGACCCGTACGGCGAGTCTCGGCAGTGCGCGGCGGGATGTGCGACCCGGGGGGTTCGAGTCGTTCGGCTGGTACACGCGGTTCTCCTGTCGAGAGGTCGGCGCCGCACCGGAAGTGGTGCGGCGTACCCGTCGGGCGGTGCTCCGTGCGGTCCGGTATCCCCGGGGCGAACGTCGATTTCGAGCCGAACGGATGCGTGTCAGGCCCGACACTCGCCGTGAGATCATATTCACCGGCACCTATCCGGCGGGTGGCTGCTCCGGGGTCGATCCTGTCGTGGCACCCGCCTGTAAAGCACTGGCTTGACGTGCGTTGACACCAGGGTTTACATGCAGGGGAGGGTCCATGACGGGTCGAAGCGGACGAGTCGGCGAGCAGGTTTCCGGCGAGGTCCGGCACCACCAGTTCGTCGCTGATCTCGCCCGGCTCCGGCGCGACGCCGGGCAGCCGTCACTACGCAGGATGTCGGCGACCGCCCACTACTCGCACACCGCGCTGGCGGGGGTGCTTGCCGGTACCCGCCTGCCGTCGCTGGAGCTGACCCTGGCCTTCGTCCGGGCCTGCGGCGGCGACGAGGCGGCCTGGCGGGACCGGTGGCACCGGGAGGCCGCACTGGACCGGCCCGCCGGACCGGCAGCCGACGGGCCAGCGCTCGCCGGGCCAACAGCCGACGGGCCGTCGGATGAGTCGGTCCCGGGGCCACCGCCGTCGCCACCACTGGCGGCGGCCCGGCGCACACCGGGACCCCGGTGGGCACCGCTGCCCCGGTGGGCCCTGGTCGCGGCGGCCGGGCTCACCGTGCTCGTCGCCGGCTCGGTCGTACCGATGATCGCCGACCGGGAACCCCGGACGAACCGGCCCTCGGACCGGGCGGTCGACGCGTCCCGCCCGGCACCCACCGACCCCGCAGCCACCGGCGGCACGCCGGTCCCCGACGGGGCGGACCCGCAGGAGGAACGCTGCCAGGTGGACGCGGTCAGCACGGAGACCGTCCCGGTGCCCGACCCCGACCCGACGCAGCCCACCTACGGCAGCCTGACCCTGCGTTACTCCCCGCGCTGCCAGGCGGCCTGGCCACTGTTCGTCTCCACCGAGCGGGTGCCGACCGGGGCGACCATCCGGCTGGCGGCCACCCGCCCCGCCGACGGCGCGGCCAGCCGGTTCGACTACCCGTTCATGATCAAAAGTCAGGTGTACAGCGTGTTCGGCAACGTGCTACGGACCACGAGGGGCTGCGTGTCGGTCACCGTCGACATCGCCGCGGCCGACAACCGCAGCGTCCTGGCCAGCGCGCGTACCCCGTGCGTGCAGCTCGGTGCCCGGACATGACACTGCCCCCCGCGCCGGTGCGGAGGGCAGTGGTCGGCCGGTCGGTCAGACGTGCTGGGTCTCGGTCGTCGACGGGTGCAGCTCGGCGGTGGTCTCCGTGACGAACCGGCCGGTGCTCGCGCTGCGGTTGACCTCCTGCTCCCCGCCATTGCCGACCTGCTCGGTGGTCGTGTGCCGGGGGTCCCGCTCGGTGGTGCCCTCCGTGACGAAGCGGCCGCTGCGCGCGCTGCGGTTGACCTCGTTCTCGTTGCCTGCCATGGGGTGACCTCCTCGGGCTACGTCAATGTCCTCTTAGACTGCCCAGTCCGCGCGGCCCGAAACACCGACGGCGGGGACCCGGTCCACCCGGGTCCCCGCCGTCGGTACGTCGTTACTGGCCGGCCGGCTTGAGGCAGAGCACCCGGTCGACCCCGCCGCCCTGCAACACCACGTGCGGCTGGGTCGGGTCGGTGCACTTCTCCTTGGCGTCCACCTTGGAGACGACCGTAAAGGCACCCTGCTCGTCGCAGTTCGCCGCGCTCGCGCCGTTACCGGACTGCTTGACGCAGGAACCGACGGCCGGATTGAACGGGGCCGGCTTGTCGTCGTCCGAGCCGATCTTGCCGAGCAGCATCAGCAGGCCCAGCGGGACGGCCAGGATCAGCACCGCCGCGATCAGCACCAGGGCGAGCACCCGCCCGTTGCGTACCTTCGGCGTGGGCTGTTCGGCCTTCTGCTCCGGCTCGGCGTCCGGCTTGAACGCGTCGAAACGCCCCTGCTCCTGCTCCGGCTCACCCGGCCAACCCGTGGGGCCGGACGGCTGCCCAGCCGGCCCGAACTGCTGCCCGGTGGGCGGGAACGGGGAGGCGTAGCCACCGTGGGCCGGGTCGTGCGCCGGGTGGCCGTACCCCGGCACGGGTGCGGCACCGGCCGGTGCGCCGCTGGTCGGGCCGGCCCCGAACGGCTCGGCCGGCCGGTCCGCCGGCCCGTGCGGACGGGTGCCGTTCATCGGCCGGTTGCTGCCCGCCGGGTCGGCGAAAGCGGGGATGCCGCCGCCGAACGCGGGCGGCGCGGCCGGTGGCGCGGACGACGGCGTGTCACCGCCGAAGCCGTGCTGCCGCTCCTGGTCGTCGAAGCGGGGACCGTCGAACCGGGTGCGGTCCTGGTCGGCGAACCGGGCGTCGTGCTGCTCGGGCCGGCGGGGGTCGTGCTCGTCCGCCTCCTCCGGCGGCTCCGGGCGGGCCGGTCGGCCGTACACCCGGGGTTGCGGAACGACCGGGCCGGCCGGATGTGCCGCCTGGTCGCTCGGGGGTGCGACCCGGCTGGCCGTCGGCACCGAAGCGCTGGCGGAGGCGCGGCCGACCGCACCGGGCTCACCGGCGTCGGCCGTCGGCACCGGGGCGCGGCCGGCACCCTCGGACTCGGGCGCGAGCCGCTGCGCGGGCAGTGCCGGGCCGGCCGGCAACTGCGGCTGCTCCGGCGCACCCCAACCGGCGGCCTCGCGGCCGTGCGGCTGCTGGTCGCCGGGGCCCCCGAACGGCGCCGGCGGCACGTAGTCGGCAGGCGGCGCGGCGGCCAGGCTGGCCCCCGGAACGCGCTGCTCCTGCGGCGGGAGCGGCACCTTGTTGGCCGGCGAGATGCCGGGTGCGGGCCCCGGCTGGTAGATCGGCTGGTCATCGCCACGGCGGGGCTCCCAGCCGCCCTCGGCCGGCTGGCCGGCGGGCTCGGCGCGACCCCACGCCTGCTCGGGTGCCCACGGCTCGCCCTCCGGCACGACGGGGCGTTCGGCCCCGGGCCACGGCGGCTGCTGGTGGTCGTTGCCGGCCCAGGCGGGCGGACCGTCCGGCGCGGAGACCGAGGCGGACGCGCGCGCGGGTTGTTCCGGCGTCGCCCAGGCGGCCCCGGACTCCGGGTGCTCCGGCGACGGTACGGAGGCCGCACCCCGCTGCGCGACCGGTGCCGGCCACTCCTGACCCGACGCCGGGTCGTCCTGACGCGACTGGTCGGCGCGGGCGGGAGCGCCGGCCGCCCAGCCGTCGGGGGTGGCCTGCTCGCGTTGACCCTCCCACCGGGCCGTGGCGGGCTCGTCCGGCGCACCCCACGGCGGCTGCCGGTCGTCCCGCGTGCCGTCCGGCCAGTCACCGGAGCGGCCGGCGTCGTCCGGGCCGGGCCGGTTCGCGGCCCAGCCACCCGAGCGGGACGGATCGTCCTCGGTGGACCGGCTGTCGACACCTGCGGCGTTGCCCGCCGCCTGCGCCCCGGCCTCCGGCTGCGGCCAGGCCGCCGTCTGGTTGGTGGGCTCCGCCGGGGCCGGCACGGGCACCGAGGCCCGGCCGGCGGGGCGGTGCGCCTCGTCGGGGCGGGACGGTCCACGGGTGGCCCACCCGCCGGAGTTGCCGGGCCCGTCCTGCGGGCCCGCCGGCCAGCCACCCCGCGCCGGGTCGGCCCCGGCCCGGTCGTCACCCGGCCAGCCGTTGCCCCGGTTGGCATGGCCCCGGTCGGCGTCGGCGCGCTCGGCGTCGGCGCGGTCGTCGGCCGGCCAGCCGCCGGAGCGGGCCGGGTCGTCCTGCTGCGGTGCGGGGGCGGTGCCCCAGCCGTTGGTGCCCGGGGTCGCCTCCCGCGCTGCGGCGTCCTGACCGGACCAGCCGGCGGGAGAGGTGGGGGCGGGGTCGGCCGGCGGGGACCAGCCGCCGCCGGCCGGGTTGTCCGGCTGCGGCACCCGGGCGGCGCCCCGGGCTCCGGCCTCGGGCTGCGCCCAGGCCGGTGCGGGCTGCTCGGCCTGCGCCCAGCCGGGCTCGGATGACGGTGCCCAACCGGGCTGTGCGGAGGAGTCGGGCTTGCCGGCGGCCGGCGCGGGCGCGGCGGCCCAGGCGGGCTGCTCGGGCTGCCCCGCCCAGGCGGGCTGCGGCGGGCCGGCCGGTGGGGTCCACGCCTCGGTGGGCGGTGCCCCGCCGGGCGGCGGGTTCCACGCCTCGGTCGGCTCGGACTGCTGCGGAACCTGCGCGCCGCCCCAGGCCGCCGGCTGGTCGGGTGCCGACCAGGACGGACCGGGCGGGTTGGCCCGGCCGGTGGGGGGTGGTGGGGCCCAGCCGAGGTCGGGGGTGGCGGGGACGCCGTACCCCTGGTCCTGCTGGGGCTGCCGGTCGCCGTACGGCGCCGGCCCACCGGAGCCCGGCGGCGCCTCGCCCGGCTCCTGGCCGGGACGGTGCTGGCCCTCGGACGTCATGGGTGCGCCTCCTCCATCACATGTCGGCCGCCGATGCCGTCCGTCCGGTCGGCCGTGTCGCCGGTGCCCGGCGGTTCGGCCGTGCGGTCTCCCCGCACGGTATCCGGTACGCGCGCGCGGCCCCCATGCAGCACCGGCCGTCACTCCGCGTCGCCGGACGGTGTCGATCGGCTTCCATCCGTCGCGATCGGTGTCCGGGTCGGCGGGTGGCGACCGGAACCACCGTACCGGGCGTCGTGGCGAGGCGGAATCCCGGTCTCAGCGGGTCCGGAACGCCGATGACCCGCCCGGGGCCCGGGCGGGTCATCGATCTGGAGGAGGGAGAGGAAAGTCGGTGCCGGGTCAGCTCATGTGACGCTGGGCGATCGCGAGGATCTCCTCGCGGACCGCCGGCGAGTTGGCGGAGCGCAGCGCGTGCTCGATGGCACGGGCCCGACGGTTGGCGTCACGACGGGTGCGGATTCGCTCGATCATGCTCATGGTGGTCTCTCCTCCGGCTATTCGGTTGTCAGCCCCTTGATGACTCCATTGAACACCCATCGGGCGGCGATCGCCATCGATTATTAGGTGAGCTGCAACACGGGCCTAAGGATCGTAGGTCAAAGAGCGATCTGGGCCACTATTTCTTCCCTCAACGGCAACGGCCGGTGTGCCGGGCGTTCACCCTGTGCACACCGGCCGTGGCCGGAACGTCGCCGGTCAGGTCCAGGCGAGTAGCGCCGCCTCCGGGTCGGCGAGGAAGTCCCCGATGTCCCGCAGGAACTTCGACCCCAACTCGCCGTCGATGATCCGGTGGTCGAAGGAGAGCCCCAGGGTGGTCACCTGGCGCGGCTTGACCTTGCCCTTGTGGACCCACGGCAGTTCACGGACCGCGCCGAAGGCCAGGATCGCCGACTCGCCCGGCGGCAGGATCGGGGTGCCGGTGTCCACCCCGAACACCCCGACGTTGGTGATCGTCAGGGTGCCGCCGGACATGTCCGCCGGGGAGGTCTTTCCCGCCTTGGCCGTCTGCACCAGACCCGTCAGCGCATCCGCCAGCTCACGCAGCGTGAGCCGGCCGGCGTCCTTGATGTTCGGCACGATCAGGCCGCGCTCGGTGGCCGCCGCGATGCCCAGGTTGACGTACTCCTTGACGACGATCTCGTCGCCGGCCCAGGTGGAGTTGACCATCGGGTGCCGCCGGACCGCCAACAGCACCGCCTTGGCGACCAGCAGCAACGGCGAGACCCGTACGTCGCGCCAGTCCCGCCGCCCGCGCAGCCGGTCCAGCGCCTTCATCGTCCGGGTCACGTCCACGGTCAGGAACTCCGTGACGTGCGGGGCGGTGAACGCCGAGCGGGACATGTTCTCGGCGGTCAGCCGGCGTACCCCCTTGACCGGGATGCGCTGCTCGCGGTCCGCGCCGAAGCTCGCGGCCGAGGTGGCAGGTGGCGTCGCCGCCGCCGGCTCGGCCGCCACCGTGCTCCCCGCCACCGCCCGCTGGACGTCCTCCCGCGTGATCGACCCCAGCGGTCCCGACCCCACCAGCGCACCCAGATCGACCCCGAGATCCTTGGCGAGCTTGCGCACCGGCGGCTTCGCCAGCACCGCGCTATCCACGCTCCGTCGATCATGGACTGGTGGTGCCGGTTTCGCAGGGGCAGGGACGTTCTTGTCCGCCGCCACAACCCCATGATCGGTGGGGGCGGGGGAACGGCGGGGGCGGCGCTTGGCGGGGGCGTTGCGGGGGCCGTAGCCGACCAGGACGGCCGTTCGGCCACCCGGGGCTACGCCGCCGATCAGGCCCGGCTCGACCATCCCCTCTGATGGGGCCACCTGCACCGCGGCCAGGGAGGCGGCCGAGGGGGTGGGCAGGGTCGACGCGGCGGCGGCGGTCGTCGACTCCGGCACCGGCCCGGCACCCGGGTCGGTGTCGATCGCGATGATCGGCGTGCCGACCTCGACCGTGCTCCCCTCCGGGTGGAAGATCGAGCGCACCTCGCCGGCCCACTTCGCCGGGATCTCCACGGCCGCCTTGGCCGTCTCCACCTCGACGATCGGCTGGTTCAGCTCGATGACGTCGCCCACCTTGACCAGCCAGGCGAGGATCTCGCCCTCGGTCAGCCCCTCGCCCAGGTCGGGCAGGTTGAACTCCTTGATCCGGGACATCGCGCTCACCAGCCGAAGGTGCGGTCGACGGCGTCGAGCACCCGGTCGAGGTCGGGCAGGTACTCCTCCTCCACCCGGCTGGCCGGGTAGGGGGTGTCGAAACCGGTGACCCGCAGCACCGGCGACTCCAGGGAGTAGAAGCACTCCTCGGTGATCCGGGCCGCGATCTCCGAGCCCAGCCCCAGGTTGCCCGGGGCCTCGTGGACGACCACACACCGGCCGGTGCGCCGCACCGACTCGTACGCGGCGGTCAGGTCCAGCGGGGAGAGCGTACGCAGGTCGACGACCTCCAGCTCCCGGCCGTCCTCGGCGGCGGCGGTCGCCGCGTCCAGCGCGGTGCGCACCATCGGGCCGTACGCCAGCACTGTCGCGTCGGTGCCCGGCCGCACCACCCGGGCGGCGTGCAGCGGGTACGCCCCGGACAGCGGGGCGTCCAGGTCGACCGGGCCCTTCTCCCAGTAGCGGCGCTTGGGCTCCAGGAAGACGATCGGGTCGTCCGAGGCGATGGCCTGCTGGATCATCACGTACGCGTCCTGCGGGTTGGCGCAGGTCACCACCTTCAGCCCGGCGGTGTGCGCGAAGTACGCCTCCGGCGACTCGGAGTGGTGCTCGACCGCGCCGATGCCGCCGCCGTAGGGGATCCGGATCACCATCGGGATGGTGACCTTGCCCTGCGAGCGGTAGTGCATCTTGGCCACCTGCGACACGATCTGGTCGTACGCCGGGTAGACGAAGCCGTCGAACTGGATCTCGCAGATCGGCCGGAAGCCCCGGATGGCCAGGCCGACGGCGGTGCCGATGATGCCGGACTCGGCCAGCGGGGTGTCGATCACCCGCTGGTCGCCGAAGTCCTTCTGCAGGCCGTCGGTGATCCGGAAGACGCCGCCGAGCTTGCCGACGTCCTCGCCCATGATGACGACCTTCGGGTCGTTCTCCAGGGCGCGGCGCAGGCCGGTGTTGAGGGCCTTGCCCATGGTGAGCGTCTCCGTGGCCATCAGTGCGCGCTCCCCTCGAACGACTCCAGGTACCTGCTGAACTGGGCCCGCTGGGCGTCCAACTCGGGCGAGCCGTGCGGGTAGACGTGGTCGAACATGCTGACCGGCTGCGGGTCGGGCAGGTTCAGCACCCGCTCGCGCAGGTGCACCGCCTCGGCGCGGGCCTGCTCGTCGACCTCGGCGAAGAAGTCGGCGTCGGCGAGCTGCTGCCGTTCGAGGAACGCCTTCATCCGGGCGATCGGGTCCTTGGCCTGCCAGGCCTCGACCTCGCTGGCGATCCGGTAGCGGGTCGGGTCGTCGGAGGTGGTGTGCGCCCCCATCCGGTAGGTGTACGCCTCGATCAGGCTGGGGCCCTGGCCGAGCCGGGCGTTGTCCAGCGCGTGCCGGGTCACCGCGTACGAGGCGAGCACGTCGTTGCCGTCGACCCGGACGCCGGGGAAGCCGAAGCCACCGGCCCGCCGGTAGAGCGGAACCCGGGTCTGGCGCTCCAGCGGCTCGGAGATGGCGTACTGGTTGTTCTGGCAGAAGAACACCAGGGGGGCGTTGAAGACGCTGGCCCAGACGAACGCCTCGTTGACGTCGCCCTGGCTGGTGGCGCCGTCGCCGAAGTAGGCGATCACCGCCTCGCCGTCCTCGGTGCCGGTGCGGCCGTCCATGTGGACGCCCATCGCGTACCCGGTCGCGTGCAGGGTCTGCGCCCCGATGACGATCGTGTACATGTTGAACTTGAACTCGTTCGGGTCCCAGCCGCCCTGGTCGACGCCGCGGAACAGGCCGAGCGGCATGATCGGGTCGATGCCCCGGCAGTAGAGGACGCCGTGCTCCCGGTAGGTCGGGAAGGCCATGTCCTGGCTGCGCAGCGCCCGCCCGGAGCCGACCTGGGCCGCCTCCTGGCCGAGCAGCGAGGCCCACAGGCCCAGCTCGCCCTGCCGCTGCAGGGCGGTCGCCTCGGCGTCGAGCTTGCGGACCAGCACCAGGTCGCGGTAGAGGCCGCGGTACTCCTCGTCGGTGAAGTCGACGCGGTACTCGGTGCCGTCCGGCCCGGTCGCGCTCTCGATCCGGTCGCCGGCCGGGGTGAGCAGCTGTACGAGTTCCGGCTCGCCGGTCGTGGCCCGCCGGGACCGGGGTGCGGCTCGCCGGCCGCGGCTGGAGACCGCAGGGTCGCCCTTTGCCATCCGTCTCTCCCTGTCGTGTCTGTGCCCGAGCCGGGGGGTCACCCGTCCGCGCACAACGTGCGCCGGCCCGGCTGTTGCCGGACTGGTTCCTGGCGGTCGTGCCTGGCCCCGGTGGGGGTTGCCGCACGACCTGAGCCGGATCCATGGGTCGAACCCGGTTCGGGAGCGTCGGCCACCAGCCACGCCTGCCACGGGGTACGCGGAGGGGCGGCTGCGTTGCCGTCGTGCCTGAATGATTGCAGAGGAGGTGAGCGGCCCCACAGTATGGCCCTCCCGCTGGTGGTGACATGTCCGCTTGGTGACCCGTGGACTTTTTTGTCGTCGCCCGGCCGGGCGGTCGCGGTGTGCCGGTCGGGTGACGGACTTTTTGTGTGTCGACACGCTGTGGTGCCTGGTGAACTGGGCGTCACTGGGTCAAGCTGACCGGTATTGGTGGGCGTTTGGCGAATAATGTCCGTTCTGATTCGTGCTGCCCACCGGCGAACACGTCCAGGTCGACGAGGGAGTGTGCGGTGTCCGAGCCAGGTGACGGTCCCCCGATCCCCCTCCTCGGGCGGCACCGGGCCGGCGGCGGCAGCTACCGGCGGATGATCGGCGTGCACCGGGCCCCGGGCCTGGGCGGACCGCACCGGGGCTACCTGTTCACCGTCGCCCTGCTCGCCGGGGCCGCCTCCATGCCGGTCCTCGCCGCGATCAGCGCCGGCTCCGCCACCGTGGGCAGCACCGCGCTGCCGGACGGCGGCACCCCGTTCCTGCCCACCCCGTCGGTCGGCCCGGTCGTCGTCCCGGTGCCCGCCACCGGCCAACCGGCCCTGCCGCCGGCCGGCCCGACCGGCGCGCCCCCGCCCCCCACGCCCGCCCCCGTCCCGGGCACCGGCGGCACCGGTGCCACCCACCGTCCCGCGCCGCCCCCGGCGGCCCCCGCCGCGACCCCCCGTCCCGTCCCCCGGACGCACGCACCGGCCGCCCCGGCCCACCCCACCCCCACCTCGCCGAGCGCCGCACCGAGCCCGAGTACGGCACCGAGCCCGAGCGCGGAACCGAGCCCGAGCGCGGAACCGAGCGCCGAGCCGACGACCACGTTCTCCGAACCGCCCCCGGACCCGTCGCCGACCTCGGCGCCCTCCGACACCCCCACCCCGGTACCCACGCCCGAGCCGACCCCCGGCCCGACATCGACCCTGGAACCCGGCCCGACGCCGGGGCCCACGGTCGGACCGTGCCCCACCGTCACGGTCACCGTGGTCCCCACCCCGCGCCCCCGGCCCACCGTGACGGCCATCCCGACCCGGGCCCCCCGCGTCGTCCGGCCGCGGGACGAGGCCCGTCGCGTGCCGCGCGTCGGAGCGCCACCCGTGCGTGCGTCGACCCCGGCCGCCCGCCCGTCGGCCACCCCGGCCCCCACGCCGCAGACGCCGGCGATACCCGCGCCGACCAGCCACGACGGCACCGACCCGGACGGTACGGTGACGAACGACGCCGGCTGAACCCTCCACGGTGCGGACGCCGCCGGCCGGCGCGACCGACCGGCCGGCACGACATGCGGGGGCGGAACGCTGAGTACGCGCGACGAGGGCGGTGACCGGCCGGCGGGCGACCCCGGACCACCCCCGGCCCGCGACGTCCCGTCCGCCCCCGGTCAGGTCCCCGTCGGGCCGGCGGGGGCGGCGACCCGGGTGGCCCGGTGGGTGACCGAGGCGACCGCGCCGGCCGTGCTGGTCACCGGGCTGACCGTGGTGATCGGTTGGCACGGCGCGGGTGGCGTACGGGGGTTGGCCTGGGGTCTGCTCGCCACGGTCTTCGCCGCCGGCATCCCGTTCGCGTACGTCCTCAACGGGGTGCGGCGGGGCCGGCTCACCGACCACCACATCGGTCGGCGTGAGCAACGCCGGGTGCCGCTGCTGTTCGGCCTGGTCTCGGCCGTCGCCGGGCTGGCCCTGCTCGCGGCGCTCGGTGCGCCGCGCCCGGTGCTGGCCCTGGTCGCGACCGGGGTGGTCGGTCTGGTGGTGGCGGTGTCGGTCAGCCACTGGTGGAAGATGTCGATCCACTCGGCGGTGGCCGCCGGCACGCTGGTGGTGCTGGTGCTCACCTTCGGCCCCCGGCTGCTGCCGGCCGTCCCGCTGCTCGGCCTGGTCGGCTGGTCCCGGGTCCGGCTGCGCGACCACACCGTCGCGCAGGTCGTGACCGGCGGGCTGGTGGGTGCCCTGGTGGCCGGGTTGGTCTTCGCGGCGCTGTCCTGAGCCTGCCGTCGCCGGGCGGTCGGCACGCCGGGGCCGTCAGGGTTCGGGGCGGAGCATGGGCGGGTGGAGCCGGGTCGCCGGGCCCCGGCGGAACAGTTGGGCGGGTCGTCCCCGGTCGCCCTCGGTGGCGCGGCCGACGGGGCTGACGAAGCCGGGGGTGCCGGTGACCTTCCGGTGGAAGTTGCGCGGGTCCAGCCGGGTGCCCCAGACCGTCTCGTAGACCGCCCGTAGTTGGGCCACGGTGAACTCGGGCGGGCAGAACGCGCCGGCCAGCGGGGTGTACTCCAGCTTCGCGCGGGCCCGTTCCAGCCCGTCGGCGACGATCCGGTCGTGGTCGAAGGCGAGTAGGCCGGGGCTGAGCCGGGTGACCGGCACCCACTCCGCCGAGGCGGCGTCCGAGCCGGCGACGGGGGCGGGCAGGTCGGGCAGCAGCGCCAGCCAGGCCACGGTGACCACCCGCCCGCGCGGGTCGCGGCCCGGTCGGCCGTACGTGCCGAGCTGTTCCAGGTGGCCGACCGGCTCCGGTAGCCCGGTTTCCTCGGTCAGCTCCCGGGCGGCGGCGTCGGGCAGGTCCTCGTCGATGCCGACGAAGCCGCCCGGCAGTGCCCACCGGCCCTGGTCCGGCGGGATGCCCCGGCGGACGAGCAGCAGGTGCAACGCGTCGGCGCGCACGGTGAGCACCACCAGGTCCACCGTCACGGCGAAGGGCGGGTAGTCGGTCATCTTTTTATCACCACCTTGACGATAACTTAGCAGAGTGGTTATCGTCGTAGCGACGAAAAAGGGGAGGGTGAAGCCATGGCCGACGTGACGCGACGACTCTTCCTGCGCCACCTGCGCGGGACACCGACCAACTGGGTACGGCTGCACGTCGCCGGGCGGGTCCGGCGGGAGGGCACCGGCCAGTCGTTCTGGTACCGGCCGCTGACCGCCGTGCTGAGCGAGGTGCCGGTGGACGACCGGGAGCTGCCGCTGCTCTTCCACGCCCGCACCGGCGACTTCGCCGACATCACCGTCCAGGCCACCGTGACCTACCGGGTGGCCGACCCGGCGCTCGCCGCCGCCCGGCTCGACTTCTCGGTCGACCCGCGCACCGGCCGGGCCCGCTCCCGCCCCCTCGACCAGGTGGCCACGCTGCTGGCCGAACTGGCCCAGCAACCCGCCCTCGACCTGCTCGCCCGGGTGCCGCTGGCCGAGGCGCTGACCACCGTGGCACCCGTGCGGGAGGCGGTCTCCGCCGCGCTCGGCGCCGAGCCCCGGCTCGCCGACATCGGCGTCGCCGTGGTCAGCGCCCGGGTCGTCGCCGTCCGGCCCGAACCGGAACTGGAACGCGCCCTGCAGACCCCCACCCGGGAGGCCGTGCAGGTGCAGGCCGACCGGGCCACGTACGCCCGCCGGGCACAGGCCGTCGAGCAGGAACGCGGCATCGCCGAGAACGAACTCCAGAACAAGATCGAGCTGGCCCGCCGGGAGCAGCAGCTCGTCGAGCAGCACGGGGCGAACGCCCGCCGCCGGGCCGAACTCGACGCCGCCGCCGAACTGGCCAGCGCCCACGGCAAGGCGGAACGGGAAACGGTCGCCAACACCGCCGCCGCCGACCGGGCCCGGGTGCTCGCCACCGCCGAGGCCGAGAAGGAGCGCCTGCTCGCCGCCGGTGCCGCCGACAAGGAACGGACGCTCGCCCTGGCCAAGGCCGAGACGGTACGCGCCGTCGGCGCCGCCGAGGCCGAGGCGGAGGCGGCGAAACTGGCCACGTACGCCGAACTGCCGCCGGCGGTGCTGCAGGCCCTCACCGTCCGGGAACTCGCCGGTCAGCTCCCCCCGATCGGCCAGCTCACGGTCACCCCGGACCTGCTCGCCGACCTGCTCGGCCGGCTCACCGGCCCGACCGGGGCGGTCGACCGGTGAGCGCCACCCTGGCCCCCCGGGTGGTGGTCGTGCGCCGCCCCAGCGAGCTGGACGAACTGCTCGCCCGGCACGGCACCCGGGCGGCGGCCCAGTGGTACCTGCGCGCCCGGGGGCGGGACCTGGCCGAGGTGGTGGACCGGCACGAGGCCCTCCAGAGCGCGCTGACCGCCGTCGCGGCCGCCGTCCCCGCCGACTGGCGACGCGGCACGGTGAACCGCGACGACCTGCCCCGGTTCCTGTTCGGGCCGGAGGACGTCGTCGTCGCCGTCGGCCCGGACGGACTGGTCGCCAACGTGGCGAAGTACCTCAGCGGGCAGCCCGTCGTCGGCGTCGACCCGGAACCGGGCCGCAACGCCGGGGTGCTGGTCCGGTGCACCGGCGACCAGGTGGCCGCCCTGCTGCCGGCGGTGGTGGCCGGGACCGCGCCGCTGCGGCACCGGGCCATGGTCCGGGCCACCCTCGACGACGGCCAGGAACTGGTCGGCCTCAACGAGGTGTACGTCGGGCACCCCTCCCACCAGTCGGCCCGCTACCTGCTCGACGTCACCTCCGACGGCCGACCCCGCCGGGAGCGGCAGTCGTCCTCCGGGGTGGTCGTCGGCACCGGCACCGGGGCCACCGGCTGGTGCGCCTCCATCGCCCGGGGCCGGCCGGCCGCCGTCGCGCTTCCCGCCCCGCAGGAGCCGGCGCTGTGCTGGTTCGTCCGGGAGGCGTGGCCCTCCCCGGTCACCGGGGCCGACCTGGTCGCCGGTCGCCTCGACGGCACCGGCACGCTGGAGCTGACCGCCGAGTCCGACGGCCTGGTGGCCTTCGCCGACGGCCTGGAGACCGACCGGTTGACGCTGCGCTGGGGCCAGCGCATCCGCCTCGACGTCGCCCCCGGCCGGCTGACCCTGGTCGAACCCTGACCGGCGGTCCGGCCGGTCAGGGAGTGTCGTCGCCGAGGCGCTGCCGGTTGGCCTCGATCCAGGCGTCCAGCGCGACCGGGTCGTCCGGGTCGACGCCGTCGGCCATCAACTGGGCCACCGCCGCCGTCGCCGGGCTGCGCCGCTCACCTGTCGAATAGAGCCTGGCGAACTCCGGCACCAGCTCCTCGATCGCCTCGTCGGTCTGGGTGACGGCCCGCTCGGGCAGCCCCCGCCGCCGCGCCGCGAACGCCGCCCAGGCACGCAGCACCCGGGGCAGCATCGCCGCGTCGTCCATGTCCAGCACGGCCCGTCGGTGCACCCAGTCGAGCAGGAACAGCCCGGCCACCGCCGGGCTCCAGCGCAGCGGATCGGCGTCCGGGAAGCTCGCCGCGTGGTCGAAGAGCAGACCGAGGCAGAAGTGCAGCGAGGCCAGCTCGGCGTCGCCGTCGAGGGTGTTCAGCCCGTACCGGGCCGCCTCGGGGGCGGCCAGGAAGGCCCGGACAAGCGCGGTGCGTTCGTCGCTGGAGAGCGGCTCGGTGGGCCAGCCGGTGGTGTCGGCACCCGCCTGCGGCAACACCGCCAACCGCGCCCCGACCAGCGCCCGGTCGGTGGCGAGCGAACCCTCGGCGGGCAGGTCACCGAGGTCGTCGGTGATCTCCAGGTGGCGGCCCACCTCGCCGTGCATCCGGGTCGGGTCCTCCTCCCGGAACCAGGTCAGGTCGTCGTCGGCGCACATCTGCCGGACCTGCGCGAGGATGCGTTCGGCCGGACCGCCGACGAAGACGTCCTTGGTGATGCCGATGTTGTGGTCGATCAGCGCGACCAGGGCGTGCTCCGGGCCACCCGACTCGTCGTCGTAGGCGAAGGTGGCCAGGTAGGAGGTCTGGTCGCCGTACACGTCGCCGTAGGACCAGGTGCCGGTGAGGTGGACCCGGCCGAGCTGGCCGGCCCAGGCCGGCGCCTGCGCGCCGGGGCGGACCTTCGCCGCGCCCTCGGCGGTCGGGACCAGCGCGGCGAAGACCTGCCGGATGGTGGTGGCGGCGGCCGTACGGCGGCGGGAGGTGGCGGCGAGGAAACCGGAGACGAATTCCCGGACCGCCGTTTCCCGGTCGGTCTCGGCGATCGCGTAGACGCTGCCCAGCAGCGCCGTGCCGAGCATCTCGGCGTCGAGCGCGCAGTCCAGCCTGGTCACGTCGCGGGCGGCGGACAGCACCGCGTCGTAGGGGGTCTGTGGCGTGGCCATGGCACGACCCTACGCCGCCGCGCCGCCCCGGACACCCGTGCCGACGTCCGCGTTCGCCGGCCGGTGGTCGGCGTCCGTCGATGGCCGCCGGGCCGCTGGCGTTCCCCGCCGGGGCCGGTCAGCCGGCGGCGTCCTGCCAGGCGCGGCGGGCGAGGGCGTACCGGTCGACGAGGTCGCGGACGGGGGTGAGGACGTACTCCGCGCCGACCCGGGCGACCTCCTCGGTGAGCCGCCCCTCGGCCCGCTGCCGGGCCCGCCGGGCCGCCCACCGGATCACCGGCCCGGTCACCGCCGCCACCAGCAGGCCGGCGAGCAACCCGCCGAGCAGCAGCACGGTGGGCAGCGGCGTCTCGCCCACCCGGGGGTACTCCAGCGCCGGCAACCCGAGGGCGCGCAGCGCGTACCCGAGCGCCAGCCAACCCAGCCCGACCACGGCGGCGAGGGTGACCAGCCACTGGACGCCGCCCACCAGCCGCCACCACAGCGGTCGGCGCTCCATGCCCAGGTCGGTGGCGGCGACCGCCGCGTCGAGTGCGTCCGGCAGGTCGGCCAGGCGGGACCGGGCCGCGGCGGTCACCGCGGCCGGCCAGGGGGCGGGCAGGTCCCCGCCGGAGCGGCCGCCGACCGCGCGGATGGCCAGCCCGAGAGCGGACTGCTGGGCGGCCGTCGGTTCGGGTACCGAGGTCGCCGCGACCGGGGCCTGCGCCGGCTGCTGCGGATCGGTCGCCGGGCCGGTCAGGTGCAGCCGGCGCAGCGGGTCGGGGCGCAGCCGCCGCCAGCCGCGGACCAGCGGCCAGCCGGTCGCGGCACCGGCCCGCTGCCGGTACGCCCCCTCGACCGCCGCCGTCACGGTGGGCACCCCGGCCGCGTCGGCCAGCGCCCGGTCCAGGGTGCGGATCGTCTCTGCGTCCGGGGTGTGCCCGGGTGCCTCGACGGCGACCAGTTCCCCCAGCGCGGCCGTCACCGAGTCGGCGTCGCCCCAGAGCCGGCGCAGCGCGGCCTGCCGGTCCGACACCGCCCGTTCCAGCGCCTCCCGCAGCCCGGTCATCCCGTTCGGCTCGACCGCCGTGGTGGCCAGCAACGGCACCCCGTCGAGCCCGTCGACGTCGAGCAGCCGGCGCAGGTCGGCCAGCACCCGGGGCAGCTCGGCCGGGGGCAGCCGGTCGGCCTGGTTGAGCACCACCACCGTCACCTCCCGGTGCCGGTGGAACTCGCGCAGGTAGCTGTTGTGGATCACCCGGTCTGCGTACTTCTGCGGGTCGACCACCCAGACCACCAGGTCGACCAGGCCGAGCAGGCGGTCCACCTCCAGTCGGTGGGACCGCTGCACCGAGTCGAAGTCGGGTAGGTCGAGCAGGATCAGACCGTGCAGGGCCGACTCGTCGTCACCGTCGAGCGCGCTCTCCCGGACGAACCGGTGCCGGGGCAGCACGCCTACCCAGTCGAGCAGCCGGTTGCCGCCGTCCAGCGGCCCCCAGACGCAGGCGTGCGCGACACCGGTGGTGGGCCGGCGTACCCCGACCGGGGAGAGTTCCATCCCGGCCAGGGAGTTGAACAGGCTGGACTTGCCGCTGCCGGTGGCTCCGGCCAGCGCAACCACCGTGTGGTCCCGGGACAGCGCCAACCGGGTGCCGGCCCGCTCGACCAGGGTGTGCGCGCCGACCAGCCGGGTGTCGGGCACCTCGCCGTCGACCGCGTCGAGGAACCGGCGCACCGCGTCGAGCCGGGCCACCAGGGCGTCGGCGTCGACACGCTTGTCACCCCGGAGCGCCTCGCGCATCCGGCCGACGATGTTGGTCACCGGATGCCGTCCTCGGGGGTCGGGGTCGGGGTCGGTAGCGCCGGGCCGGCCTGGTCGGCGAGGCCGCTGCGGTGCCGGGCCACCTCGACCCGGGCGGCGGCCCGACGCAGGCCGGCGGCGGCCTCCGGACCGGGCCGGGCGGCGTCGGTGCGGGCCAGGTAGCGGGCCGCCTCCTCGTCGAGCAGCGTGCGGACCCGCTCCAGCAGGTCGCCCCGGGCCTTCGCGGCGAGGGTACGCACCGCCTGGTCGCCGAAGATCGCCTGGAGTACGGCCTGCGCGGCGACCGTGGTGCCCGCCCCGGTCGCCACCTCCAGACCGGTGGGGATGAACGCGGTGGAGGCGAAGACGGCAATCATCATGGCCAGCCCGGTGGCGTTGACCGCGTACGCGGCCGTACGGGCCACGAACCGCCGGTCGCCGCCCTCTTCCCGGACCAGCTCCAGCACGGCACGCTGCCAGTCCCGGACCAGCCGTTCGGCCCGTTCGGGCAGGTCGGCCGAGGCGTGCGCCAGCGGCGGTTCGAGCAGTGCGGCCCCGGCGGGGTGCGCCTTCCAGGCGGTGTACGTGTGCTCCGCAGCCTCGGCGGCGACCCCGCGCAGCAGGGTCACCAGTTGCGACTCGATGGCGTTGCGCAGCTCGGTGGCGGGGGTGGCGGGCCGGCCGGTGACCGCGGCGACGAGCCGGTCGCGCAGCCTGCCGATCCGGGCCTCCAGCGTCCGGAAGAACTCCCCGGTGCCGACGAACTCCTGCCAGCGGGCGAGCACCTCGCCACGCAGCAGCCGGCCGTCCTTCATGCCCTCGGCCACGGTGCGGTGCGCGCCCTGGTAGGCGGCCCGGACCCGGTCGTCCAGCGCGTCGGCGGCGGCCACCTGCTCGTCGGCGGCGTCGGCGAGCGCCTCGACCGTGGGGTGCAGGGAGGCGAGTGCGCCGTCCAGGGTCTGCCGGACCACGGCGGCGCGAGCCTCGGCGTCGGCGGCGAGCCGGGCGAACCAGCCGCCCAGCGGCGCGGTCACCCGGTCGGGCAGCAGGCCCTGGCCGTCGACCCAGGTCTCGGGCAGGACGAACAGCGGCGCCGCGCCCAGCTCCTGGGCGGCGAGCATCTCGGACAGGTGGGCGGCGATCTCGTCGGCGGCCTCGGGGGGCACCCGGTCGAGCACCATGGCGATCGAGGCCCCCCGGGAGCGGGCGGCGCGCAGCAGCTCCCACGGGACGGCGTCGGCGTACCGGGCGGCGGTGGTGACGAAGAGCCAGAGATCGGCGGCGGCGAGCAGCTGGCCGGCGAGGGCGCGGTTGGCGTCGACCACCGAGTCGATGTCGGGGGCGTCGAGGAAGGCCAGCCCCGGTGCGAGCGCGGGGGCGGTGACCAGGTGCAGGGTGCCCGGGTCCTCGCTGGGCTCGTTGGTGCGGGTCAGGCCGGGCAGCAGCTCGCCCTGGCGGAACCAGGCGGCGTCGGCGGGGTTGCAGACCAGCACCGGGGAGCGGGTGGTGGGGCGCAGCACCCCGGCGGCGCTCACCCGGGCCTGGACCAGGCTGTTGACCAGTGTGGACTTGCCCGCACCGGTGGATCCGCCGACGACCACGAGCAGCGGGGCGTCGAGCCGGGCCAGCCGGGGCAGCAGGTAGTCGTCGAGCTGGTCGGTCAGCGCCCGGCCGGTGTGCCGCGCCGGCTCGGCCGAGGGCAGCGCCAGCGGGAACCGGGCCGCGCCGATCGCGGCCCGCAGGCCGGTGAGGGCGGCGGGCAGGCCGTCTCCGGTGGGGCCGGGCGGCGTCTCGTCGGTCTCCGACGACCCGGTGCGGGCGGCGACGGTGGGCGCGCCGGACCGGGTGGCGGGATCGCCGTGCGTCGTCACCGCTAAAGCGTGCCCGACCGATGCAACAGAGACAACCGGAGGGTAGTAACGGTCAGGTTGCGTCGGGTCGGCTCAACTCGACTTGCGCTTTGGCGATCGCGTGGCACTATTGAGTCAAGTTCACTCAACTTGTGGTGCGGTCGCTCCGGGCGGCCCGCCGGGTAGGCCACCTGACCTGCCCATCCGTTACGAAGCGAGGAAGCGAAGATGGCACGTGCGGTCGGTATCGACCTCGGCACGACGAACTCCTGCGTCAGCGTTCTCGAGGGCGGTGAGCCCACCGTCATCGCCAACGCTGAGGGCTCGCGGACGACCCCGTCGATCGTCGCGTTCGCCCGCAACGGCGAGGTGCTCGTCGGTGAGGTCGCCAAGCGCCAGGCGGTGACCAACCCGGACCGGACCATCCGCTCGGTCAAGCGGGAGATCGGCACCAACTGGACCGTCGACATCGACGGCAAGAAGTACACCCCGCAGGAGATCTCGGCGTGCACGCTGATGAAGCTCAAGCGGGACGCCGAGGCCTACCTGGGCGAGCAGATCACCGACGCGGTGATCACCGTGCCCGCCTACTTCAACGACGGCCAGCGCCAGGCCACCAAGGAGGCCGGCG